>JABURP010000065.1 GCA_014762645.1 Crocinitomicaceae bacterium
ACTGTCCCTTTTCTTACGGATCTCCAGTGCCTTATCCAAACAATCAATTGCGTTTTCGAAATCTTTTAAATTTATAGAGTCAGTGCCCATATTGGCATAAGCGATTGATCGTTGTAAATCATTATCTCTAATCTCTGCAATGTCCAATGATCTTTTGTGGTATTCAAGTGCATTTTCATAATCTTCCAAACGGAGGTACACTAATCCAATGTTGTTGATGCTGCCACTTATTCCAAGTGAATCCTGAATGGCTTCCCTCACTTTAAGTCCTAACAAATAATACTTCAATGCGTCTGATAAATCACTTTCATAAAGCGCCAAATTACCTCTGTCATTATAGCCACTCCCCAAGAGTTTTGGATGGTTGTTTTTAATGGCTATTTCAATCACTTTATTGTAATGAAAGCGTGCACTGTCATATTCATTCTCTATATGAAAGGCAACACCAAGGTCATGATGCATTCTTCCCAATTCAAATGAACTCTCGACTTTAATACACTCATGAATAGCCTTCCAAAGGTATGATTCGCAGGCATCCATGTATCCATAGTGTTCATAGGTCATGCCTATTTCATGGAATATCTTGAAGGTTTTTTCCCAGTTATTTTCTTTTGCTAATTCAATAGATCGATCAAACTTTTGAACAGCTTTTACAGAATCTTTTGGCAATAACAGGAACCCTTGCTCCAGAAGTAACTTACATCTGATGGTATCATGACTTGCCTGGGCAATTTTATCTTCTAGGGAATCAAGTTTGAACTGAATACCATCCTCTTGTGCAAAAGTATTCGATCTTCCAAACATAAAAATGAAACCAATCAGGAAGACATAATTTATAGAGTAGTTTCTGACTATCATTGAAGAGACAAAGATATCATTTCCACTGTTTTAACACCATATAAACCTGATCAATCACCAATGCCATTCTGTTCAAATCAAGTGTTTCAATAGTGTCTGTAATTTGATGGTAGTTTTTATTGCGATAAAATCCTGTATTTGTCACCATGACAGCACTAAATTCATATTTCCAGTAGTTGAGATGATCGGAAAAATCAATTCCCTGTAATTTAGCGGGGCCTTTGAAGGATTTTGTTTTTACCCGATTCTGGCGCTTTATCCTCCGTTTGAATTTCCTTGAAAACTCCCCCCCTTTAAATTTTTGAACTATCGTGATATAATCTCCTTTTCCTCCGTATATCATCTTCAAAATACCCAGTGGATAATTTTGGGATTTACGCTCATCACTGAAATATCCAATCATTTCCAAACATATCATTCCCAAAATATCTTCCTGACTTTCATATATAGATTTCGCATGAATATGGCTTCCCATGTAAGGCGTTCTAAAATAGGGTGGTTCTTCCAGGGTGTAAGCGACAAACTCAATTTGATTAGGTAAGGTATCCGCTGATAGCAATCGAACCAATTCAAGCAAGCCCACTACTCCACTTGCGTTGTCATCAGCTCCGTCTTGTTCACCACACACATCATAGTGGGCGCCCACAACGATTTTAGGTGTTCCTTTTGGCCCTATCCGAGCAACAACATTTCTATAGGTATTATTATCAACCTTATAATTCTGATAGAAAACGGTATCACAATGCGTCTTAAAATGCTTGAAAATATAGGCGGATACCTTATTTAGAACGTCTGGATTATTAAAATGACGTGGTTTTTCTGTGTTGATGATATTTTGAAGATGCGATTTAATAATTGCTGTATCAGCATATCGTATATCTACCTTTCTAGCGAGGGATGTGGTGGATACAATCACCATCAATGTCACGGCAAACAACCTCATAAATAACCTGTTTTAGAATGATCAAGATAATCCAAACGTATTAGTAAGCACGACCAAATAAGTGTAAGGAAGATTTTCATTGAACGTAAATGTAAGACTTATGTAAATGTAGGCATTAATCACATTCTTACCCATACTTACCGTGGAGACACAGTTACTACATTTCATTCATTGTTCCGGATCAATCTAAAGCTAACTATAGCGTTATTTACCGCACAAACTTCATAGAGTAACCGAAGTTAGACTCCCTTAAAATGTACATTCCTTTTTCCAACCAACTAACATCCAACACGGAGCTGCTCTCCAGGGAGGTGAATTTCATGACTTCATTACCGCTTAAGTCATAAATAACAATGTTTCCGAGTTGAAGATTTTCATCTTCACATCTGAAATGAATACTCGAATTATTTGGATTGTAATAGGCAGTAAACCTGTTGGTTGGGTCTGTTATACTATTAAATGATCTTTGCACTTCAATCTCAGCGTAAACCGGAAGGTGATCAGACATATCATAAAGCGCCTGAATTACGGTCCATGGTAAAGTAGTATTTGTTGGAGGTGCTATCAATTCATCATTATAGTGGTTTCCGTCCTGTCCATAAGCCCAGTAAGTGCCATCTATCATTTTAGCCTGATTTCCCCAGTTCATTAAGTCCGGTGACATGAAAATAAAATCAAACCTATCATCCATTCCACCCGTTGACCCGCCATCAAAAGACTGGGTTCTGGTAGATTGTGTGTGGTAATCCTGATATCCCCAGTCAGCATGCCATTCGCCCGGTAAGTCAATGGGGTCAACAAGCGTCACTCCGGCACCATATAAAATTGTTCCCCAGGCTGGTTCCGAGCTGCCGTACAAATTGAAGTCTCCTCCTACAAGTACATTCTCTAAATTCGGTCGGGTTGCCATGTAATTCTTCATAGCGAGTGCTTCAGCATCTCTTTCTGACTCATAGCCCTGACTGGCTTTTAAATGGCAGACATAGATATAAAAAAAAGTCGTGTCACTGGTTGTTGCGATATCGTCACTTTCATAATACAAGACGTACTCATTGATGTCCCTTAAATTTGTGGTGATCTCATTTTGTTCCAGAAGTTCCAGTTTGTCATCATTATAGTACAACATATTTTGCGTATCCGGACCTGTAACATAATTGGCCTTGTTGTAATAGGTAATTCCATTCTGGTTAAGTGCATTGCTCAAAATAGCATTTGCTCCTGTGCCTGACGTCAGCTCACAAACCATCAATATATCCGGTAATGATTCCTGCACGATTGTCTTTAGGTCGGCTATTCTTGACGAATTAACTTGCGGGAAATTCAATAGATTATAAGCCATCACGGAAATAGTGTCCGTATTTTGAGCATGTGATGATAAGGCGGGAAAAATTGCCAGCGCGAGTAGAAGTTTTTTCATGTAATCCGTAAATGTGATTACAAATTTACGCGTTTTTGCCCTTTTTCATCTGATTTTAGCTTTTACTTATCAACAGAGCCTTGACTGCATCCAAAAAAGAAATAACTTTGGAGAAATAGAATTGCCATGCTTAAAATAGGGTTATTTGGGGTTGGACATTTAGGTAGAATCCACGCTAAATTGATTAATACACTACCAGAAAGATTCGAATTTGTTGGCTTTTACGACCCCAATGAAGTAAATGCACAGGCAACGAGTCAGGAATATAAAGTCAAGAGGTTTTCGAACATTGACGAGCTAATTGCAGCTGTTGATTGTGTAGATATTGTAACACCAACCATTTCACATTATACAATTGCCGAAAAGGCCATTAAAGCCGGAAAGCATGTTTTTATTGAAAAACCACTTACTGAAACAGTAGATGAGGGTTATCTTTTAAAAGAATTGCAAGAAGAATTTGGCGTTAAAGTTCAGGTAGGTCATGTGGAGCGTTTCAACCCGGCGTTTAAGCATGCTGATCCTTATCTCAACACACCATTATTTATTGAATCTCACCGTCTGGCGAACTACAATCCGAGAGGAACGGATGTTCCCGTAGTACTTGATTTGATGATTCACGACCTTGATGTAATCCTCAGTTGTGTTCATTCTCCGGTGAAGCGAATATCTGCTTCAGGCGTTGCAGTTGTTAGCGAAACTCCGGATATCGCTAATGCACGTATTGAATTCGAAAATGGCTGTGTCGCTAACCTTACTGCGTCGCGTATCTCGCTTAAAAACATGCGGAAAACGCGTTTCTTTCAAAGAGATGCGTATATCTCTGTAGATTTTCTTCAAAAGTCTGCTGAGATCGTAAAAATGACGTCCCTGGAGACCGAGCCTGACCCTTTTGATATTGTGTTTGATTTAGGGGAAGGAAAACCTAAAAAGAAAATTGAAATTTTTAAACCGGAAATATCGGATACAAATGCGATAAAAGAAGAGCTGGATTCCTTTGCCCAAAGCATTGAAAATGACAACGATCCACCTGTCACATTAAACGACGGTTTGAAAGCATTAGAGGTGGCACACCGCATAATGGACGAAGTAAAATTGAGCGGAAGCTTGATAAAAGAAAATATTTAAGCTTTTTTTGCGTTTTCTTTTAGGACCCACCTGAAATACATGAAGAAAACTTACCTGCTTCTCGTAGTTGCCGTATTCATTCTAATGTCTTGTAGAAAAACAGACACTACTCCTTCGTGGGTTATTATCAATGATTTTGTATTGACCACGGATGAACCTACAGAAGGTGTTAATTCACACGATATCACAGACGCATGGGTGTACATGGATAACCAGGCCCTGGGAGTATTTGAACTTCCGTGTAAAATTCCAGTTTTAGCAGAAGGCACACATGATTTCATTATTTATCCGGGAATTAAACAAAACGGTATTTCTGCCACACGGGTAAAGTACCCATTTTACGAGCGGTTTGATGTAAAACTGGCACTTGTAAAAAATCAAGAAGTGGTAGTGACGCCCACAACTTCGTATAAATCTGATGTTCAGTTCCAGCTACTGGAAGATTTTGAAGATCTGGGCGTAGACTTTTACAAAGAACCGATTTCTGATACAGACATGGTGGTTATAAGCGCATCCAGTTATCCTGATATCGTTAAGTATGGCAGCAAATGTGGAGCCGTTTATCTGACACAAACTGACACAGTATACAAAGGAGCCACGAATACCAATATGAATTTACCAGGCGGTGGAGCAGAAGTTTATGTAGAGATTGATTATATGAACACCAACTCTATGTTATTAAGTGTAATTGCTGAAAACTCAGGAGGTTCAAATGAGGCGCCATTGGTTCAAATGAATCCACAGGACGCAGCTGAAATGGAGTGGAAGAAAATCTACATTAGTTTGAAAGAGAACGTGAGCTATGAAATATATGCCACAAGCTTTGAAATCTCCCTTGCCAGTGTCCTGGATGAAGGTAATTCTTCCGGTGTCGTTTATCTTGACAACATAAAGGTTTTACGATTTCAATGACGAGTAAACAGAAAGCAATATTATTTGTTTGTGTTGACTTTCTGACAGCTGCACTGGTCTGGTTTATATTTTACATCTATCGTATAACTACAATCGAAAATTCTGAGATTGTTTTTAAAGGGAATTTTTATACTGGCCTTGTTGCCATTCCTGTGTTTTGGATATTTCTTTATACAATTCAGGGCACCTATCACAATATCAAACGCAGTTATCGATTAAAGACGCTAAAACTTACCCTATTCGGAACAATCATAGGGAGTATTTTAATCTTTTTTGGATTGATATTAAATGACTTTGTTGAGTCGTACACGCAGTTTTATGTCCTCTTTTTTGTATTCATGGGATTACATTTCTCCATCACGCTTATTCCGAGAATGATCTTTACAACGATTTACGTAAAACGGATTCACAGTGGAAAGATAGGATTCAACACGATCATTATCGGAGGAAGTCAAAAAGCACTTGAAATACTTGAAGACATTAACAACCTGAAGCAAAATCCAGGGTACAAGTTTATTGGTTATGTCAATATCAACGGGGATGATACCTTGTTGAGTGAACAAATGAATTACCTCGGGCATATTGATGATATCCATCAAATATTACAAGATGTTGAAGTTGAAGAAGCTATAATTGCACTGGAAAGTAGTGATCATGAACGTTTAAAAGGAATAATCACCAGTCTCTCAGGCTATGATATCAAGATCAGTACCGTCCCGGATGCATACGATATTTTAGCCGGTCAGGTTAAAATGAATTCCATTTTCGGAGCCTTGTTGTTAAATGTAACACCGAGCTCCATGCCGGACTGGCAATTTTCTACCAAACGGATTATAGATGTTGGCGTGTCATTAATTGCCATTATCATGTTAATACCCGTCTATATCACAGTTGCTATTCTGGTTAAATCCACTTCAAAAGGACCGATATTTTTTAAACAGGAACGAATTGGGAAACACGGCAAAAAGTTCAAAATCATTAAGTTCCGAACAATGGTAGATAATGCTGAAAAGGATGGACCACAACTATCCAGTTCAAATGATCAAAGAATTACTAAGATTGGTAAATTTCTGCGTAAAACCCGTCTGGATGAATTTCCACAGTTCTGGAATGTTTTAATCGGTGAAATGTCGTTGGTTGGTCCTCGGCCCGAACGTCAATACTACATAGATAAAATCTCAGAACAAGACCCACAATATCTGTATTTGCACAAGGTTAGACCTGGCATAACGTCCTGGGGTCAGGTTAAATTTGGCTATGCCGAAAATGTAGAACAAATGGTGCAACGTATGAAGTACGATTTACTGTATATCCGGAACATGTCTTTAGCCTTAGACTTTAAGATTATGTTCTATACGATTGCCATTGTATTTAAAGGTGCCGGGAAATAATTAATTCATCAACTGTCTATCCCACAAAGTAATTAAGCGATCGCTTTCTTTGATAAATTCATTGTACTCATGATAACTCTGAGGGTTTTGCCCTTTGTTTGAAATGATATACCCATATACATTTTGTATCAGGCTAAGAATATTAGAGTTAATCAAGTACTTTGACGCTTGAGGATTAGCCTGGAAATTGTCATATACTGACCGAATTCCCTGTAGTTTCTGCTCCTCAGAAATGGAAAGCGACTTCTTACTACTAAGATCCAGATACAACGGCAATAGTACCCTACTCATTCTTACGAATCTTTGTAGGACATACACTGCGTTTATTCTTTCTCTTATACTCATTATGTCATCTTTATCGCTCCGCATCCAACTTCTACTTTTATATTGGATTCTCTACTTAAAAAGACGACAATTATAATGCCATGGTTGGTTATGCACGCATAATTAATTTGCTATCCTTTACCAGTTCTGCATTTGGAATATGTTTAGCATTATTACATGTGTTGGATTGAGCTAAATTGAATATCAAATTGAAAATTGGTGGATAACAGACCTAATTATCCTTTCAAAACTCTTCAAAACTGGTAACATTCCCCTCTTTCTTTCCGAAAATATGATACTTAACAGACATAGTAAACTGCCTGTTTTTAAGTTTTCGGTCAACGACAGGATTTTCAATTTGAAAAAACTCATATACCGCACCTTTCTCGCCAAAGTTGTTAATGTTCCATAAACCCCAATAAACTTTAAGGCTAAGCGACAAGTGCTTTGTTCCGTGATAGCAGAAGTTACCGATCCAACCCAGGTCGAATGTACGAATGGTTCGATCATCCGGTAAGAAAGCTACTGTTTCCGGCGAATCCGAGAAGTCGGTCCACATTTTTTTCTCTTCATTAACGTGTAGGGCAAATTGAGGCTGCACTCCAGCTCCAAATGACACCAAATTATAGTCTCGATTCACCTGCAAAGGAATAGCCAGATAACCTATTGTCCTCATCTTTTCTACATAAAGGTGCGTCAGTCCCATGCCATAATCCAAATCATAGAAGGTATCTTCTGTATTCAGTGAACGAATCTGTGAATAAAGGACACCCAGATCAAAAGAATGTCTCTTAAAGGCATAACTGGCTGTAATACCTCCTTCCAGGGAAGCTTTCGGAAAGGCTCTAACCGGAGCTCCGTAAGTCAGATGATTCATATTTACCGTAGCAGAATTGCTGATATAACTCACCCCTCCACCCGTGTGTATGGATACGTCAAATTGAGAAAAAGACAAACAAGATGTGAAGATTGAAATTGAAAACAATATACGCTTCATAAAAATTCAGGATTTGAGATTATGTAAACGTATTCTATAGCTTCAGTTTTAGGTTGTATAGCCTAAAACGAAGTATTGTACACAATATTATACCCGTATGATTATTCGGCGTCAAGTTCAGCTCTGATACGCTGAGAAAGCTGACGATTGTAGGTTTCTTTCAACCAGTTTAAATAATTGTCAGTGGCTTTGGTAATGCATTTGGTGTAATGCTTTAGCCTTCGCTCAATATCATCCTGCAGTTCTTGTAGCAGCAATAATCCGTCGTACATGTCTTCCGAATTCTCCGCTACAACTTCAAAGTGATTATCAAGCGAAATATCTACCGCTTCTTTTCCTTTTTTACCTTGTGTGATACACTGATCATAAACCTCTTTCATAGAAAAGTCTTCCAACTTTTCCGGGTTTTTAATCTTTTCTCTTAAAGTTCGTGACAATTCATACTCCGCTTCGAACATTATGTCGTCTTCTTCACTTAGGCGAGCTTCCAGGAAGCGATCCGGATAATTAAATGCATCTTGCCAATCAATAAATTCTTGCCAATATCCAAATCGTCTTACGTTATTTCCAAGATCAATTACCTGGAACGTACTTTTGTGTTTCAGTTTTCTTGATCCTCTACCAATCATCTGATGATAAAGTGTCAGTGAACGCGTTGCTCTGTTCAGGATAATAGTTTCAACCGTTGGCTCATCAAATCCTGTTGTCAAAATACCTACAGATGTAAGCACTGCACCAGGTGTTTCTTTAAACCATTTCAAGATATCTTTCCGGTCTGTATCACTAAATGTACTGTCCAAATGACGCACTTTGTAGTTGTGCTTTTTGAACAATTCGTAAACGGATCTGGAAGATTCTATTCCAGAGTTAAAAATCAATGTTTTCTTTCCTACAGCAACTTCTTCATACGCAAAGAGCAGTTTCTCCTGCATAAAGTAATTACTGTAGACTTTATCTGAAGAACTTACCGTAAAATCACCATTCACACCAATCTTTAAACCGTGTAGGTTTACGTCATACGTATATGTCTCCGCGTTTGAAAGGTATCCGTTTTCAATCAATGATTTAATACTCTCCCCTACAATCAATTTATCGTAATTGTCCTTAAGTGGAAGCGACTTATTTGAACTGAGTGGCGTTGCCGTAACTCCTAATATGTTAATATTCTCAAAGTACTGGAAGATCTTTCTGAAAGAATTGTTATGCGCTTCATCTACGATAACCAACCCGACATTTTCAATAAAAGTGCTGTCTTCCTGCAGGCGATTGTTGAGCGTTTCAACCATTGCTGTGAAGGACTCAAACTGATCCTGATCCTCTATCTGTTTCACGAGACTATTCACAACTTTATTTTCAACTCCTAAGGCTGTTAATTGCTTAGATGTCTGAATACACAACTCAATTCGGTGCGTTAAAATAAGCACCTTTTTTTTGTTTTTTCGGATGTATTCTTTAGCAATATTTGAGAAAATTACTGTTTTTCCACCCCCAGTTGGAAGTTGAAAAAGCAGGTTAAAATTTTCACCTTGCTTGTTTAGTTCTGAAATGATCTGTGTAACGACCTTCTTTTGAAATGGATATAATTCTTTTTTCTTAAAAAGACTTTTGTCTATCATAACGGGAGCCCTGTAAATCCGCGCAAAAATACGCCCTTTATATTGAATAAAAAAATTTTGAGCAGGTATTATTGAAATCTTAACAAAGTTTAGATAGATATTATTTATCCCATTATTGATTTTAATCATCAATTTTCCGCAGTGAGTGTAAGGCAAAGCAATTATATTTGTCCACACGCAAACCAAAGATTAAACACAAGAAAAAAAATGAGTGAAGAGATCGAAAAAGTCAAATGCCTGATTATTGGATCAGGACCAGCCGGTTATACCGCAGCCATTTACGCTTCAAGAGCGAATATGAAACCAGTTTTATATCAGGGACTACAACCTGGAGGGCAGTTAACCACTACCAATGACGTAGAAAACTTTCCGGGTTATCCGGATGGAATTACGGGTCCTGAAATGATGATTGAATTGCAGAAGCAGGCTGAACGTTTTGGTACAGATGTTAGAAGTGGCTGGATTACGAAAGTTGACTTTACCGGTCCTGTTCACAAGGTTTGGGTAGATGGAGAAAAAGAAGTTCACGCAGACACAATAATCATTTCCACCGGGGCATCTGCGAAATACCTGGGGATAGAATCCGAGCAGCATTATTTAAATACAGGCGGTGGAGTATCTGCCTGTGCTGTCTGTGATGGTTTTTTCTATAAAGGTCAGGAAGTAGTTATCGTTGGAGCTGGTGATTCGGCTTGTGAAGAAGCGGGTTACTTATCAAACATTTGTACAAAAGTTACCATGTTGGTACGTAGAAATGAGTTTCGTGCATCTGTAATCATGGAGGAGCGAGTTAAAGCGATTGACAACATTGAGATCATGTACAACACAGAAATTGATGAAGTACTGGGAGACGGTCAAAATGTGGAAAAAGTGCGTGTAAAGAACAACAAAACGGGAGAAACAACCGAAATTCCATGTACCGGAGTATTTATTGCCATTGGTCACAAACCCAACACTGATATTTTCAAAGGATGGTTAGATATGGACGAAACGGGATACATCAAAAATATCCCCGGATCAGCCAAAACAAATATTGAAGGTGTTTTTGTTTCAGGGGATGCTGCGGATCATGTCTACAGACAAGCTGTTACAGCAGCTGGAACAGGATGTATGGCGGCATTGGATGCGGAAAGATACCTGGCCGCTAAGGGGCTGCATTAAAAAGCATTGTATGAATATTAGAAAAGCTCTCTTGTTGCAAGAGGGCTTTTTATTTGCTGTTCAATTTCAAACACGGGCAATTTCTTCCAGATATAGAGCGGTAAGTTGAGGATTAAGACTTACTTTCTCACCAGGTTCATGTCAAATGGCATACGGTTGATGATTGATCTTCCCAGGGTAAGTTCATCCGTATACTGGAGTTCAGTTCCAACTGCCACGCCTCTTGAAAGGGTGGTGATCTTGACATCAAAATCGGCCAATTTTCTAAACAAAAAGAAGTTGGTTGTATCCCCCTCCATAGAAGAATTCAAGGCTAATATTATTTCGGAAGCCTGTCCTTCAGTTACTCTGTCAATGAGTGGATCTATGTTCAGATCATTGGGCCCTACCCCTTCCATAGGAGAAATAACCCCCCCAAGTACGTGATACACGCCAAAATACTGCTGCGTCGACTCAATAGCCAGGATATCCCTGATATCTTCTACCACGCATATAATTTCGTGTTTACGGCTATTCTGACTACAGATACTACACATATCTGCATCTGAAATATTGCCACAAACTTTGCAGGAGGTAACTTTTTCTTTAATCAAACCCAGTGTATCTGCAAATGCCTTTAACTCATCTTCATCTCTCTTGAGTAAATTCAATACCAAGCGCAAAGCCGTTTTCCTTCCAATTCCGGGAAGTGAAGCAAAATGCTCTACTAAATCTTCTACATGTTTAGAGGGGATTGACATAGTACAAAATTACAAGAAAGTAATTGACGCCGGACGCCTTGTTAAGGATAATATTAACAACATTTTACCAATAAATTAGATAATTTAGCCGAATGCTCAAGGCCTCCGTCGAAAAAATCACCTTACAATTCAAACGCCCAGCCGGGACCTCCAGAGGAATTTTAAGCACCAAAAACTCCTGGATCATCTCACTTTGGAATGATGAAAAACCGGGAATAACAGGAAAAGGAGAAGCTTCCATAATTGAATCCCTTTCTCCTGAATGGTCAGATGAATATGAAAATGAACTACGGGACATTCTATCCAATATTCACCTGTTTTCGGAAGATGACCTGATAAACTTCCCTTCTATTCGCTTTGGGATTGAGGCTGCTTTAAAAGATTTGAAAAACGGAGGTAAACGAGAATATTTTGACAATGCATTTACAAGAGGTGAAGAAGGAATTCGAATAAATGGATTGATCTGGATGGGTGACAAGTCGTTTATGTTGGATCAGATTAAAGAGAAACTGGAGATGGGGTTTTCATGCATTAAATTAAAGATCGGTGCCATTGATTTTGATGCTGAACTTGATTTATTGCGCTTTATTCGGGCGAAGTTTTCTAAGGAAACATTGGAACTACGGGTGGATGCTAACGGAGCATTTGCACCTAAGGATGCACTGGAAAAACTTGAAGCATTGAGCAAGTTCGACCTCCATTCAATTGAGCAGCCAATCAAACAACGGCAATGGGAAGAAATGGCTCAGCTTTGCAAAAAAACTCCATTACCTATAGCGCTGGATGAAGAGTTGATTGGCATTAACGAAATGTCCCTAAAACAGCAAGTACTCAACACAATTAAGCCTCAGTACATTATTCTTAAGCCTAGTCTGGTTGGTGGGTTTACAGCATCTGACGAATGGATTTCACTGGCAGAAAAAATGAATATTGGATGGTGGATCACCTCTGCGCTGGAAAGCAATGTAGGGTTGGACGCAATTGCTCAATATACCGCTACAAAAAACAACCCCATGCCTCAAGGATTGGGCACGGGGCAGTTATTTAAAAATAATGTAACATCAACGCTAAGGATAAAGCGTGATTTCTTATTTCACCATTAGTTGGCGAGTACATTTTCAGTCATAAACTCAACCTGTCCGGTTTCTACACTGTAAAGCGCTCCAACTATTTCTATCTCATTGTTCTCCTCCATTTCTGCAAGAACAGGACTCTTTTCCCGGATCTCCTCTATGGCATTTCTTACATTCTCAATGGTTACTTGTTCTACAGCTTCAGGTTCCATTTTTTCACCTGAAGGATTAACCTGTTTAACAGCCGGTTGAATCTTATCCAACAATGGTGTTAAATTGCCCATTTCAACGTGATTACAAGCTCCGTTAACTGCTCCGCAACGCGTATGCCCCATTACGACAACAATCTTAGACCCTGCAATTTTACACGCAAATTCCATTGAACCAAGAATATCTTCATTGACAATATTTCCAGCAATTCTCACCGAAAAAATATCACCAATACCCTGGTCAAAAACCAGCTCTGCCGGTACCCTGGAGTCAATACAACTCAGAATAACCGCAAAGGGAAACTGTCCGCTGCTGGTTGCAATAACCTGCTCTTTCAGATCCCGGTTTGCCATGTTGTTTTGCACAAATCGTTTATTTCCTTCCACCAAAATTCTGTGCGCATCTTTTGGCGTTAAGTTTTCCTGTATTTCTTTAGTTTGTGTTCTCATATTTTAAGTTTTTAATTGTCTTAATTAATCTTCTAAACCAAGTTTTTCTTTGTGAATAAATTCGACTGTTATGTCTCTATCTTCAGCCCCTTTCACGAAGTCATCAATCGCTTCTTTCACGTCATAATCGATATCAACTGATTTGGTGAGATCAAGTACAACCGTTTTCCCATCCTCAATTTCATCCAGCGTCCTCATAATGCTGGCTTTATTCAGGAAGTTAGCATGCGCAGATAGCACCAATACTATTTTATCATCACCGTGATCGGAATCGTGAAATGACTTAATAATACTGGCCGAATTCTCTTTTTTCTCTTCATCCGTAACAGCTTTGCCATTCTCTCTTTTAAGGAAATAAGAAACTCTGTAATTTTTGTAAAAGAGAATTAAAAATCCTACAGCTAGTCCTGCTCCTACTCCTTTTAATAAATCAGATAACAACATCACGATAATTACAACAAAGAAAGGAACAAACTGTTCCCAACCTGCTTTAATCATATCTCTCATGGTCTTAGGACTAGCTAATTTCCAACCAATCAATAGTAGCACTGCTGCCAAAGTAGCTCTTGGAATCATATTCAAAACCCCAGGAATTAGTAATACAAATGCCAGTAGGAATCCTCCATGGATAACAGCAGACATTTTAGTCTTGGCTCCTGAAGTAATGTTGGCTGTAGAACGTACAATTACCTGTGTGATTGGCAATCCACCGATTAGACCTGACAATAGGTTTCCAACACCCTGAGCCCTCAATTCTCGATTCATTGGTGTCCTTCCCTTATTTGGATCCATTTTGTCCGTGGCTTCAACACATAGAAGTGTTTCAATAGATGCCACCAGAGCAATAACTACGGCAACACGCCATACACCCGGATCTGAAATTGCTGAAAAATCAGGGAAATAGAGCATTCCCTTGAACTCTTCCATACTTTGCGGTTCTGGAACACTCACCAAATGCTCACCAGCGATCATCAGGTCGGCATTTCCCATGAACAAATAAGCAACCCCCACCGAAACTATGATAGCTAACAGTGGTCCTGGAATCATGCTTAATATTTTGTTTTTCTGGATAAACTTAAATCCCCAAAAAATCAATATGAATAATGATAATGCGGCCACGAATGTAGCTCCCCAGTGTACATTTTCTGTCATCAACCAAAGGTCCTCAAATGTTGTATGACCATCTGCCTGCACAAAGTTCATATCTCCTTCCGGATCCTTGTCATACCCAAAAAAGTGAGGTAACTCCTTAATAAAAATGGTTACCCCAATACCGGCCAACATTCCTTTAATCACTGAGAACGGAATGTAATAGGCGACAAATCCGGCCTTAACCATTCCCAGGATAAACTGAATTACACCCCCAAGCGCTACTGCCAGCGCGAACTTTTCAAATCCTCCATTGGCGAATCCTCCAAACTCGATAATAGCCGCACTAACTATAGTAATTAGCCCCGCAGCAGGTCCACTAACTCCAAATCTGGAGCCACTGAGTGATCCGACAACCAGACCCCCAATAATCCCGGCAATTAGTCCTGGCATGACAACACCTGTGAAATCTTCCATTCCTTCAATTCCACTGTAGGACGTTGACGCCAACGATATTCCCAAACACAACTGAAGTGCCACAAAAAACACAACCAAACCTGAGGCTATATCGAACTTTAAATAACTAAATAGATTTTTCTTCTCTTTCATTTTAAAAATTACAATTACATATTCAATTTCACCTGCAATGAGCAAGTATCTAATTTCGATTTCCGAATATTTTCCGGAGAAATATTAAGCTAGATGTAATGTAACTTCCGGAGGCGGAATTTGCACTCCTGGTTTGAATTGAGAATAAATTAAATGAAGTCTGTTAAACCAAACACGTTCCTGATTTGCTGATACACTTAATTCATTCAAGAAATCAGAAATGATTTTATCGGTGTCTTCGATATCATCAATTTCCTTTTCTTCTTCCTGTGTTTCTTCCTCAAGTGTCTCACATAATTCAGTCTTTTCATCAAAAATCTGAAAACACAATTTGATGGTTGGTTTACCTGCAAAGAAAACGACCACGGTAAAGATTAGAATCTTTACCAATGCATTGGTTCGGAGTGGGTTATTATCTGACGTTTTCATTTCCAACTATGTGGACGTTAAATTTAATCATTCATTACCAATTTTCTATGAGTATTAACAATTTTTTAGATTCTTGAAATAACAATCCAAAACAGTTTTGACGCGAAATTCGACTGTTTGGTTATATTTGTATAGGAACTCCCCTTACATTTTGACAAATGACATACAGTATTGAAGGACAAAGAAGATCACTTAAAGTTGACATCAATGACGAAACCGGGGTGTTTTTATTTGCCGGGGTCTCCCTTCCTGAAAACACAAATTCCTTTTTTGAACCAATCGTAGAAGAAGTCGAAAAGTATCTTCAACAACCAAAGGAAAAGACCATCATTAATTTTTATGTTGAGTATTTAAATACAAGTTCGGCGCTTTACCTCAGGCGAATTGTATTACTCTGCGAGGCCGAGTTAGATCTTCAAAACCTTGAAGTAAACTGGCATTACGAAAAGGATGATGATGATATCAAAGACTTTGGTGAAGACTTTAAATCAATCTTTGACAATGTAGAGATCAACCTGGTGGAGATATCAGAAAACCCATTTAGTTAGTGGATTTTATTCCAGCATTTTTCACATAGTTTCCCTGTACTCTTATCAACTGTTTTGATTGTTTCATTGGCATCATTCATCAGGCACTTTTTTTCCGGGCAATGCCTTAGTCCAAGAACATGACCCACTTCATGACACGAAATTCTGGTGAGGCGCTTATAAAACATCTTTTGTGTTGCTCCTTTGTGCAATCTATTTGACGACACTACACAAGCTTTTCCGTTAATTCTTCCCAGTCCAAAAATTCCGAAGTCACGGTATTGCCACACGGGTTCTTTAATCTCATTTCGAGACGCATCTTTGTACTTGGTAATGGAGATATCTTTATTGGTCAAGCCCAACACCATATCTACTGAATCAGGGACATGATGACTCAACCACTCAACCAATGAATCCGCTCTGTAACGTGGATAGCGAATTTCGGTATATGCCATTTCTGGCAGATCAACAGGTTCCAGAACAACGACTTCAAAATCATACATTCGCTCAACAGCATTCTTTACAGAGTCCACTTCGTCCGGGTCAATATTGACAAATGGTTGTATACCTACCCTGGTAGGACCACTATCCCAAATTCGAAATTTACCTTTCCTGTTGCAGGAATAAAAAATGGCAACTCCCGAACATATCAGAATTGCCATTATCCATAATTTTCTCATTTACAATTGCTTTACTTCATATCAATTGCCTTAAGGGTGTTTAACATCAGTGAAGCAATAGTCATTGGTCCAACCCCACCAGGCACTGGAGTAATGTACGAACATTTCGGTGCCACTTCGTCGAATTTAACATCTCCTAACAATTTAAATCCGGACTTTTTACTGTCATCAGCAATTCGGTGAATACCGACATCTACAACAACAGCTCCGTCTTTCACCATGTCAGCGGTAATAAACTCAGGTTTACCCAGCGCAACAATCAAAATATCTGCTCTTTTCGTTACCTCAGCAAGATTCTTTGTGCGCGAGTGTGTCAGTGTTACCGTACAATTTCCCACTTTGGCATTGCGCGACATTAAAACACTCATTGGTGTTCCTACAATATTACTCCTACCTACTACAACGCAATCTTTTCCAGAAGTTTCAATATTGTACCTGTCCAATAATTCAACAATCCCGGCAGGAGTGGCAGGAAGAAAACAAGGTAAGCCCAACATCATTCTTCCGATATTTTCAGGATGAAATCCATCCACGTCTTTAGAAGGACTTACCGCAAGTGTTACTTTGTGTTCATCTATATGATCAGGAAGCGGCAATTGAACAATAAAACCATCAATATCATCATCATTATTGAGTTCATCTACTTTTGCCAGAAGATCTGCTTCTGAGATACTATCGGGTAATTCAAACAGGGTAGAATTGAAACCTACTTTTTCGCAGGTTTTCACTTTTGCATTCACATAAGTTCTACTTGCTCCGTCATTCCCTACAATAACTGCCGCTAAATGTGGTGTTTTCTTCCCTTGTTCTTTTAATTGGATCACTTTTTTAGCGATCTCTTCTTTGATTTCACTGGATGTTTTTTTGCCGTCTAGAAGTTCCATGCCTTAAAAATAGCAGTCAGAACCTAAAAAACAAGCTTCTGGCAAGTATTAATTTTGAATTTTTTTGAGGTCTTCCATGGTCACTTCTCCTCCATCATTCCCCCAGGCATTTAAAATATAATTCACGACAGCAACGGCTTCTTCATCTGTAACATCCTGAGGAGGCATGACTTGATCGTATTCCACGCCGTTCACCACCATCACTTCATCTGACCCCTGAACAACCTGCTTCAAAGCACGCTTTGGATCTGCCAATAAATAATCACTTTTGGCCAATGGGGGAAAAACTCCTTCCAGTCCTTTACCATCCTTCATGTGACAGGCAACACAGGTGCGACTATAGATTTCTTTTCCTTCGGCATATTTGCTGTCCACCGGTAGCATATCATCTGAATCTACAGAACCTGAACCACCGCAAGCCATAAGAACTATGGACGTTAAGGATAAGAATGCACACTTCATACCATGTAATTTTGCTACAAAATTATCCTTTTTCAACGAAGAAAAAATTGTTGAGCACACAATAACGTTGGCCCGTTGTAATCGTATCAAAATTTTCTATATAGGTTGATCCTGCAGTCACGGGATACTCGTCAATACGGTAGGGTTTTAGACTGAATGTCACCTTGCCTAAATACAATTCATTGTCTTCTACGTACCACCGTTTCACTTTGGTGTCTTTATGCAATTTGTTATTGGTGTACCATTCTACATTTCCCGTACCATCTTCTTCTATGGTGACTTTTTCCCAGGCATCTTCTGCCGAATAATGTATCCAAACACCAATGAGTGAAGGAGCACCAGTGCTTAATTCTTCTTTTCCGCAGGAAAACACCAGCAGACAAAAACTACATACTCCCACAGCTATGCGAGTCATGTACTAAAATTAGAATTAAAGTTGGCTTTAAATGCTGAGATTCATGATAAGATTTTATCTGCTAATTAGGTCAGGGATTCAATAATTAAAAAAGAAAGGAGAGTGCCCTATGACGACACTCTCCCATTTTCGCCAGTTTGCTTACTTACTTATGACTACTAACGATCGCTTTTTGTTCTTAACTATTTATATGTTATGCTCTCGACCTTAACAACTGGCTTAAGTCTGTACTGATCATTGCCTTCTTCAACCACTGATTCTCCTGCGTCAAAATCCAGCACAATTTCCATGTGTTGTTGGTCTTTCATTTGTGCATTAACATTGACTTTTAACCCAGTTTTATCCTGGCTGCTTAAGAGCAATGGAAATTCATCTGTAGTGGTTACGAGCGTATTTTCCTGCCCAAGCACTAATCTCATCTGCTCGATATAACCAACCCGTATTTCATCCTGGTCAGTAATGACGACAGTTATGTCATTTTGAAGGTCAAGCAGGTTGTAGATTCCTCTATTGGTTTCAAGTGTAACCCACTCTTCAGGATCATCATCCTCATAATGAATTTGTACCGCCTGTACGTCTACATTAACTTCCATATAATCAGCTGGATCATCCGTCATACGGACGGTCATCATTCCGGTTGCATCATCCTTGGAACAGCTATAAAACAGTCCCAGGGTGAGTAGTAGAATAAATATTTTGCTAAATAATTTCATAATATTATGTGTTTTTGGTTTTTGCTCTAATCAACTACTTTGTTAAACACAAGATATGTTCCAGAGCATACCAAAAACTACAATCACCCTAATTTCAAGGGTTCTGAAAAATGGCACGAAATAAACGCACTTTCAGATTGAAAATATTTTTTCAATTCGGCGCAGGTATGGTTGGCTGTAAACCGGGATACAGTTCGCATTGATGTAATGAAGACGCTGCGTGCATTTACCTAAAACGAGACGGGATGATTAATTTTCCTTTATGTAAGTACGAACGTGTCCAAATTTGTACTGATCGATATTTCAAAAAGTACTCCTTAGGCCTTATCTTCATGGTAGTGTTGGGTACTTCAAATTTATTTCGCTCTTAACTGAAAAAGAATATTCATAGTCTCAATTTCCGGTGCTTCTGTTACTTCATACGCTTCAGGAATACTCTTTGCCAAATCAGTTGCTCGAAAAGCTTGTAATGATTCAGGAGAATCCCACACATAAACACCTCCGTACTGTCCAGGTTTATCTGTTTTTACATAATACTTTTGCAACAATCCCGGAATTGCTTCAAACTGTGATTTTCTGTCTCTTGCCTTAGTAATCAACTCTTCTTCAGAAAGATTTGACTTTAATTTAATTACTTGTAAGATCATTAGCATCAATTAAGGTTATTGCTAATCCGACAACCTACTTAAAATTGCCTGGCAATAACACATTACTATGCTTAAATCTAATGATTTATTGTTTGAGTGTGAATTTAGCTTTGATTTTTACTAATTAAGTATGGATTACTTTGGGGAAGAGCTGATTTCTCTCCAAGCTTAGCCTAAGCATCATCATTCGGTGCGCCGTTTAATGATAATAAGTAATCAACGATCATCTTCTATCGCTATTAATACCTTCTGTAAATTATGTCACGATAAATGGTATCAATAGTCTCTCCGTAATCAAAGAAATTACAAAAAAGAATTTTGTCGTCTTTATTTTCTGGTACCAGTTCGAATGAGTTTTCACCAGGATTTTCAAAAAACAATTTCACATTTCTATGGTCCAATTCTAACGCTATAAAAGGTTTATGAAAATCATGATTTATTACTTCTTGCGTAATGAATATTGAATCAGGCATGCCTTTAGGAAAATTCAAAATGGTTGGATCCATCCCATCCCCATGGCTAATTCTTTTTCTTAAATACCACCATTTACCTGTCAAAGAGTCACAAGAAATTGAATCATGAATGAGTTTATTTATTAATTCAGGATCAGGGGTAAAACGCTCATACTTTGCTTCAGAAGATAATGGACATGTAGATGTGAAATCCTCTACAAAATTTAAAATTAGTACGTCATTATCGGTTTTTTGTATTGAAAACTTTTCAGTAGCTGTATAGTCAGATTCTATACATAATAATCCTTCTCTTATCTCATATTTATAGGTTCCGTAATATTCATAAGGGTAACGGAAGAATGAGATACTGTCGTCCTTGATCAAAATATGAGAACCTAATGCATGAGGTTGGTATATAGCTTCAATCGAAACATCCAGAGTGGGGCAGCCAGCCTGTGATGAAGTCTTTTCTCCTTTATATTGGCTATTTGTCATGCCCCAATATCCATCAAGATCTACACTGGTTAGTTCTATCTGATCGCTATTTTGCTCTTTGTTCTGAGAACAACCAAACATTCCTAATAATACGATTAGAGCCGTAATTAAATTTCTCATTTTATGCATGAATTGATATATGAATAAAGCCAATGTACTTTATTATGATTAAACTGAATGATTTGTCAACAATACTTCCCCTACCCCGAACTTTTCTCTTGATGAGTGCAGAGCCTACATTCCATAATTTGATCTTTAAAAATTGCTTCTGTACGCGCAAAAAACTTCTGAGGTTTAATTGAATGCACATTTCTATTAAGCATAGACGAAAGATGATAAATCCTTCGAAGCGGTCGTGATTCTACTTAGCTGTAGATGTTTCACAACTTCAAGTCGGCACCTACTTTATTCAAGCCATAGAAGATTCAGGTCAGGTACTTCATTGTAAGTTTATTAAAAACTAGTGAAAAGTAACGCATGACTAAAGCTAGGCATTTATGCCCTCTTGCCTGCCTGCC
Source organism: Crocinitomicaceae bacterium (assembly GCA_014762645.1). Taxonomy (GTDB): domain Bacteria; phylum Bacteroidota; class Bacteroidia; order Flavobacteriales_D; family Crocinitomicaceae; genus Paracrocinitomix. The sequence goes on from JABURP010000065.1 coordinate 21,137, forward strand.
GTCCCTTTGGGAGGTAAACCGGTAGGCAGGATGTGAGCAGGCCAAGGGTGGACGCTGAGCTTTAGCTATCGTGTTCTAAATAGTTTTTCAACTTGAGTTAGAATAAGTCATATCAAACAATCAAAACTTGAATTTTACGACCAAATTAATAAAGTGGTTGATGACATTAAATGAGCTATAATTGTTGTCAAATGGTCCGACAGCATTCGATTTACTCTTTGTTTTGAGCAAATTGAAGCGTACGAGTGCTGGCGAATAATTAATTCCAATTTCCCATCTTTTTCGAATTGGGCAATAAGCACCAACTTGAACAGAAACTCCAGTATTTAGATATTCATTGGAATCCACAAATTGTACATATTGTCGATTCGGGACGCCTTGATCTGGTGAAATATATGGTTTTGATGCGTTATTGTATTCATATATGTGTTCCATCCCTCCATCATAATGTGGATCCTCATTTTCATCCACCAAATAAGAATTGCCTATTCCATAACCTAGAATTACCTCGACTCCTAGACGCAAATATTTGATTGGACTATAATCACAACCAAAACGGCCGGCAAAATTCAGCTGGTATTCTCCTTGAGTTCTAAGAATTTTATCTGTTCCATTTTCATAAATCAACTCTTTTGATTTTCTTTCATCAGAAACAGTTTTGTTATAAGTCAATGCATACTTTAAATGCCATTTATTGCTCAATTTATTCCGCAATTGCACACCATAGTTACCCTGATAAATATTAACTGGATTTAAGCCATAACGAATTCCAATATCATATTTATAGTCGATAGACTCTTGAGTAAACACCTGATTTGTAGTGATTACAAAGATTAGAGTAACAATACATTTGTTCATGATTACGCTTTTTAAAAGAACGAAATGAAATCTGGCTTATTGTTCAGATATAAGCGAATCCGGTGGAGAAGCTGCAATTACGTTTGGCTAAAGCTAGTGATTTGTTGTTTGTGCAGCAAGTACAAAACACGTGCGAAAGTGCGCTGGCCAAAACCCCGGACTCTGGGAGCGTCCTACGTGAGATGACCAAACCAAGACTTTGGACAAGCAAATGGGAGCAAGTGAGCTGGCCGCCCGGATATGTACACGTAATGGGAGGGAAAAGCGTGGCCAGAGTGTCGGACATGAACTTTAGCTATTATGTTAGCTGTAGTTCTTTTACCTTGGTAATTCTAGGTTCTGAGGTAGTTCTTTAATTTTTAGTAAAAGGATGTTTTCATAGAAACACTGACCATGCTACAAAACCAAACCCGATTAACAAACTCAAGAAATAGTGAGCTACAGACTTACCCTTAAGGATAGTCTCCAGAAAAGCATGTCTTTGAAAGGGTATTACTGCTAGAAAATAGAAGATAAATAGATAGAAGACGCCTAACATGCCTTTTTGATGTAGAACTGTATCTATGAGTCTATTTCCAATCGTATCCCATATAAGAGTCACAGCTAATGCACAATAGAGGTAAAGAAAGATTTTACTTAAGATCACCAATAACTTGGAGGGTTCTGGCTTATTTTCATTGAATGCAATTTTAGCTTCATAGAATATTGTTCCAATGCTACCGAAAACCCCTCCGATAATTGCGAATGAATAAACGCTCGAAGTTATGGGGCTCTTGGTTATTAGACTCAGTGCTGAGAAGAGAGCAGCAAAATCAGCAAATGCAGCAAACAAGTAAATGGGAGCAATAATGAAGGCTGTACCCAATGAAGGGTTTTTTATGCGTATAAAATGAAATTTCTGAGCAATAATTAATCGCGCTCCATAAGACAGGAATATCAAAATCAGAAGTAGAGTACCCAATAAACTGTCCCAATCAAATTTAGAAACTGAATAAAACAGTCCGACAGTAGCTCCCATGACTATATTGGATACATAAGTTTTAACCATTGCAGCTAACGTTTGGGTAAAATTAGCAATTTATTGCGGCGCCAAGTGTGCTGGCCAAATTCCCGGATTCTGGGCGGTCCTACGTGTGATGGCTGCCCGGTTATGTACACGCCAATGGGAGCATTGCGCGTAGAAGAGTGAGGGGGGTGAATTTTACCTACTGTGTTACCTGTAGTTTTTCATTCCAGTCCACAATATTCTTTCAAGATATGAAACAGTTCAGGTTCTACTGATTCAAATGAATTCAAAGGGACATAATTTTCCTCTTTTATGCCATTTTCTTGAATGAATGATTTTGCACTTGAAGCTCTATGTTTCGTTAAAATGACAACCCTTGCCCCAAAAGTTTTTAAGGAATTGTCCTTTGAATTGAATAGTATTTCTCCAACTGGAAAATAGACATTTGCCTCATTGTGCCAATATTGTTTACTCTCCAAAAACTTTTCACGAAATTGGTTGTAATTTTCTTTGTTTGGATACTTGGTTAGATGCTGTAGGGATATTAAGCTGAGTTCAATTTTCCGACTTAATCGGCCATATTCAACACATTTATTCAAATATTTGATCCGCTCCTTTTCGTTAGGGTTATCATATTTATAGTAAAAAGCCAAATGATCACAAGCTTCAATATTTCCTAGTTCACATGATTTTTTTAACCATTTTGGGTCAGTATATCTAACATATGATTCTTTAGGTTGAGTGGGAGCGTTGGTTCCCAAATAATACATTGCTAGTGCATTTCCACTATCTGCTAATGCGAGCCATTTTTCATGTCTTTCTTCCTTGGACATTGGGTTTTCCCAATTCCATGTATCACAGTAGATGGAATAAGCACATGCATCTAAATAACCACTCAAACAAAGGTTCTCAATATTAAAATAAGCATTTGTTTCCAAGCTGTCATCTTCGTCTGTATAGTTTGGTTGAATACCTTCATAGTTCAGTTTACTTTTTAGAAACAGCATTGAATCAGAAAGATCATGATCCGAATATTCAGAAAGCATATCCTTTATGTCTGAATCTCTTCCCAACTTCTCAAGTTCATGTATTGAATCAACATCAAGTTCTTTTATTTGTTCTTGATTATCAGTATCCGAGATTGTTGAAGGATCAGAAGGTGAATTCGTTTCCTGTCCTGATTGACCACAGGAGATCAGAGTTATTCCGACTATGCAAAACCATTTTGTCATGGGAGTAATTACAGGTAACGTTTGAGCAAAGCTAGTGATTTGCTGCTTGCGCAGCAAGTGCAAAACACGTGCGAAGTGTGCAGGCCAAAAACCCCGGGCTTCTTTGGCTGTCCGACCGTGATGGCCGCCAGGATTATGGACATGTACGTGGCGAAACGTGCGCGGCCAAAGGGTTGGACGCTTAGCATTACCTATTGTTAGGCTCAGTTCTACCCCTGCATTCTCTATCGGTGTTCCTTAGGAACTTGCTGATAACCATCATATTCCATCTCTCCATTTTTGTCATATTCTTTTATGCAGAAACGTATTGGGTAACCACATTCTACTGAATATATTAAATGGTCATCTAATTGACCATTCGGCCAGAACATTTTGCATTCAATCAAAATTCCATTTGAAGCAGTAAGAATCGATCGTACAGTTCCGTCCTTGTATTTGGTTATATATTTTCCATGCAACAATGGATAATTGCCAATCTTTAAAGTATCGCTATCTGGAAATTGAACAGGGTATTTCTTTGATCCTAGCCCCTTGCCAAACAGAAAATGATAAAATTTTCCAGTGTAATAATTGTACATGCAATGTGTAGCCCCGACACTGTCTTTTAGTATTTCTAAATTTTCATCAAGATAAGTGATCCACCAACCTGTTTTATTTCCGTCAGAGTCAACTTGATTCAAGGTGTCAGATTGGCCATGGCTACCGAATGAAATGAATGCGACGAAAAGAGATAAAATGATATTTTTAGTCATGACTTTATCATTTAATGTAAGAACATAGGTAATGTAACCATTAAATCAAAATTTCAATTGAGTCTAACGTTTGGCTAAAGCTAGCAATTTATGCCGTCTTGATGTGCGGTGGCCAAAACCCCGGATACTGGTTTGTCCGACCGAGTGATGGAAGCCCGGTAAAGTACACGAACTGGGAGGGAAAAGCGTGGTCAGAGTGTCGGACATGAACTTTACCTATTATGTTGTGTGCTGTTTTTTGTACGTAATAAATCCGTACAAATTTGTTTTGTACGGAAATTGTCCGTACATTTGTAATAGCTAAACGATTAAATATGGCCTTGGGAACTAAGAATGAGACAGCAAAGACTCGGTTTGATACGAGACTTTCTGTTAAAGAAAAGAAATTATTAGAAAAAGCTGCCTCTATAGGTGGTTTCAGAAGTTTGTCTGAATTTGTCTTACGTGCTGCTCAGAAGCGGGCTGAAGAAATTATTAAGAGACATGAATTAGTTATTGCTTCGGAAAAAGATAGCGAAATTTTTTTCGAAACAATTTTAAATCCTGAAGCACCAAATAAGAAATTAAAGGATGCAGCCAAGAAATATAAATTGGCAAAATAGAATTTAATGGAATTACAAACAGTTAGCCTTCAAAAATCACATTTTAGAGATGAATTTGATTGTGGACAAGAGATTTTAGATGATTATTTGAAAAAACAAGCTAATCAGGATGTGAAGAAGAAGCTGTCCGCTTGTTTTGTAATTTCTGAAAAAATAAACGATAAAGATAGAGTACAAGGATACTATACTCTATCTAATACGGGAATTCCGCGAGAATTAATACCTGACAAGTTTCAAAAGAAATTTCCAACAGCTTACAAGACAATTCCTGCAACTCTACTCGGAAGACTTGCACGCGATAAAACTTGTAAGGGAAAAGGAATGGGAGAGAGATTATTAGTAGATGCACTGTTCAGAAGTTATTTGGCATCAGAGCAGTTAGGGTCATTTGCTGTAGTAGTTGATCCAATTGATGAAATGGCAATTTCTTTTTATGAGAGTTATGGATTTAAATTACTTCCTGATAGCGGGAAAATGTTTATTCCAATGGCTACAATCAAACAGCTTTTTACGTAATAGCATACAACGTTTGAGCAAAATTAGGCATTTTAAATGCCGGCGCCAAGTGTGCTGGCCAAAACCCCGGTTCATGGCTGTCCTACGTGCGTAGGCCACCCGGTTATGTACACGCCAATGGGAGCATTTGCGCGTGGACGAGGGTGGAGGTGAATTTTGCTTATTATGTTAGCATGCGTTTTCAAATACTGCTTTGCCTTATAAGAATACGTATTTGATTAAAACATTTTGGATGCCTAGGAAGTGACTTCTAAGTAACAATCTACGATCACAGCACTCCAACATTCAGTCATAAATAGCGCCCAACCATACCATTCTAGAGAACTCCAGTCTTCTGCATATCCTTGCACACAGTCAATAACATCATTCACAATATCAGGGTTTATTCCGCTTACCCCTATGTCATCATTAAATATTTGAGACCCATTAACAACAATACCATTACTATGAAAAAATGCGAAAGAATGACGACTTAGTGACATGTACATTAATAACCGTTGTTGTCTTTGTTCATCCTCAACGTTTCTAATAACAAATTGTTCAACGACCTTGGACAAAACTACAATCGCAGTTGGATTATCTACACTGGACATTATCTTACTGTATCTACTCAAAATACGCATTTCAAATTCGTCTACGTTATTCTGAGTTCTGAAAAAATCTGGGTCAGACACGTTATTCAACCACTCTGTATTGACAATACTAAAATAACCTTCTAAACTTTGTCTATCAACTATCCCTTGCTTATCTGAATTAATACTATTTGCAACTTCCATAGACTGAACGTAGTGTCTTCCAGTAAAATCCCACTCATTCACCGGAAATTCAACATCTAAAATCCCTCGTGAATCGTCTAAATTTTTTTCAGCTGTAATTAAATCTCTCTCTAATTCGTCCAACAATGAACTTTGATTATCAGTAAGTTGACTTTCTTTGAATGAATCTTCTGCATTATTGTGAGAGCGGTTCGGTTCTATACTTTCTTTTGAACATGAAGCTATAATTAGCATTACTAAGCATAGTGAGGATATTTCTTTGATCATAACTTAAAATTTTGAAGAGTTTAAAAATAAATTAATTAGGTGTGAGTATGCCTTAGATAAAAACTAATGAATACTCATTTGAATCCTCCCTTAAGAAAGATGACGGCTAATACAAATAAGATTGCACACAAAATAAAAACCCAGACAAGTTGTCTCTTTTTCCTTGATTTATCCTGTTTATCTTTTTTACTCACCATGTAAATGTATAAAAATATTATTACGATTAAAAATAATTATAATTATAAGTCACTAGTTATCAATCACTTATGTTATTCAAGCGTTTTCAATGCAAGCTAACATTAGAATAAAACCAATGTACTTTATTTCTTTTAAAAGGAATAAAACCAATGGTACTTTATTGATAACTAACGCAAAATGATTTGTCAACAAATCTGCCTAAAACAGGTCTCATTAAATAAATGAAGTTCATTCTCTTTTAGAAACTAGAATTCCTACCTGCGGTGGAATTCTTTGGTGCTGAATTGGAAAGTGAAGTGGATTGGAAAGTGAAGTGGATTGGAAAGTGAAGTGGATTGCTCGCTGCGCTCGCGATCCCGGGCGGGGGAGGTTCCAAAACATCAAAAACCTGGCTGCGCCATTTTTTTGTTTCGTCATTTTTTTGGAGCACGCTCCAAAAAATTCCGGACACAAAAAAACCCCACCTGACGGTGAGGTTTTTGATGTTTTGGCGGAGAATGAGGGATTCGAACCCCCGGTACCTTACGGTACAACAGTTTTCAAGACTGCCGCATTCGACCACTCTGCCAATTCTCCGGGCCTGACTGCCGTTAGGCAGGCGCAAAATTAGACATTTTTTCGTTTCACCAAAGCGTATTTTTTAAAAAATGGCAGAATTCTTTTCTCTACCCTCTTTTTCATGCCGTTAAATAAACGCTTTCAACCTTTGAATCAAATTCCTTTCACCGTAACTTTGTATCTGATTATCTTAGTACTTAATACTGTTTAATCTTTATGAAACGAATTTTCTTGATCTGTTTTTTGATGTTGACTTCCGTGGCGCTGGCAAAACCAAAAGTTTTTTTTAACTACAAGGTTTTTCAAACTCCCGATAATTCGACATACATTACCACCCTGCTGCAATTTTCAGGTGGAACATTCAAATATTTAAATACACCATCCGGTAATCTCAGAACCACTGTTGAGATCACACATATCTTTGAATCTAATGACAGCATTGTGCTCATTGACAAGTACCAACTTGACTCACCGGAAATGCAGGATTCTATTGTAGATGATTTCTTTGATATTCAGCATTACGGGCTTGATCCCGGTGTTTATACCTACGAGTTGATTATTAAGGATATGGTCTCCGGAGAAGAAGTGAACGGTCAGCAAACGCTAAAGATTGAGGAGGTCAGTGATGAACAAATTGAGTTCTCGGATATTGAATTCATTCAAAGTGCCAGTAAAACCATTGAGAAAAACAATTTCGTGAAGAATGGGTTTTTATTGCTTCCTTATATGACCAACTATTTCCCTCCGGAAATGGATAAAATCGCATTCTACCTGGAAATCTACAATGCTGACATATTACTAGGGGCGAATGAAAAGTTCCTACTCACCTACTCTATCTCCGATTATAATACCAACCGTAACCTGGAAGGTATCTTTCACTTTCAACGCTTAACCACCAGTCCGGTAGTTCCGGTAATTGGTTATTTGCCTATTGATGGTGTTCCTACCGGAGATTTTAATCTTGTCCTGAATATTGTCAACAAAGAGAATGATACCATTGCGAGCAAATCTATGTTCTTTCAGAGAAGATCAGACATGAAAACGAATTACATAGATGTAGATCAGGTGGTCATTGATGATGGTTGGATGTCTGAAATATCAAGGGATTCTATGGCATATTTTCTGGGTAGCATCATGCCGATTAGTCCGCGCTATGAATACGAATCCATACGCAAAATGCTGAAAGGAACGGATACCACGCAAATGGAAAAGTATTTTTATGCGTTTTGGATAAAAACGTCTCCGGAAAATCCTCAAAAAGCATGGTACGATTACCGTAGAAGCGTTTATTATTGTGAAAAATTATTCGGAACGCAGATAAAATATGCCTGGGAGACGGATCGCGGTCGTATCTGGCTCAAGTACGGCGCCCCAAATCAGTTCATTGACCGACCAAATGAACCGAGCGCTTACCCATATCAAATCTGGCATTATTACAGAATTGGTCAACGATCAAATGTGCGATTTATATTCTACAACCCGGATTTGGTAACAAATGATTATCCACTGTTGCATTCAGACATGCAAGGCGAACTGCAAAATTACCGTTGGCAAAATGACCTTCACAAACGGGATGCAAACTCGCAAAATGTTGATGATCCTGGAGGATCAGTCCACTACGGTGGAAATGCCAATGTTTATTTCAACGAGATCGACCGGTAAACAATCTATTTTGTAATTTCACGCCCTCCTACAATTTTGTGGGCTACAAAATAGTAGATGGAAGTCGCAGTTGTCATACTCAATTATAATGGTAAATCCTATCTGGAAGCATTCCTTCCTAACGTGATCAAATATTCTGATGACGCAGAAATTTGGGTAGTTGATAATGCCTCTACTGATGATTCAGTTAGTTTTCTTAAAGAAACACATCCTGATGTAAACCTCCTGATCAATGATGAAAATGGTGGATTTGCCAAAGGCTACAATGACGGTCTAAAACAAATTCAAGCTGATTATTATATCCTTCTGAACTCAGATGCAGAAGTAACACCAAACTGGATCAAGCCATGTATTGATTTGTTGGAATCGGATGAAAAAATTGCTGCGCTACAACCCAAGGTGCTGAACCAAAAAGACCGTACAAAATTTGAGCATGCCGGTGCGGCGGGTGGATTTTTAGATACCAATTACTTTCCTTTTTGCCGGGGCCGTATTTTTGAAGTGGTTGAAGAGGATAAGGGACAGTACGACGACAATATGGAAATTTTTTGGGCCACAGGTGCAAGCTTATTTATACGTTCAGATTTGTTTCACCAGTTTGGAGGATTTGACGAAGACTTTTTTGCGCACATGGAAGAGATTGACTTGTGTTGGCGTCTTAAAAAATGCGGGTACAAGATCTATTACTGCGGTGAATCAACTGTTTACCATGTAGGTGGAGGAACATTGAACTACATGCACCCCAAGAAAACTTATTTGAATTTCAGGAACAGTTTATACACCATTTTCAAAAACCACGAGGGCAGTTTGTTTAAACTCTTTATTCGCATGACGATAGATGGTGTTGCTGCAGTTATGTTTATCGGTAAATTTCAGTTCAAACACTTTAGTGCGGTTTGGACAGCACACGTGGCTGTCTATAAAAACTGGGGCTCTCTGAGACGAAAGCGTAAAATCATTAAAAAACAATCTACCCATTTCAATGCAAGTGGATTATACAAAAAGAACATTACCTTGAAAAAATTTCTGGGCGGACTTAGATCGTTCAAGGAACTAAAAGCAAAAGATTTTCATTGATGCTGGACTGGATAGATGCGCATACTGTCCCTTATTTGATTACCGGACTCACTTTGATTGGCGGGTCATTTATTTTATTCTTTTGGAATAAAAAATGGGCCATTTGGATGCTCGTTTTAGGCAGTGGCGTGTTAGCATATTTTATGGCGATTCTTGATCCCTTCCTTAACTTATGGGATGAACAGCAACATGCGTTAGTTGCAAAAAACATGGCCAGCAATCCCTTTAAACCCATGCTCATAAAAGAACCGGTTATTGAGTATGACTATAAATTGTGGATCGCCAATCATATCTGGATACATAAACAACCCCTTTTTCTTTGGCAAATGGCGCTATTTGTAAAGATATTGGGCGCAAAAGTTATCGCAATTCGATTGCCCAGTGTAATTATGCACGCCTTGTTGCCGTATCTGGTGTACAGAATCGGCAAATCCGTGCGAAATGAAACTGCCGGATTTATCGCGGCAATTTTCATCACACTGGCCAATTACCCATTAGAATTAGTAGCCGGAAGATATTCAACGGACCACAATGACATGGCCTTCCTGTTTTATGTGACTTGGTCCGTATTGTGCTGGGTAGAGTATGTACGTACGAAAGAACGAAAATGGTTGATATGGTTAGGTATTTCAGCCGGTGGCGCCGTTTTGGTTAAATGGTTGATGGGCTTGTTGGTTTACGTCTGTTGGTTTCTGGTTATCACCATTAAAAACAACTTCAAATTCTGGCAGATTAAGCAATATTTTGTGATGATTCGGCCATTTTTGATCTCTTTACTGGTGTTTCTTCCCTGGCAGATCTATTGCTTTATTCGATTTCCTAAAGAGGCAGCTTATGAATTGGGCACTTCGGCATCTCATTTTTCCAATGTCGTAGAAGGACATTCGGGAGATTGGGACTATCATTTTGTCAAAGGTTTTCAGGCCCTGTATTTCAGAGAGAACTATTTTTTAGCGGATTGGATGCCGTTTATGGTACTTGTGCTGTTAGCAATAGGTATCTGGAAGATGAAAAACCGAACCTATCAGTTATTTATGGGCATTATCGTGGCCTTTGTGTATGTGTTCTTTTCACTTGCCGCTACCAAAATGAATGCTTTTACCATAATCGTGATGCCAATTGTATTACTGGGAATATCAAGCGCTTTTGTGTGGTTTTATGAGCTCTGGTCAAAATACATTAAGATTCAAATTGTGTCCTACTTGATGCTTGGTGCTATTTTATGGAGCCCGGTAACTGAAATGTTTAAACTGAGAGAAATTACGCAGCGACATTCGCTTGATTTCCCACACATGAATGATTTCAGAAAAGAGGAAATAGAAGAAATACAATTCATACGGAGACTTGAAGCGCATTACGGTGATCAAAAAATAATTGCCTTTAATGCCAATTATACTGTGGTTGGATTCATACCACTCATGTTCTACACTGACTACACGGCTTATGGTCACATGCCCAGTGAACAAAACATTCAAACGGCATTAATAAAAGGATACAAAGTGGTAGTAATTGATCGGAATGATTTACCTGTACATATCCTTCAGGATGATCGATTAGATATTTTCCCTGCCTTCAAGGATCAAATGTAAGCAGCTGATCTCCTGCCCTTAACATTTTCTCTATATTTATCGTAGTATTCTATGAAATTTGTTCGTTAAACGGCCTTAAAGATCTTTAGTTATGAAGAATATTACCATTTTATGCCTGTTGTTTTGTTTGCCTCTCTATGCTCAGAAGATGACCTCTCCAGCTTTGGAAGCTGCTTTAAAAAAGCCACAGGAGCAATACGATCTTGACCTGTCTGAAAACGAACTGAGTGCAATTCCAAAAGAGATTAAGACGCTGGTAAACCTAACTTCACTGAACATCAGTGAAAACTATCTGACCTTTCTACCAGATGAATTTACTCAACTTACCAAACTGACATCTTTGGATGCTTCTGGTAATATGATTAATCGACTACCTGAAAAGATTGGAAACCTTAAACACTTAGTAAAACTGGAGCTCTCAGGAAATAACTTATCGACCATTCCATCTTCCGTTTGTACTATTGACTCCTTACAGGAACTCAAACTAAAAGCGAATAACCTGGCAGCTCTGCCTGAAAATTTGGGGAAGTTAAAAAACCTAAAGACGCTTGATCTTGAACGGAACAAGTTAAGCGAATTACCAAAGAGTTTGGGTCAGTTAAAAAGTTTAGAACAACTGGAACTCCGTGACAACGATATTTCTTCTCTGCCTTCAGGTATGAACAACCTACAGCAGCTTAAATACATTAATGCAAATGGCAATCGATTAAGTAAATTGCCCAAAGACTTTTTTGAAATTGAATCTCTGGAAGAAATACGCTTAAGTAGAAATCAGTTCAAATCACTCTCAGAAAAAGTAGGAGACTTAAGCAACTTAAAGTATCTGGTTATTGAAAGCAATCAATTATCAAAATTGCCCAAATCAATTACGAGTCTGGATAAACTAAAAGTGCTCAATGTGGAGAATAATCAGCTTACCGAATTACCTTCGGATTTGGGAGAATTAGTGAGCCTGGAAAGACTCAACTGTAAGAATAACCAAATTGTTTTGGTGCCGGCTTCCATTGCGGAGCTGAAAAACTTAAGTGAACTGCACATTTCAATGAATGGTTTGATTGTTCTGCCTGAGACAATTGGCGAATTAAATTCACTTACGCATTTAAACCTGGAAGATAATTTTTTGGCCGAACTTCCTGAAACTATTGGAGCGCTAACAAAGTTGGAAGACCTTTATCTGGGAGGAAATCAACTAATAGAACTGCCGGATGAAATTGGAAATTGTTCCGGTTTATTGCGTTTGGATCTATCCAGAAATCAATTAGAAAAAATACCGGAGACCTTTGACAATATGTCTTTGCTTTCTAATCTCAATTTAAGAGAGAACAGGCTTACGGAATTACCAGAAGAAATTGGTGCCATGACCAACCTGACAGACTTAGCAGTAAATGAAAATAGACTCAAAGAACTTCCATCAACCATAGGAAACCTGGAGAAGCTGGCTACGCTAAGTCTAGATGGGAACGAATTGACATCATTACCTGAAGAATTTGGCTACCTGTCCAATTTACAGCGACTGTATTTGCAGGGAAACAATATTAAAAAATTACCAGGTAGCTTTACCAAACTCAAAAGCCTGGCCTACCTCAATATGGATTCTAATAATTTGAAATCGCTTCCAAAGGGTATCAGTGACTTGAAAAACCTGTACTACCTAAGTTTTGAAAATAATTCGTTGAAATCCCTTCCGGAAAGTATTGGTGAATTGACGAATTTGAAAACCTTGCTCTTACGCGGAAACTTCTTCTCAGAAAAAGAAAAAGAAAGAATCAAGTCCTTGGTTCCCAAAGACTGTGATGTACGATTTTAGCACAAAGAAAAACGCCGTGAAACTAGTGTAACACGGCGTTTAATGCTTTTATCAAGTATCCTGTTACAGGATAGCATCTAGTTTAGACGTCAATTGTGATTTAGGCACAGCTCCTACTGATTTATCCACCACTTCTCCATTTTTAATGAACGCTACTGTTGGAATATTTCTAATTCCAAATCGTTGTGCGATTCCCTGATTGTTGTCTACATCTACTTTTCCAATAATTGCTTTGCCTTCATATTCTGAATGCATTTCTTCTATAAGTGGACCAATCATTCTACAAGGTCCACACCATGCTGCCCAAAAGTCTAATACTACAGGCTTATCCGCATTTCCTACAATTTCATCATAGTTTGCGTCTGTCACTTCAACTGCCATAATTAAGTTTTTCTATCTGTTATTAATTTCTTTATCTCACTCAAACCATGTACCAGCATTGTATTTCTGCCATACTGGCATCTTTGTGTTCACATTCCGACGGTTTGAGCCATGCTGTCTTACAAAAATGTCAATTATTTCTTTCCATTTTTGCCTTTTTTGAAAAAATCCATAAAAAGATATACACAAGGAAGGCGTTAATACCTAAAAGTTCAGGTCCAAATGAATAACCCGTACCATCAGCATTGGCGGTCCAATCACCAATATTTTGGTTGATCAAATACATTACAATGGGAACCAACAAACTTATGGGTAACGTCAGTTTATCCATCACTTTTCTTTTGGATATCACGCCAAACATAAATAGCCCTAGTAACGGCCCGTATGTATAGTTAGCGGCTTTGAATAATTCCCAAACCACATTGTCACTTTTCACCGCTTTAAAAACAACAATTGTTACAAGTAAGGCAACTGACATGAGAATGTGTGATCGTTTTCTCAGCTTCTCCCCTTCTTCCTTATTTTCTTTTTTATCTGCTCCCAAAAAATCAACCGAAAATGAAGTTGTCAACGAAGTTAAAGCGGAGTCTGCACTACTATAAGCTGCAGCAATTAATCCCAGCATAAAGAAAATTCCTATGGTAATCCCTAACTTCCCGCTTAGCGCAACAACAGCAAATAGTTTATCACCATCTCCTGTGTCTGTTTTAGAGAGGTTAACCCAGGCCTCCGCTACATCCGGATTGGCGTCTACATAAAGAAAAAGTAATCCACCTAAGGAGACAAAAATGACGTTGACAAAAAAGAGGACTACGGAAAAACTCAACATGTTCTTTTGAGCTTCTTTCTGATTCTTACAGGTCAGGTTTTTCTGCATCATATCCTGATCCACACCCGTCATTCCAAGCGTAATAAACATACCTCCTAAGACACCTTTTACCCAATAATTACCGGCATTAACATCTTCTGTCTGCCACATGGATCCCATGCCTGCTTCGTCAATGGCGCCATAAATATCCCCCAGGGCTATGTTTAGATCTGCTGATATTAAATACACACTTAGCCCAACAGAAATAAGCATAAACAATGTCTGCAAGGTATCTGTCCAGATAATTGTTTTTATCCCTCCTTTGAAGGTATACACCCAAATTAAAAGTATACTCAAGGCAACAGTCACTTCAAACCTAACTCCCATTTGATCAAAGACAAACGTCTGAAGTATACTGGCAACTAAATACATCCTCAATGCTGCACCAATCAATCTGGAAACAATGAAAAATCCGGCTCCCATTTTATATGTGATTACGCCGAATCTTTGCTCCAGAAAAGAATAAATAGAGGTCAGGTTCAACCGGTAATAGAGCGGCAACAATACAAAGGCGATTATGGCATACCCAAGAATATATCCAATTGCCATTTGTAGGTAAGTAAAACTGCTGCCCCCAATAGTTCCGGGAATAGAAATAAAAGTAACCCCTGAGAGGGATGCACCGATCATACCAAAGGCAACGATATACCATGGGTTATTCCTGTTCCCTGTGTAAAAGGTTTCGTTGTCCGCTTTTTTTCCGGTGATGTAGGAGATCAAAAGCAACACCGCAAAATAGCCAATCAGTAAGGCAAGAATAAACTCTTTAGACATAAATAAGTATCTTCAGCCGTCAAATATCTGCATTCAAAATAAACTATGACGGATTTGTTGAAAAAATTGACAGCATTAGAGCAGGTATCAGCACAACTGGAACCTTCGCAAGAGCAACGAGATTACTATTTACAGAAGATTAAGGAATGGGGCGACCGATTTATATCTGAAATAGATGAACTCCCATCATTTCATTCCAAATCACCAGATGTTTCGAAGCTAAAAATAGACGAGCAATCACATCCCATTGAAGACATTTTAAGCACCTATACAACAGAAGTATCCGAAACCGGTATACAACCAGCTTCCGGAGGTCATTTAGGTTATATTCCTGGTGGCGGAATTTATCTTTCGGCACTAGGAGATTACCTGGCAGATGTATCCAATGAATATGCAGGAATGTATTTCGGCGGCCCCGGAGCAGTAACCATTGAAAATGAACTTATCGCGTGGATGAGTGATGTTTTCGGATTTCCGGAACACACGGTTGGAAACCTGACTTCAGGTGGTTCTATTGCCAATTTAATAGCTCTTACCGCCGCCAGGGACAAATACCAAATTAAAAATGAGAAGGTAGCAAAATCCGTCATTTATTTAAGTGAACAGGTTCACCACTGTACACAAAAGGCCTTGCGAATTATTGGTTTGGAAGATGCTATTATCAGATACATTGCGTTGGATGATTACTGGCGCATGGATCCTGATGATTTAGCGAACAAAATCAATGAAGATAAAGCTTCGGGATTGAATCCTTTTCTGGTTCTTGCATCCGCGGGAACAACAGACACGGGTGCCATTGACCCATTAAAACAAATTGGTGAAATAGCTAAAGATCAAGACCTGTGGTATCATGTAGATGGTGCTTATGGTGGCTTTTTCATTCTTACGGAACGGGCAGGCCATAAATTTGAAGGCATCAATATGGCAGATTCACTTTGTATCGATCCGCACAAAGGACTGTTTTTGCCTTACGGACTTGGTGCAGTACTGATTAAAGACAAGAAAGCATTATTTCATTCGCATCATTACACGGCCAATTATATGCAGGATGCACTGGATGAAAACCTTCCACTTAACCCGGCTGACGTATCTCCTGAACTTACCAAACACTTCAGAGGATTGCGTATGTGGTTACCTCTTCAAATCCACGGCATTGAACCTTTTAAGGCCTGTTTAGAGGAAAAACTGTACTTAACGGATTATTTCAGGGAAGCACTGGTAAAACGGGGATTTGAAGTTGGTCCGGAGCCTGATCTTTCGGTGAGTTATTTCTGGTATCCTTTGAGCAAACAGCTCGAAAATGCCACAAATGATGAAGAAAATGCGTTTAACCAACAGCTGATGCAGGAAATTCATAAAGATGGCAGGATATTTCTTAGCTCAACCAAACTCCATGGTAAGATGGTTATCCGGATGGCAATCTTGTCTTTCCGCACAAAAAAGCATACCATTGATACCTGTTTAGAGATGATTGACAGGTGTTTGGAAAAAACAAAAAGCAATTTCAAGGTGAATCAATAAGAAACAAAGGAAGTAATGAGTTAGCCTTGTAGTTCAAACTGTTTGGTTCGGATCATTACAAGCGTACACGCTACCACTACTTCGATATTATTTTCCCTTAAAAGATCATAGAGTTCCGGGTTTTCTGTACCGGGATTAAAGATCACTCGTTTCGGGTTTAACTTCACGATATAATCATAAAGTGACTGTTGATTTCTTGGTCCTACATACAATGTTATTGTATCCAGATTCTCAATCATTTTTTGTTCAGTTTGGATAGTTATACCCCTCACCTGTCCTTCTCGTAAACCGTGGAGATGTACTTCATGACCATCATCCAACAGCATATTTGTTGCCAGGTAAGCATACCGCGAGGGGTTGGTACTTGCTCCTATGATGAGAACTTTCTGCTTCATACTTCAAAGTTACAACATTGTAGGCAGACTAAATATGACATTTATTAGCTCGCCGGAATTTATTCAATTTACGACACTATTTTTACCTACTTTTGCCCAGAAATATGACCAATATGTCCGTACATAAAGAAGTAAAACGAATTACAACACATGTTTTGCTGGAAATGAAGCAAAACAATGAGAAAATCTCCATGCTTACCGGATATGATTACTCTATGGCTCGAATTTTAGATGAGGCCGGCGTTGATATCATACTTGTTGGAGATTCGGCATCAAACGTTATGGCCGGACACGAAACAACTCTTCCTATCACGCTTGATCAAATGATTTATCACGCCGCTTCTGTTATACGTGCAATAGAGCGAGCATTAGTGGTGGTAGATCTGCCTTTCGGATCCTATCAGGGTAATTCAAAAGAAGCCCTGACATCAGCTATCCGAATTATGAAAGAAACTGGTGGACACGCAGTAAAAATGGAAGGTGGACGTGAAATTTTAGAATCAGTAGACAGAATTCTTTCTGCCGGAATTCCCGTTATGGGCCATCTGGGATTAACACCTCAATCCATTTACAAGTTTGGTACATACACTGTAAGGGCCAAAGAGGAAGAAGAAGCTGAACGCCTGATAGAAGATGCTCATTTATTACAGGATGCCGGATGCTTTGCCATTATTCTCGAAAAAATTCCTGCGGCATTGGGTAAACAAGTGGCTGAAGAATTAACTGTTCCGGTGATTGGTATTGGTGCAGGTAATGGCGTTGACGGTCAGGTATTGGTTAGTCACGATATGTTGGGCATCAACAATGAGTTCAACCCTCGTTTTTTACGAAAGTATCACAACCTGCATGAAGAGATGTTAAAGGCTTTCAAAAACTATATCAAAGACGTACGAACCTGCGATTTCCCTAACGACAGTGAGCAATACTGATTTGGACGTACTGTATGAAGACAACCACTTAATAGTGGTCAACAAAAATGCCGGAGATATTGTTCAGGGCGATAAAACGGGTGATACCCCTTTAAGCGATAAAGTCAAAGCATATATAAAGGCCAAATACAATAAACCAGGTGATGTGTTTTTGGGTACCGTTCACCGTCTTGACAGGCCTACTTCAGGAATTGTACTTTTTGCCAGAACTTCCAAAGCTCTGAGTCGCATGAACAAACAGTTTCGTGAAAAGAAAGTCCAGAAAACTTATTGGGCCGTGACAGAAGATGCGCCCACACCAGCTCAGGGTAAACTCATCCATAATCTGCTTAAAAATGAAAAGCAAAACAAGAGTTATGTGGTGGAAGATGACCGCGGAAAGGAGGCAGAACTGGATTACAAAGTTCTCGGGCATTCGGACAGATATCATCTGGTTGAAGTTTTGCCCATCACTGGCAGGCATCACCAAATCAGGGTTCAGCTCTCCCATATCGGTGCCATCATCAAGGGAGACCTAAAATATGGCGCTAAACGATCTAATAAGGACGCCTCGATTCATTTACATGCGAGAAAGCTGGAATTTACGCATCCCGTAAAAAAAGAACCCATAGAAATTATCGCTCCGCCACCCAATGACCCGGTGTGGAACTTTTTTATAAAATCGTAATCATCTCGCGTTACTTTTCAATTGTCAGGCATTTCACTATAGAACTGATAATAAAATTATTATGAAAACCCCACTATTCATTGCATTATTCTTAATGCCTACTGTGATCAACGCTCAGCATCACAATCACACACATGAAATCAAACCCAGCACCGCCCGATCAATTTGGGGCGATTTTGCTGAAGATGAACTTGTCAAAACCAAACTTGTTGATTACACCTCTACACCGATTGCAAAAAAAGTATTGAAAAATGGCAAACCTGTTGAGGGTTTCGAATATGTAGATAGTATTGAAGTACACAGCATGGTTTACGACAGTGATGGATTAATGGTAACTGGTTTTATGGTCCGCCCAAAAGAAAAAGGAGAATATCCTTGTATTATTTTCAACCGTGGTGGAAATAGAGATTTTGGTCAGTTACTCGTGGGGACGGCTTTAACGTACATGGGGAAAATAGCCTCCTGGGGATATATAGTTGCGGCATCAAACTATCGTGGAAATTCAAATAGCGAAGGCAGTGAACAATTTGGCGGTTCAGATGTTAATGATGTATTGAATTTAATTCCGGCTCTCGGACAATTAGAAGGAGCCGATACAAGTAGAATTGGTATGTTAGGTATAAGTCGTGGTGGAATGATGGGCTATATGGCCCTTAAAGAACAGTGTAATATTAAGGCACTAGTTGTAATTGGCGGGTTGTCAAACCTGTTTACCATGAAAGAGGATCGTCCTGAAATGGAAGATCATGTTTATGCTGAAGTCATACCTAACTATAACGACTCAACGAAGCAATTACTTGAAAGCAGGTCTGCGGCGTTTTGGGCAGATAAAATGTGTAAAGACACCAAGATTCTCATACTTCATGGTGAAAAAGACAAGAGCGTGAGCGTTGAACAAGCTCGTGAAATGCACAAAAAGCTAGCGACCATAGGCCATGATCATATATATATTGAGTTCGCAAAAGATAATCACGGTATTTTAAAACATGAAGAAGATGTTTCAAAATGGTTATTTACCTGGTTTGATAAATATGTGTATCAAGACAAAATATTCAGTAAAAAGGCTAACAAAATTGAAATTAATTAAAAAAAAATTACTTTTTTTACAAGCTTACCATGCTTATAGCCAGCTACATAACAATACTGCAAAGTTTGTATAATAAACCCAGAGTTTACAAAAAGCAGGATAATTTGTATCTTATAAATAGATAACAACTTTAAATAAAAATTGAAAAAACACCTTAGATTAGTAATGAAAATTGAACCTCATCATGGTTAAGTCTGAACAGCTTAATACAGATTCAGAGCACCTCACCTTACACTTGAATAGCATTCCTGACCCTTTAGCGGAGGATGATTGTACCAATATTACAACAATTGCCTCGGCTGTTTGTCAAACAGAAGTGTCTTTGGTTACGCTTATTGGTAAAGACGAGCAATGGATTAAATATGGTAATCGCGCCAAAGAATTTAATAGTTCCAAGGAAATCGACTTTTGTTTACATGCTATTAATGGCAATCAAGATATTCTTATTGTTGAAGACGCTCGCAAAGATTCAAGATTTAAGGATAGTATTTTTGTAAAAGGTGAGCCCTATGTTGTATTTTATGCGGGTGTACCACTTCGATCTGAAGACGGTTTTTCTTTTGGTACCTTGTGTGTTTTGGACAAGGAACCGAGAACGCTTTCAGATGAACAGGTAAAGTCGTTGCAAGGTCTCGCACGACAAGTAGAGGTATTGTTTCAACTTAGAAAGAATAAGTTTCTGCTCGAAAAATCATTAAAAGATGCGATTATTTACCAGCTCAAACTAATAGCAGCACAGCTCAATCCCAATTTCATTTATTCATCCATGAATTCACTGCAAAGCTTTGTTCTGGAAGAGGATACGGAAAAATCGATCAACTTTATTAGTGATTTTTCCAATCTCTTCAGATCCATTATCACAAATTCACAGCAATTGTATATATCAGTTGAAGAAGAAGTGAATTTCCTGACTGGATTTATGAAATTAGAACAATTGAGAAATAAATATCACTTTGATTTTGAAATTATAAACAACATTGATGACCCATCCTGTTATTTTCTTCCGCCAATGATTTTACAGCCTTATGTTGAAAATGCCATTATACATGGAGTTTCCAGGCTTGAGCAAAACGGTAAGGTCTCTATAGAACTTTCATTGCAGGATGAGTTGTTGGTTTGTATTATTGAAGATAATGGTGTTGGCCGGGACAGTGCTGTTAAAACGGACAAAACACGTGAGGATAACCTACTTTGGCAATACGGTAAAGGATTTGTTCTTAGCCGTCTCAACTTATTTTCAAGACTTGAAGAAAAAGAATTTAACGTTAAAATTGAAGACAAATTCAGTAATAATGGATCATCATCCGGATCAAGAGTAATTGTGTCATTTCCTGCAGATTTGGAACCGTATTATTTTTAAAAACCCCCGCTATAAAAAGCGAGGGTTTTAATTAGGGCATCTAAATGAAAAAAAGCTACTTACAAATTATGTTTCATGAATTTAGATGATTTGAACTATAACCCTAATATCTTGAATTCATTGATCCTCTTGAAGTTTGGAAAGGATTTGGAGCAACAAATCTGAGTGATAACTCCAAACCACCTCTATACGTAGACGCCACCTGTAAACCTGAAAAATTTACGTCGTAGCTAATCCCAAAAGCCCATCCTGCATATTCAATTATAAGTTTGGCCACAATTGCATCTTTGGCTCTAAAATAAGCTCCGGTATAGAGTGCCGCACCATTTTTAAACCCGGTGAATTTGCTATTCTGTGACAACATGTAACGCATGAGGGTTCCTACAAAAATCTCTTGCGCGGCACCTTGTTTATAATATAAAAACCCGGGAACAACCGCCCATTTTGAGTCGGCCAGGGCCACAACTCCACCACCGTGAACAACAAAGCGCATTGGTAATCTTTCACCTGTACCTAAATACGAATATTCTGGTCTGGTCAGATGAAAGACACCAACACCGAGATTGAAGTTCAGATCGTTATTACCGGTAACTTTTATATCTCCACCGGTATTATTGTACACCCATGTCATTCCTCCTCCAACATCAAACTTATTAAAGGAAGCAGTGCCATTAATTCCTCCTTGTAAAGAAGGATCAAGTATTTGTCCATCAAATTGGGAAGCCCAGGTGAGTGATGTAAAATCAATTTTTCGTTGAAGAAATCCACCGTAAACACCTGCGCCTAGCCGGTTATATTCATTTAACTTTAAGTGGTAGGCCAAGGATAATATTCCTTTTCCTGTTCCCATCTTGGAATCACCTGCCTGATCTGAAAAAAAGTTCACTCCGGCTGCAAAATAGCCATGGCTTCTTCGTTTCATATCAAATCTCATATGATACCCCATGGCAAATGTCTTATATGGAGCTCCAACAGATCGCCACTGATCCTTATAGTTAATGTTGGCTTCCATAGGATAAACAGCACCAGCCATAGCCGGGTTCTGTTGCAATGGATTCATATAAAACTGAGAGAAATGGATGTCCTGGGACCAAGCCTGACCCATACTGATCAGAATAAATCCAACTACTATATTTAATTTCTTGAATACGCTCATAATCTTCCTATTTAGAGTTTATCGAATCAATGTTATATTACCTTTCAGGTCAAGCGGTTCACCTGTAAAAGAAGTACCTGTAAGTGTATAAACATACACGCCGGTACTCATGGGTTTACCATTTTTCATGTGATTTCCGTCCCAGCAAACTGCCTGATCATTGGACTCAAAAACCAATTCTCCCCAACGATCATAAATCCTTAGATTCATATCAGTAATACAACCTCCCAGGACGCACAGTGTACTATTTATATCCCCACTGTTCGGTGAAAATGCTGTGGGTATTTGAGGTAGATTACAATCGATATCCAGATTTACATATACCGTGGTACAAACCGTATCCGGACAACTACCATTCGAAACTGTTACGCAATAAACTGTAGTATTTGGCGGACTTGCTTCAGGTGATGAACAATCACTACAACTCAAATATGAATCCGGTGACCAAAAATAAGTTCCCCCGCCACTTGCGTTCAATGTTACTGAAGATCCATAATCCATGTAGTGAGATCCTTGTAGACTTGCTACGGTATTGTTATCCACAACTATATCGATACTGTCTGCATCTCCACAGCTACCAGAAATGGTATATGTAATTGTATGGTTTCCAATTCCTGCTACTGACGGGTCAAAGGTGCCCAGATTAGGATCTGTAATACCGTTTCCTGACCAAACTCCTCCTCCATCTGCAGCAGTTAGATTCACAGCAGCATCCGTTCCACAAAACGGTCCTGCACCATTAATTGTGGCGTCAAAGGCATTTGAAATCGTGATGGTCACTGATGATGATTGAGGACAGGTTCCAGAAGTTTGATAAGTCACCTGATACGTTCCCGCACCAGTGGCATCCAAATCTACGGTACCCGTGCTGGCATTTATAACGCCTGAATTATCAATAGTAAATGTTCCACCTGGTGTCCCAATTATAGTAGCCACAGGATCTGGATCAGAAATGCAATATGAGTTAGCAGGATATGAGAATGTTGCGTCATCCGAAGGATTCACAGTAATGGTTGTGTTATCTGTATCCCCACATGATCCAGAAATGGTGTAAGTGATGGTGTGCGTTCCAGCTCCTGCAACTGCCGGATCAAATGTACCCAGGTTAGCGTCAGTGATTCCTGTTCCCGACCAAACTCCTCCAGCGTCTGCAGCAGTAAGGTTCACGGCAGCATCTGTTTCACAAAACGGACCTGCGGCATTTATCGTAGCATCAAAGGCATTTGAAATCGTAATGGTCACAGATGATGACTGTGGACAGGTTCCTGAAGTTTGATAGGTCACCTGATACGTTCCCGCTCCGGTGGCATCCAAATCTATGGTACCCGTGCTGGCATTTATAACACCTGAATTATCAATGCTAAACGTTCCACCCGGCGTACCTGTTACGGTAGCTACAGGGTCTGGATCAGAAACACAATACGCATTGGATGGGTATGAAAATGTTGGGTCATCTGAAGGGTTAACCGTAATCGTTGTATTATCAGTATCTCCACATGTTCCGGAAATAGTGTAAGTGATGGTGTGCGTTCCAGCTCCTGCAACTGACGGGTCAAATGTGCCCAGGTTAGCATCAGTGATTCCAGTTCCCGACCAAACTCCTCCGGCATCTGCAGCAGTTAGGTTCACAGCAGCATCTGTTTCGCAAAACGGACCTGCGGCATTTATCGTAGCATCAAAGGCATTTGAAATTGTGATAGTCACAGATGATGATTGTGGACAGGTTCCGGAAGTTTGATAGGTCACCTGATACGTTCCTATACCCGAAGCGTCCAAATCTATGGTACCTGTGCTGGCATTTATAACACCTGAATTATCAATGCTAAATGTTCCGCCAGGAAGTCCGGTAACAACTGGCGTTGGATCAGTGCCATTTACACAGTAACTTGTAGGTGTATAATTGAATGATGCATCATCTGGTGCATTCACGACAATATCAATGGTATCATCATCCCCACAAGGAAGATCATATATGATAGAATGCGTTCCTACACCTGCAACAGATGGATCAAAAGTTCCAAGATTTGCATCTGTAATCCCTGTTCCTGACCATGTCCCTCCGGGATCAACAGCTGTTAGATTTACAGGCGCATCTGAAGGACAAAAAGGACCTGCAGCAGAAATTGTAGCATCACAGGAAGAGCAAACCGGGACCACTTCTATTTCATCAATAATTAAATATCCAAAACAGAACGTAAACAGTCCTCCACATGATGCAGTCGTTTGCATAGCATTATCAGGACGAAAATTTCCGATTACGATCCAATCTTCATTACCTGTCGCAACAAAAGTTCCTGAGACAGTTGTACAGGTTGTACCGATTATATTACCAGATGGATTTGCAACTTGTGGAGTTGCGTTCACCAATGATCCAGGTCCTAAAAACTGCTGTCCTCCATTGTCAACGTCAATGTCTACCATATTATCGGTAAACCAAAAACCTAATCCATCTGAAGGAACATAACTGAAACTTTGCGGACTGGTTTTAACCTGTGCGGTAACACAATATTCCTGACCTGCTACAAGTGTTGTGCTTAGTTGACTTTGAACATATTCCCGTGCATTCGATCCTAACGATCCTCCAACATCTACAGATGTAAAAAATCCAAGAGATCCTGTACCGATTCCACAATTTTCAGTGGCAGCGGCACTGTCACAAGCCGAATTATAATAATCCGGTGTGGAGCCATTTCCCGGACAAGTCTGACAGGCTGTACCAAACCATCCTTGTGCCTGCGTGTAATCTGTAAATAATTCCGACCCTGAACTATTACAGTTCGCAGTCATAACCTCAAAACTCGGATTATTCACCACATTTGGACCACAAGCTCCAGGACACTGTGTCATACCGGAAAATCCCAATCCAATAAATACACTAAAAGCAAAAACTTTGAATTTTGTCACCATTTCAAAACGAAACATAGCTTTGTAATTTTTAATCATTGATGGCTCAAATATTCAAACAAAGCGCCTCGATACAAAATATATTAGGGTGACAAAAGGGTGACAGAAATAACTAATTCCACTGATAACGTGTATTTTACATTTTATCACCAGGGGGACAGTTGTAAATTAATGACATTAATAAAGAAAGGGGACTATTAGATTTTTTTTAGAAACTCAACCAGGTTATCTGATGCGTCAATTCCTAACTTTTTTCTCAATCTGTTTCTGGCTTTTTTTACACTCTCGGGATTAATATTCATAATCACAGAAATGTCTTTGGTTGAAAGCTCTAACATTATTAAAGAACTCAATCGTTGTTCTGTTTTGGTTAATTTGGGGAATTGGTCTGTCAGTCTGAGGATAAACTCCTGATGGGCCTGATCAATTTTTAGTTCCAACTCCTTTCTGTCCTTATCCACCTGAAGACTGTGATTTATGGATAGAAGCGCCTCGTAAACGGTATTAGAATCTGGATTTTCGTTCTTTATTTCCTTTAATTTATCTCGTAGATTTAGTAGGATTTGGTTCTTTTCTAAAATATAAGCACTGAAATTTTCAATCTCTTTCCTCTTAAAGGAGAGTTCTTTTCGCAGTAATTCTTCTCGTTCTTTTAAACTTCTTGATTTCAAGCGGTTTTTTTCAAGCGACACTTTTAATGTTCTAATGATCACCAAAGCAAGTAAGAGCCCCAATACAATCAACCCTGTCATCAGGTAGAGATAGGTTCGTTGATGCTCGGTCCTTGCTTCTGCTAACTCCTTCTCTTTCTTTACTAGGGATAATTTTCGCTTTTCTTTTTGCAACACCACTTCCATTTCCAGGTCAGATATGCGTTTTAATGTTTCATCTCCTTTTAAAGAATCCTCCAAATAAATGTGCTCTTTTAAATAGTACAGAGATTTTGATGGATTATTAATTTGCTCATAACTCTTGCTCAATTCCAGGTTGGTCTCCGCTAAAAAATATAGTGATTCAATGGATCGGTAATTCTCTAGTGCTTGTAGCAGATATTTAATTGAAGTTTTAAAGTCGCCTTGTTTTTGTCTTAATCGTCCCATATTCAACTGAGCGGTGGCAATGAGCTGAACATAATTAAGTTGTTTGGCTTGCTCAAGGGCTTTTAAGTAATACTGCTCTGCTTGGTGAATATCTCCCTTTTTGAAAAAGACATCTCCCAGATTATTTTTCAGTACAGCTTCGTAAATTTTTATTTCTACTTTTTTATTGGTCTCCTGGGCGAGGTGATAATAATACTCTGCACTATCCAGTTGTGACTTTTCGGCATGAGCCAACCCCAAATTGGTATACAAACCAATTAGTTGCACGACAAATTTGGTGGTGTCTTTGGCGTACACCTCCTCCACAAACCGCATTTCATTTATAGCCTGCTGATGGTTTCCTAAACGCGTAAATACGTTTGCCTGATTGGTTTTAACTGCAGCGAGCGCCAGTACATCATTTTTTGCCTCATAATATTTGATGACCTTATCATAGCAACGAAGTGATTTATGGTAATTACCCAGGTGATAATAAAGAATCCCCAGACGTTCCCCACATTTCGCCGTCTTTTCCATCTCATTAAAATGAAATCTCAAATTAAGCTCCTTCAGCTTGTACGATACCGCCAAACTGTATTTTTCATGCCCCGATAAGCTGTCACTGAGATAATGATAATAATCCGCAAGGAATTTCAGGCTATCCTCATGATGATTTGCGAATTTACCGTCTGAACCAACCGGTTTCATGTGGTCAGGTTGGGAATGTAAATGAAACCCAATTAATAACATTAGCAAAACGGTAACCTTTCTCACGTATTCAGTCTTTGTCTGAAAATTCAAAAATAACTATTTATTGAAAGTTGGTTTCTTGGTCTTTCGTGCATCAATAATGTAACACACTACTTGTATGCTGACAGGATCTTAAGTTTTTCAGTAATCCTCTTTCCGAATCTTTTTCCGCAAAGACTTTTTCTCAGCATGTTGTTTTTTCGCTTTCAAGCGATTCTCTTTCTGAGACTTCGTGACCTTTCGTTCTTTACGAACCTTCGGAGCAATCAAACCCTGATCCAATAAATCTAACAGCCGTTGAATGGAGATTTGCTTATTTCTGTGTTGCGACCGACTTTCTTGTGAAGAAACACGAATTACACCGTTTTGAATTCGACCTCTCAGATTGGCTTTAAGCAATTCCTTTTCTTTATCCGTAAAAACCAGTGAGTGTCGCAGGTCGAATACAGCAGTAACTTTACTCTCTGTTTTATTGACGTGCTGACCGCCTTTACCACTACTTCGTGAAGTTTCAAACTGCAGTTCTGAAATCACCTGATCTATTCGGTATTTCAGTCGGTTGGTCACGATTTTTTAACACCATACTTATGCTCAACCAGGCTTCCCCGGAAGATGTCATATTTTCTGAAATCACAACTCAATGAACCGTTGTAAATCTGAATTTTCTTTGATGGTTTCAGCTCTATTCGCTTGAAAGCGTCAAAATTTGAACTCAATACCCAACAAGCATAGCCGGGTAAATTATTTTTGAAGAAATCTCCAATTTCTTTGTACAGGTCCAGAATATCCTGATCGTCCATTCGTTCGCCATAAGGTGGATTGGATATCAATGTACCATCACCTTCTGGCGGATTAAAATCTTTAAAATCTCTGCATTCAAAAGAGATGGTTTTACCCAGTGGTAAAGCTTTTATATTATTTCTTGCTTTCAGAATGATGTCTGGGTCTGAATCTGAACCAATTATTTTAAAATTCAGTTCACGTTTGGGCATAGCCGGTGCGGATTTATAAATCTGTTCCCACAGCATTTGATCAAAATCCGGCCAGTACATGAATGAATAGTATTTTCGCGCTATTTGAGGGGGGATTCCATTGGCCATTAATGCAGCTTCAATCGGCAATGTACCCGACCCACAGAAAACATCAATGAAGTTGGATTTTTTATCCCACTCTGAAAGATAGATTAATCCGGCCGCAACAGCTTCATTCAGGGGAGCATCACCCGTTGACTTTCTATAACCCCGTTGAAATAAGGGTGCACCTGAGCTATTTAATGAGACCGTACAATTGTTCTCAGAAATGTGCAGATCAAACAATACGTTGGGTGCTTTTTGATCAACCGTAGGACGATCTCCATATTTATCATTGAAAAAATCAACAATAGAATCTTTCAACAAAAGCATTGGATATTTGGTATAGCTAAACTGCTTGGAATGTACCGCACCCTTCACCGCAAACGTTCGCTTGACGTTCATAAATTTATTGAAGTTGATCTCAGAAAGCTTCCGCTTAAAGTCATCTTCATCCTTAAAATGAAACGAGTGTACTGGCACCAACACAGAAATGGCTGTTCTCAACCAAAGGTTGGAGCGATAAAGCAACTCTTTATCCCCGCTAAACTCAACCACACGATTTCCGGGTTCAATGCTCTTAGCTCCCAATTCCTTGAGCTCATTGGCAAGTACTTGTTCAAGTCCGTAAAACGTTTTCGCTACTAGTTTCATCCCTCTTTTTAATCTGCAAAGATAATGAACGTGTGACGTGTAATGGCATTGAGTTATAACTTTCTAAGAAAAAATAGCCACACAATTAGACAGATGATTGATTTGAGGCAGTGAAAAAATTGGCTAGTTTTGAAAATCATGTGGTTGAGGCTAGGTATAACCGTATTTTTTGCCATTGTGCTGTCAGGTGTCAATGCACAACGCGTTGGTGTTGTACTATCAGGTGGGGGAGCTACAGGGTTTGCACATATAGGTGTTTTAAAAGCACTGGAAGAGCATGAAATACCTATTGATTATATTACGGGAACATCTGCCGGCGCACTCATTGGAGGATTGTATGCCTCTGGATACTCACCTCAGGAAATAGAGGAATTAGCGCTATCTGAGGCATTTGAAGTAATAGCAAACAATGATATTGAAGCTGAATTCAAGTATTATATTGAAGAACCTGATAAAGATGCCGGATTATTCTCCTTACATCTCACCAAGGATTCTATCCTTCAAAAAGCACTGCCCACGAATTTACTCAACCCTACTTTTTTAGATCTCAAGATAATGAGTTTGTTGGGGTTGAATCCACCTTCAACGCATGAAACATTTGACAGTTTATTTGTTCCTTTTCGTTGTATTGCATCTGACATTGTACGTAAAGAGTCAGTGATATTTGATAGTGGTAATTTACAACTTGCGGTGCGGGCATCTATGACCTATCCATTTTTTATCCCACCTATTCACGTAGATGGTAGACTGCTTTATGACGGAGGTATGTACAATAACTTCCCAGCCCAGGATCTTTATAAAGAATTCTGTCCAGACTATATTATAGGTAGCAATGTTTCATATAATGAACCTCCACCGGACGACGATAATCTGATGTCTCAGATAGCGAATATGGTTACGGCACATTCCAACTTCACATTGCCATGCGAATCAGGAATTATAGTTTCGCCGGAAGTTTCAGAGATCGGCACTTTTGATTTTGATATGATCAAGGAAGCCATCCAACAAGGGTATGATGCCACAGTAGCCAAGATAGATTCGATTAAGATGAGTGTTGATCTTCGGGTGAGTAAAAATGAATTAAAAAAGAAACGTGAGCTGTATAAAGACAGATGGCTTGAAATGAAAATCTCAAAAGTAGAATCACATGGCCTTAAAGAGGAGCAGGGCAACTACATTGAAAACAAACTCATTAAACATAAAAAAAATGAACTGCTTACTTACCCTACCCTAAAGAAAAGATACCTCAACTTGTACCAATCAGAGCATGTACGCTCTATGTTTCCTCTGCTAACCCCTATTACTGATAGCACTCAACAACTGGATATTTATGTAAAAAAGGAAAAGCCGTTAAAAGCTTCTTTCGGCGGACATTATTCCTCTCGTCCTGTCAATACCGGATTTCTGAGCCTCGCCTATACAGATTTTCAATTAACACCAGTGACTGTTTACGCCAATACTTATTTCGGTAAGTTCTACGGGTCTGTCAAAGCAGGATTGAAGTTTCATTTACCTACGCGAACCATATCATATCTGGAACCTATGTTTGTCATGAACCGGTGGGATTATTTTAGAAGTTTCGCTACTTTTTTTGAGGATGTAAAACCATCCTATATTGTTCAAAACGAAATGTTCTGGAGTTTTCGATATCACATTGCTTCATCCAGTAAAAGTAAATTCACGTTTGACTACTCAAATGGTCGCACAGAGGATGATTACTACCAAACGGACCAATTTACAAACGCAGACACAGCGGACTACACTAACTTCCTCTTCTACTCTCCGGGAATTGAATTCAGCATGAATACGCTCAACAGAAAACAGTTTGCTTCAGCCGGTTATAAATTATCTGTAGAAGGGAGATTTGTACATGGGGTTGAGCATACCATACCGGGTTCAACCTCACAGAATATGCTAGAAACCAATAAAATTCACAATTGGGCTTATGCAAAAGTCGCTTACACCAATTACTTTATGAGTAAAGGCGTTTATCGTTTGGGAGTTTTTGCAGAAGGAGTTTATTCCATTCAGCCCTATTTTCACAATTACAGGGCAAGTTTATTAGCGGCCCATGCCTTTCAACCGATCCCTGATGCACGCCTGGCATTTTATGATGATTTCAGATCGAACAAATATCTCGGCGGTGGGCTAATGAATGTATTCAGTATTAAGGACCTTGTAGATATTCGGCTGGAGGCCTATTATTTTCAACCGATTATCCGCATTATTGAAGACAACGGAAATGCAGTGGATGGAGCCCCTTTTGAAGACCGTTTCGGTATTGGGTCCGCGTCGATTATCTATCATTCCCCTATCGGGCCATTGCGGGCCACTGTGAATTATTTTGGAAGCCAGTCCATCATAGATCGGCTTACTTTTCAAGTGAGTTTTGGTTATGTAATTTTTAATCGGAGAGGTATCAAATAAAAAGAGCCGGAATTTAGGCCGACTCTTTTCTTTTAATTTATTGAATATTCGTTCTCATTTTAGCACCGAACATTTTAAACAACCACAACCTAAACTTATAGAAGAGGAGGTACATTACTGGTACAATAATCAATGTCAAGAATGTTGCAAATGTCAATCCAAAAATAATTGTCCATGACATTGGACCAAAGAAGATGGTATTGTCACCGCCTATATAGAAGTTAGGATCGTATTCGGTGAGCAGGGTTGTAAAATCAATGTTTAAACCAACTGCTAATGGAATCAATCCAAGCACAGTAGTAATAGCCGTTAACAACACTGGACGCAACCTTGTTTTTCCAGCTTGTGTTATTGCTTCTATCACTTGTGGCATGGTTTCCCGATCAAACTCACCAAGCCCCATTTCTTCGCGGTTTCTTTTTCTCAATAGGTTGGTATAATCAATTAATACAATCGCATTATTCACCACAACTCCCGCCAGTGAGATAATTCCAATCATAGTCATCATGATGACAAACTCCATCTGGAAAACAACCAGTCCTAATAACACACCGATAAAAGAGAATATTACCGCAAACATGATAATTACAGGAGTTGAAAAAGCATTGAACTGCCCTACTATTACCAATAGTATTATAAATACCGCTATAAGAAGTGCTTTAGAAAGAAATGCCATTTCCTTGGCCTGTTCTTCTTGCTCACCGGTAAAAGCATAATCAATTGCCGGATTGATTTCGTTTTCTTGTTCATATTCTTTCATCAACCCTTTCAATTCTTCTACTACTTCATTTGGATTATAACCTTCTGAAACTGTCGAGTAAACAGTCACTAGCGGCACTAAATCCTGATGCACAACTGTACTATATGTTTGCGTTGGTTCTGGCTCTCTAACCATGGATCGAATAGGAATTCGCAGCATTTGTCCTTTGTTATTTCTAAAAATCAAGCGTTGGTCCAATAGTGCGTCCAAATCATTCCTGTTTCCTTGATCAAAGCGAACTACGATATCATACGTTTCATCCTTAACCTTGTAAGTTGAAATATCTGCACCAAAAAGAGCAGTTCTTATTGCATTTCCTATTTGGCCTGTGGACACATTGAACAAGCGTGCCTTTTCCCTGTCTATGTGTATCTGTAATTCAGGCTTACCTGTTTCTACATCAAGCTTTAGCTGCTCTACTCCACCCACATTTTTTCTATCCAGGAACAGTCGCATTCGTTCGGCTTCCGCTATAAGTGAATCGTATTCAACTTCTCCGAAGACTTCGATATTTATTGGTGGTGCCGTTGGTGGTCCTTCATTGTTCTTATCCACCACAATTTGAACATCAGCCGGAAATCTGTTTTTTAAGCCTTCTGATATCTTCTTCAGGATATCTCCGGTGGAATATTTTTTCTTATACTTTTCCCGATACTTAAACTCAGCAAAATTGATTGTTATTCTCGCTTTGTGTGGGGTATTCCCCATTACAATTCCCTGAGCAGGATCTGAAGTTCCCTCCCCAACTTGTGATATCAAGGATTGAATAATCCACTCCTTCCTCGGTTTCCCTACAGTATCAGCTATTTCCTCTTTCAATATTTCTTCTGTCAGAATCCGTTCAACCTCGAGCGTTGTCTTATTGGTTACTTTAATGTCCGTACCAATTGGGTGTTGAATAAAGATATTTACATAGTTCGGCTGATTTTCCGGAAAAAACAGAACTTTTGGTGCAAATGCCCCAACAATACCAAAGGAAAGAAAGAGAAGTATGAACATTCCTATGAAAAAGAATACCGGTCGTCTGTCTTTCAACGCATACTTTAATACCCGTTCATAAAATGACTCGAGAATTGGAAGGAATTTACCCTGAAACCATTTTGTCGCCGGGTTCAGTGCAAAAATGGTAAACACAATCATGATACCGACAATGATCATGATATTACCCAATCCCGTTTTACCCAAGCCTAAAATCAATAACCCAAGCACAGTAAATATTCCTGCAATAATTAACGGACGCTTCTTCGACTTCTCTGCTGTATCAACCTTCATATACATTGCTGTTAATACCGGATTAACAACCAATGCAACAAATAAGGATGATCCAAGAACTATGATTAGGGTAATGGGCAGATATTTCATAAACTCACCCATCATACCCGGCCAAAAAGCCAGTGGAATAAACGCTCCCAATGTCGTCGCTGTGGAAGCGATAATAGGCCAGGCAATCTCTCCCACACCCTTTTTAGCTGCAGTAAAACCATCATACCCTTCTTCCATCAAACGTTGAACATTTTCCACCACTACGATTCCGTTATCCACGAGCATTCCAAGCGCTAGCACCAAAGAGAATAACACCATCAGATTTAAGGTAACCCCCATAGTATTTAGAATGAGGAATGACATAAACATGGAAAGTGGAATTGCTACCCCCACAAAAAGAGAGTTTCTCAATCCCAGGAAGAACAACAACACACCAACCACAAGTAGAACCCCAAAAATGATTGAGTTTTCAAGGTTAGCAACCATTTCCTCTGTTTTGTCAGATTGGTCATTTGTTACCGAGATATTGACCCCTTCAGGGATGAGTTTCTTTTTTCGGACATCTTTTAAGATTTGCCGAATCTTTGCTGAAGCATCCAGGAGGTTTTCTCCACTTCGCTTTTTGACGTCCAACATTACCACGGTCTGACCACGTTCTCTGGCATAAGAAGTAGTGTCTGCATCCTTAAATTCTACTTCTGCAATATCCTTGAGATAAACCGGCTTGTAATCTTCCTGCTTTACAATAACATTCTCAATTTCTTTAGCATCCTTGAATTTTCCTTCAATCTGAATGGTTCTTTTTGTTGTTCCATCCAGGTACTCACCACCGGACATTGTGATATTCTCATTTGCGATAGCATTTTGAATATCGCCAAATGAAACATCAACTGCATTAGCCTTCTTTGGGTCGACCATGATCTGCATTTCCTGGTCTTGTGTTCCTCTAATATCCACTTCAGAGATTTCAGGCAGATCTTCTACCAGATCTTCAATAATCTCGGCATACTCATTTAGTTGCACAATGGAATAATCTCCCGAAAGGTTGATGTTCATGATCGGCATCTCTGAAAAATCCATTTCAAAGATGTTTGGCTCAACGGGTAGATCTGTTGGAAAACCTTTTGATGCACGGGCTTTGTCTACGGCATCTTTGACATCCTGCAGGGCCTGCTTTGGTGTGACCTTAAAATCAAACTTTATTTGAATCGAAGCATATCCCTCAATGGAGTTTGACTTGATCTCATCTACATTTTTAATGGCGTTGAGCTCCTTTTCAATGGGGTCTGTGATCTTATCCGCAATCAACTTTGGCGAGTTGCCTGGGTATGCAACACCGACATAGATTTCCGGAATTTTTAGCTCTGGGAAATTTTCCTTGGGCATACTTTGATAAGCTCCGAGTCCTCCAATGACGATCATCATAATAAAGAGGTAAACTATCTTACGGTTTTTTACGGCCCAGGTAGAGAGTTTGAATTCTCTTTGATTCTCAATTTTACTCATGGTGTGTGTGGGGGTTTTCTCTTATTGAATATTTACCTGATCTGCTTCTGTTATTCCTTTAGCTCCGGCCACAACTACCCTACTCTTCGCTGTCAGTGCATTTGGTTTGACTGTTTCTATACAAGCCTCTCCCATGTACCTACTAAGCACTTTGACATAGACTTTCTTCACATTATAAAACTCGCCTTTAGTTTTTACCAGCTTGTAAACATAATTCCTATTCTTCGTATCCTGAAGAATTGCTTCAGAACTGATTACCAATGCATCTTTCTTACTAAAATCTGTCACATTGACTTTTGCCAGTTGATTAGGTAAAAGCAACTTATTTTTTTCAACGTCTATCCGAATACGGAAGGTTCTGTTCACTGGATCAATAAAATTACCCCGACTTGATATTTCAGACTTGATTACGGTGTCATTCAAAGATGGTATAACAAGGTCGACCGGTGTTCCTGTATAAACTTTAGATAAGAGGTTTTCAGAAAGTGATGCCGTTATTTTAACGTTGCTGTTGTTCACAATTCGCATCAATGGAACACCTGGCGCTGCCATTTCACCAATACTTATCATTACCTGGTCTACTACACCTGAAAAAGGTGCGCGTACAACCGATTTCCCCACTTGACTTCGCATAGTTTGAATGGACTTTTCAAGCGAATTCTTTTGCGCTTTTGCCTGTTCATATTCAATTTCGGTACCTACTCCTTCCTCCATCAACTTCTTTTGTTTTTCAAACATGAATTCAGCTAGTTCAAGCTGAGTTTCCAGTTCTTGAATCTGAGATGAAAGAACTACAGCATCAATCGTTACAAGAGGTTGTCCCTCGCGAACTTTATCGCCTTCTTTGACATGAACCTTGCGAATTGTACCTTGAGCTTCAGCATTGATCATTGCGTTCTTGTCCGTTTCTACAGCACCAAGGACCTCTATTTTGTGAACAAAATCTTTGACTACTACAGGCTCAGCAGTAACAATTGGATTTAAGGAAGCCGTTGCGGTATCTAATTCCTGAATACGAAGGTTAACTTCTGAAAGTCTCTCCTTTAATGAATCCCGTTCAGCTTTTAACGCCACAAGATCCTTATCTACCTCAGGTTCTTCAGATGCCGAGCATGATGCAAGAATCACTGCAGTTACAACAAATAAAATGTTTTGTGATAATTTCATTTTGAGTGATTTAAATAATTTTATTGGTTAAATAGTTTGTCTAATTGGATCTTAACATTAAGAAGAGACATAATCGATCC
>JABURP010000121.1 GCA_014762645.1 Crocinitomicaceae bacterium
ATTCGTCGGCAGCGTCATATGTGTATAAGAGGAAGCCTTTAATTCACTCATATTCAACTATTATTTTTTAAAGACCTGAACTTTTGCCTTTACTTCAACTAATTCTGTAAACTTTCCTTCATAGCGTGTCGCACGAACAATATGGTTATCGATCCAATGATAATTTCCGCCTCTTGGTTTTCCCATTAGCATACCATGATACTTAAAGCCATGCTCATCCAACCATTTTTCGGTCACCTCTCTATGTTCCTCCGTTCTCGAGGTAAAAAAAGTGATCACATGACCGTCCTCAAACCATTTATTAATCGTTTCTAAAGCGCCATCAAAAACCTTTGCAGTGGCCATTCTCTCTGGCTCTTCGTTAGGAATATCATCACAAATAGTTCCGTCGATATCAATCAGGTAGTTCTTTACTCCTTTAGGTAAAATAGGAGAGATTTTTTCGCCTTCTTTTTCTGCTTTGTTCAATTTATGCTTCATCTTTCCAATTTAATCTATCTGCAGGAGAAAATTGCCACGGCGCCTGATTGTTTTCAATATTTGTGTTCATGGTAACCAACTCAGCAGGTATTTTTGACTCTTCCATTACCAAATATCTTCTCAAATCAACAATAATTGATAATGGATCAATATTTACTGGACATTCCTGAACACAAGCATTACATGTAGTACACGCCCATAATTCTTCTTCTGTAATATAATCTCCAATAAGAGATTTATCGTCTTTATATTCTTTGTCCTTTCTTAAACCAGCCCCCAACTCCTCTGCTCTGTCACGAACATCCATCATAATCTTACGTGGAGAAAGTTTTTTTCCGGTAATATTCGCAGGGCAAGCCGCCGTACATCTTCCGCACTCTGTACAGGTATAGGCATTCATTATCTGAACCCACGTAAGATCAGGCACATCCTTAGCTCCAAACTTTTGAGGTTCCGTGGCTTGCTCTCCTTCTGCTGCAGCTGGTGCAGCAAATGGATCAGCATTCGGGTCCAACATAAGTTTTACTTCATTTGTAACCGACTCCATGTTCGAGAACTGGCCTTTTGGTTTTAGGTTACTGAAATAGACATTTGGGAAGGCCCATAGAATGTGTAAATGTTTGGAAAATGGCAGATAGCATAAGAATCCCATTACCACAAGAAAGTGTCCCCACCAGCCAATACGCTCAAGCAAATGAAGTGTTTCTGTTTCCATACCTCCAAACAGAGCTGGACCGATTACAGAACTAACTGCAAAACCTAAAGAACCCACCCCTTCTGCATGGCTTTCTCCTCTAAGTCGCAATACTTCATCAGCACCATTCATTGTGAAGATGCATAAAACAAGGATAAACTCAAGGTAGAGAATAATATTACCATCAAGTTTAGGCCAACCGGTCATTTCACTTTTCACGAATCTAGGTACCTTTAGTAGGTTACGTCGGGCTAAGAAGACCAGCGTAGCTATTAATGCTAAAACAGAAAGTATTTCGATAAAGCTGATAACGAATGTGTAGAAATCTCCAAGGTGTGGCATAAAAATGCGGTGTTCCCCGGTAAATCCATCTACTAAAATCTCTATCAACTCAATTTGGGTGATAATGAATGCGACATAAATAAAAATGTGCATAATACCCGCAATGGGTTTAGTCACCATCTTGGATTGCCCCAAAGCAACGCGAACCATTGTTTTGATTCGCTCACCTTTGTTATCGGTTCTGTTGACAGATCTTCCCATCTTAATAATTCGGATGATCTGCGCTGCTTTGTAAATGAAAAAGCCTGTACTGGCCAGGAATATGACAATAAATATAATGCTACCTATATCCATCTAATTTTACTGTTATTTCGGTTCGTAGTGAATATTGTTACCTCGCTGTATTGAATCCAGAATTTCATTGAGTAGTTGCTCTCTTTCTTCTGTTGTTTGATACCCTTTAACTTTGCGTCCGAACAATGAAAAGTGTACGAACTTGTTGGGGTTTTCATCAAAGTCTCTTAGCAAATTTTGAATGACAATATTCGTTTCAACAATTTCTTCATGTAGACTGTCTGATCTCAACAGTTTTCCAATTGTTCCGTCCCCGTTATTCACTTCGTCCAAGGTCTTATTCAGGTTTTGTAACCCCACTTTGGTTTCCGCCAGAATAGTATCGAGGTCCGCATCACACATTGATCGGGACACACAAGTCAAATTTGTAATAATTGCATTAATTGAATCTTTTTGGTTAGCAAGGTTTTCTGCCACATCATTTAGATTGGTAAGTACATTGTGGATATTCGTAGTATTATCTTCTACTAAAACAGATAGGGTTACCGCCAAATCTCCGAAACGAGCAACGGCATCTCTCACCTCATACAAACTCTCGTCAATGGTATACGCAGCTGAAGTATCCCAGAAGGCGTTTACAGAAACAATAATTTGTTCCACGGATCCGATTAACTCTTCCGTTTTCTTTTTCAATGGTAATATTTCTTCTTCAATCTGTGCTTCGAGCGATAATGCTGTGTGTACATGATTAGGGTCTATTTGATCCCCATCATTATAATAGGCGATATCTGCTCTGGGCTTTTCTTCTGTTGGAATTCTTAAGTCGAGTGCTTTTGTTCCTAAAAAATCTGAACTGATCAACCATACTTCCGCATCTGTCGGCACCAATAGTTCATCCTTTTCTATAGTAAAATGAACAATAACTTTTGAAGGGTCGTCTTCTTTTAAATCAACTGAAGTTACTTGCCCTACACGAACACCATTCAACTGAACTTCATTTGAAGGTTGTAATCCAGAGGAGTTAGAGAACTCAGCATAAAACTCACGATCCTTACCAAAGATTCCACCACCCTTAAGGAAATTCACTCCAACGAAGAGTAACAGAAGGCCCAGTATGACCAACAATCCAACTTTAAATTCTTTTGAAACCCTCATTTCTTCAGCTTTCTAGGTTTTGTTGTTTGTGCTAAAATAGTGCAATTTATCACATTGCTAAATCCTAATCTGATATAATTACTCACAAACATTGTTTATTACTTATAATCTACTTTCTTTCCATCCTCCAGCGAGTCCAGCATATTTTCCAGGTGCGGTTTGTTTTGTTTATCGGGTTTGTAGCCTTGTGCTTTTAACCCAAAGACTGAAAAATCAATAAAATCCTTTGGACGCTCCTGTAAATGCCATTCCAGTCGCTGCCATGCCCGTTTTATACTATCAATATTATCATTTAATTCTGGCGTGTTTATCAGTCGACCTGCAGAACCTTCTCCTTCAAACACTTTGTTCACCGTATTTTTAAACTGATTAAAGCTAATTTTTGATTCATCCATTCTTTGCGACAACACTGAATCATTAAAAGTTGACGTAACATCACTCATACATTCAGTTATTTCCACAAATGTCCCACTTTTATCAGCAAAAAAGCTAGTCATTTCAGTCACATTCGCCTTCATATCCGTAATATGTATTCTTTCTTGTTGGATCATCCGACTTACGTTATCTGTCATTTCTTTGTATTTATTTATGGCATCCCGAACATCATACATACTAGCATCTACGGTATAAGCAGCCGAAGTATCCCAAAAAGAATTTACTGACAAAATAATATCTTCTACTTTTCTAATGAGTTTATCTGTTCGTTTTTTGATGGGTAAATATTGTGCCTCGAACTGTTGCTCCATAGACATAGCTACCAAAACATACTCATCTTTGAAATAATCACCATCCTGATAGATGTCATCCGGATTTTTTAATAACGAATCATGAGGAATTCTGAGCTCCAAACTTTTTTCAAGAATTTCAGGGAAAAGCCACAGCTCAGTTTCTTTTGGTATATCCAGCTCCTCGTCTGTTATTTCGAATTTTACAAGAACAGTGTTTGCATCTTTTGGATGTAAATCTACACCGGTGACTTCACCTACTTTCACACCATGAAGGAGAACATCATTGCCAACTTCAAGTCCATGGGATTCACCGTATCGTGCGTAAAATTCACGAGGTTTACCAAAAGTTCCATAACTTTTGAGAAAATTAAACCCTATGAAGAAGAGCAGTAAGCTCAACACCACAAGAATACCTAGTTTAAACTCTCTTGATACTCTCATTAATGAGGTTCGTAAATTTTAGGTTACAAGTGTAAAGATAAGAGGTAGGAATGACGCCTCCTATTTTTCGACCAATTTAATTGCTTCATCCAGGTTAATGCGTTCTCCATTCCTGAAGGCAACTACAAATGCATGCTCAAATCCCTTCTCACGCATTTTGGTTTTCAAACGATTGGCTGGATCAACATCAAGAAATAACCCAACTGTATATTTATAGAGGCCACCTGCTTCATAGGTCCATACAGGCATATTGTGAAAACGTTCCCCGGTTAAATCCAGTTCTGTTGAAGACGTCTCAATTTGTACCCTAAACACCACCTGATCAAGCATAACTTCGGTTTCCTTCATTCCATAAAGCGTTGTGTCAATACCATTAATAGTTGAATTTGTAGTAATATCAGCCTCTTCGTATTCCTTTTTATATGTTTCAAAGGCTTTAAACAGTGAAGTTGCCATTTGCGTTTGAGAAGCGTCATCAGCTAGAAAGTTTTCTTCAGTTGGGTTCGTTAAAAAGCCAGTTTCTATCAACACACTTGGCATAGTCGTTTTATAAAGTACCAGGAAACCT
This sequence comes from Crocinitomicaceae bacterium, assembly GCA_014762645.1. Taxonomy (GTDB): domain Bacteria; phylum Bacteroidota; class Bacteroidia; order Flavobacteriales_D; family Crocinitomicaceae; genus Paracrocinitomix. The sequence goes on from JABURP010000121.1 coordinate 4,643, forward strand.
GCCTGTCTCACTCCCCTGTTGTGACGATTTAATTTTTCCATTTGATCCTGAATCTTCACAGCAAAATTTATACTGTGGTCAAGATTTACAGCTTGTTGTAGTTGATAAATCATGATTTTTTCTTCATCCAGTTCCTCATAGGCATCTTGATTTTCCTCAAATTGAATTACCGAGTTTTCACGTTCCATTACCTTTCGCTGCGATTCTGTACGGTGAAGTCCTAAAACATAAGTTTCGGCTCCATACGCATTGGATGGACCCGCATTGGCGTGGATACAAATAAATAGATCAGCATTTGCACGATTAGCTATTTGAGCGCGTTCATTTAATTCCACAAAAACATCTTCTTTGCGCGTGTAAATCACGTTGATTTCAGGAAATTTTTCCTCTATAAATGCGCCTAGTTTTAGTGCAATTGCAAGGGTAACTGTTTTTTCATTGGAATGCTTTCCATGGCACCCGGGATCTTTACCACCATGCCCTGCATCTATGACAACTGTCTTAATTCCCTTTACCAAATTGGTGTTTTGTCCGTATATAACGGTAGAAAAAAAGATTGAAATGAACAATATTATAGCATGTGCTCTGTTAATATGCATGATCATCATCTGATAAATGTTATAGTTTTGTGCTCTTTTTCACTATCGACTATAACAAAGTTAAGACCAAAAGTTGCGAAAAGTCCTTAAAATAGCAGTAGTTATCAATTTTTTAATGTTGATAAACCTTGTATTTCCGGGTACTCAGGCGCAGGCTCAGAGTGATTTGAGCGGTCCTGTTAAATACGAAGCCAGGGACTCGATAGTTGCCGATATTCCACGACAAATTGTCATTTTATATGGGGATGCATACGTGAATTATGAAGGGATTGAGCTTAGAGCGGATTATATAGAGATCAATCTACAAAACAATGAAGTTTTGGCTACATACTCAAGTGATAGCCTCGGGAACCCTGTAGGCAAACCTATCTTCACTTCTGAAGGGGAAGAATCAAGATGTGATCTGGTTAAGTACAATTTCAAGACTAAAACGGGATATATCCGTGAAGTTCGGGCCCAGCAGGATGAAGGTTATATTCACATGGCCGAATCTAAAATACATCCGAATGAGCAAATCCACTTGAAAAATGGGAAGTTTACAACTTGTGAGAACGACACCCCGCATTATCATTTTAAACTCACCAAAGCTATTATCGTTCCAGATGAACGTGTAGTTACCGGTCCGGTTTATATGAAGATCGGAAAGGTTCCTACTCCTTTGGCGGCTCCTTTTGCGTTTTTCCCTAGCTCTGATACCCGTAAACATGGGATTATCATTCCACAGTTTGCCGGACACTCACAATATGGTTTTGGATTACAGGATTTTGGGTACTATATCCCGCTTGGGGAATATTGGGAAACCCAGTTCAATGGCACAATTTATACGACCGGTAGATTTGGCGTAGGAAACACGACCAACTATTACAAGAAATATAAATATCGTGGTAGTTTCAATGCCAAATTTGAGCAGTTCAGAGGGTATTTCTACGATACAACTTTACAGAACAAAGTTTCCTTCAGGTGGGTACACTCTCAGGATCCCAAAGCACACCCTAGTATTAAATTCAGTTCGGACATAAATTATCAATCTGACAACAACGGGAAATCAAGCTTGGATTCCGACAACCCGAATTATTTCAATAATACCTTTAACTCCTCTGTTAAACTTTCCAAAAGCTGGAAGACTCGAAAACTTAACGGGAGTGCATCACTCAACAACCGATTTCAACAAAATTCTCAAACACAACGCTATAATCTTGATCTTCCCACCTTCAACTTTCAGGTATCACAGTTCGATCTAGGTGTTTTTAGGCGCAATGACATAGGCAAGAAATGGTATGAAGAGATAAAGGTCCGTTATAGTTTAAATGCTGCAAATTCAATCAGTATTGCCGATAGTGTTTTTAATCGCTTTGATATTGGAGAAATAAATGATTATGCGCTAAGTGGGATCAAACAAGCTGTTACCGTTAACTCCAACCTCAAAATTTTTGGTTCAAGATTTACTTTCTCGCCATCTGTAGATTATTCCGAATTGTGGAACTTTCAATATGAAACGCACAATTGGGTGGAGGCAGATCATGAACTAGACACTACAGAACACAGAGGTTTGGGTGCTTCCAGAACTTTAGGTATAAACGGAGCCCTCGGATTTGGTTTTTATGGAATGTATCGATTTAAAGGTGAGCGAGAAACACGCTTCAAGCACGTCATGACCAATTCAGTCAGTTTTTCATTCCGTCCGGATATATCTTCTTACCAGGAAATAGACACAACTGGTGGACAACCCATTTATATCTCCCCATTTTATGCAAGTAAATATCGAGAAGGAGGCCGTGGACAATCCGGACTTATTTCCTGGAATTCTTCGAACTCCTTGAAAATGAAAACGCGAGATATGAACGACACCATTAATGAAACTGATAAAAGTTTTAACCTTATTGATGCCTTTTCCATCCGTGGATCCTATGACGTGATTAAAGACTCCTTTCAGTTGAGTGATCAAGCCTTGACCTTCAGGACATCTAAGTTTTTGAAGATATTCAACATACAATCAACAGCATCTTTAAGTCCGTATACCTATGATACCTTAAATATTAAATCAAAAGAATACGCATGGAACAGCAAGCAAGGTTTAGGAACCTTTACAAATATGACACTTACCGTGAATGCTAATTTCACAAGCAAGATGGGACGAAAAAAACAAAAAGAAATTCAGGACGCTACGGATAACAATGCGGAAGTAAAAGAATTAGCCACCGATCCTTATAAGGTCAATTTTGATATTCCATGGCAGTTAAACACGGCATATAACCTTAAATATTCGTTAAATCAAAACAAAGATTCAATAACCGAACGGAATTACAATGTTGTTCAGACTCTAGTTCTGACAGGAGACTTCAGCATTAATGACAAATGGAAAGTGAGGGGTGGTATGAGCCTTAACTTACAGCAATTACTGCCTTATAATCATAATACTCCTGAAGGGTATAAATACCCATACGAGGACCTGGTCTCAACGTATAATTTTGAAATTTGGCGAGATCTACACTGTTGGGAAGCTGTTCTGCAATTTAGACAGTACGGCCCTGTTGTAAAAGACGCAATGGGAAATTGGGGACCATTTGATGGTGGTAGTTGGCGTGCCACTAATTGGACATTTCTATTTAGAGTTAACATTAAAGCATCAATGTTCCAGGATATCAAACTGGAATACAATCAACCTCCGTTTATATTTTGATGCGCCCGAACAACTGTTCGTTTAAGATAGATTCCCGAAATAATTGAGAATACCACAAATATGGTAAAAAAGTAAAGTCCGATCAGTGTGCTTGAACCGGTCTCAATAGCCATCTCAGTATTTGCAAAAGAAAAGTAGGCCAACCACGCTCCGGCAACAAAAACATCTGCCATACTCCATTTTCCTATCTTATCTATTACAGCAACTGCATTTTTTGAAAATCCTTTTTCGGGTCCCAAGAAAATCACGAAAGAAGTTGTGAGCTTGATTATTGGAAATACGATACTAAACACAAACAGGGCAATAGCCACAAAGAAGTTCCCCCCTTTATACAGCAGTTCAATGAGTTTGAGCACGGATTTATTATGATAGAAAAAATAAACCCTGCCCTCTACTCCTGCTCCAATCTCTAAATCAATAACATCTAGGTTACCATGAACCTCCACATCATCTTTAAATGCTTCAATCTCTATAAAAGGCTCGTTTATCCCCAAATAGAAAAAACAAATCGAAGCAATAACCAGAGATAATCCAATAGCTTGTGATCTTAGATCCGGAGATTTGTAAACAACATTGATCACCACCAAAAAAGTAATAATGATCAACAACAAGATAACGCCATCTTTAACTGCTGAATTGTAATATCTGTTGGCTTCCTTATCTATCTCCCAACTATCTTCCATTATCTGCTCTCCAGGACTTAACCATCCCGGCAGCCATTCCCAGGCATTGGTCAGTCTATTCTCTGCACTGAGAAGCTCCATTCTTTCCAGCTTCTTTTCTTCGTATTTAGAAAGTTTGGAGGTAATGCGGCCCGTAAAGAAGAAGGTAGTGATAAAAACCGCCATCATTAAGAAAAAGAGTGTTCTCAACTTTTTCATGACTATTGTTCTTGAAGGGAGATATTGTTCTTTTCAGCAAAGGCGTCCTGGGCGGCAAATACCTCCATGAATAGTTCCTTTTCTTTTGCCACAAAATTGCGGTCGTATTCTTCTAATTGCTTTAATTCCGCTTCATTGAGGTCCGCTTTTCTCAACAAAGGAAGAATATCTCTGAATCCATTATTCAACTCGTCCAAATAGAAATTCATGAGTTTCTTCATTTTAGCGATATATTCTTTCTCAGAACCGTCAAATTCTTTTTCTTTTAATTCATCCAAATTGATTTGCGCTTCAAAAACGGCATTTTCGTAATTGATGTCAACTTCTCCAGTATCAGATGTAAAAAGAGTTTCCATCATTCGCAGCATGTCTTCCTGCATTAATGTAAGTTCATTGTTAAACTCAACAGCAGACACGCGATCCTCATCTATATCGTATTCGATTATGGAATCCTGAGGTATGCTTCCGTTGTCCGGATCATCATCTACAGCAGTATTGCCACCACAAGAAAGTAGGGCAAGTAAAATAAAAGGCACTAAGGTTTTAAACATGTTTACAGATAATGAATGGGGTTCATTTTTCTGCTCGATTCCTCATGATTATCTTGTTCCTTTTCAGTTTCCTGGTTGGCACATGATGAGAAAGCCAGTACAATCAGTATTAATGGTATAAAGATTTTCATTTTACTTTTTAATTTGCTTGGCTGTCTTTACAATATTACCACTATTATCTTTAATCACAATGAGATAAATTCCTTTTTGCATGAACGAAACATCAACAACCCCTTCCAAATCCTTCATAAACACTAACTTTCCGGCAAAATCATAAATTTCTAACGACCCGGTATTAATTCCTTGAATAAATAACTGATCTCCGACCGGATTTGGGTAAATACTAATCTCGTTATCCTCCATTTCTTCTGCTTCCAGAATGGAAAAATCGGTAACTGAAAAATGATCAAAACCGGCCTCACAGATATTCACGGTTGCATTGTAATCACTAATGTTTACAATTAACTGCATAGTAGATGTCATAGGTATCAATCCTCCAACAGGAATAGAATATGCCTTCCAAACGCTCATGTCCGTATTATCGATATGCAATTTGGCTATATCAACCAAATCTGTCCCGTTAAACAAACTCACGAATAAGGTATCATCCGGATAAAAAGGACCGTGCATATTGTAATAGAACGCTTCAAAGTTCACATGTGGATCCGTATAACCTGTCAGGTCAAACAATGGGGAAACCAATGTAGTTTGACCATTCTCTACTTCCTGATCATTGCCTGCCGTTGAACCATTTCCTGTGATATAAGCTTCTCTTCCGCAATCGTACAAACCATCTGTGAAAGGATTTTCAACTACACCGCCCACTTCTACACCAACTGGAACTTCACGCTCCCACATACCTTTTTGGGCATCACCAAATACCGTCCAACCAAAATCAAATGAGAAATCATCATAAATTCCCTGATTGATGTACAAAGTTATCGACCCTGTTGACGCGTTGAGTAAGGTGTCATTTAAGCAGTCTGTATCATAGCCCCATTTAGATGCCAGCAATTCATAATTATCTTGATAATACAGATCAATATCTATCTGCCCGTTGACATCTGTAACTCCTGAGTGTGATATGTACGTATGGTGAGCTACAACCTGGGCATTTTCTACCGGATTTAATGTTTGCGCATCCAGAACAGTAACAGTAACAGAATATTGCGGTATAGGAACAAGTTGAATATCCTGAGTTACAATATTTCCTTCCGTAAAGGTGGTTGAAATGGTTTGTGGATAATACAATATTTTAAAATAGGTTACATCATAGGTCCCTGATGATTCAATACCTGTGGCATAGTCACCTACTACATTTGAAAAATCTGTGATATTCTGGTTATCAATGGTTACCTCTACATTATTCAACGGATTAAGTGTTCCAAACTCCACTATATTTCCTTCCAGATAAGCGCCGTGGTGCGCATTTGAAGAAAGTATGAACAATCCTTCCTCTCTGTCAGACGCAATAATATTACCTGAAGCAAAGAAAGGGTAAACACCCCAACATCCAGAGGTATTAGGGGTACTGAATGGAGATGTATCAAAATTAGCCACTTCAACTAGGTTGTGAGGATAGGTTGCATCATGGACAACAACGCCGTCTGTATAATAAGAAGTGTAAATATAATCTCCTAGTACATGTGTGTTATGTGGAACTATATCATCACCAGGAGAAGATTGAATTTGATCAAGGTATTTTATGTTGGCTGGATCTGACACATCATACGCTCCGATATAGCCACCGGAAACTTCATCCGTTGTGTAAGCGTAATCTCCATCTGCGCTGGTCCAAATATTGTGCGTAAAATTGGATGGTGTTGTAAATGACCCCAGTATGACCGGAGCCGCTTTGTTCGTTACATCTACAACTGAAAAGAAACCATCATTGATATGCGCAAAATATGCTGTATCATTCAATACAAAACCATCATGGGCATACCAGTTATCAAAGGTGCCTACTTCAATAGGATTTAGTGGATCCGTGGCCACATCCAATATTATGACTCCACCATTTCCTCTTCCTGATCCAAAAATGTAGAGAAAGCCATCTGCCTGATATAAGTTGTGTGCAGAAAACCACTCGTTTCCTAAAGGTCCTGTATAATAAGTAACCGGAAGATTAGTGCTGGCCGGAAGTGGAGAAAGATCAATGATCATTAATCCTGCATCTGCTTCAGTTGTCACATACGCGTAATCATCATAGGTTTTGATGTCTCTCCAAATAGAATTAAGACCAGAAAGCCAACTAATTTCGGTTGGTGTTGACGGATTAGTCACGTCTACAACACTTACACCGTCTGTACTTCCCACCAGGGCGTATTCATTGCCTGCTTCATCTGTATAGCCCCAAATGTCGTTGAGTATTACGTTGTGTGAATCCGGAATATCTAAATAACCCAACTGTGTCATGTTCAGTTGAGCCATACTGTTAAATGAGATTAACAGCAGTACAGAGAGTAATGTTCGCATTTCAAAAGTTTGCTTTCGCTTTCATCAAATTTAGACAAATTAGCAAGACCGAACAAACTGGAATGATTAACGCGTACCAACCGTTTATTTGCCGCTTTTTTTGATTGATTCCCAGGTTTTATATAGTGAATCCTGACTGGGACGATTGGGTTCAATTTCCCTTAATGGCTCAACTTCTTTCAATGTCTCGTGGCATTCTTTGGGGAGTATCTGGTAGAGTGCTGTTCCTTTCGTTTTCCAATCAATCATTTCATCCGTAACCTCTTTTATAACTTTGGCCGGATTTCCTACAACCAGACTGCGTTTTGGTATGTTCATATTAGCCGGAACAAAACTCAAAGCACCCACAATGCTCTCTTCTCCAATGTAAGCATCATCCATAATGACCGAATTCATTCCAATCAGACAATTTTTTCCCAGATTTGCTCCGTGAATAATGGCTCCGTGACCAACATGGGCCGATTCTTCCAATGTAATTGTCTTGCCCGGAAACATGTGAACAGTGCAGTTTTCCTGTACATTACAACCGTCTTCAATAACGATTTGTCCCCAATCTCCCCGAAGCGCACAGCCCGGACCTATATACACGTCCTTACCGATAATCACATTGCCGGTAACTGTTGCCTGAGGATGAATAAAGGCACTTTCATGAATAACAGGGATAAACCCTTTGAATTCGAAAATCATGATTTAAATATAGGCATCCTGATGGAATCCTTGTTTATGCAGGTGCTTAACTCCCAGGTAAAAATAGATAATTCCTATGGTCAAAAGCAAATGACTCAGGTCGTTCTTATCAAACCATGGATGTAGATTAATTTTTAAAAGGAAAACGAATGCAGATGGCAGCATCACAAGAACTCCCAGTGCAAAGTATTTGTAAAGTGCTGAATACCCTTTTCGGTAATAGATTAAGCCTAGAACACCGGCAGCAGCACTTACTCCAAGGATTGTATTAATGGCAATAGGTAAAAATCCTAGTCCCGGTTTTTGCTCAAGGTTTGCCAGACTTAATATGAGAATAAAGGCCACAAATACCAAGATCAATTTCCAAAACGAGAATATTTTGAGTCGTGAATAAGCCTTATCTTTTTCGTTGATGGATATCATTGCCTGTTCCAGGCAGTATACAGAAATAGGTCCGGATATCCAGGATGGAATTTTGCCGGGTATTCCCCAGTAATTGAAAAAGGCGTGTGCAAATCCTCCATAAAATGAGCCGATACCAAAAATGAGGAAAAACCACATCCAGTACTGATAAAAGGGATGTGCATTTTTATAACTTCTGATTTTTAGCCCAAAATAAATACTGATGGACCCCATGATAACATCTGTAATAAGTGCCATTGGCTCTACAAGGTCCCACCCAAATAGCACGAAATGGATCTTCTCGAAATCTGTACCGATCATTGACTACCTTATCTAAAACTGTGGATTATTTCCCATTGTAAACACCCATATTACAGAACTTCTCAATCCTCTTCTCTACCCTTTCTGTTGGGTCCATTTCAGACAATTTACTTACATTCTTTAGGATGGATTTCTTCACATTTTCAAAGGTTTCTTCTCTAAATCTGTGTGCGCCTCCAACGGGTTCCTTTATGATTTCATCAACTATTTCCAACTCCTTCATATCGGTTGAAGTCAGCTTCAACGCTTCCGCAGCTTTTTCTTTAAAATCCCAGCTTCTCCATAAAATCGTTGAACAGTTTTCTGGTGAGATCACCGAATACCACGAGTTTTCGAGCATTATAACTCTATCTCCAACACCTATCCCCAATGCTCCACCAGATGCACCTTCTCCTATAATAATGCAGATTACAGGAACTTTAAGGTTCATCATTTCATAGATATTACGGGCAATAGCTTCTCCCTGTCCTCTTTCTTCCGCTTCCAAGCCTGGAAATGCACCCGGCGTATCGATTAAGGTAACGATCGGTTTATTGAATTTTTCAGCCAGTTTAAAAAGACGTAATGCTTTTCGATATCCTTCCGGATTTGGCATTCCAAAATTTCGGTACTGTCTCATTTTGGTATTGGTTCCTTTTTGCTGACCAACAAACATTATTGTCTGACCGTCAACAGTACCAAATCCACCCACCATTGCTTTGTCATCCTTCACATTTCTGTCACCATGCAATTCCATGAAAGTACCATTAGTTAGTGCATTGATATACTCCAGTGTATAAGGTCTGTCAGGATGTCTTGACAACTGAACTCGTTGCCAGGGTGTAAGGTTCTTAAAGATATCTTTTGTCGTATCTTTTAACTTCTTCTCGAGATCTTTCACCATTTTAGAGGAGTTAACCCCACTATTGGTTTCTATCTCCTTTGCTTTCTCTATCTCTTCTACGATCTTGGCGATCGGTTCTTCAAAAGCTAAATAGTTTGCCATGCACGTTTATTTTACAATCTCCAATTAAGGATTTGAAGGGTCAAATTTAATCTTTTTTAGTAAGTCTGGGAAATGGATTCTTTGTAATTTTCGGCCCTGTCGAAATCAAATACTTAGGTGTGGTAATATATCCCAATGCAAAAATAAACATAGGACTCGCAATCGGAGACAAACGCCCTGATGGATATCACACTATCTATAGTAATTTCTATCCCATACCTCTCTACGACATTTTGGAAATCCTTCCGTCGAATGAATTCACTTTTCAAAGCTCTGGGATCACTATAGATAATGATGATAACCTGGTCACCCGTGCATTTGAACTGATTCAAGCACGCTATAAAATTGAGAATGTATTTATGCATCTACACAAGCAAATACCTTTGGGTGCAGGATTAGGAGGAGGTTCGGCGGATGCTGCATTTTGTTTAAAAGCTTTGAATGAGATTTTTAAACTTCAGTTGGAAACTTCAACCCTGGAATCCCTGGCACTGGAGTTGGGAAGTGATTGCCCCTTTTTTATTGAAAATAAACCAGCACATGTTACTGGTCGTGGTGAAGTGTTATCCAAAACCACGCTTGATCTCAAAGGGAAATATCTAAAATTGATTTACCCGGATATTCATATCTCCACCGCAGAAGCATTTGCTCACATTTCACCTAAAAAAATACCAGAATCTATTTCCGATATCAATCTTACCCATTCCGTCTCAAATGATTTTGAAACATGGGCCTTTCAAAAATATCCTGAACTAAAGGCTTTAAAAGAACAATTGATACAAGAAGGTGCATTTATGACTTCCATGAGCGGTACCGGATCTACTATTTATGGTGTCTACAACGAAAAACCTGTAAAAAGCACCACGTTTCATTTTGAAAAAATACTGGAACTAGAATAACCAAAGGTCTTCACCAAATTTTAGATTTTTATTGCGCAAAAAGGATGTAATATCTCTTTGTGTCTTCACATCAACAGGCCAGTTGGATAAAATACTTAGTCGTTTTTCCAAATCCAGTACCGATTTAAGGCCTTTTGTTGGTTGAAGATCAAACCATTCAAAGTCTACCTGGTGATCTCTCAATACAGCTGCAATTAACTTCCCTTTCTGCCCTTTTCCTATGAGTTGAACACCTTGAATTTGATCGCTGAAATTTTCAATAAACCGGGTGGTTTTTAGACGGAAAAATGCGGGTTGCTGATAATGATCTGAGTTCCTTGAGGTTCGTTCTTCATGCTCCCTCCAAAGATGCGTGGTGTGATTCGTGCTTTCAATGCTGTAGCCGTGTTTTATCCACTGAAATACCATATCGTAATCTTCAGGGTATACTAAAGAATCCATTGAAATATCCTGCTCAAAACAACTTCGGTGAACCATCCAGTTGGGTGAAGCTACCACACACTCACGATACATGTTTTCTGAAAATGTATTTTCTACAATGATTTCATTCAACCAGTCTTCATATCTTCTGTAACCTTCTGAAACTTTCTTGTCAGAAAAATACCTTACCCTTCCTGTTATCACGACTTTTCTGCGGTTAGCCAGATGATGATAGAGTTTTTCTAATTTATTCAGTGGCATGATATCGTCTGCATCCATTCGGGTGATGTACGCTCCTGAAGAATTTTCAAATGCAAGGTGAAGCGCATCTATAATTCCATCCCCACGATTGTTCAGAACTTTAATTCGAAGGTCGCGGTCTTCAAAATCTCCTAAAATATCAATCGTATTATCTGTTGAACCATCATCTACTGCAATTAATTCCCAATTGGTAAAGGATTGACTGATAATTGAATCAAGACATTGATGCAAGTACTTTCCTGCATTTTTCACAGGCATGATTACAGAGATTTCAGGAGCAACCATAATTCAAAGGTACAGAAGAAAGCGTTCTAATCGAGCAGGTCATCTTCTTGGATTCCTAATTTATCCGCTAAGCAAAGTCGTTCATCTCAAAAACGACAGGTCATTGGTTCACAATTATTACATTTGACCCGCTTATTAAATAATCCAAATGAAACAAATCCTCACCTTAGTATTGGCAGTTGCATCACTGTCCTCTTTTGCGCAACCTCTTTGGATGCGTTATCCACAAATTTCTCCGGATGGAAAAACCATTGCGTTCTCCTATCAGGGAGACTTGTTTACCGTTAGTAGTAAAGGAGGAGAAGCCAAACAGCTCACCTCCCATTCTGCGCATGACTACATGCCTGTATGGTCTCCAGACGGAAGTAAAATTGCTTTTTCTTCTGACCGATATGGGAATTTTGATGTGTTTATTGTGGATGCCACAGGAGGTGAACCAACACGCTTAAGTTACCACTCTTCCAGTGATCATGTATATGACTTTACACCTGATGGAAAATCTGTGGTGTACGGCTCAGCACGTTTGGATGATGTAAATTCTGTTCAATTTCCTCACCGTATTCTTCCGGAGGTTTATCAGGTAGATATTGAAGGAGGACGGGAAACTCAATTCCTGACCATCACTGCGGAAGATATTCAATTTAACAAAGAAGGAAACCGCATTCTGTTTCACAACCGCAAAGGTTATGAGGATCCGTGGAGAAAGCACCACACCTCTTCAGTAACACGGGACATTGTGGCGTATGACCTGGACTCCAAAGGCTATTCTATCATCACCCACTGGAACGGTGAAGATCGAAATCCGGTGTGGGGCGACAATGGCGAGCTCTATTTTTTAAGTGAAAAATCCGGCTCTTTTAATATTTGGAAAGGAGATCTTAAAAATCCATATGGTGAACAAGTGACACAACATGAAAACCATCCGGTTCGTTTTTTAAGCAGATCAGACAACAGTGTACTTTGCTACGGCTACGACGGAGAAATATATACCATTGAAAACGGAACAGCTGCCAAAGTCAACATCACCATTAATAAAGACCGTGTAAACAATGAATCACGAGTAGAACGCGTCACAAAAGCAGGACAGTTTGCCATCTCACCTAACAAAAAGGAAATTGCCTTTATCTATCGCGGAGAGGTTTTCGTAACCTCTGTTGATTACGGAACAACACGAAGAATCACCAACACTCCAGAGCAGGAACGATCAGTAAGTTTTAGCCCGGATGGTAAGAAAATTCTGTATGCTGGTGAAAGAGATGAGAGTTGGAACATCTACCAAACTGTACACGATCGCGAAGGAGAAAAATACTTCTATAACGCTACCCTGATTAAAGAAGAAACCTTGATCAACAATGGGGAAGAGACTTTCCAACCTATGTATTCTCCTGACGGGAAAGAGATTGCATACCTGGAAAACAGAACCACGCTAAAAGTACTGAACGTAGAATCAAACAAGAGCAGAACCGTACTGGAAGGAAAATACAATTATTCCTATTCGGACGGAGATCAGTATTACACCTGGTCGCCGGATTCAAAGTGGTTGGCCGTGCAATTTTTTGAATATGAACGTTGGAACTCAGACGTGGGACTGGTAGAGGCAAACGGTGAATCGGCCCCAATTAATCTCACGCAAAGTGGTTATGGGAATGGTGTTCCCAAGTTTGCTATGGACGGACAGATGGTCTACTACTCCACTGCAAAGTACGGAAACAGATCACACGGCAGCTGGGGTTCAGAGGATGATGTGGAAGCCATTTTCCTAACAGATGAAGCTTACCAGAAATTCAAACTGGACGAAGAAGAATTTGCTTTGTGGAAAGAAGAACAAAAGGAAGCTAAAAAAGAAGAAAACAAAGACGACGACAAGAAAAAGGACGAGGATAAAGAAGAAACAAATGAGGTAGAGCCAATAAAAGTTGAATTAGAGGGGATGGAGGACAGAAGAGTAAGATTGACGATACATTCTTCACATTTAGGAGATTTCCTTGTCAACAATGAAGGTACGGAGTTGTATTATATGGCGCGGTTTGAGAAGGCATACAATATCTGGAATACGAAGTTTAAGGAAAATGAAACCAAGCTATTGGTGAAAGCGGATACCTGGAGTCCCAGCATTGAGTTCGACAAAGACGAGAGCAACATCTTTTACAACACCAAAGGGATGATCATGAAATATGATCTTAAGGCAAATAAACCGGAACCGGTGAAGATTAGTGCAGAGATGAACCTCAATGAAGATGCTGAACGCAGCTACATGTTCTATCATGCCTGGAGACAGGTACGCGAAAAATTTTACGTGGAAGACCTTCACGGCGTAGATTGGGCCATGTACCGCTCCAGCTATGAAAAGTTTTTACCACACATTAACAACGGTTATGATTTTGCCGAGATGCTAAGCGAATTACTGGGAGAGATCAACGCTTCTCATACCGGAGCACGTTTTCGTTCATCCGATCCCATGGGAGATCAGACCGCCTCCCTGGGCTGTTATATAGATGATACCTACAAAGGAGACGGACTAAAAGTTGTGGAGATTTTGGACAAGGGACCATTGGTGACAAAGAGTAAGAAGATCAAAAACGGTGTAGTAATTGAAAAGATAGATGGGATAAGTATCTCACGTGAAATGAACTACTACCCGTTACTGAACAGAAAAGCGGGTAAAAAAGTGCTGGTTTCCTTCTATGATCCTTCTTCAAAAGAACGCTGGGATGAGATCATTGAGCCCATTTCAAGGGGAAAAGAAAACAGGCTAGTATATGAGCGTTGGGTGAAGAAATGTGAAGAAACCGTTGAGAAAGAATCTGACGGTAGATTGGGATATGTCCACGTCACCGGCATGAATTCAGCAAGCTTCAGAGATCTGTTTGACAAGGCCCTAGGGAAATATCACACCAAAGAAGCACTGATCGTTGACACACGCTTTAACGGAGGAGGTTGGCTGCATGATGATTTGGCTACTTTCCTAAGCGGAAAACTCTATATGAGTTTTGAACCAAGAGGTCAAAAAAATATGGGTGGTGAACCCTTAATGAAATGGCAGAAACCGTCATGCGTGTTGATGTCTGAAGGCAACTATTCGGATGCGCATTTATTTCCTTACACCTATAAAGCCCTTGGCATTGGTAAATTGATCGGAATGCCGGTTCCCGGTACAGGTACAGCAGTTTGGTGGGAACGCATGGTAGATGGAAAAACTGTTTTTGGCATTCCTCAGGTTGGTATGCGATCAGTATCTGAAGGATTTTTGGTAGAAAACCATGATCTGGAGCCGGATATTTTGGTAAACAATGACTACGAGCAGTTTACCAATGGTGTCGACCAGCAGTTACTGGCAGCTATAAAGGAAATGCTGAAGGAGTAGGATTAAAAAGTATCTCGTTTTGAGAATAAAAGAAAATCAAAAAAGGTCGTCATGATTATGACGGCCTTTTTTTATATCTTCAACACGCATAAAATCTGACATTATCCCGGCAAAGTATTCTCATATAAAATTGATTCCTCTTTTATTAATTTGTTGTCTTTTTGTGAGCATTTTGTCTTGCAAATCCGGTAAATTCAGATCCTATCACAACTTTGGTGATCCTCGCCTTGACCTCTCACGGAAGTACCTGGAAGAAATTCCAGATTATGTGTTTAAGCACAATGAACTCAAAGTGCTCAACCTTCGCAACAACCGGCTTACCGAAATACCACCTGAAATTGGGAATTTGACCAAACTGGAGCGATTGATCCTGAGCAAAAATGATATCCACACCCTTCCTCCTGAAATAGGGCAACTCAAAAATCTGAGAAAACTTTCTCTTACGGCCAACAACTTAAAAGAAATTCCCAAAGAGATCGGTGAGCTTGAAAGTCTGGAAGAACTTCACCTGAGTTTTAACGAATTGACCCATTTACCGGAAGAGATTTGTAATCTTCCCAAACTCACCCACCTTTATCTCGACTTTAATGACCTGGAAGAACTACCCGAAAATATTGGCAACATCAAAACCCTTGTACACCTTGTAGTGGGACCTAACCAGCTCAAAACATTGCCTGAAAGCTTCTATACACTATCCAAACTCAATATTCTTGACCTGTACCTGGCAGGACCAGAACTAAGGATTGATAAAGAAATTTGTAACATGTGGCGCCTGGAAACACTTTATATTGACAGCCCCACATTGAACTTTGCTCCTCGTTGTCTGGAGATTAGAGCACGTTCCAACCCACGGTTTTCAATTGTCCTTAAATAAGTACAACTCAGGTATGGATGCCTTATTCATTCTGTTCGGGACAACTACTTTTCCGTGTCTTTGAGCATTGGAACAAACCTGAACTTACCATACGAGCGTTGAGACACTTCTCCGTTTTTGGACTTCGTCAGCAAAATCATTTCCTGAACAGGCCCTGCGCCCAACGGCACCACCATCTTTCCTCCATTATTCAGTTGCTCCACTAGTTTTTCAGGGATATATGGTGCTCCACAGGTAATAATCATTTTATCAAAAGGTGCAAACGCTTCCCATCCTTCAAAGCCATCTCCGTATTTTAATTTAGGAGAGTATCCCAGTTCATTTATCAGGTTTTTAGCCTTTAAAAATAATTCCCGTTGCCGCTCAATGGAGTATAACTTTGCTCCCATTTCACACAGAATACTGGCCTGATAACCTGACCCTGTCCCGATTTCCAGAATTTTATCCCCTTTTTCCACTTCAAGCAGCTGCGTCTGAAATGCAACAGTATAGGGTTGTGAAATCGTTTGTCCTGCTCCAATCTGGAACGCCGTATCCGAGTAGGCCTGTTTTGCAAAGGCATTATCCAGAAAAAAATGTCGCGGTACATTCATAATGGCTTCTAAAACCCGTTGGTCCGAAATTCCTTTTTCAGCTAATTGCTCAACCAGCCGTTTCCGCATTCCCTTATGTCTAAAATTATCTATCATTGGTAGAACAAAATTAAGGGCTAATCTAATCATTGTCCAAATAAGGCAACTTAAATAATTAACAGCTCGTTTTTAGTGGCGAGCTAATTTTTTGAATCCCCAATCTTTTCGTAGGTCTACTAACCATTTATTTTGCTATTTTAGACTTCAATGCGGCTCTTAAAATTATCTGGATCCATATCGTTTGTGTGCATTGCCGGTTTGTTTTTTTCTTGTGGTAGCACAAATGAAGATAAAAATGAAACCGAGCAGCAGATTGATAATCCGAAAGTTAACACGCATGTTCAGGTTGAATCCGGCGTACCGTTACCAGTAGAACTTGAGCAAATCCATCCAGATTCCATTCGACCACCCGAGGTCATCAAAGCAAAAAGTCCGGTTTTTGAAGAAGCGCATCAGAACATAAGGCGTGTAGATCAGCCTCGACTTGCTTTACTTGCTCCATCTATCCCAACATATACCATTGGGCAAGAATCGGTGTTGGAACCCGAAGTTTCTCCTGCAGAAGGGATAGACATGAGAGGTGGTTATAATGAACCTGTAACGAGTTCCAAGTTTGACTTCAATGACGCCGCATCTTATAATATTCAGGGAATAGATGTAGATCAAGGGTTGAGCTCAAGCTACGTTTTAGATATGATTGAGGACAAAAGAGGGAACCTTTGGTTTGCTACCTGGACAGCCGGAGTTACCATGTACAACGGTCGTTCCTTTATTATGTTCGACGAAAACAAAGGGATGCGCTCCAATTATATCTGGTGCATTTATGAAGACAAGGATGGAAACATTTGGTTTGGTTCGGACGGTTTTGGCGCCAGTGTTTATGACGGACATTCCTTCACGGTTTATGATCAGGGTACAGCTTTGGAAACACTCGTTATTTATGAAATTGACGGAGATGAAGATGGCAATATCTGGTTTGCTACCAATGATGGCATTGTTATGTATGACGGTCATTCTTTTCTCAAATACGGAAGAAATCAGGGCCTATCCGGAACAAATGTATTGAGTATATGTGCAGGAGCAAACAATACTGTATGGGCTGCCATTGACGGAAAAGGAATCAATAAATTTGATGGAGAAAGTTTTATGCACTATACCCAAAGTGAAGGGTTGATATCTAATGACATCACCAAGGTTTACGAAGATTCAGAAGAAAACCTGTGGATAGGAACAAGAGACTCTGGAATTTGCATGTATGATGGTTATTCCTTTATTACCTACCAGGAAGAAATGGGAATGCCTGCCAATCATATACGGTCCATATTAGAGGATAAACACGGAAACATGTGGTTTGGCACAAATGGTGGTGGAGCATGTATGTTCAACCGATTCGAATTCAAACATTTTTCCAGTTCAGAAGGTATGAGTAACGAATTCGTAGTCTCCTTACTGGAAGATTCGGATGGAAATATTTGGTTTGGAACATTTGGTGCCGGAGCCAATGTCTACAATGAACGGTCTTTTGAGAATTACACAGAACATCAGGGGTTAAACGATCACATCATTCGGTACATTATCCAGGATTACGAAGACAACCTTTGGTTTGCATCCAACAATGGTGTCAGCCGTTACAATGGCCGTTATTTTGGTCATTTCACAGAGGAGAATGGACTTGCCATGAATGTGGTACGAACCATGGTTTTAGATCAAAATGGTGAATTTTGGTTCGGTACAGCCGGAAATGGAATTTCTCGCTTTGATGGTGTAAACTTTTACAATTACACCACTGAAAATGGCCTTTCAGGAGATTTTATTTTGAGCATGTTTGAAGATTCAGAAGGAAATATCTGGATTGGAACACTTTTAAATGGAGTTACCAAATTTGACGGAAACCGTTTTTATCACTTAACCGAAGACAATGGCCTAGCAAACAATACAGTTCACTCAATTACTGAAGATTCAACTGGCAATATTTATTTCGGAACTAAACTTGGCGGGTTAGATATCTTTGATGGTAAAACAATCACACATATTACTGAAAAAGAAGGTCTAGCAGATGAAGCCGTGATATCACTTTACGAAGCTAGTGACGGAAGTATTTGGGTAGGAACCGAAGGAAATGGTTTAAGTCATCTGATCAACGACACGATCATTAACTACCGTCTTGAAGGAAGTAATAGCCACAACATTATTTGGTCAATTATTGAAGATCAAAACGGTGATCTTTGGTTGGGAACTGAACGAGGTTTGAACAATTTTTCACTTTCAGAAGACTCCGAAGAGCCTGAAATCACCAATTACAATAAACAAGATGGATTAAAAGGATCTGACTTTTATCCAAGTTCAGTTTGCCTGGATGCTCAAAACCGAATTTGGTGGGGAACTGGTAAAGCACTTGCTATGCTAAACCTCAATAAATATGAGCAAAACCAAAACGCCCCTACCATTCAAATTACAGATGTCAGGCTTGAACAAACCTTTGTAGACTTTAGAAAACTTAAAGATACGCTTGAAAAAGGTCATGATTTTTATATTGATGAGGCACGGAGCATCAACCTTAAAAAGGTCAAATACAATGAAGTCACTGCATTTACAAATTGTCCGGAACAGCTAGAACTCCCGTATTATCTCAATCATATCACCTTTTATTTTTCAGGAATTGACTGGTCGGCTCCGCATAAGGTAAGGTATCAATACAAGCTGCAAGGTCTTGATGAAGATTGGCGCCCTGTCACAGATGAAAACTGGGCGGTATACAGCAACACCCCCAGCGGTGAGTACATCTTTAAGGTACGAGCAATTGGTGATTCCGGAATTTGGAGTGATGTCATGTCCTACCCGGTAATTATACATCCACCCTGGTGGACCACCTGGTGGGCGTATATCATGTATTTCCTTGTTGCAGGGTTAAGTTTGTACTTATACATCCGATACAGAACGGAGAAACTGCTTCAAAACAAACGACAATTAGAAGATGAAGTATCCAAGCGTACGGCTGAAGTCGTCCACCAAAAGGAACTGGTAGAACGTAAAAACCAGGAGATCACTGATTCTATTAATTATGCGCAACGCATACAAACGGCCATACTTCCATCTAAAAACTTAATTGAAAGGCACTTTAATGATGCGTTTTTCCTATACAGACCTAAGGATATAGTTGCAGGAGACTTCTATTGGATAGAAGAAATGGAAGGAAGAGTTCTTTTAGCTGCTGCCGACTGTACAGGGCATGGAGTTCCCGGCGCCATGGTATCTGTTGTCTGTCATAATGCGCTTAACCGTGCAGTACGTGAATTTAAACTGACTTCACCGGCTGATATTCTCAACAAAGTTCGGGAGTTGATCATTGAAAAATTCACCACCGCTGACACTGAGATGAAAGATGGTATGGACATCTCTCTACTCTCTATGGATTTAAATACATATGAAATAACATACGCCGGTGCGAACAACAATCTCTATTTAATTTCTGACGGGCAATTCACCGAAATTAATGCAGATAAAATGCCTGTTGGACGATTTATTGTTAACAAAGATTTTTCTGAGCACAAGTTAAAATTGAAGAAGGGTGATTGTCTGTATATTTTTACAGATGGTTTTGCCGATCAATTTGGCGGTCCGCAAGGCAAAAAATTCAAATACTCCAAGTTCAAGAGCATGTTTGTTGACCTGCACAAGTTACCTATGGAGAAGCAACAAAAGGAGATGACCAGTATTCTCATGGATTGGATGGGACAGTATGAGCAAATTGATGATATCTGTATCATTGGTGTTCGTTTGCAATAATCGCCGGGACATTCACTAACTTTGCCGCCCTGTGTACAAAGGTGTTTTATACATGTTATTGTCGTCGCTGTGTTTTGCGGTGATCAATATTTTTGTCAAAACCCTGACTAATTCATACGATTTTCTTTCTGATATCCAGGAAATCCAAAATTACCCGGCATTTGAACTTGTCTTTTTTCGATCAGTTGTTTCCTTAAGTATTTGTATGGCGATCATCAGACGTAAAAAAATTCCGTTTTTCGGAAATAATAAAAAATGGTTGCTAATTCGTGGAATATCTGGCGCTACGGCACTTACCTGCTTTTTTATCACCCTCAAACACTTGCCGCTGGCAATTGCAACGACAGTACAGTACCTCTCTCCCATCTTCACTATATTATTTGCCATTAAGCTTCAAAAAGAAAGTGTAAAGCCTATACAGTGGATCTTTTTTGCGGTATCCTTCTCAGGAGTTGCGTTTCTAGGTTTAGCCGGAGAAAAAAGCTTGCATATCGATCCAAAGTGGCTTTTACTCGGGCTCTTTTCAGCCGTTATTTCAGGAATTGCTTATAACGCCATTATGAAATGCAGAAATACAGATCAACCGGTCACCATTGTGATGTATTTTCCACTTGTCGCTACACCTGTAATGCTCGTTCTATCGTTGGTAACAGGCTTTGTTGTTCCCGTTGGTATTGAGTGGCTCTTACTCATAGGAATAGGTGCTTTGACTCAGGTTGCACAAATAACAATGACCCGAGCTTTTCATGCAGATGTAGCTGCAAGGGTAACTCCAATTAAATATGTAGGAGCGATTTATGCCGTTGCCGCTGGGTTTTTCATATTTGATGAAACGCTTGGTCTCTACTCCAGTCTTGGAATTATCCTGGTCCTTCTTGGTGTTTTACTCAACACCTTCCTGAAACAAATGAAGTGGTTTACTCCGAAAAGTTAAGTTCGTATAGCTTTTTGTACTGACCGTTCTTTTCCAACAGTTCCTGATGTGTCCCCTGTTCCAGTATTTTCCCGTTATCTATCACCAATATCTTATCCGAGTTCACTATCGTAGACAAGCGGTGCGCAATGACAATGGATGTTCTTCCTTTTTGTAATTCCTGTGTAGCGGTTTGAATCATCTCTTCAGATTCTGTATCTACACTGGCAGTTGCCTCATCCAGAATAAGAATCTTTGGGTTGTACACATAGGCCCTGATAAATGAGATCAATTGCTTTTGACCAACTGACAACACACCGCCTCGTTCTCGAACGTTATAGTCATATTGTCCTGGAAGCTTCATAATAAAGTCATGCGCCCCAACCTTTTTGGCGGCCTCATAAACCTGCTCCCGTGTAATATTTTTATCCCCAAGTGTAATGTTGTTCATAATTGTATCGGAGAACAGAAAAACATCTTGTAAGACAACAGCCACACTGCGCCTCAGGGTATTTAACTCTATGTCCCGTATATGATGCTCTCCAATGCGGATGTCTCCTTTTTGGAATTCATAGAAACGGGTAAGAAGATTGATAATGGTAGACTTTCCTGCTCCTGTAGCCCCAACAAGAGCAATGGATTGACCTTCCTCTACTCTGAAACTTACTCCTTTAAGTACCCATTCGTCCTCGTTATACGCAAACCAAACATCTTCAAATGCTATCGGTTTACTAAAATCCACATCTGTTATGGTTCCTTTAGAATCAATATGCTCATCCCTGTCAAGTTCTTCAAAAACACGCTCTGCACGGACCATACCACGTTGTAAAATATTAAACCGATCTGCCATTTGACGAATTGGCCGGTAAAGTTTGTAGATCAATAAGATGAACATAAAGATCACACCAAAGGAAGCATTTAACTCTTCCGGAGTGCCCTTTATCTGTAGAATCGACCAAAAAATTACGGCTGCAATGGAAAGGGAACTCAATAATTCCACTACAGGGAAAAAGATAGAATAGGCCCAAATAGCATCAATGTGAGCCTGTCGGTGAGCTGCATTTATTCCTTTGAATGAATCGTATTCCCGTTTTGAGCGACTAAAGAGCTGCACAATCATCATTCCTGAAATGTGCTCCTGTACAAAAGTGTTCAAACGCGTTACCTGTGTTCGTTCTTTCTGATAGGATTTTTTCATTGCCCGAGCAAATACACGCGTCGAAATGATCAATAACGGTATTGGAATGAGCGTCAACAAGGTAAGTTGCCAGTTAAAGATAAACATGATTACCAGGATAGCTACAACTTTTACCAGTTCTCCAATCAAGGTAATAAAGCCCGTAGAAAACACCTCGGCTACGGCTTCAATATCTGAAACCATTCGCGTGACCACTACACCATTAGGGGTTCGGTCAAAATATTTTAATTTAAATGAATTAAGGTGTTTGTAAAGTCTCACCCGCATATCACGAATGATAGACTGTCCCAGGTATGCCCCCAGATAAGTAGATAAAAAGGTAAATAGGCCCTCTAAAAACAAAATAAAAATCACTAAGATGGTCCAGGCTAATAATTGCTTAGCCGGATCTGGGTTAGGTTGAATAATATTTACGATTCCCTGAATAGGTTCGAGATTTACGTAAGCATTAGATCCACCACCGGTGATGAAACGGTTGATCATCTCCCCAATTATCATTGGCTGCAAAATGCTTAGTGCCGCAATTAAAATGATGACGCTCAATGAAATTATTGTCACTAAAAGATGTTCATTCAGATAGTTTGCAAGTCGCTTTGCAAGACCAAAATCGAACTTTTTCTTTTCTTCTGACATAAGCGTACAAAATTAATCAATCTAATAGAGTACGGGATTATTTTGAAAGAAAGCTTCCGGCCAATTGAGAGAATCGAGGAAGAAATAGATACCCCAAATTCAATTTTTTTTATCTGAATTGCATTTTTTCTGTTTCCGTATAAAAGTTCTCTCTATTTTTGTATAAATACTCGCTTATGCCTACCATTTCAGAAAAGGGCAGAAACATGCCTGAATCGCCGATTAGAAAGCTTGTTCCATTTGCAGAAGAAGCTCAAAGAGCTGGTAAAAAAGTTCTTTATCTGAATATTGGACAGCCCGATATCGCCTCCCCTAAAGTCGCTATTGATGCTGTGAAAAATTTGAACCGTAAAGTGATTGAGTACAGTCACTCTGCCGGGTTTATATCTTACCGCAATAAATTGGCCGAGTATTACCGTTCTGTAGGAATAGATGTGAATGCAGACGAAGTATTGATTACTACCGGTGGGTCTGAGGCTTTGATTTTTGGTTTTTTAACCTGTTTCAACCCTGGAGATGAAGTGATCATTCCTGAACCGTTTTACGCGAATTACAATGGTTTTGCAAATGTAGCGGGCATTAAAGTTGTACCGGTAACGGCTAAAATTGAAAACGGGTTTGCTTTGCCGGATGTAGAGGCATTTGAAGCATTAATAACTCCACGGACCAAAGGAATTGTTATCTGCAACCCTGGGAATCCCACAGGATACCTTTATACCAAATCAGAGTTAGAACAACTAAAAGACATTGTTTCAAGACATGACCTCTATCTTTTTGCAGATGAAGTTTACAGAGAATTCTGCTATGATGGTGCTAAACCATATTCCGTAATGAATCTTACCGGAATTGAAGATAATGTTGTGTTGATCGATTCGGTTTCCAAACGATACTCTATGTGTGGTGCAAGAATCGGTGCTATGATTAGTCGTAACAAAGAATTAATGGCAACGGCACTGAAGTTTGCACAGGCCCGGTTATCTCCACCTACCCTTGCACAAATAGCCAGTGAAGCGGCACTTGACACACCGAATTCCTATTTTGAAGAGGTAATTGACGAATACGTTGAGCGAAGAAATATAATGGTGGATGGACTTAACAATATTGACGGAGTATTTTGCCCAAAACCAAAAGGTGCTTTTTACTGTGTTGCACGTTTTCCTGTAGATAGTACAGAGAAATTCTGCCAATGGTTGTTACAGGAGTTTGAGCACAACGGACAAACCGTGATGATGGCACCAGCCAGTGGGTTTTACGCAACGCCTGGACTTGGTGTAGATGAAGCTAGAATTGCTTATGTTCTGAATAAAGATGCGCTCCGGGATGCTGTAGAATGCCTGGAAGAAGCGTTGAAAATTTATCCGGGACGACTGCAGGTTGCAAACCATGTCACTCAAGAACGTACCGCTTAATAAAATGAGCTTTTTTTACCTCTTGCTTAATTTTCTATAATTAAATCCGTTTATTGAGCAAGTGTTTCGAACTATCGCCATAATAACTGTTTTGCTTGGCTCTTCCGTTTATGGTCAAAAGAGCAATATATTCTTCCATCTTGATAAGATTACGATTAAAGAAAAGGTGGTAAAGGATTCAACTAACTTTCAACGATATCAGGACAAAGCAATAGAACAGTTCAGACTTAATGGCTACGTAGGTGTCACTTTTCGTGATTCGGTGAAAAAAAACACTGGTACTCACTACTATTATTCCTATACCAGAAAATTCAAATACATCACGCTGGAGACAATTTCAGGCCGTAAAAAGAAAGTAAAGTCTTCACGCACCAAGGATTATCTCGCCGCTTTGAGAACCCTGAACAAAGAAATAAATACGTTGGAGAATAATGGGTTCCCTTTTGCACAAATCAAAATCACGGAACAAATCGAAACGAAGGACCGGATTAAACTTCTTTACAAAATAGATTCGGGTGAATATTTTATCATTGATAAAATCCATCTTAAAAGCCAGCAACCCTTCCACGAAAAAACAGTGCTAAACCTTATCGGGATGCAAGTGGGGGAAGAATATGACGAATCAAAAATCAGCAATATCAGCACCTTGTTGTCCGCTACAAAACTATATCGCTTAAGTCGCCCGGTTGAAGTACTTTTCAGACATGGTAAGGCCGAACTTTTTATCTATTTCCAGAAAGAAAAATCAAGTACTGCTGACGGATATATTGGGTTTCAACAAGATCCGATAACAAAAAAGCTGGCATTGAACGGCTTTATAGACTTTGAACTACACAATTCATTGAATCGTGCTGAAATACTTGATCTGAACTGGAAAAGTAATCCCGACAAAACTCAAAATGGTGCGGTTAAAATCTCCTATCCCTTTTTGTTTAACACACCGTTGGGGGTTGGCGGAGATTTGGATATACGCAAACAAGACTCTACTTTTTTACGTACAGATCTCTCCTTAAACCTGAGTTACTACCATCCTGTTATTCGGTTCTCTGTTTTTGATCAACTGGAAAGATCAGATACCTTGCGTGTTGCACCACCCAATTTTAGGAGTTATAGAAAAAATACAATTGGAGCTACGGTTCACTTTTCTGCTCCGAGAATTGAAGCTGTGCCCTTTTATCATCCGCAAATATTCCTTTTAGGGGGATTTTACAACTACCGGGATGATACCCTGGATGACAACAAACAAAAAATAGACAACAGTAAATATCAGGTCCGCTATTCGCATACAATTGATTTTTTAAAATTCTTCCGGTTACGCAATACAGTTCAATTTCAGGGCTTAACTTCCGGCATAACCTTATCGCGTAACGAACTGATATACTTCGGTGGGTTGAGATCCGTCAGGGGCTTTTACGAACTCGAGCTTTCCGGAAATGATATATGGATGTTCACTAACGAGATTGCTTTTAGACCGGTAGATCTAATTTCCATCTTCCTAATCTACGATTACAGTTCCTTTCAGAGTAACGGACACCATTTTACCAATAGTTTTGGCTTTGGTTTTTCGCTAAAAAGCAACACTAATTCACTTGAGATTGTTGTCGCCAATGGAGTGTTAGACAACAACCCCTTTCAATTGAGCAACACAAAAATACACCTGGGATTCCGATCAACATTCTAGCTGAAAAATCAATCAGCCACTCCTTTTAATCATTTGCTGCGTATTTAGTTTACGGAATGATTAATTTTATACCCGGAATGAAATTCATGAAACACGTAAGCTTACTCATTACAATTGTACTATTGTCTGTTACTGGATATAGTCAGGAATCCGGGTATGAACCAGGTCAATTGCTCGTTCAATTCAAAAACGGAACAGATACAGACGCTTTGATTCGCCAATTTCAGGAAGAGCAAAATATCAAAATCAACGAATTTGTACAGTTATCTCGTTTGGCAAATATCTATCAAATCAAATTTGAAGACACCTCAATAGACCTGGACAATGCGACTTTTTTACTCTACACCTACCGGCAAGTAAATACGGTTCAAAAAAACCATTACATCACCACAAGAGAAACAATACCCACAGATACCTTATTTGCTCAGCAATGGCATCACAAAAACACCGGACAAACCGGCGGAACACTAGATGCGGATATAGACACTCCAGACGCCTGGGACATTACAACTGGAGGAATTACCACCCATAACGACACCATTGTTGTTTGTGTAATTGAAGGAAATGGAGTCGATATTTCCCACGTTGACCTGGTAGATAACATTTGGCACAACTATGCGGAAATTCCAAATAACGGAATGGATGACGACAACAATGGATACGTGGACGACTTTGACGGATGGAACGTAGCCACTCTAAATGATCAAGTAGGAAGCGGTAATCACGGAACCCGGGTTGCTGGTATGATAGGAGCTACGGGAAACAATGTCACAGGAGTTTCTGGCGTAAACTGGAATGTAAAAATGATGATCGTCAAAGGACAAGTGGCATCCAATGAATCAAGTGTTATTGCAGCTTATGATTATCCATTAACTATGCGCAAAATGTATAATGATTCGTATGGTCAGGAAGGAGCATTTGTTGTTGCTACTAATGCATCATGGGGGATAGACAATGGAGACCCTGCAGATGCGCCGCTATGGTGTGCCATGTACGACACTCTTGGTGCTTATGGAATACTAAATATTGCTGCCACTACCAATAACAATGCGGATGTAGATGCTAATGGAGACTTACCCACTGCCTGCCCGTCACAATATCTTATTGGCGTTACCATGACTGATGATACAGATGATCGAGCAAACTCAGGATACGGCCCTACTCACGTTGACCTTGGTGCACCGGGAAGTTCCGTTTATCTGCCTTTTAATGGAAATCTTTATATCACTACAAATGGTACTTCTTTTGCGTCACCTTGTGTAGCAGGAGCAGTAGCGCTTGCCTATTCTGCACCTTGCCCTGAATTTATTGATTACGCGAAATACGATCCATCCGGTGCTGCAATGGATATGCGGAACTACATACTGGACAATGTTGACGTTATTCCTGCCTTATCCGGTGAAGTAGCCACAGATGGACGACTAAATATCAATAATTCAATCAATGCAATGCTCAGTTCTTGCAGTATATCTGCCTGCCAACGACCATTCAACGTTCATGCCTCCGAATTTACCGATACGTCTGCAACATTCATTTGGGAAGGGTTTTCAGTGAATTATCTCTTTTACATAACAGAGGGAGCGAACCCGGAAGTAGAGATTCCCCTGGTCAATCAGGATAGTATTTATTTTGATACCTTAACCGCTTGTACGCAATACACCATTCGGGTTAAAGGCATCTGTGGTTCAGATACATCTGACTACTCTTACCCATTCACCTTTACTACAGATGGATGTTGTAACAACCCGGCTATTGATTATGTCTCAGCAGGACAGGACTCCATTACTATTTCTTGGAACTCTGTACTATATGGAACACAATACGATATTCGTTATCGCAAACAGGGTGATGTTTCATGGATTGCAACGCTTACGGACACCATTTCACCCCTAACAGTAACTGGCTTGGATACATGTACTACTTATGAATTTCAAATTCAAACGACTTGTACAGACAGTACACAAGGATTCAGCACATCCTATAATTATTCAACACTGGGCTGTGGTGCATGCTACGAAGCGGTATACTGTGATGTAATTGGCGCCAATGATAACTTAGAGTGGATAGATAGTATTGTAATTAATGGTGTAATTAACGTCACTGGACAGAACAACGGTTGGCTCCAATCAACAAATATCCTGACGAGTTTTGAAGCTGGGCAAACTTACTCTGTAGTACTAAAGCCAGGATATTCCGGAACCACATTCACTGAGAGGTTTTCTATTTGGATAGACTTCAATCAGGACGGTGTTTTTGACCCTTCTGAAGAATTGCTGGGAAATGTAAATACCACAACGGTCCTGACAGATGATATAACTATTCCTATAACGGCACTCAGTGGAATTACAAAAATGAGAATTGGAATGAACGGTGTGACTACTCCTGAACCTTGCCCGACAAGCGCTTTCTATGGTGAATATGAAGACTATTGCGTTTACATTGGTCAAGATGCAGGTTGGAATGACGCACAATTATTGATTAAGGTTTATCCGAACCCGGTACATCAAACCTTAAACATTGAATCTTCCTCACTTATTAAATCGATCAAAATATTTTCCTACGACGGTAAAGAAGTACTGTTTTTGAACGAATCTGTTGACCAGTTAGATGTCTCCAGTTTCGATAAGGGAATGTATATCCTATATCTGCAAACAGAGAACGGAACACAGATCCTTAAATTCGTCAAACAGTAATGAGCAACTCCAAAATATCTGAACTTGAACCCGAAGACTATTACCATTCCCCTGAAGGGTATATTATTTTTACCGAAAAATACCACCTAAAAAGAGGTTATTGTTGCAAGAGTGGTTGTAAGCACTGTCCATACGGATACGATAAAAAAACAGGACGCATCAAACCTAAATCTTAAGCGCAATACACTACCTTTGTGGCCAAAAATTAAAGCGTGCTAATAGAAATAAACCCCGAGAGTCCGGATCAAAGAAAGATAGATGAGATTGCAGAAATTCTGAACAAGGGCGGTGTCATTATCTATCCTACAGATACCGTTTACAGTTTTGGCTGTAGTCTGATGCACAAAAGAGCTATTGAAAAATTGGCCAAACTCAAGGGATTAAAGCTTAAAAAAGCTAATTTCTCCCTTATCTGTTATGATTTGAGCACCTTATCAGAACACACGCGTTACATAGATCGTCCCACTTATAAGATCCTCAACAAAAACCTGCCTGGTCCTTTTACATTTATTTTGCCAGCATCCAGTAAAATTCCAAAATTATTTGATTCCAATAAAAAAACTGTGGGAATCAGGATACCGGATAGTAACATTGCACGAGCTATAGTAAATACCCTCGGGCATCCACTGGTAACTACCTCACTTCACAGTGATGATGAAATTTTGGAATATACTACTGACCCTTATCAGATTCAACAAAACTGGGAAAATCAGGTGGACGCTATCATTGATGGAGGATTCGGAAAAATTGAACCTTCAACCGTTGTGGACCTATCAGAAGGAGATGTCGAAATCATCAGACAGGGTATAGGTGAATTGCTTTATTAACAAGTTGTTTGAATAACTTCTTTCAATCTTCGTCTCACCAAATAATTGACTTATTAAATTCGTATAAAGTCATCACATGGTCCTCAATTATATTTGGATAGGATTCTTTATTGTTGCGTTCATCACTGCGTTGGTGCGAACCATTGGTGGAGAAATGGCAGTCTTCGGAGAAGTCATGAATTCCACTTTTGAAATGGCTGAACTGGCTTTTGAAATCTCCATCTATTTAACAGGTGTGCTCTGCTTGTGGATGGGAATTATGAAAATTGGTGAGAACGGTGGATCAGTTCAGGCGCTTTCTCGTATAGTTGGCCCTTTCTTCAACAAACTATTTCCAGGTGTTCCAGAAGATCATCCTGCCAGAGGTTCTATGCTGATGAACTTCTCCGCAAATATGTTGGGTCTGGATAACGCAGCAACTCCAATGGGATTAAAAGCCATGAGCGAGTTACAGGATCTCAACGATAAAAAAGACCGGGCTACCAACGCCATGATTATGTTCCTGGTGCTTAACACGTCAGGTCTTACCATAATTCCGGTAGCAGTGATGACCTACCGAAGTCAAATGGGTGCTTCTAATCCGGCAGATATCTTTATTCCAATCCTGATAGCAACATTCGCAGCATCCGTTGTTGGATTGATCACAGTAGCCCTCTATCAACGAATTAACTTATTAGACAAAGTCATTTTAGCCTACCTCGGCGGAATGACAGCAATTATTGTGGCCGCAATATGGTACTTCACGTCCCTTGAAACGGCAGAGCTGGAAAGTCAGTCATCCCTGTTGTCTAATGTGATTTTATTTGGGATCATTGTACTGTTTATCTTAATGGCAATTCGTAAAAAGGTCAATGTCTACGAGTCGTTCATTGATGGAGCAAAAGGTGGTTTCGAAATCGCTGTTAAAATCATACCATATTTGGTGGCAATCCTCGTTTCTATAGCAGTTTTCAGAGCTTCCGGCGCAATGAATTACCTCATTTACGGGTTTGAACTCTTTTTTGGATTGTTTACAGAAAATACGGAATTCGTCAAGGGATTACCAACTGCCTTAATGAAACCACTGAGCGGATCAGGTGCCAGGGGAATGATGGTTGAATCCTTCAATACATACGGAGTAGACAGCTTCGTAGGTAAACTATCTGCAACGCTACAAGGCGCTACAGATACTACCTTTTATATTATCGCTGTCTATTTTGGCGCAGTTGGTATTAAGAAAACGAGATACGCTGTGAAGGCAGGATTGCTGGCCGATCTGGGAGGAATCATTGCGGCATTTGTAATTGCTTCTATATGGTTTGGCGGAGATAAACAACCTCAAAAGTTGACTGCAAAAGAGACCCTTGTTACCTTTACAGAAGAATGGCATTCTAATAATACGGAAGCTATTGATCCTAACTGTTATTTTGTGGATCAGGCGAATGATTATTACAGGTACGCTACGGTAAGAAGAAAATATCGTGACATAGCAATCGTCTCTGTCAATAAAGGCGCTACAAAACATGAAGCTTTTATTAAAGCCAAAACAGACGCTGGGGCGATTACCTTGAAGTGTACCGTTGGGAACGAGCGGATCAAAAGCGTCCGTTTACTTGGAAATTTTGAAGACTAATGTTCTTTAACAGAAAAAAGAAAAAGAAAGACATAAGCGGGGTTGTCAAATTAAAACCCTTGAAGTATCCATCAAAAATTTTGGTAGGATGGGCTGAGGCTATAGGCGGCAATAAAGACCTCAGGGACTGGTTCATGGAAAGCGAAGAGTACAAAGAACTGGGAATTGCAATCTATGCCATATTACTAAAAGATGATGCCAGAGATTGGTTGGGAGAGAACGGATATGCTCATCTTTTGGCAATGATTAATGGTGTAGAGGGTAACCAGGAAGCATTACACTGGTTGGAGAAAAACAACTTTCACGTTTTGAAACATGTGGCCCTTGCCGGGGACGGTCAGGAAGAATCCCTTCAATGGCTGCTTAAAAACAACCATAAGGAGTTTGCCATGATCTCTCAAAAAATTAAAAAAGTTAAGGACGAAATTGAAGACGAGCACAATGATGTGCACAAATTTGGTCGTTAATCACGTTGCATGATATACTCGTATAACTTCCCGTCTCTTGTTTGAGACAAGGTAAAGTTAATATCGTCAAAAGTATAGTTGTAGATAGTGTCCAGATACTGGTTAAGATCAATTAGAGAGTCATAATCCCCTGTGTATTTGAACGTCATTTGAGTGGAGTGATCTACTACATAGGATCCGTTATGAGTAACCGGAATATCAGTAACTGTATCGCCTCTTACAAAAAAGGTTTGGTTACTTTCATAAAGAACAAAGTACACATTTCCGGTCACAGCAGAATTACCTGCTGTGTCATATTGTGTAAATGTACCACTGTAAATACCAGAGTTTGGTACTGTGATCTCTTTTTTACAAGCTACAAAAAGCGCAGCAAATCCAAACAAGATAAGTAGTTTCTTTTCCATATTCATTTTAACGTGAAGATGTACAATATAGTTTAGCAGGATTTAAATATTTGCTATATTGCTTGTTCAAATTTACAAAAAAATCATGGCAACCAAAGTAATGACAGATATAGAAATTGCACAAGCTGCAAAACTTGAGCACATTAGGAACATTGCGGCTAAGTTAAATATAGGTGAAGATGACCTTGAAATGTATGGAAAGTACAAAGCAAAAATCCCACTGAAATTTATCGATCAGACTAAGATTGAGCAGAATAATCTCATTCTGGTTACCGCCCTCACTCCTACTCCTGCCGGAGAAGGAAAAACAACAACTTCAATAGGTTTAACAGAGGGGATGAATAAGATCGGGAAGCGCACAACGGTTGTTTTGAGAGAACCTTCTCTTGGACCTGTGTTTGGCATAAAAGGAGGGGCAGCAGGAGGCGGTTACGCTCAAGTGGTTCCTATGGAAGACATTAATTTGCATTTTACCGGTGATTTTTCTGCTATTGAAAAAGCGAATAATCTACTGTCCGCTTTAATTGATAATAATCTGCAAAGTAAAACGCGGAGCCTGGGGATTGACCCAAGAACAATTGCATGGAAACGCGTCATGGATATGAACGATCGTGCTCTTCGTGATATTGTCATTGGTTTAGGAGGTACAGCAAATGGTATTCCCAGAGAAGATGGGTTTAACATTACTCCGGCTTCGGAAGTTATGGCCATCCTGTGTATGGCAGAAGATTTTGAAGACCTGAAACGAAGGCTCGGAAACATCTATGTCGGGCTCACTATGGACAAAAAACCTGTCTACGCACGCGATTTAAAAGCAGAAAATGCAATGGCGATTT
Source organism: Crocinitomicaceae bacterium (assembly GCA_014762645.1). Lineage (GTDB taxonomy): Bacteria > Bacteroidota > Bacteroidia > Flavobacteriales_D > Crocinitomicaceae > Paracrocinitomix. The sequence goes on from JABURP010000121.1 coordinate 37,418, forward strand.
TATTAAAAGATGCCATTCAACCGAACCTGGTGCAGACTCTGGAAGGAAATCCGGCAATTATTCATGGCGGACCTTTTGCAAATATTGCACAGGGCACCAATACTATTATCGCTACGAAAATGGGACTGTCACTTTCAGACTATGTCGTTACAGAGGCAGGCTTTGGTGCTGATTTGGGTGCTGAAAAATTCCTCGATATTAAATGCGTTTCTGGTGGACTGAAGCCGAAAGCGACAGTATTAGTCGCTACGATTCGCGCCTTAAGACATCACGGTGGTGCTCCAAAAGAAGAGTACAACACGCCTAGTGCAGAACGCGTTGCATTAGGATTGGCTAATCTTGAAAAGCATATTGAGAATATGAAGAAATTTGGCCTAAACCCAGTGGTTGCTATTAACGCATTCCCTACAGATACAGAAGAAGAAATCACACTCATTCAGGACAGATGCGCAGCCATGGATGTCAAGGCGGTTATTGCAGATGGCTGGGCCAACGGTGGGGATGGCATGACAGACCTCGCGGAAGCAGTAGTTGCTGAGATTGAAAGCGGTAAAAACAACTTTAAACCGCTTTATGACTGGAATTTACCTGTGAAAGAAAAGATTGAAATTATTGCCCGAGAAATTTACGGTGCGGATGGTGTTGATTTTTCTAAAAAAGCCCAGGGTGACCTGAAAAGAATAGAAAGTCTGGGACTGGATAAACTTCCCGTATGCATGGCAAAAACCCAGAAATCTTTCTCAGATAACGATAATCTTTTAGGAAGACCTACAGGGTTTACTATTGAAGTAAGAGAATTTGAATTTGCCGCTGGAGCAGGATTTGTCATTCCAATTCTAGGTAAGATGATGAGAATGCCTGGTTTACCTGCAGTTCCGGCTTCAGAAGGCATGACTATAGATAATGATGGCGTAATTTCAGGCCTGTCTTAATGAAAGACGTTCAGGAATACGAAGGAATAAAATTTTCGCAGGGGTCGGTTAAGAAAGTAACCGACCCTTTATGCGTTGAAGCTCCCCTTCAAATTACCATTAATGGCGAATCATTTACCGTGGTGATGCGAACTCCCGGAAATGAACGGGAACTCGCTACAGGTCTACTCCATGCTGAAAACGTAATTACCGACTTTAACCAGGTGAAATGGTCGGAAGTATTTGATAAGTACAACCGAATCGAAGAATTAAAGCTAGAAACACCAAAAGAAAATTTGGGAGATGGTTTTTTAAGCAGCCGAAGCTTACTGTCGGTATCTTCCTGTGGCATTTGCGGCAAAAAAGAACTGGGTGATCTATTGCCAAAAGAAAAAGCAATGGAACAAGGCTTTTCTATATCCTTTGAAAAAGTTCTTGAAATGCTAAAGAATATGCATGCCAAGCAACGCGTATTTAATATAACGGGAGGATGCCATGGCATAGCTGCCTTTGATACTGCAGGCAATATGCTTTGCTTACACGAAGATATCGGCAGACATAATGCCCTGGATAAAGTTGTCGGTGATCTTTTAATCAACAACAAAATAAGTCAGGCAAAAGTCCTTACGTATAGCGGTCGAACTTCCTATGAAATGGTTTCAAAAGCATTCCGAGCTAAAATCCCTGTAATTGCTTCCGTTTCCGCACCATCCAGCCTTTCAATTGACTTTGCCAAAGAATTTGGACTCACACTTATTGGTTTTGCCAGAGATACTGAGGCAACCTGTTATTCTGGTAGCGAACGTATGACCATTTAAGCCAAATAAATCGTTTTAAACAAAAAGGTGTTTTTTACCTTTCAAAAAATGCCCGTTTTTCGCCTTTTAATCATTAGTTTTGTCAAAAAAAATTAGATGGCAATACGCGTTGGAGTTAATGGTTTTGGACGAATTGGACGTTATTTCACCAGAATGGCTGTTGAACGCAGTGATATGGAGATCGTTGCTATAAATGATCTTACTGACAACGCGACATTGGCGCACCTGTTCAAGTACGATTCAGTACACCGTAAATTTAATGGAACAGTGGAAGTGATCGGAGATGATATCAGCATTAATGGCAATCCGATTAAAATGTTTGCGGAAAGAGACCCGGAAAAATTACCCTGGGCTGACCTAAACGTAGACGTTGTTCTTGAATCAACAGGTATATTCAGAACAGAAGAACTGGCGTTAAAACACATTAAAGCCGGGGCGAAAAAAGTTGTACTTTCTGCTCCACCGCGCGGTGGAAACATTAAATCAGTTGTATTAGGAGTTAATGACGAAATCCTGGATGGATCAGAAAAAGTTATTTCAAACGCTTCCTGTACAACCAACTGCTCAGCACCATTGGTGCAGGTGATGAAAGGATTGGGAGAAGTGCAAAGTGCATATATTACTACAATACATTCCTATACTTCTGACCAACGTCTACATGACGCACCTCATTCTGACCTGCGAAGAGCCAGAGCGGCAGCAGAATCTATTGTTCCTACAACCACTGGAGCAGCTAAGGCAATTACGAAGATTTTCCCTGAACTTGATGGTAAAATGGGTGGTTGCGGTATTCGTGTTCCAGTTCCGGATGGTTCTTTAACCGATATGACATTCATTATGGAAAGCGAACTAACTGTTCAGGAAGTGAATGCCGCGTTTAAAAAAGCCTCAAAAGCTCACTTAAATGGAATTTTAGAATATATAGATGATCCAATCGTGTCTTCAGATGTCATTGGCAACCCACATTCTACTGTATTTGACTCATTGTTGACGTCCATAATCGGAAACATGGTCAAAGTAGTTGCCTGGTACGATAATGAAGCCGGTTACTCCAATAGATTGGTGGATCTCGTAGCAAAAGTTGGATAGATTTGATTTCAAGAATACTATATTATTCAAGCAGACCGCAGGAAGTGCAATACCTTTTTCAAATGAAAAAGGAGTTCAGCCAGTTCAAACCTTCGGATGAAAGGCTTACAACTATATCTGAACGAACGACAGATCGTGAGTTTTGCTATGAAGCTTTGAAAAAAGTATCTCGCTCCTTTGCTGTGGTCATTCAGCAACTACCAACTGAATTACAAGATCCCGTGTGTCTCTTCTACTTAATATTAAGAGGATTGGATACGGTTGAAGATGACATGAGTATTGATCAGAAGGATAAAGAACAAATGCTCATCACTTTTGCGGACAGAATGAATGAAGCTCCTTTTAATATGGAAAAGGTTGGAGATACGCAGGATTATCGTGACCTAATGCTTCATTTTGATAAGGTTATCAGACAATACCACGAATTAGCACCGCAGTATCGGGAAGTTATCACAGATATCACCAACAAAATGGCGTTGGGAATGAACAAGTATGCCCACCAGGATGTTGTTTCTTATGAGGATTGGGATGATTACTGTCATTACGTCGCCGGACTGGTAGGTATCGGTCTGAGTCAGTTATTTCTGGCTTCTGACCTGGAACACAGTCCCAATTTGAAAGAAGAAGGATTATCTAACGAAATGGGATTGTTTCTGCAAAAGACAAATATTATCAGGGACTTTGCAGAAGACCTCGAGCAACAACGTGTTTTCTGGCCACAGGAAGCCTGGAAAGGCCGAGTAGAAAAACTTGAAGACCTGCAACAGAACAAAGAAAAAGGATTAGAAGTATTGAATGAGATGATCATTAATGCGCTCTCCCATGTTCCGGCATGCCTCAGATATATGGAGAGTCTGGAAGATATTCAGATTTTTCGTTTCTGTGCCATACCGCAGTTAATGGCTATTGCCACACTGAAAGAACTATATAACAACTCGGATGTTTTGCACAAGAATATTAAAATAAGAAGAGGTAGAACAGCCCGTTATTTTATTTCTATCAAGACATTTGAACAAACGAAAAAAGAATTCATCAAAATTTTGCAATCACTCGCTAAAAATGACACCAGTCAAAAGATTAACCAAATTTTGACTCAAGTTAATGCTTATGAAAACGTCTGAATATGACATAATCGTAATTGGTGCGGGAGTTGCAGGTGGTGTTTTTGCAGCTTCTCAACCTGAAGACAAAAAGATCCTCGTAATTGAGCGCGACCTGACCGAACCGGACAGGATAATTGGGGAACTGATGCAACCCGGTGGTATAAAAGCACTGGAACAAATGAAGCTCGGTCATCTTACAGACGGAATTGACGCAAAGCCCGTTGACGGCTATAAACTCATTATGGGAGAGGATAGTTTCACTATTCACTACAAAGACGTAGAAGAAGGCATTCAGGGTGTCGGATTGAGAAACGGTAAGTTCCTTACCAATATTCGTCAGGAATTAGAGAAGCGTCCAAACATTAACCTCATTCAGGGAAATGTAACAGAGATCATACAGGAAGATGAAATTATTAAAGGGGTGAGATACAGCAATCCACTGGATGAGCTTGTTGAAAAAAGAGCACCACTTACCGTTGTCTGTGACGGACCTATGTCATTTTTTAGAAAAAAATTGAGCAAACCCAACAAAACGGTTTCGTCTTATTTTATGGGACTGGTGCTAAAAGACCTTGATCTTGAATACCCGTCCTTAGGTCACATGATCGTTACAGGTGAATCCCCAATTCTGGTTTACCCTATTCATACCAATGCTTACCGAATTTTAATTGACTATCCGGGTGATAAGCCTCCAAGGATGGGAAGCAAATCCATAGAAAAATTTAAGCGTGAAGTTTCTGCGGTTCTTCCACCTGAGATGGTTGCGTCATTTGAAAAAGCAATTGAATCTGATCAGGTAAAAGTTATGCCCAATCACAGCATGAAAGCGCAGGCGTTTCGTATGCAGGGCGTAGTATTACTTGGAGATTCGCTCAACATGCGACACCCGGTTACCGGTGGAGGTATGACAGCAACCTTTGCGGATATTATCAGCCTGAATAAAGAACTTGCTAATGCCAACTTCTCTGATCCCGAAAGTTTGGAGTTAGCCATTCAATCTTACTACGAAAAACGCAGTGAAAGTGTCGAAACTATTAATATTTTGGCCAATGCATTATACAAGGTATTCAGAGATCATGACCTGAAAGAGGCAGTTTTTGAGTATCTTCAACGTGGCGGAGAAAAATCTACTGGTCCACTTTCACTACTGGCAGGGATCAATAGAAATAAAAAGTATTTGTTGAAGCATTTCTTCCGTGTGGCACTGCAACACCCGTTGCATTTTATCACTCACCCTCGGAAACAAATGCGGTTATATAAAAGTGCCGTAGGTATCATTCGTCCAATTTTAAAAGAGGAGGAACGACCTGCAATTGTATAAATGGAGAAGATAGAACACGAATCATTAGAAGCGGCGGATTCGCGAAAACAAAGTCACTTAGACCTGGCTTTTAAGTCGCAAAGTGCTGAACTGGACAAAAGGTTTTACTACGAGCCCATGTTATCCGGGCATCCCGCAGTGGAAGAAGAAATGTCCTTTAAACTGGGAGACAAGGTAATGAAGTACCCGATTTGGATTTCATCCATGACGGGCGGAACTTCCAAAGCCGGACCAATCAATAAAATGCTGGCAAAAACTGCCGGTAAATATGGTTTCGGAATGGGCCTCGGATCTTGTAGAATAATCCTGGAAGACAACACCTATTTTGAAGACTTCAACCTGCGCCCTATTTTGGGAGATGAAGTTCCATTGTTTGCGAATGTCGGAATTGCTCAAATAGAGCGAATCCTTCAGGAAAACCAAGGTAATAAACTCACCCAACTCGTTGAAAAACTTAGTGCGGATGGTTTAATCGTTCATGTGAATCCTTTACAGGAATGGCTGCAACCCGAAGGTGATCTTATTCAACAATCACCATTGGTCACAATTGAACAATTGCTCAATGAGTTTGATAAACCCATTATCGTTAAAGAGGTGGGACAGGGATTTGGTCCACACAGTATGGGAGAATTACTGAAGCTTCCTTTATTAGCAATAGATTTTGCGGCTAACGGAGGTACCAATTTTTCAAAACTGGAGCTAATCCGCAATAAAAAATTACAGGATTTTTATAGTGATGTCGTAGCTTTGGGGCATACAGCTGAGGAAATGGTAACATTTTTAAACGAGAGCGTTGAAAAACTTGGCAACGTTAGAAAGTGTAACAATGTCATCATTAGCGGAGGAGTTAAGAACTTCCTGGATGGCTATTATTATATCACAAAATGTGAGCTGGATGCTGCTTACGGTCAAGCGGCACCTTTTTTGAAGTACGCAAATGAGTCACAAGAGGCACTGGATGAATTCGCCGAATTCCAAATCCAGGGATTACTTATGGCTCAACGATTATTAAGAGTTAAGTGATGGATAAATTTATAGAAGGGTTTTCAAAGAAAAATAAAGAGGAGAAGATTGAAGCTATCGCTGAATTCTTCAGGGATAAGCAAAAGGCAATCGACGTATTTCACAGTTTCAATCATCCGAACCCGGAGATTCAAACCATGATTAACGAGTTCAGTGAAAATACAATCTCAAATTTTCACTTGCCGTACTCCATAGCGCCAAATTTCCTGATTAATGGAAAGACCTATGCCATCCCAATGGTAATTGAAGAAAGCTCTGTAGTTGCAGCTGCTTCCAAAAGTGCTAAGTTTTGGTTTAAACTAGGTGGATTCCATACGCAGATCGTTGATACGGAAAAAGTCGGTCAGGTTCATTTTATCTGGAAAGACGATATTGAAAAACTTAGGGCAAAGTTCCCGGAGCTAAAAGAATTACTCATAGAAGGCACAAATGACTTGACGGAGAACATGCGTGAACGCGGTGGAGGAGTAAAGGACATAGTACTAAAAGATCTCTCTGACAAAGAACCTGGTGTAATGCAATTGTTTGCCACGTTTGAAACCGTAGACTCTATGGGTGCAAACTTTGTAAATTCCTGCCTGGAAAGATTTGCAGATATTTTCAGACAATGGCACAAAGATCAGGATGAATTTCCGGAAGGCAGTCTGGACATTGTCATGTCTATTCTTTCTAACCTTACTCCGAACTGTATGGTGAAATGTTGGGTGGAAACAGAAATAGACAATTTGAAAGACATTGTTCCCGGTGTTTCAGGGTTAGCTTTTGCAAACAAGTTCAGACGAGCAGTTAGAATTGCACAGATAGATCCCTACAGAGCAACCACGCATAATAAAGGAATTTACAACGGAATTGATGCAGTAGTGTTAGCTACCGGCAACGATTTTAGAGCTGTAGAAGCCTGCGGCCATGCCTATTCTAGCATGGAAGGAACCTACACTTCTCTAACCAGCTGTACAATTGAAGACGGGAAATTCCGCTTTGAGCTCAACCTTCCTATCGCATTGGGAGTTGTTGGAGGTTTAACCAATCTTCATCCGCTGGTGAAACTCTCACATGAGATTTTAGATCACCCATCTGCCAGAGAACTGATGGGAATTGCAGCAGCTGCCGGATTAGCCAATAACTTTGGTGCCGTAAAATCATTAACTACAACGGGGATTCAGCAGGGACACATGAAAATGCACCTGTTCAACATCATGAACCAGTTGGATGTTTGTAAAGAGAATCGTCAGAAAGTCGTGGACCACTTCAAAGACAAGAACGTGTCCGTTTCAGCTGTAAGAAAATACGTTGAAGCGCTTGAATTGGCCTGATTCACGTGAGTTCTGTATCAGAAAATAAGACCTTTACCTATTCAGCAGCCGGGAAGCTGATGCTATTTGGTGAGTACCTGGTACTTCAGGGAGCTAAGAGTCTTGCTTTTCCACTTAAATTTGGACAAGTACTAAAAGTAAGTTCATCCGATAAAATCCTGCACTGGGAGGCATTTGCCAACGGCGAAAAGTGGTTTTGGGTTTCCATGGATGATCAATTGAACTTAATTGACACGAACAACACAGGCGCCGCAGAAATGCTGCAATCGCTTTTCAAGTACATAAAACACATTCAACCTGATCTTGATCTCATTAACCATTATGAGGTGAAAGCCAATTTTAATCTTCAGTGGGGATTGGGCTCCTCCTCTACCCTTGTGAGTTTATTGAGTCAATGGTCTGACGTTGATCCCTATGAAATGTTGGCCAATTCATTTGGCGGTTCAGGTTATGATATTGCAGCCGCAACCGCGCAAAACCCAATTATCTACCAAATTAGGGATAACCAAAAACTAATTGAAGAAGTCCAACTCAACAGGGAGATTACGGATAAGTGCCTCTTTATTTATCTTGGAAAAAAGCAAAACTCCCGTAATGAGATTAAAAAATTCACGTCTTCAGAAGTAACAGAAAAGGATATTATAGCCATGAACGGTATTGTTGAACAAGCCATTAAGGTGTCCACAATTGAAGAATTTGAAGCCTTGCTAAATCGTTCAGAAGATATATTATCCTTTATTTTGGGCCGTGAAAAATTAAAAGACCATATCTTTGCTGATTATAAGTATTCAATTAAATCATTGGGGGCCTGGGGAGGAGATTTTTTCCTGGCAACCTTTAGAGATTTAGACGAAGCTCGTAACTACTTCAAAATGAAAGGACTTACGACGCAATTTACTTATAGTGAACTTGTGAAATAAATGGGAAACACTACAGAAACTACCAATCAAATCAAAGTTAAATGGCGTTGTCCATCTAACATTGCCATTGTTAAATATTGGGGTAAAAAGGGTATTCAAATACCTTGCAACTCCTCCCTTAGCCTTACATTGAGTAATTCATACACGGAAGTTGAAGCGACATTACACGAAAAAACAACACTTGAATCCGTTGAATTAAACTACTACTTTGAAGGTGAACTCAATGAAAAATTTGGTAAAAGGGTAGCAGATTATCTAGCTGATAATATTGAAGTATTCCCGTATCTGCGCATGGGAGCTGTTACCATTCACTCTTCCAATAGTTTTCCTCATTCAGCAGGTATTGCATCCTCGGCTTCAGCTTTTGGAGCAATTGCTTTGGCCATGCTGGACATTGCCTATCAACTAGAGGAAAAAGAGCTGGATGATGATTTTTATCGCAGAGCCAGTGAGATGGCACGATTAGGAAGTGGTAGTGCTTGTAGAAGCATATTCCCTTCTTATGCCTTGTGGGGACAAAATGATGCCATTGAAGATGCTTCTGATGACTACGCGGTTGAAGTGACACAGATTCACCCTATATTCAAAGACATGAGGGATGCTATCCTCATTATTGAAGATGAACCCAAAAAAGTTTCCAGTACCATTGGTCATTCACTGATGAATGATCATCCTTTTGCAGCACAACGTTTTACCCAGGCGAACAAACGTACTGCAGAACTGGTTGATATACTAGCAGAAGGTGATGTTGATTCGTTCATTCATATTTGTGAGTCAGAAGCACTTACTTTACACGCTATGATGATGACATCAACAGACTATTACCTACTGGTAAAGCCTGGGACTATTACGGCTATTGAAAAGATTATGCAGTTTCGTTTGGAAAACATGGTTCCGGTGTGTTTTACACTGGACGCAGGACCAAACGTACACATTTTGTACCCGGATAAATACCAGGAGGCTGTTGAAGACTTTATTAACGACGAGTTGAAAGACATTTATAAGAAAGTTATCTTTGACCACGAAGGCCAGGGCCCTCAGAAATTGAGTATTTAGGAAATGGAAAAGTTCACCTCCAAGGTATTGATGTTTGGAGAGTATAGTTTACTCTACAACAGCATGGCACTGACAATGCCTTTTGATAAGTTTTCGGGAAAGTTTAGCTATCCCAACTCGGCCAAAGACAAAAACCAGGCCTTAACTTCCAATCAGGGATTAAGAAAGTTTTGCAACCACATTCTTAAAAATCATACGGATGAGCGTTTTATGCTGAATGTCCAGAAATTTAAGAAAGAATTGGATAAAGGACTTTTCTTTGACAGCAACATTCCGCAAGGATTTGGACTCGGAAGTTCCGGTGCACTCGTTGCAGCCATCTTTTTACGTTACCTGGATAAAGCCGGTGATTTTAAAGATGAAATTAAGGTGCTGACCAAAGAAAAAATTAAAACCCTCAAAGCCACATTAGGTGGTTTAGAAGGATATTTTCACGGCACCAGTTCCGGGATAGATCCACTGAGTATTCTCATTAATGAACCGCTCCTTGTAAAATCTAATTTTGATATTGTTCCGGTAGATATTCCCGCGTTTAAAGAAGATGGACAACATGTTGTCTTTCTCCTGAATACAGGATTATCCAGAAATACGGATAAATTAGTGCAACACTTTAAAGCCTCTTGTGAAACACATGGTTTTAAAGACAAGCTTGAAAACGAATTGACTCCTTACACCAACGACGGTATCAATAGCTTCCTGAAAGCAGATACTGAACAGCTGTATTTTAACCTTTACAACCTTGTAAAGTTTCAGTTGGATGAGATGAACTACCTCATACCTGAAAAGTACGCGTCCCTGGTAAATGAAGGAATAACTTCCGGTGATTACTTTCTAAAAATATGTGGAGCCGGTGGCGGCGGTTACATGTTAGGATTCACTGATAAATGGGAGCTAACCAAACAAAAACTCTCAGGACAGGATCTTGAGATTCTTTACAGATTTTAAACAATATGACGGCAATAACTACTGACTTGCAGGCCCAAAAAGCGGCAATTGAGGATTTTTTAGAAACCAAGGCTCTGGAAAGCTTTCCCGGTAACTTATTTGATGCTGTTCATCATATCATGACGCTGGATGGCAAACGCTTACGTCCAATGATGGTACTGATGAGTGCCCAGGGATTTGGCGTTGAGCAGGAAAAGGCCATGTCAGCAGCTATTTCTATTGAGGTATTTCACAATTTCACGCTGGTACATGACGATATCATGGACAAGGCTAAATTGAGAAGAGGAAAAATTACCGTTCACGAAAAATTTGGCGTAGACAAAGCAATTGTAACTGGTGATGCCATGCTTCCCCACGCCGTGAGTTTACTAATTCAGGACAATAACGATAAAGCCGGTGAATTGCTCACTTGTTTCAACAAAATGGGGAAAGAAGTGATGGAAGGCCAGCAATATGACATGGAGTTTGAAAACCGTAACGACGTAACGGTAGACGAATACATGAACATGATCCGTCTAAAAACATCCGTACTCTTTGGTACAGCTTGTGAAATTGGTGCCATTATCGGCGGAGCCAATGAAGCAGATAAAAAAGGACTGTACGATTTCGGTTTATACTCCGGTTTGGCGTTCCAAATTATGGATGACTACCTGGATACCTTCGGGGATGAGAATTTTGGGAAGAAAATTGGCGGAGACATCCTCCTCAACAAAAAATCCTTCTTACTGGTCAATGCCATGCAAATGGCCAACGACACGCAAAAAGAACGCATTGCTACCTTGTTTGAAGAAAGCAATGAGGAAAAGAAAATCCGTGAATTCCAGGAATTGTACAGAGAAATGGGAATTCCTCAAATTGCACTTGACACTATGGAGGACCTGCACAACAAATCAGTTAACGCTTTGCTGTCCACTTCCATTCCGGATGAAAATAAAGAACGAATAAAGCATCTTGGTGAAGTTATGCTTCGCCGCACCAAATAATTATCATGGCTTCAGCAGAACAAAATACCACGCATAAGGTCAATTTTGCTGAAAAAGATCAATCCTATTTCTGGAATTGCTGGAAGTTTATTTCCAATAACGGTCAGCAACGCTGGCATTTTGAGCTTCCGGACGAGTTAAAAGGGATCGTAAACGCCCGTGAAGACTGGAAAAAACCTGAAGCCCGGGCGTTTCTCAAATACTTTGATCAAGCCTTTGTTTTTGACAAATCCGTCAACCCCAATTCAGCTGATAAGGTTTTCAGATGGATACGGGAACAACAGGTAGACGGGCACAAACAATGGCCAAAATCCGAGTCTGCATCTTTAAAAGAGCGCGTAAGAACTGCCCTACTCAACGGGTTTTCCTATTACGAAACCCTCCAGGAACCAGACGGCAACTGGGCAGGAGATTATGGTGGACCGCTTTTTCTTATACCGGGACTGGTCATTGCCTCTCATATTACAGAATCACCCTTTGAAGTTCCCATGGAGGTACTGATGAAACGCAACCTGTGGAACCATCAAAACGAAGACGGTGGCTGGGGTCTGCACATTGAAGGACACTCCACCATGTTTGGAACCGTCATGCAGTATGTTACCCTGCGCCTTTTGGGAGAAGACCTCTCCCACCCTGGCATGCAACGCGCCCAAAAGTGGATATTGGATCACGGTGGTGCCATTAAAATTCCACAATGGGGTAAGTTCTATTTGTCTGTACTTAATGTGTACGACTGGAAAGGAAATGACGCCCTATTACCCGAAATGTGGAAGTTCCCAAGATGGGTGCCTTTTCACCCGGGTAAGTACTGGTGCCACAACCGGATGATCTTTCTTCCCATGTCTTACTGCTTCGGAAATAAAGTAAAGGCAAAAGAAACTGAACTTACGCAGGCCCTAAGAAAAGAGCTGTACACAGAGGATTACGACAAGATTAACTGGAAAAAAGCGCGTCGTGAAGCCTGTGAAATTGATATTTTTCATCCGGTGAACAAATGGTATCACTTTTTGAGCCGTTTCACCAATTTTTATGAGCGCATTCATTCTAAACGCTTTAGAAAAAAAGCCCTGAAATACGTAACCGATTATATTGATCACGAAGACATCCATACCCGTTACATCAATATTGGTCCGGTAAACCAGGCCATCAACTCCATTTGCGTGTGGCACAAGCACGGAAAAGATTCCGAGCAGTTTAAACAACACGTTTACCGCTGGCAGGATTATTTGTGGATTGCGGAAGACGGAGCAAAAATGGGCGGATATAACGGGTCACAACTGTGGGATACCTCCTTTGCCGGACAAGCTATTCTGGAGGCCGATATGGAAAATGACTTTCCTGAAATGGCTGAAAAGATCTACAGTTTTATTGAACTCACACAAATTGATCGTGACCCCGTTGAACATAAAAAATACTGGAGAGATGTCTCTAAAGGTTGCTGGCCCTTTTCCACTATTGATCATGCCTGGCCCGTAACGGACTGTACGGCTGAAGGGATGAAAACCGCCCTGCTTTATAACAACAAACCGGAAATCAACAAAGAAAAACACATTGACCTGGAACGGCTAAAACCCGCCATTGACTGGTTGTTGTTTATGCAAAATAAAGACGGTGGCTGGGCATCCTACGAACGGCAAAGGGCTCCAAAATGGATAGAAGTGCTCAACCCCGCCATGTTGTTTGAAAATATTATGACTGAGGTCACCTACACTGAGTGTTCTTCGGCCACCATGCAAGGGTTAAAAGAGTTTACCAAAAACCACGATTACCAAAAAGAAGATATTGCAAGGGCTTTAAAAAGAGGAACCAAATTTATCAAAAACAAACAATGGGATGATGGCTCATGGTACGGTTGCTGGGGCGTTTGCTTCTGCTACGGTACCTGGTTCGGAATTGAAGGTTTGCTTTGCGGCGGTGAAAACGGCTACGAAAACGGAGCACCTTCTGAAAGCATTCAAAAAGCCTGTGAGTTTTTGGTAAGCAAACAAAACCCTGACGGTAGCTGGGGGGAACATTTTGAAAGTTGCGTACAGCACCGGTATATTCAGCATGAAGATGGTCAAATCATCAACACCGGCTGGGCCCTGCTTGGTTTAATGAAAGCAAAATACCCCAACAAAGAAGTTATAGAAAAAGGCGTGGAATTCATCTTGTCCCGCCAATGGGAAAACGGTGACTTTCCGCAAGAAGGCATTTCGGGCGTGTTTAACGGAAACTGTATGGAAACTTATACTTCGTACCGTAATGTGTTCCCGTTGTGGGCTTTGGCCAGGTATTATCAATATTACGCGAAGTAAGCAGGAAAATGGCCACTGGAAGGTAAATGGGTGTGGTGATGTAAATATGCGTTAATCATTGATTTATCAGCTTAAAAAACACTTTTTATACGAGTAATTACCGTTTTTTTACTGGGAATGATTTACAGGCTGCCTTTCCGCATACGTCTGCTAGCTGCCACTTCAGTTGCCATTTCGCCGGGGCCTTTGCTGCAGCTTCCGCTGGTCGCTCAGCACGGCCAGGCTCACCAGGTCAACTGTACGTATCAGGCTATCCGCCTTCTGCGGGGCAGGTTCGGGAAATGTTGGTGGTTTTAGGGTTTTCTGCCCCATTAAAAGCGGTTAGCTTGTGCCCTGAGAAGCGTTGCAAAACGCAGCAGCACAAGGCGACACCAGGAGCCCTTGTGCTGCAAAGTGGCGCAGCTGAGCAGGGTACAACTATGAGCTGGAAATGGATGTGCCAGGCAAGCCTTTGGCTGCAGGGGGTGGCAGGCAGCCAAAAAAAATAAAAGTTAAAACACCTGACGATTCATATAATCCTGCCACTGTATGAGTAAGTATTTTTGTTTGTCATTGTCCTTCACTTCTTTGAAGCCCTGATCATAACAAAACAAATAGGTGTCTCCTTCCTGATTTTTCCACCAGTGGGTTATGAATCGGGGATTGAATTCTTTGTTCAGCAATTCTGTTTTTCTGACGGTAGTTTTACCAGCAAGGTTATAATCCCGCAAAATTCGCCGGTTTAATCTAAGCTGATCATCCACCGTTTTTTTGAAATATTCTTTTCCTGATTCTTTCCTTTTCTGATAATGGTAATCCGTTTTGCAATAAACTGAGCAAAATTTTCTGTCAACTCTTCCTTTCAAGGGGTTAGAACAGTTTTCATTTTCACAAGTTCTGGGCATAATTCGTGTATTTATTCGTATAAATATACGTTTAGGATTGGTTCAAAGGCACTATTTCACAGAATTTTGGCAAGAAAAAAATGTCACACCCATTCGGACATATTACACTCAAACACCTATTAATAAATGATGTTAAGCATATCGGTATTCAATTCACGTCAAACAAGAAAGTGGAGCGCCTTGTAATGAATTTACCTAGCGCACAATGGAACAACGAGTTTTCTATGTATTCCGTTCCTAACACCAAAGAGAACTTTAACCAGATTTTTGAAACGTTTCGAGGCGTAGCCTGGATAAATGGTTCACACTTTTTCAGGGGCAGAATCAAAAAAAAGAGCAATAATCAGATTAATTTAAACGCTTATCGCAATAGAAAACCCAAAAAAGGATATCGCTATTGCCCGGATGAATACCTGGCCAAATTAGAATACAAAAGATACTCTATCAATACGGCGCGAACCTACATCAGCTGTTTTGAAAAATTCATGAACCGATTTAAGGAACGTGATTTATTGAGCATAAACGAGGAAGATATACAAGAGTATTTAAACGAGATGGCAAGAAAAGGTATTTCATCTTCACATTTAAATCAAATCTTAAACAGTGTAAAGTTCTATTATGAAACGGTAAAGGAAATGCCGAACCGGTTTTATTCCATTGAGCGGCCGTTTAAAGAGCGACACCTGCCTAAAGTTTTGAGCATTGAAGAAGTAAAAAGGTTAATCAATTGCACCAACAACATTAAACATAAATGTATTGTTTCATTACTGTATTCGGCCGGTTTGAGAAGACAGGAATTGCTAGACCTAAAAATTGAAGACATTGATTCTGACAGGATGGTTGTTTGTATCCGTCAGGCCAAGGGTCACAAAGACAGGTATACTGTACTAAGCCAAAAAGTATTAGAAGATCTCCGAATATATTTCAAAAAATGGCGACCTAAAGTGTATTTATTTGAAGGCAGTCCGGGCAATAGGTACGGTCGGACAAGTGTTAGCAGGATTATTTTCAGGGCAGCCCAAAAAGCCCGCATTGGGAAGAAGGTTACACCGCACATGCTTAGGCACAGTTTTGCCACACATTTACTGGAGTCGGGTACAGATTTACGGTATATTCAAACCTTGCTGGGCCATAACAGTTCTAAGACAACTGAAATTTATACGGAGGTTACCTTCAGGAATATCCGCAACGTCCAAAGTCCATTTGATTTCATATCTTAGAGATATAAAAGGAATAAAACCCATAGGTTTTATTCGAACGTTGTGTGTAATTGACCAAATCAAGCATATTTTTATTGAAACAAATAGATTCGTATCTTGAAGCGTGCTAAAAATCTGCATCTTAATATCAATTTTCTCCTTAATACAAGTGATCAGCTTTTCTCAACACGAAGCAGATTATTGGCCATTTGGTTATGGCTCTGGAATTAATTTCTATGCTCCAGCTATTACTAATGACTCAAGTTCATTAAATGCTTATGAAGGTTGTAGCGTTATCTCAGACGGCTGCGGAATTCTATTTTACACAGACGGAGATACTGTATTCAATCGTAACCATATTCCAATGCCAAATGGATTTGATCTAGCCGGAGAATGTTTCAATTATGGTGAACCATCAAATACTCAAGGAGCACTCATAGTCTCTCAACCGGGATCAGATAGCATTTTTTACATATTCACAACAGATTGTATTGAAGATACTTTAGCTGACGGAATGAGGTATTCCATTGTTGATATGAGTTTGGATAATGGAAATGGGGACGTAACCATTAAAAATCAACTATTAATGCCCTCAAGTACAGAAAAACTGACAGCAACACGTCATCAAAATAGTTGTGATGTCTGGATTTTAGGGCATGAATATGGAAATGATGCGTTTCATGCATTTCTTCTTTCAAATTCAGGAATTATTGGGCCCATAATTTCAAACACCGGTCAAATACATGATTACAATAATCAATGCGGAGTTTTTCCTTGTATTAATGAACAAATTGCTAGAGGGTATATGAAGTTTTCCTCAGATGGAACTAAACTAGTTCTTGTCTCAACACCTGATGACTATGATATAAATGTGCAACCGGTTTATGGTCTTTATCCAGAAATTTTCACATTTGACAAATCATCTGGAATTGTAACCTCAGACTTAGTGCTAAATGACTCTACATATCTTTATTATGGGGCTTCATTTTCACCCGATAACTCAATTTTATATTTGAGTTGTGCTTGGTATGGTTATAACTATTCAAAGGGATACTTGCATCAATATGATTTATCTTCTGGTAGTCCGGCAACCATTATAAATAGCATTTACCTAGTCAATGACACAATTCAACACAATTATTATCCGGGTGCATTACAACTTGGCTATGATGGAAAAATATATGCTGCAAACGATTATTCGAATTACATAAGTACAATTAATAACCCAAATAATATTGGTGTGTCTTGTGCATACCAAGATACTGCTCATAATCTAGGACCTAATCATTTCTGCGGTGTGGGCTTACCTAATTTGATGGAAAGCTATTTCTTAAATGATCAAGAAGCCGATTTTTCTGCTTCGACTTCAACCGCTCAAGTCGGAGATACAATTTATTTTCTAGACAACTCAATTAATCCAAATTCATGGGAATGGGATTTCGGAGACGGAGCCATATCTTTCTCCCAAAACCCTTATCATGTTTACAATTTACCGGGCATTTATCAAGTGGAGTTGACTATTAACAAAGAATGCCATTATGATCGACAATGTTTCACCGTAGAAATTACTGACGAGCATAATTCAATTACGGCATTTGATCCTAATTCAATTTTGATTTATCCGAACCCCATAAATGATAAGTTAATTTTTGAATCGCCATTTGTTATTGAAAATCCAAAGTTTAAGATTGTCAACTCTCTTGGCCAGATTGTATATTTTGTGAGCCCGGACTCTAATTCATCCTTTACATTTAATTTAAATCTTCCCGCGGGCGTCTATTATCTCATACTTGATAGTGATTACCAACAAGCAACTTGGAAAGTTGTCCAACAATGATAAAAAACTACACACAACATAATAAGTAAAGTTTACCGCTTGCGCGGTTCGTGCTCAAGCACTAACTTTACTCAAACGTTAGCCACCATTACCCAAATCAATTCACATTGTGTCAGGCAGAGTAAATGAAATAGATCAATTAGGAACCAACAAACTGGGTGTTGTCGTATCTGAAAATTTAAAATGGATTTACCGACCACAGCCAATGTATGATGTCGGAATTGATGCATTATTAGAAGAAGTTGTCGGAGGGAATCCAACCGGAAGATTTATCGCCGTTCAATTAAAAAGTGGCCCTGGACATTTCCGAACAAATAAAAAGTATCTAACTCTTAAGGTGTCAAAAGTTCATAGAAATTACTGGCTCGGACTCAGCATACCAATAATACTTGTTGGTTATTTACCAGCCAATGACCATTGCATTTGGGAAGTTATTTCTGAAAAGACACTTAAACGAGCTCTACTCCATTGGAAATTGGAAATCCCAAAACACAAACTGTTGAATTCGAAGAGTCTTATTCCGCTATCTAAACTGGTTCAACCACTAAATGACTCCCTACTAAGAGGGTATAATAGAGATTTAAAATCAAATGATGTTTACGATTTAGTGGAGAACATGAGGTTACTAAGAGATTCTGCGGAATCAGTTAACAATGTGAATGATATTATGGAAAATCTTACCATAAAAATTCAAGAGCACAATGTTGAACTTCATGAATTCATAGATAAAGGAATGAGTAATCAAAATCGTGAAGTACAATCTGTATACAAAGCAATGGGAAAAGATTTAAAATTTGCTTCAACAAGAATAAGAGGTGAAATTGACGTCTTCTCAGAAACCTTTGGACTTGCAATTTCTGCGCTTCATCTTGGCTCTGAAATCTATAAAGACATTACTGATGGTGGAACTGCCTTTGATGAAACACAAAAAGCAATTGCATCAATGGCTCCAAAAATTCCCAAAGCAGTAGCGAGTATCAAATTTCAAGAAAAGAAAGTAAAAGGTTTACCTGATGTAAATAATGTTCTGACAGATGGCCGAGATTCCTATCTCTCAACAGTTGGAAGTTTAATTGATGAATATTCTGCAGCTTACGACTTCGTGAAATATGCAGATGTAGAAAACGGTGGCTAACATAATACCTAAAAATCATGTCCACCCTTTGGCCGCGCGCTTTCTCCCATTACTTGTCCATAGTCCGGGCGGCCATCACTCGGTCGGACAGCCAATATCCGGGGTTTCTGGCCAACGCACCTCACGCCGCAATAAATTGCTATTTTTAGGCAAACGTTATGAGCCATTAACCAATGACCGAATTAGAACTCAATAAGAACTTAGA
>JABURP010000076.1 GCA_014762645.1 Crocinitomicaceae bacterium
TGTACCTACCTCGATTGAAGAGTTCATTGAACTTGTCAGCGAGGAGGATAGGGATTATTTTTCCAAGTACATATACCGGATGATCAACGAACAAATTGGCTTTGATATTGATATTAGTTTTGACACCCCAAAAAACAAGGTTAAGTATGTGCGAATAATTTGCAGGGCCGTTAAGTATGACAAAGGGATAGTTAAAATTATTGGTACACTACAGGATGTCACCGAAAAAGTAAAAGTGTTAGAAAAGATTGCGATTACAATTCTTGAAACTTTGGATAGAGAGCGTGCTCATATTTCAAGTGAAATTCACGATTCTTTGACCCAAAAACTGAGCATTGTTAGTCTTCATCTTAAAAATATTTCAAAGAAGAATGAAGTCATAATGCACAATGAGCAGTACCAGCAAACATTAACCTACCTTGATGAAGCGATTGACGAAAGCCGTTCAATTGCCCATAATCTAATGCCTCAATCCATCAAGAAATTTGGTTTAGTAGCTTCTATTGAGGAATTAATTGAATCGGTGGAAAGTGATGAGTCACCGAATATTCAATTTACATATAATGAAGAGCGCAGGTTAGATTCATATACAGAACTCCAGCTTTTCAGAATTGTTCAGGAAGCACTTCAAAATATATTGAAACACGCAAAGGCCACATCAGTTGATATTAGCCTGGAGTTCAATGAGTCCCTTCATCTGATAATTAAAGACAACGGGGTGGGCTTTGTACCCATTGAGAAAATAGACACGACCGAACATCTTGGGTTAAGCACCATGCATTACCGTGCTCAACAACTGCATGCAGATTTAGTCATTGAAAGTGAAAAAAACCAGGGAACAACGATTAAAGTAACATTGAAAAATGCCAGATAAGAGCTCTACGATAGGTATATTTTTTGTGGAAGATCACGAAATTGTTCGTGAAGGCTTGATTAGTTTAGTCAAGGACAATAAAGACTTCCAAATTATTGGAGAAGCCTCTAATGGTGTTGAAGCAATTCATATTATCAAAGAGTCAGAAATTAAGCCGGATGTAGTGCTCACAGATATCGAAATGCCAGTACTGGATGGCATTGAGTTAACCAAAGTTTTACACAAAGAATATGGTGGATCGATACGCGTTGTTGCGCTAAGTATGATCAAGCGTAAAACGTATGTCAAAAAAATGCTTCAAGCAGGTGCACTTGGATACATGCTTAAAAATTGTCACTCATCTCAACTTGAGGAAGCCATACATCAGGTATACAATGGTCAAACTTATTTTTGTGCCGAAGTGAGTCAAATGGTGATGGAAGAATTGCTTGGTTCCTCAAAAAGCAGAAACACATCCAATGATCTCACAAACAGAGAAAAGGAAGTGTTGGAACTAATTGTCAAAGATTTTAGTAACCAGGAAATAGCCGATCAACTTTTTATTAGTGTCCGGACAGTTGAGACACATAAACAAAACCTGATCTCTAAAACCGGGGTAAAAAGTGTTGCCGGACTTGTTGTATACGCCATTCAACATGGCTTAACCAGTGTTAACGATTAGGGTAAATACCGTATTTTTTCAGGTTTTCTACGTAAATCACGTATTAGTGTATTTCAGTAAATCACTGTTTTCCATCGCTTCATATTGCACGATCTTTACATTAAATTCAAAACCTGATGCAAGTCATATTTATTGGAAAACAAAAGAGCTACCTTCAGGCATATGCTCAGAATATTGAAATTCGAGATTTTAGCGTTTATTTTATTACGGAAGAAGAATTTAGCGAGCAGAAACTCCTTCCGAATATAGATGTAATAATTGCGGATGTGGATCATTGTGATGAACGTCTTGAAAAACGTGTCAATCTATTTCGGTCCTATTATCCAAATGCCCAAATATGGGGTGTTTTTAATTTCAAGAGTGCCGTGCTTAGCAACAATTTGCTTAAAATGGGAATGACAAGGTTAATAAGCAAAGATGACGATATCACGCACTTACTTGAACAGCAAAACATAACACAATAATTACTACTTAACCCAATGAAAAAACGCTATGAAAAAGCAAAAAGTTAATCTATTACATATCACCTGCTTTACCCTTTTTGCCCTGATCTTCATTGTGGACCTTTACCTTCCTTTGGGAGTAGCAACAGGGATATTATATGTTCCTGTTATCCTTATTGCCAGGCTTCTAAATGAACGATCATTTCTAATCAATTATGCGGCTCTTTCTACGGTGCTGATAATTATTGGATACATTCTTTCAGAACCTCACGGTTATCCATTCCATGTGTTTTTGAATCGAAGTTTTTCGGTTTTTTCGGTTTGGGCTATTGCCATAGGATCATACAAATATCTTACGGCGAAAGTAGAAAAGCTTGTTGAAGAGCAAAAACATTTGCGCATATCAAATATCATAGCTTCGATTCACGCGAGCATTGCCATAATTGATCAGGATGGTATAATCAGAGAAACTAACGAAAAATGGAGTGCATTGATGGTTGACAATGAATATGATCTTATTGGTAAACCCGTAGACACCAATATTTTCAAACTAAAAAGAGATGTTAACCGCACAATTCTTAAGGATTCCTTTGATGCAATTAAAACAGTAAACAGTATTTTAAATGGCCTTACAACAGAGGAAATTACTGAAATACAATTAACTTCAGGCGAATGGTTTCGCGTTCACATCTCTAGAATAGAAGGAGGAAAAGGTGCAGTGGTATGCTGTTTTGAAATTACCAAGGAGAAGCAACTGGACAGAGCAGTACTACAGTCCCGTTGTCATTTATACAGCTCACAACTCAACCCCCACTTTATATTCAATTCTTTAAGCTCAGTTCAGTACTATATTTTGGATCATCAGGTGGAAAGTGCCATTGATTATCTGTCCTCCTTTGCCCAACTTATGCGAGCTACACTTGAAAACTCCTTCCATACTTTAATTCCCATTGAAAAAGAAATTGACTATTTAAAGAAATACATTGACCTTGAAAAATTGCGGTCAGAAGCATTCATTGAGCATACTATTGAGATTGTAGGGGGTGATCCTGAAGAAATACTGATCCCGCCAATGTTACTGCAACCCTTTATAGAAAATGCCATTGTACATGGGTTATCTGCCAACGTTGAAAACAAACATCTCTCTATTAAATTTGATGTGAAAAAATCATCCGTAACCTGTATAGTAGAAGATAATGGTACCGGAAGACCCAAAATTACAAGTGCATCAATTGCTGCAAATACTATAAGGCCATCACGAGGAATACAACTGATCAATGCTAAATTAACAACGCTAAATGCACTTTACGGTGGCGGCTTCAAACTGGATGTTGTGGACAAGTTAAAACCAGACGGAAGCGCGGCTGGCACTAAAATAATGCTTAGTATGCCACGCTTGTATGAAACCAATGGATATAGTTTGAATGTCTCTCAACCATCAGCACAGCCCGAAAACTATGCCGCTTTTCTTTTGAGGCGTCTTCGGACAAGTGACTTTAAATACTCATAGGTAACAATATTCAATGTGATGAGGCTAAAGCCATATAAGGCATCCTCTAATGGTATGGTACCCATTCTCAGTTGTGAAAATTGGGTGTAGCTATACCACACAACCGGATCAGCTAACATAAACCCCGTCAAAATTCCATTGACCAAAAGAAAAGGCACAAATGCAAAGGTAAAAGCCAATGGAACAAATCTGTAATTTTCTATATCACTGTAGATCAAAGCAAGTACAATTATTGAAGTTGCTACTGCCGAATCGGTATACCATTTTCCAAACCCATTGACCTCAATAAAAAAAGCATAGAACAACAGCACCATTGCAAAGCCGTAATTGAACCATTTCAACTTTACCTTTTTAAAATAAAACTTCACACATTCATAGATGAAGGTGCAGGCAAAAGGAACAACAAAAAAGAACAACACTTCTTCCAACGGCAGGTGGCCTAAATAAACACCCAATAAATACTGGTCATTAAAACCCCATACACCGTGCAACGTAAAAAACTGATCCCACAACAAAAATGGAATTGAAACCACAAAAGCAGATAATAAAACCCATTTCCAATTTCTGGAATAAGCCACTTTCTTATCAAAACTCAACACCAAAGGGAAAAGAACTGTAAAAAACAATAAGATGAGATAGAGCAGTTTCATTTCTCTAGTTTTTGTTCTTTTAAATATTTCAATGGGACAAGGAGCATCCCAAAACATTTCCCGTCTTCTTTTTCCATTTTCTTGTGGTGTATTTTATGTGCTTTGCGGATTGCTCTAAAATACCTGTTACTGGTACGGTCAAACCACTTGAACCTCCTGTGAATTAATACATCATGAACCAAAAAGTAAGCAACCCCATAAAACGCAATACCTATTCCAATGCCTACCACAGGGTAATTTTGAGCCATTAAGCCAAACATGATACAAAGCCAGGAAGGCACGGCATAAATCAGAAAGAACAAATCGTTCTTTTCAAATCTTCCTTTTGATGGTCGGTGGTGATCTTCATGTAATACCCACAAAAATCCATGCATTACATATTTATGCGTCAACCAGGCCATAATTTCCATACCGCAGAAAGAAAGTAGTATCGCTATTATCATCATTAGTAAATTCATAATGCAACACAGGTTAAAATGGTAAAAAACAAAAACCAAATCCCATACAAATAGTGCGCGGTTCTGTTTTGACCCTTACTGTATCTGAAATAAATGAAAGAGAACAAACTTCCAAAAACGAACCAGCACAGGTAATTGAACCAGGGAACGGTATCATTCTTCCATGACCACAACTCATAGTGTAACGCAACTTGCTCAATAACAACATCCATTAACACGGCCAGAGCACCAGCAAGTACTGACCGGATAAGTATATGCTTTGCCATGCGATTGGCCCAATTGCAGGAACTGACAACCACCGCATACCAGGTTGCACCTATGATAACCGGTGTGCCAAATATCAACGGACCCATTGCTGTGTTATAGTGATAGGAACCAAACAACCATCCCGTTTGAACCCCAATTAATTCAATGAGGAAACCACCGCAAAAAATGACCAGAAAGAGCAATAGACTTTTGCTGTTCAATTCTTCACTTAGCGCTACCAGTACTGCACTTAAGAAAATGGTGATGTAGGAGAAATCAGGAGCCTTGGATAAATAAATAAACAAGGTAGCTCCAATAACATGAAAAACCGCCAATGCTATGGGAAATATGTTGGTTACTTTATCCATTTTTCTCAATGAGTTCGTCAACAATTTTGGCGGACTTCAAAACAAGTGGAATTCCTCCACCCGGATGGACCGTCCCTCCGGAAAAGTAGATGTTTTTGTACTTTTTACATTCGTTCCCATGACGTTTCAATGAAGCCAGTTTATTGTTAAATGCTTCACCGTAAAGCGCTCCTTTATAGGCTCCGGTAATTTCTTCCAATTGTGTTTTTGACCAATGATCTTCGTGAATAATATGCTCAGCTACATTTACGGAAAGGTGTTCTTCTAATCGCGTCAAAATCTTATCCTTAATTTCCTCTAGTCCAACTGACGTAATGTCCACTCCGGCTGGTGTGTTAATCATAACGAACCAGTTTTGCCCATCTTCCGGTGCATCTTTCTTTTGTAGAAAAGATGAATTGTGAATATAAATTGTGGGGTCCGTTGGAATTATTTTTTGAGCAAAGAGGTCTTTAAATTCCTGAACATAATCGGATGAAAAGAAGATATTATGTAATCCGATTTTGTCAAAGCGTTTATTCATGGCCCAGTAAAATATTAATCCGGATGTAGAACGTTCTCTAACGGCCAACTTTTGACTCTGCTTTTGATCACCAAGTACATATTTGTAAAAATTGACGTGATCAATTGCTGAGACCAACCTTCTGGCAAATACCTCTCCATTATTTGTTGTGACTTTATACAGATCGTGATGTGCTACCGCAGAAATATTCGTTTCGTCAAAACGAATTTCAACTCCTTCTTCCAGTGCCAGTTTTTCAAGTGAATCTACAATCGTCCTCATTCCTCCTTTCGGAAAATAGGTGCCCTGATTGAGTTCCAAATGAGAAACCATGCTATAAAGACCACTTGTCTGATAAGGATCAGAACCATTGTACGTAGCAAATCTGTTAAAAATTTGAACCAATTTTTTGTTGGACAACTGTTGTTCATTGAACGCATTCAGGCTGTTCATCATTTGCCTGGAAAGTATGCGTGGATACTGCCTGACGATTTCAGATTTTAACATATCTCTCCACGAAAGTTTTGGGCGATCAATAAAGAGATTCCCTATATCTGAGTAGAGTTCAGAAGCTTCACGTACATAATTTTCTACACCGGCTATCTCATTAAGGGTAAATTGTTTACTTAAAGCCTCAATTCTCTTGCTTGTATTGCTGTATAAGGTAAACTTGGTTCCATCTTTAAAAAAGTAACGGCAACTTTCATCCTGTTTGACATAAGTAAAGTAATCTTTAGGTCTCTTTCCGCACAGCTCAAATAACTCATCTACCAATTGAGGCATTGTGAATAGTGAAGGTCCTTTATCCCAACGATAATTTTGCCAGCTCTTTTCATCCATTTTTCCTCCCAAACGATTATTCTTTTCGAGTAAAAGTACACGATCCCCCCTTTTTCTTCTCCTTATTGCTGTGGCTATGCCTGCGAGACCACCACCTACAACTATTGTATCGTATGTTGTTTCTGTTATCATTTTTGATTAACCGTGGCTTTAATTAGTAATACCTGTTCTGCAGGTAGATCAGCAGCATCCAAATGCTCAAGTACGAAGTTGCGGTCGACATCTAAATCAGAGCGATATCCTAAAAAGGTAGGACTGCCATACTGTACGGCAAATCGTATATATCGAATTTCGACATTGTCCGGATAGGCCTTGACCACTTTTTCAAGCTTTTCTTTTCCTTCACTGAAGTAGCTGAGTTTGGTTCCCGGCCAGGATATATGGTTTGCCATGGTCATAATGGCTGCAGCATGATAGGCGTAAATCACCGGTTTATAATCCAGGGTATAACCATCTGTAAATTCGAGTAGTTTTTCATTGGCAGCTTTATCTTCATGTGCCACCGTAAACAACGATCGAACCTGATCAACATCAACCTGAGCCGACATGAAAAGGGCTATATATAACAAGGCTTTCATAGTAGATTAATTGTATTTCTGAAATAAGAAGTGGCAAATAGCATGGCTTTTCGTTTGTTGGAAACACGAATCCGACTGGACATTAAATCCGATATTGAGCGCCGTTTAATCTTTGCCAGGAGTTTTGTGTAGTATACATAACTCACGTATACGCCAAACCTTGAAGATTTTGGAAGTCTAATTATTCCTGTAAACGCTTCATTAAACTCCTCTTGAATTTCCTGCTCAATTTGTTTTTTAGACTCAGGTGTAAACCCTTTATCACCAATGTTTGGGAAGTAAACACGACCCAATCCTTCCACATCATCTTTCAGGTCTCTCAGAAAGTTCACCTTTTGAAATGCCGACCCAAGTTTCATGGCATACGGTTTAAGCTCTGCGTATTTATCTTTCTTGCCATAGACAAATACTTTTAGACACATGAGACCCACTACCTCTGCTGAACCTAAAATGTACTCTTCATAAAGATCCTGGTTGTAATCATGTGGATTCAAATCCATTTCCATGGAATGTAAAAATTGATCGATCAATTCCCGGTCAATTTCATATTTGTTTACGGTTAGCTGAAAAGCGTGTAATACTGGGTTTAGTGATATTTTAGCGTCAATCGCCCGATAGGTATCCTTTTTGAATTCATTCAATAATTCACGTTTGGGATAATCGTGGAAAGAATCGACAATTTCATCAGCAAGACGGACAAAACCGTAGATGGCATGAATGTCTTTTCTAATTTTCTTGTCAAGAAACATGACACCATGAAAAAAGGAGGTGCTGTATGTCCTGGTAACGTATTTAGATGCTAAAAATGAGTATTTATCATATAGTGTTTTCATAAGCTTGAGATAATATGGTTAGACACGATTTGTCCTGAAATTAGCGCGGGTGGAACACCGGGGCCCGGAACAGTGAGTTGACCGCAATAATTGAGATTTTCAAGTTTTGAGGTGATCTTTGGTTTAAGGTTTGCCGTTTGTCTTAGCGTATTTGCCAGACCGTAAGCGTTTCCCTTGAATGCATTGTAATCCGCTTTAAAATCGCGAATGCAATAATCCCTTTTGTATACAATGCTGCTAGAAATATCTTTACCCGTGTGTTTTCTAAGTCGATCCGTTATAATTTTCAGGTATTTATCTCTAATCTCCTGAGTGTCATCCAGGTCAGGAGCAACAGGTATCAGGACAAAGAGATTTTCGTGACCTTCCGGCGCAACAGTTTTATCCGTTTTTGAAGGTGCGCAGACATAAAACAAAGGAGACTCCGGCCAGGATTTTGAATCGTAAATACTCTTGCCATGGGCTATAAGGTCTTCATCAAAAAACAGGTTATGATGTTCTAGATTTGGAACATTTTCACGTATGCCCAGGTAATAAATAAGACAACTTGGTGCCAATTTGCGTGAATCCCAGTAATCTTTGGTATACGTGCGGTATTGTTTCGGTAGTATATCCTGTTCAATGTGATGGTAATCGGCACTTACCACAACCTGTTTTGTAGGAACAATATCTGAGTTGATAACCAAAGAAGTAACCTTGCCGTCTTTACAGATCATCTCGGAAACCTCCGCATTAAAGTGAAATTTCACATTATTCTTGTCTGCAATTTGTTTTAATGCCTTGGCAATAGCACCCATTCCTCCTTCCGGATACCATGTGCCGAGTTTAAGGTCGGCGTAGTTCATCAACGTATAAAGTGAAGGTATTCGGTTGGGCATTTCACCGAGAAACAGAACAGGAAAATTCAGTAGTGTTTGTGCACGGAGTGAGGTAAAACGGTTTGTTACGTCCTTATCTACCGATTTAAAAACATCTAATTTTAAGGCGCTTTTGAAAACTTCAAGATTGACGAGTTCGTTCCATTTCAATCCCGGCTTAAACAAAAATTTATCAACTGCTATTTCATACTTTGTCTGTGCATCCTTCAAAAAGAAATCCAACTTCTCACCACCATCCTGCTCAAATGAGTCGAAAAGTTGTTTCAAGTTTTCATAATCAACCGGAATTTCAGTAGGGTTATCTGCTTTCCAAAAAACTTTGTATGCTGGATTTAATCGCGTTAGTGAATAATAATCCTGTCGATTTTCTCCAAGATCTGCAAACATTTTATCAATGAGTTCAGGCATCCAGTACCAGGAAGGTCCCATATCAAAAGTGAATCCATCTTCCTGAAACACTCTGCTTCTGCCACCAACCGCTTCATTTTTTTCATAGACATTCACATCATACCCGTTTTTTGACAGGTAACATGCGGCATATAAGCCTGAAAGTCCGGCGCCTATTATATCAACTGTTTTATCCTTCATAAGACAATTGTTGAGCTAATATTTTTCTGCACTGGTGAATGCGACTTTTAACCGTACCGATCTTTAAGTTCAGTTCTTCCGCAATCTCATGATACTTATAGCCATCTACATGCATCATAAAGGGAATAGCAAAATCATCATTGATCTCCTGAATTAAATTTTCAATGTGCGAAGTCATTAGAATATCATCCGGTTTGTAATGGTCAGGAGATCCGGACACCACCTTATAATCTTCTGAATTGTAAGAAATAAGTTGGTTTGACTTTTTACGATACGCGTTGATGAATGTATTTTTCATTATCACTTTTAACCATCCTTTTAAATTGGTGTTCGTTCGGAATTTGTCCCTGTTCATCAATGCTTTGAGGATGGTTTCCTGTGTCAGGTCCTTTGCCAAATCTTCGTCCCGTGTGTACTTTAAAGCAAACCTTGAAATGTAATCAGTGAGGCTTATGACCCTGGAATTAAATTCAAATGTTGTCATGATAGCTTGTATTAAAATTATTTTGTTTAACTTTTTTGCGTTTTCGTTAAACAAACATACAAACGAAAATACATCACTTCCAAATTTTTGTTTAACTTTTTTTATTTTTTGTTAAACATTATTTGGACAGAACAACCATATCGCCTTGAATTAGTGGTGATTAATAAGATATTTGCGGGATTGATTTTTTTGAATTACAGGATGATATCCTCTAATTTTTGAATCTGATGAACTGATTTTGGGATAGATTTCTGGTATTTTGTAAGCTGCACCCCACCTATAAACAGATTATTTAGGTCAAAGAATTCTCCTAAACTCTTGAAGAAGGCTTTGAGATTACTTTCAGACAATTCAGCAATAAGACTGGTGAAAAGATAGTCCGGTTTCACTTCTTCCACGAAAGTTCGTAAATCTTTCATTGGAACAGTTTGCCCCAGATAATAGCAATCGTATCCGCGTTTTTTGAGCAGATAGTAATAGAAAAGAAGGCTAAGCTCGTGTTTTTCTTCTTCTTTTAAGAACAATACTACTTTCGCCTTTGCTTTGGTTTTAAACTTAAGGTCAAGTACCTTCACAATCATAAATTCCCTCAGAATATTAGAGAGAAAATGCTCGTGGGAGACTGATATAGCATCTACTTGCCAGAGCGTTCCTATTTTTTCGAGTAATGGAATTAATATATCGGTAAACAACTCCTCCATCCCATGCTTCTGTTCCAAATCGTTTAGCAATTGATGAATGGACTTATCATTTAACTCAAGTACGTATTCAATAAACCGGTTGACATCATTTTGAGGAGCATGTTCGTCCTTGTGAAGCAGTTCCGAGGCTTTATCAAAAATCTCTTTTTCAGATAACTCGGCAATTTTAGAAATTTTAAGTCCGTTTGAATAAAGCAGATTAATATTGAGAATCTTCTTGAGGTCTTTATCCGAATAATAGCGAATATTCGTCTCCGTTCTTTTCGGCGTCAGTAACTGATACCGTTGTTCCCAGATTCTCAGGGTATGCGCCTTAATCTTGGTAAAATTTTCCAGATCTTTTATCGAGTATCTCGCCATATATCCAAGAACGCGCTATAGTGAATATTGTTCAACAACCTGTTCCTCTTTACTCATTGCCCAGTCAAAATCAGCCAGTTTACTTCTGGAAACCGGAATAAGTTGTTCTGTATCTCTCAGTTTTAGTTGGTAGCCTTGTGCATTTCCGTTACTCTCTGCAATTTTATTCAGGTTCACCATAAAGGCTCGGTGCGTTCTGAAAATAAATGGATAATCTTCCAGTTGTTCAGTGAGATTATTCATTGTATTTCTTCTGATTTCCCGAACTTCTTCACCGTTTTCTAACCAATGGAATTCAACGTAATTTCCATCTGCCATTATAAATAACAGTTTCTCAAGGTCGATTTCAATATCGTTATTTTTGGTGGCAGAGGTTAACTTCACAATAGCCGGCATTTCTACAATCACTTCTGCTTCCCGGTTATAAATACTTTTGTTATGAGCTTCTGATTTCTCAAGATTTCGCTTCAGTAATACGGTATAGTTGGTAAATGTTATCACCATTACGGGAAAGATACCAATAGCGTAGGTGTGCATAACATCATCCCTAATCGTCATCCAAATTGAATAATCACTTCTAGGGTGTATTTCTACAAACAGTCCTACTATGACATTGGCAATGCTTATGGAAAGCAGTATGACATTCAGCATTAAAAACTCTCTGCCGATATTCCACTTTTGCTCATCAACAAAGCCTGGAAATAATACAATCATCATGGAACAGGTCAGATATGAAACAATTCCGCTTGTGATTGCATAAATAGAACAACACGTAAACACATTCAATTCTGAGACCGTCGTTATTCCGAAAGGTCTGAAAATAACAAGGAAAAGAAACACGAAAACCGTTACAAACACAGCTATTCGCAGCCTTGTGTTTTGTTCCTCCATGAGGAAAGGATATGGTTTCTTTAGCCAGTCAAACATTACAGACAAAGATAAGAGGCTTTGTTAAACAGTCCAACTATCCGACCAATTGAGAGTTTTTTATATTTTTGCAAGCCCCTTCGTCCGCCGAAGGAAAGACGGAAGGTGCAGTAGAAATTATGGCAGAAAACCACAAAAAGATAGGAGTAATTGGTGGTGGTAGTTGGGCTACGGCTTTGGTCAAAATCCTAACATCTCAGGACCATATCATCAATTGGTGGATGTATAACGAAGCTTCTGCCGAGCATCTGCTTAAATTCAAGCACAATCCCAAGTACATTCAATCCATAGAATTTGATCTGGAAAAGTTATTCATCAGTACCGATCTGAAAGAAATTATTGAGCCGTCTGATATTTTAATTATAGCTACACCTTCTGCTTATTTGCATGGATTGTTTACCGATTTTCCAAAAGATCTCTTGAAGGGGAAAATTATTTTCTCTGCAGTAAAAGGAATAATTCCGGAAGCTAACCTCATACCAGGCCAGTACTACCACAATTATCTGGATGTACCTTACGACAATATTGGAATTATTTGTGGACCCTGTCATGCGGAAGAAGTAGCATTGGAAAGGCTCTCGTATCTTACCATTGCTGCGCAAGATGAAGAGATGGCAGAGTACATGGAAAGTCGCATTCAAAATCGATACATCAAAACAACAGTGTCAGATGACATATTTGGTGCTGAATACTCTGCTGTGTTAAAGAATGTTTATTCTATTGCCAGTGGAATTTGTTCCGGATTGGGATACGGCGATAATTTTCAATCCGTACTGGTTTCAAACGCCATTCAGGAAATAGAAAATTTCATAGATGAAGTAAGTCCGATTCACCGGGATGTAAAATCTTCAGCTTACCTGGGTGATTTACTGGTTACGGCTTATTCAAAATTTTCACGAAACCGGACATTTGGTTATATGATAGGTAAAGGCTATTCCGTGAAGATTGCCCAGTTAGAAATGGACATGATTGCCGAAGGATATCACGCCACTAAATGTATTATGGAGATTAATAAGGAGTATGGTGTTGAAATGCCTATCCTTGAAGCAGTGAACAACGTCATCTATGAACGAATATCTCCGTTTATAGAAATGCGAATACTGAGTGAAAAACTGAGTTAGAATGTTATTCTAACCTCCATTCACTTTTATCATCAACCTTTGCTAATACTACTTAGATAAGTTTTACTGCGAGGGAACTAATTTTAGTTCGAGGCTTTGTCTTTGTTGGCGAGCACTTTATTGGCATTGTCCAAAAACTTAACTTCTTCTTTGCCTTTTACTGCTCCGCTTGGATAACCTAGTTTTCCTAAAGCCGTTAAATTAAAGTGGTCCGTATCAGGATCTTTATCGGCAAAAAATATCCAAACGGTTGGATAACCAGTTACCTTGAATGCTTGTTGCAGTTCTCTGTTTTGTTTTGCCAATTCTTCCGGTAATTTCTTTTTTCTTGGAAAGTCTAACTCAAGTAATACCACTTCTTTTTGTGCCCATTCAATAAATGCGTCTTTAGCAAAGACTTCACGTTGAAGTTTGTGACACCATCCACACCAATCACTACCCGTGAAAAAACCAAAAATTGGTTTCCCGGATTCTTCTGAAATTTCATACGCCTTGTCCAGGTCAGTATACCAGGTTAATTTTTCATCATTCTCCTGTAATGATTGTGATTCAGACTTAAATGAAGCTGTTACCAGCCCTACTATTGCTATAAAAGTGATTATTACTGCTTTGTTCATACCTGTAAATTTACAAAAAATTACGCGTACATAGAAAACGCAAGGAATTGATGAAGGTGTGTTATAGGATTGTTAAATTCCAATAATCCCTCTATTATGTAGATTATGTTCAAAATCTTTTAGATGTTAAGAGTTGTAAGTAGCAAAATGCTGATATTAGCTAATAACCTTAGTGATGTTCCGGTGCCATTAGACCTGCTTTAATGGCAATATTCAGCGAATTCTCCCTGGGAGGAATTGGACAAAACCACCCTGTAGTATATGCGCAATAAGGGTTGTACGCCTTATTAAAGTCAAGAATTACCTCATCTCCAACAGGCATATCGAGGTCGATATACCGACCGCCACCATAGGATTCGTTGCCACTTGTGGCATCTGTAAAAGGAATAAAGAGGTAATTATCGTGTCCTTCTTTAGCTCTTTGGTAAGCAATCAAAACACACGAAGTATCTCTGATCTCAAAATGTAATTCGGCAAATCGAATGAAATTTTTAGCCGTTCCGGCAGATGTTGGCATTACAATAGTATCCGCATTTTCGATCAGCACCACACGTGCAGATACCCTGTACTTCAAATCAACCGGATAAAATCTATGTGTTTTAAACTTGCGCCGCTCCTTTTTTTTCAGGGGAGATGTTTCCTTGTTGGAATAATGTTCGTTCAACTCATTCCTGAAATCCAGGATCTCCTGAATGATAGTGTCCTCGGTCTGTGCGTATCCACAAACCGAAGACAAGATCAAACAATACATTAAGCAACTACGCACTGTTATTTCAATACAAAATTATCACTGCCGATCATTACGCCATCCGCATAAATTTGAGCAGTGTAGTTGCCTTTATCCAGGTCTTCAACCAATCGGTAGAACACACAAACGTCTGTGGCCTGATTTTGATAATTGATGGTTTTCTTATCAGAATAAAGAAGTGTTTGTCCTCCTTCTGTTTGAAAACTATTACTCTGACTCGAATTCAGAACTGTTCCTCCAGGAGTAATTATTCGCATGTAAACATTCTTGTTCCCCGGAGAGGCAATTGCATTGTCTCCTACGGTAAAGCAAGACCTAACATGCGTACACCTGTTGGCTCGGTCTGTTTCTTTGTAAGATCCACTACTCTTCTCTTTAATTCCGGTAGTAGAAAAATCAAAGGCTACAAGCTTAGAACCTTTACTGACTTTTTCACTCAGTTGGTTCTTTTCTTCTGTTACATTCGTTAATTCAGATTGTGTGTTCTCAAGGTCGGTTAGTGTTTCTTCTAAACTTTCAGTTAAGATTCCGTTGGCTACATTCAGTGAGTCAATGGTTCGGATGTAATCTTTCATAATAGATCTCAATACGTCCGTTTCTTTCTGAAGTTTATAGACTTTACTCGCAAAGTAAGATTTATCGCTCTTGGCATCTTCCAGTTCCGTCATTAGCGTTTTAATCTTTTCTTTTTGCGCGTTGATACTGTCGTTCATATCCTCGTTGTCCACTTCCATCTTATTATACATGGCAAGCATATTTTCGAGGTTTTGCTTGACATTATCCCCAACTTCAAGTCCCTGGTCGTACATCATCTCATTTAGTTCATCAAGATCCATGGCCAGCTGGTCACGTTCATTTGAACAAGTATTGATGATTTTGTTTTTCTCCGATAGTTTCCACCCAAGGAAACCACCAGCAATTAGCAGCATTAAAATGATGATGATATAAATACCGTCTCTCCTTTTTTTCTCCTTTGGCGGAGGCGGTGGTGGTGCTGCTTCATCTTTCTGTGAAGTATCTATGTACGTTCCTCCTCCTTCATCTTCTTCTTCACTACTATACATTCCTCCTTCTTCACCTTCATGGTTTTTTTCTTCTTCCTCTTCTTCGCTCATAATAATGGGTTTTAATTAATTAATTTATCTCTCAAATTCTGCATGAATTGTGAGGCATAGACAAATTTTACCACCTCTTCATTGTCAGTGGAAATTATCTCTTTTCTATCTCCTTCCCACCACTTTTTTCCTTCATTGATAAAGATGATATGATCGCCTATTTCCATCACTGAATTCATGTCATGTGTTATCACAACAGTTGTGATATTGTACTCGTACGTGATCTCCCTTATCAGGTTATCAATACGAATGGACGTTTTAGGATCCAATCCTGAATTTGGTTCATCACAAAACAAGTACTTGGGATTCATTGCAATTGCACGAGCAATCGCAATTCGTTTCTGCATCCCTCCAGAACACTCTGCGGGAAACAGGTCATTTTTGTCAATAATATCTACCCTTTGCAAGCAAAAATTTGCTCGCTCCAGACGTTCCTCGTATGACATATCTGTGAACATTTTCAACGGGAACATTACGTTTTCTTCTACGGTCATGGAATCAAACAGAGCAGAGCCTTGGAACAACATCCCGATCTCCTTTCGAATTTCGATCCGTTCTCTTCGGTTCATTGCTGTAAAATCCCTTCCATCATATAAGATAGAACCTTTATTAACTTCATGCAAGCCTACAATGCATTTTGTTAAAACAGATTTACCGTGACCCGAAGCGCCAATAATTAAATTAACCTGGCCTTCAGTAAATTTGGCGTTTATATCAAATAAGATATCTGTATCGCCAAATGACTTTGATATATTGTCAACGATAATCATTAAACTAAAAGTAATTGAGTGATTACATAATTGGCCAATAAAATTGCCACTGAACCAGCCACTACCGCTTTCGTGCTGGATCTACCTACTTCAAGTGAACCTCCTTTTGTATAGTAGCCATAATAGCAAGCTATAGATGTTATTAAAAAGCCAAACACCACAGTTTTAACCAGGGCGTAATAAACATACCATGCATCTTCATACCAAAATGCCCGAATACCGATTAAGTAAGTATGCGTAGAGTACAATCCTGACTGCACACCAGCTATCCAACCACCCACCAGGCACAATACCATGGATATAATCACCACAAATGGTAAGAACATAGTGGTAGCCAGAATTTTTGGCAACATCAGGTAACCAATTGAATTTACTCCCATGATCTCAAGGGCATCAATTTGCTCCGTTACACGCATGGTTCCAATTTCTGAAGCAATATTAGATCCCACCTTACCAGCCAGGATAAGTGAAATAATTGTTGGTGAAAACTCTAAAATGGTTGATGATCTGGTGATATAACCAATGGTGTATTCCGGCAATAAAGGAGACCCCATATTAGCAGCAGTTTGTAGTGAAATTACACCCCCCATAAAAATGGAGAGGAATCCGACAAGTGGAATTGAGCTGATGACAATTGAATCCACTTCACTGAAAAACATTTGTCGGAACACCCGAAACTTTTCAGGTCGGCGAAAAACCGACTTGAGCATGTAACAAAACCGACCTATATGTTCGAATAAATTCATCTAGCGTGCTAAAATAACTAATATTTTCCACTGCGCCTTGCAATTTCAAAGGGGTCAAACATTATTTTGAAATAGTGGCTCTAATAAGTATTTTTAGCCCTTTAGCCTCATGCTAATCGTGAATGTTAAAAAAACATAAAAGGTAACTTTTTTACAAAATCGCTAAATGGAGATTAAGATCAGGAAAATGAAAACCTCTTTGGAGGATGTGGTGCACTACAATCTTATCGACGGGAACACTAATATTGATGTAAATCAATTGGTTGGACAACCCATACAGATGAAGTTCACCGGTCAAACCCAGTGTATGAATTGTGGTGAGTTTAAAAAATTATTCGCGCAGGGGTTTTGTTATAATTGTTTTACCAACTCCCCGGCTGCAAGTCCGTGTATTATCAATCCTGAACTTTGTGAAGGACACCTTGGAAAAGGAAGAGACCCGGAATGGGAAAAAGAACATCACGTCCAGCCCCATGTTGTATATCTGGCCGTTGCATCTTCATTAAAAATTGGCGTCACACGCGAAACTCAAGTACCTACAAGATGGATTGACCAGGGTGCTTCTTACGCTATTAAAGTTGCTGAAGTGCCATACAGAAAATTAGCAGGTGAAATAGAAGTTGCTTTAAAGGGAACCTTCACAGATAAAACGAATTGGAGAGCTATGTTGAAAAATGAAATTGCCGACATAGACCTTGAAGAAGAAAAATGGCAGATCGAAGAATTGCTTCCAATGGACCTCGTTGATTATATGTCTGAAGATGATGAAATTTGGGAGATCAACTATCCAGTAATCACATTTCCAAATAAAGTGAAGAGCTTGAGTTTTGACAAACAGGAGCTCATAGAAGGGAAATTAATGGGAGTAAAAGGGCAGTATTTTATTTTGGATAATGATCGTGTTATTAATATGAGAAAACATGAAGGATATCACATTGAGCTTGACTCTTAAGGTTCTTTTACATGTGTTTCTAAGTAATCCAATCATCTTTTAACTGGTCTTTTTTAAGATGGATGCGAATGAACACATCCTTTAAAATATCATTGGAATCATCCGTGTTCTTCACATTTGATCAGATAAGCCGTTCCAGACGATCTGAAAATTCGTTTCAATTCTTTTTGTAGTCATACCCACATATGACGAGCAAAAAGAAAAAAGACGCAAATTAATTTCGCTTAAATAGTTTTTGATGCAATTGCCAATAATCTATGTAGTAAAGAATTTTTAGTGAGATACTGTTAGTCGCTGGAAAATCAAACATATTTCCAACATTTTGGAAATAATTATAGGCTACCTCATCTGTAAATGAAAAAATTGAGTTTTTCCAAACAAGACTCATTTCACTTCCAGGAGCAAATATCCACCTATAAGCCATATCGATAGTGAAAGCGTTAAAAGCATTATCGTGAAGCGAATTGTCATCAATATCAAAACCTGTGTAGGTAGTTTGCACCATTTTTCCATCCTCATTCAACCTGAAAAATTCGTTATACTCCAGTTTCGACCAGTAATGTCTCAGGCGGAAGGTGATCCCCATTTTATTATTCATAATGTAAGACAGATCAATCGTGTTTGTGATCGTTGTTCGGTCACGTTTTGCAAAAATGGGGTCATCCGGATACAGTGGATCGCGCGGAACCTGAAAATTCTGCGTCAATGCCGCACCTTCTTCATTCCATGCATTGTTTTGGTTGTAAGAATATACCAAAAACCATTTGTCATTAAATCTAATACGCGGGCTTAAAAACAGGTTGAAGCCATTACGCCCCTCCTCAAAATACTCGTACCACGTGCCCCTGGCATCATAGGCAAAAGGTTTACTGTAATCAGAGGATAAGAAAAAACCGGGAGCAACCAGGGCGTCACTTTCATAAAACCTACCCGAAATTCTGGGCTCAAAGTAATCGTGAAGTCTAGTTGGTTCCACATAAATATTGGCACCGGCCCATAAAAAATTTCGGAATGCTCCACCTATGTCTGCATTAAAGGTAATGTTTGCGTAAGCATCCGGTGAGATGATTCTACTGTGTGCCACACTCACGGATGTCCAGGCTTTATAAAACCGTCCAAAGGGCTCGAACCAATTGTATCTGAAAACTCCTCTGGCAGTTCTGATATTTGTAAAAAGATTGAATCCCATATCATTTGGATCATAGGAATCACTGGTTTCATCATACACCAAAGCCCAGGTCAGGTTTCCGGCAGATTTTTCAATTCCACCGGCAAACTGATGTCCAAGATCTACTCCGGAAGTACCGTACAATTGCGAAACCGAACCAAGCCCCCAGAAGTTATATTTTTGACCTTTGGTATATATATCTACCATTAGCGCCGTGACATTTGCGTCATAGGAAATACCGTCTCTCCACACATTTGTATTGGTCAAATTAATGGATGAATTGTTCTTTAGGTTTTGATCCAGCACAAACACATTATAATTACTTAAGGGATTTGTCCTGAACCTCCTTTCATCACCCGTGTCATTATTACGGATAGTGGCATAGGTGTTTGCAGTAATTGCATTAAAAACTCCAATTCCAGTGCCTTTTCTTGTTCGCCCGGAAAATTTGGTTGCGTTGTAAAGCTGTGTTGTCCCGGGGTTTTCTAAAATTGTTTCATTCGAATCAAGTTCACTATCTACCTGACCTGCATACATAGGTGTTCCTCCCACCCGTCGTGAATAAAAAATACCGGCCTTATTGAAAAGTTCGGTACCCTCTGTAAAAAACTGCCTTCTTTCATTAAAACGCACTTCAAAAGGAGAGGTATTGAGTACCTGATTGTCAAACTGTACCTGGCCGAAATCAGGAATAAGGGTCATGTCAACCGTAAAGGCTTCATTAACGCCCCATTTCACATCCATCCCTCCGTTTGCTGTGTATCCGGTGCTACCGTTATAATTCTCAATATACCCGGAAACATAAGG
Organism: Crocinitomicaceae bacterium; assembly: GCA_014762645.1. Lineage (GTDB taxonomy): Bacteria > Bacteroidota > Bacteroidia > Flavobacteriales_D > Crocinitomicaceae > Paracrocinitomix. Next base: position 19,946 of record JABURP010000076.1, read on the forward strand.
TGTAAAAGCCAGTCGTAATGGCGAATCAACGTCTTTTAATCCTTCCATCTCACCAAGTTGAGAAATGAGATTAATTCCTGACGGATCATAGTGATTCCAGTATACCTCTTCCCGGTGTCTTCTGATTCCTCGTGCAAAATTTACTCCCCAGTCATTTGCATTTTCATGAGAAAATCTCAACGCAGAAAAAGGAATTTTTATCTCAGCAACCCACCTGTCATCATAAATTTGAACGGCACTTCTCCAAACCGCATTCCAGTTATTGTCAAAGTTATCCACCTGATGTAATTCATCTACCTGAACTCCGGCAGCCGTTACAACAAAGGCAAAGCCAATGGTCCCGGCATTATAAGGGTCAAAAATCACCCCAAACCAATCGGCATTCCCAAGATCATCCCGTTGAGATAATGTCAGAGTCATACTATCTCGGTCATCATACATGATTCCCGCTACATAGATACCTTCATTATCATAAGCGATCTTAACTTCTGTATATTCTGTGCAATTCGCACCGGCAATAGGTTGATTTTGAGTAAAACCCGTCACGGGTTCCAGAGTCGTCCAGAAGGGCTCATTCAACTCACCATCAATGGTCACTGTTTCGGCTACCCGGGCAATACTTATGTGCTTTCTCTCCTTACTGAAAGAAATGAAGCTGATAGCGAGGAATATGGTTAAAGTGAATAATCTCAAAACGTCACAAAATTCTGAAGTAATTTCAAGTTCTACAAGTAAAAAGATGTTAAGAGGTTTGATTAATACATAAAAAAACCGCCTATCGCAATTCAATAGACGGTTCAACTTATAAATAGTTTCAAATTACATATCGCTCAAATCTGGCATTTCGCGCTTGAATGAAGAAATACCAGTAATATCCATACCTGTAATCAACAGGTGAATATCGTGTGTCCCTTCATACGTCACCACCGATTCTAAATTAGCCATATGCCGCATAATTGAGTACTCATTGGTAATCCCCATTCCGCCAAGAATTTGTCTTGCTTCTCTGGATATTTTCAAGGCAATATCAACGTTATTCCTCTTTGCCATTGAAATTTGTGCAGAAGTAGCTTTCCCTTCGTTTCTGAGCTGTCCCAACCTAAAGGTAAGTAATTGTGCTTTCGTGATTTCAGTGATCATTTCTGCCAATTTCTTTTGTGTTAACTGAAATGCTGCAATAGGCACATCAAACTGAGTTCGCTCTTTTGAGTATCTCAAAGCCTGATCATAACAGTCCATTGCGGCACCAAGTGCTCCCCATGCAATTCCAAATCTTGCCGAATCCAAACAACTCAGTGGTGCACCCAAACCAGATCTTCCAGGTAAAATATTAGATTTTGGTACCTTGACATTGTCAAAAATAAGTTCGCCTGTTATTGAAGCTCTCAAAGAATGTTTACCCTTCATTTCCGGAGCAGTAAATCCTTCCATTCCTTTCTCCACAAGCAAACCGTGAATTCTTCCTGATTCATCCTTTGCCCAAACAACTGCTACATCAGAAAGCGGAGCATTGGAAATCCACATTTTAGCTCCATTGAGAATAACGTGATCGCCATCCGCTTTAAAATTCGTGATCATTCCGGCTGGATTTGAACCATAATCAGGTTCAGTTAAGCCAAAGCAACCTAAGGCTTCTCCTGAAGCCAGTTTTGGCAACCATTTTTTCTTTTGTTCCTCCGATCCATATCTCCAGATAGGATACATAACCAGTGAGCTCTGTACCGAAGAAGTTGATCGCAATCCTGAATCACAACGTTCTAACTCCTGCATAATCAAACCGTACGAGATTTGATCAAGCCCAGGTCCTCCATACTCTTCAGGAATATAAGGCCCCAATGCACCAATTTCTCCCAACCCTTTTACGAGGTGTTCAGGAAATGCAGCTCGTTCATAATAATCCTCAATAATCGGTGACACATTTTGCTTAATCCAGTCACGTGTTGCGGTTCTCACCATTTTATGTTCTTCGGAGAGAAGGTCATCCATGTTATAATAATCCGGATGCGTATAAAGATCTGTAGCCATTTTTCTTAGTTCGTTTGTCAATGCTGCTTATGCTCTGAACGGTTTAAAACAAATCAAATGTGATTATTATTTAAACTGAAAAGGAAAAGGCAGCGGTTTAAATCGCGACAAATGTATGGATTTTAACATGAAAAAATGGAATTGTTATTTATATGTTTTGGCTGTGTTCAGCCTATATCTCCAAATTTCGCGTAATTTTGAAATGTGATAGAACAGTTATCATTACTAAGTGTGGGCGTAGGTGTACCCATTGAATCCAACCATGAAATTTACTTTTGGGTATTGATGGGGTTGAATTTGATTTTTATTGCAATTGCCAAAACACTTAATCAGGATTACATATCTGTTCTATTTAACACAGCTATAATTAATCGTCAACTTCTTCAGAAAACGCAGGATGAATTAAAATTAGGTAGTGCTTCATCTGTTTTACTCACACTTACTTACTTTTCAAACCTATCTATTATACTTGCCTATACGGCTAGTGGTACATATGGGAAAACTGCTCTAATTATTGCAGGAGTATTAATTGGTTCAGTACTTATAAAGTGGTTAGCTATGTGGTTTGTCGCTTTTGTTAGCGAATTTCGAGGCGGCATCTCTGAACATGGGATGAATCACCTTATCTACTATCAGGTCGGTGGGATATTATTGACTCCCATTTTATTTTTAAGTCATTTTTTTTCGGAAAATATTTACAGCAAGATCATACTTGGTTGCCTTATTATTTCAGGACTATTAATCCTTTTGAGAGAAATTCAATCATTAGGAAGAGCAATTAAGTCAAGAATTTCTCCTTTATATATTATTTTGTATCTTTGCACGCTCGAATTGATGCCGTTTGTCTTGGTAATTTATGCATTCGTCAACAATTACGCTGGTTTAAACTAAAAAGTTGAAGGATTTATGAGCGTTAAAACAATTTTAGTTTCCCAACCGAAGCCGGAAAGTGAGAAATCTCCTTACTTTGATCTTGCTGATAAGTATAAGCTTAAAATAGATTTTAGACCCTTTATTAATATTGAGGGTGTGTCTACTCGGGAGTTTAGAGATCAGAAAGTGGATTTAGCTAAACACACAGCCGTAATCTTAACTAGTAAGACAGCCGTTGATCACTTTTTCAGAATAGCTGAAGAAACTCGTTTTAAAGTACCTGATGCCATGAAATATTTCTGTATGTCAGAAGCAGTAGCTTACTATTTACAGAAATACGTGGTTTATCGAAAGAGAAAGATATTTTATGGGAAACAAAATATTGGCGACCTGGTTGACGTATTAAAAAAACACAAGGACGAAAAGTTCTTACTTCCATGTTCTGATATTCTTAGACAAAGAATTCCGGACACACTAAAAGAAAACGGAATTAATTTCACAAAACTGGTGCTTTACAGGACAGTCGCGTCTGACCTTTCAGACCTTGAAGATGTAAAGTATGATCTGTTAGTGTTTTTTAGCCCATCAGGCATTGAGTCACTGTTAAAAAACTTTCCTGAGTTTAAGCAAAACACAACAAAAATTGCCGCATTTGGGCCAACTACTGCCAATGCCGTGAAAAAATACAATCTACGTCTTGATATTCATGCACCACAGCCACAGGCACCAAGTATGTCAATGGCCATAGAGCAATACATCAAGAACGATAAGAAAAAATAAGTAACAACTACTTACTTCAAGAGAAAAGCCGTACTGGGAGATTGTTTCAGTACGGCTTTTTTCAGATAATAGCAGAACACTCACCTTTTTTGATAACTTGCTGCGTTTAATAACTTTTCCGTTTCATTGCTAACCATAACCGCAGTATTGAGGTAGATTTTTATAATTTTACAACATCACCCGGCAAGATGAAATTATTTAAAAAGACAGAAAAACCGACCAAAGCTGATACTACTGATCAGTTAAAAAAAGGTACACGAAGAATAATTCTTACTATTGTTTGGCTCGGAGCTTTTTCACCGTTGTTTGCGGTTTTAATGGGGCTTTATGTCGCTAGTGACGATATCCCTTCTCACGAAGAATTAGCGAATCCACCAGATAAGCAGGCGTCTATTATCTATACAGCAGACGGTGTTGAAATGGGAAGGTTTTGGAGCGTCAATCGAAAGTCTGTAGCTTACAACAAGATCTCTCCTTATGTTATCAATGCATTAATCGCTACTGAAGATGAACGTTACTACGAACACGCCGGAGTTGATTTTAGAGGAATTGCAAGGGCAGTTGCCGGTGCATTGATCGGAAAAGATGGCGGAGGGGCTAGTACAATTTCACAACAATTAGCGAAATTACTCTATACTGTCACCGATACTGTGAATGGAGGTGTCGCTAAAAACAAAAAAGAACGTCTGATACAAAAATTCGGAGAGAATATTCTCGCCGTGCGACTGGAAAGAGCCTACACCAAAGAAGAGATCATCACCATGTACCTTAACAATTTCGATTTTCTGTACAATGCTGTAGGTATCTCCTCGGCTGCTCAGGTTTATTTTAATACAACACCCGACAGTTTGAAAATTGAAGAAGCGGCTATGCTAGTTGGTATGTGTAAGAATCCGGGAATGTACAACCCGTTAAAGTTCCAACTACGGACCAAATATGAGGATACCCCTGACGGTAGGAAAAAGTATGAAAGAGATAGTACAAATGCCTACAACCGAAGAAACACTGTACTACTTCAATGGTGGAAAAACAGTGAAGAAGGCAATGAAGCACTTTCCATTAAGCTATCACGGGCACAGTACGATTCTTTAAAGGAACTTCCCATTATTGTCGATTACCAGAAAGTAGACCATAAAGAAGGCCTTGCGCCACATTTCCGCGAGGTATTGCGTAAAGAACTTACTTTTCGATTTAACGAAAAAGATGAAGACGGAAATTACCTCATAGCTAAAGAAGACGGTACACCTTATAACATCTATAAAGACGGATTGAGAATCTACACAACGATAGATTCAAGAATGCAGGAACATGCTGAATGGGCTGTTCAGGAACACATGCAAGCAACACTTCAGGAGCAATTTGACAAAAACAACCAACGCAACAAACGCCCACCATTTGGCAATGAGGTATCAGAAGAACGCATTGAGGAAATTATGATCAATGCTATACGAATTTCAGATCGCTATCGAGTGATGAAAAAATCAGGTCATAGCGAAAAAGATATTATCGCTTCATTTCACAAACCTACAGAAATGAAGATATTCTCGTATCAGGGTGATTTTGATACTATAATGACACCTTATGATTCCATTAAATACTACAAAGGAATTTTACAAGCAGGTTTAATGTCTATGGATCCGCAGACAGGTTTTGTCAAGGCTTGGGTAGGAGGTCCAAATTTTACTCATTTCGCTTACGATCATGTCAAACAATCAAGAAGACAGGTGGGATCAACGATAAAACCATTTGTTTATGCTGCAGGAATCTACTTAAACCAAATTGATCCTTGTACTCCGTTTGCAGATATTGAATACTGCGTGGATTTTCAAAAAACACCTACCCGACGCGAGTCTTGGTGTCCGAATACCGGAACCAAAAACACCGGAGAATATATACCGGCCAAGTGTGGATTAGCAGGATCACTAAACAATATTACGGTGGGTGTTCTGAATCGAATAGGCGGAGACAATGGCCCGTTGGTGATGAATGAACTTCTTAAAAACGTTGGGATTTATCTTGATCCAACAACTATTGGTCCTTCAATGGTTCTTGGCCCAATGGATCTGTCACTCTATGAAATGGTCGCCGCACAAAGCACATTTGCCAATAAAGGATTATACGTCAAACCGGTCTATGTCACGCGGGTTGAAGATCGGAACGGCAATGTACTGATTGACCTCGAATATGAGATGAAAGAAGCAATGCCGGAGGAATTAGCCTATATAATGCTTGAAATGATGAAAGGGGCCGTGAATGGTGCATCAAATGTCTATCAGGATGGTAAAGTATATGCGACAAGCTCGAGTCTGAGAGGAGGACAACCATGGGGAGGATTGAAATATCCGATAGCAGGAAAGACTGGAACAACCAATAGCGCCGCGGATGGCTGGTTTATGGGATTAACTCCTGAACTGGTGACGGGAGTCTGGGTTGGAGCAGATGACAGAGACATTCATTTCCGTTCTTACCCTTGGGGACAAGGAGCCCGAATGGCCTTACCAATTTGGGGATATTACATGCAGAAGGTGTGGGGTGATCCACGGCTGGAAGTCACAAAAGATGATTTCGAAGCACCGCCTTCGTACGATCCTTCAATTTTTAATTGTTCAAGAACGGATGATGGTCCGGATGTTTTATAATTTAGCAACATGAATAAAGTAGTTAACAACGTTCAGGAAGCTTGTGAAGGAATCAAAGATGGTATGACCCTAATGCTGGGAGGATTTGGCCTTTGTGGTATACCAGAAAACAGTATCGCTGAATTGGTTCGTTTGGGAATAAAAGACCTGACCTGTATTTCAAACAACGCAGGTGTAGATGATTTTGGATTGGGATTGCTTTTGCAGAAAAGACAAATCAAAAAAATGGTGTCTTCCTATGTCGGAGAAAATGATGAATTTGAACGGCAAATGCTTAGTGGTGAACTTGAAGTAGATCTTATCCCACAAGGTTCTTTAGCTGAAAGATGTCGTGCCGGCGGAGCCGGAATTCCCGCTTTCTATACACCAGCAGGATTCGGTACTGAAGTTGCCGAAGGAAAACCAGTCAAAGTATTTGACGGAAAACCACATATCCTTGAATCAGCCTTAACTGCAGACTTTGCTATTGTAAAAGCATGGAAAGGAGACACGGAAGGAAACCTGATCTTTAAAGCAACTGCGCGTAACTTTAATCCTATGATGGCCATGGCCGGTAAAATTACTATTGCAGAAGTTGAAGAGCTTGTACCTGCCGGAGAACTCGACCCGAACTTCATTCATACCCCAGGAATTTTTGTCCAACGTATTTTCCAGGGCGAGAAATTTGAAAAACGCATTGAGCAAAGAACGGTTCGTACACGTTCTTAATTCAACGGGATGAAATCCCTATTACAACTCCTCAAAAAAGATTTTTCAGCTCAGGCAACATTCTTTTGTTTGTTTGTGTTGTTTACATTTCCTTTTGTTTTTGGCTTCCCTCTAGGGTTTCTCGGATGGGATACTTTCGGCTATTACCTGTACCTACCTCAATTCTTCATTGAAGGAGATATTGCCCTGACGAATCTTACTCCAGTTCATGAGGCAATTGAAAATTACAACGCCTGTGATGTTCTTTATCAAGCTCACCCCGTTGAAAATGGTAATCATGTCATTCAATATTCCAGTGGAATGGCACTGGTATTTACACCTTTCTTTCTGTTTGGCCATTTTTTCGCCTGGATATTTGATTATCCAATGGATGGGTATTCTTTACCCTATGTTTGGTCACTAATAATTGGCGGATACATTTACACCATAATCGGTCTGATTTTTACCAGAAAAGTCCTGTTGAAATTCTTTTCTGAAAAGATTACAGGGTGGACCATCATACTTCTTGTATTTGGTTCCAATTACTTAAATATCCAAACCCTGTCCATTGGAATGCCGCATATTTACCTGTTTGCTTTCTACGCCGCATTGATTTACTATACCATTCAATGGCACGAGCATCAACGTAAAAAACACGCAATTATAATTGGAGCATTATTGGGTTGTATGGTACTGATTCGACCTACAGAAATTTTCGCCGCTTTTATTCCTTTGTTATGGGGGATACACAGTAAAGAATCTCTCCGTATCAAGTGGGAAATTATCAAATCTAATTGGAAACCAATTGCACTACTTATCTGTACTGCATTTATTTTTATTTCTGTTCAATTAGTTTACTGGAAATATACTACAGATAGCTGGGTGTATTACAGTTACAAAAACCCAGGTGAAGGATTTGATCTCGACAACCCCCATTTGCTGGAGTTCCTTTTCTCTTACCGTAAAGGCTGGTTGCTGTATACCCCAATAATGCTCATTCCTTTTATAGGGTTATTGGTAAAACACCCATCTAAGCGCCATTGGATAACCCCCTTTATCGTCTTTGCTGTTATTACAATTTATGTAAGTTCCAGTTGGACCACCTGGTGGTACGCAACTTCCTTTTCACAGCGCACAATGGTCCAATCTTACCCGCTATTTGCACTGGGGTTAGCTACCTGCCTTTCTGCAATTTGGCAATACAAAAAGATCAAATATACTGGCCTGGCTTTGTTGGGAGCTATTGTGATTCTAAACGTATTCCAAAGCTGGCAATACATGACTGGAGTTCTACCTCCGGACAGAATTACAAAAGCTTATTACTGGGAAGTTTTTGGAAAGACAAAAGTACCTCCCGGAGCTGGTGAATTACTATCACTTGACAGATCCACTGCAGTTTTTAATCCTGATCTGTATGAATTATACTGGAGTAGAACGATTGAAGAAGAACACGGAACTTTACCTGATTCCCTGGCATTGTCAGAAAATGACGAATGGGGGTTAGGAATTAAAGTCCCTTTCGAGGAAACATCTAATAAAGATTATTGCTGGTACAAAATAGAGCTTGATGTCAAAATACCGGAATACACGGACCCTTCAAGAGTAGATGTTATAGCTCATCTCACCTATATTGATAAACCCTACGCGTATACGGCATTTCCATTGAACAAAAACAAGAAAATCACGCCCAACGAATGGACACATCTCACTTTTTATTACATATCACCTCATATTCGTACACGACAAGATCGTTTGATAACATTTGTCTGGGGTCATCAGCAAGATTTACTATACAAAAATTTCAAGGTATCTTCGTACGTTGAAAAAGAATAGCTAATGCGAATTTTTAATGTCTTTGAGGTAACTGATCCCAATGTACTTTTCTCTAAAAAAGAAAATGTCATTGCCTTTTTTCTCTTCGTAATATTGTGGATATACCTCTTTCTACGCGGGATACACTTGCCGGTAATGCATGACGAAATAGCTACTTTTTACTTTTACGTGCATACAGGTATTGTCTTTCCACCAGAAGCTCACTATGACGCTAACAATCACGTACTAAATTCATTGTTGAGTCATTGGAGTTACCAATTATTTGGAAGTTCTCCACTCGCACTCAGACTTCCCAATATTCTGGCATTTTGTGCTTTCTTTTTTGGTGTCAAAGGAATTGCTGCGCGAATTGAACACATCATTTTCAGGTGGGGGTTTTTACTCTCCGTTTCTATGTCTTATTTCATATTTGAATATTTTTCAGAAACAAGAGGATACGGTCTTTCACTCGCTTTTTTGGTGCTAGCCATTTATCAATACATTAAACTTACTGAAGACGAAAAAACCAAACACGTCATCTTCGCAGGAATCTTTCTTTGGTTAGCTACTTGTGCCAATTTAACCGTATTGGTCTCCTCTGTCATTTTGTTCGGATTGATGTTTATTCACAGTTTTTTAATCGATTACAAAACGAATAAAAAGCGATTGATTTACAAAATAACCGCACTTATACTTACAGGTTTGCCATTTCTAATCCTTGTAAAGTGGTCATTTAAATTAAAAGAACTCGGACTGCTTTATTACGGATCTTTGGATGGATTTTATCCGGTTACCGTAAAGTCATTATTTGAAGTTTTTGTTGGCAGTTATCATATCTGGATGGCGGTATTAGTAACTGTTCTTTTTGGTATCATTTTGATCTTTTTAGTCAAAGATCTTATCCAGACAAGAAGTCTTCTTAAACTAATTCATGGCAAAAACAGTTTGCCGCTCCTATTGGTGGGATCAGTTCTAATTATCAATCTTCTTGCTCTTATTTTGGAAGTAAACTTTCCGGAAGACCGAGCCGGAATTTATCTATTTATTTACCTCTCTGGTGCAGTTGCTTTCACCTTTGGAAAAATTGCTAAACAGTATAAATGGGTGATACCTGTAGCGGTACTCTTTCTCTATTTTCCGGTTTCATTTATTGTAAAGACAGATTTACGTCAGGCTTCGTTTTGGATTGACGCAAGAAATTCTCAACCCATTTACGACCGCGTAACTGCTATGGAAAGTAACTTTAAGTTCCCGCTGGTTGTTGGCGGATATGCTACCCAGGAGCTTTGCTGGTATTACATGAATTATAGAGATGGTGGTCATCAGGGACGTTTACATTGGACCAATCATCCCGGATTGGATACGGATGTACTTCTAATTTGCCCACAACGTTTACCGGAGATTCCAGAAATTAATACCTATTACGATTCTCTGTATTATGACAGAGCGGCAGACCTTGCACTGTATAAGAGAAAAAAATTCCTGAAAAAGACACTCAAAATCTGTCAGGATGTAGATCCTATTCAAGATTACAATCAGGACTATTACACCCTTATGCAGGTTCCAGCTGATTCTTTCATCAACAAAACAATTTTTGTAGGTGTGGAAATGACGCTGGATGCAGAAGCAGAGCCATTTATTGCTCGCTTTGGAGCAACCGCGGACCAAAGCGAAGATCCGAAAACACTCGCTTACGAATTTATCCAGGTGGATTGGCTAAGAAAATCATGGAAAGGTGAACCCAATAATTTTTTACAGGGTACGTTAATCCACAATGTGCCGGAAGGAAGTGAAACCATAAGCTTTTACCTTTGGAATCAGTATTTTGAACCTTTCAGTATCAGTAACGGAAAATGCTATATTTATGAATTAGAGCGCGACTTCTAATGATTTTTAACCCGACATCATCTAACTTTCATTTCACAATTAAGGAACAGACAATCGGTTTGGTTCTCTTCTTCATCCTATGGATCTTTTTATTCTTCAAGGCTGCATTGATGGGGCTGTTTCATGACGAGCTCTTAACTTTTTTCTATTATGGTCATTCAGGTGTAATCCTTCCGCCAGAAGCTCACTGGGATGCCAATAATCATTTCCTTAACTCCTATCTTACACATTGGAGTATTGAGTTATTTGGATCAAGTCCACTTGCATTGCGATTGCCAAACGTACTTGCCTATCCATTTTACTTTTTTGCCATCTTTCGTATGGCGGGTAGATTTAAAGATTCCTTGATCCGTTGGTCATTTGCCCTTTCACTGATCATGTGTGGATTTATTTTTGAATACTTTGCTATGTGCAGAGGTTATGGACTCTCAATTACTTTTGTGGCTTTAGCAATATGGGCTGTTATTCGATTAATGGAAACCGACAGATTGAAATGGCTCATACTTACTGCTGTTTTTCTTTGGTTCGCTGTGGCATCTAACTTAACGGCACTTATCTACGCAGGACTAATTCTTGGATTTTTGTTCATAAGAAGTGCATTAGTTGATTATAAAAAATCAATTAAAAAGTTTGGCGTTTATATACTGGTGATTCTTTTATCTGGTGCTTCAATGCTCATTTTTGTGTACTGGTCATTTCAACTGAAAGAAGTAGGGCTTTTAGTTCATGGGAGCATGCTGGGCATTTATGACTCCACGATTAAAACTGTCTCCGAACATACCTTTGGAACCTTTAACGACCTGATAGGTGTTACGGTGGTGGGAATTTTCTTTTTGGCTGTTGTTGTACTTATTGCTCGCATCATCAAAGAACGTTCTTTAAAATTCGTTTTCACTTTTAAAGGTTTGTTGATCTACATGTTAATTGGTTCGGCTACCGCATTAATTCTAATGGCTCATATTTTGGAAGTGAATTATCCTGAAGACCGGACAGCCATGTATCTGCTAATTTTCTTTTTCGGGTCATTTGCAGCCATATTGTCTATGGGGCCCAAATGGCTCAAATATGTTTCTTGCTTATTGCTTGTACTTCCATTAAAATTTATCTCCGTTCCTGATCCTGCTCATAGCCAAAACTTCGACGCCGGACGGCATTCAGACCGAATTTTTGAAAAAGTGCAAGAAATGGAGCACGATTTTAAATTCCCCCTTACTGTTTCTGTTCGTGGTTTTCAGCAAATGACCTGGTATTATAGCAACTTGAGAACAGGTGCAAAAATGGGAATTCCCTGTCACGCAGAATTTCCACAATTGGTGGCAGATATTATCCTTAAAGAACCTATAGACACCGTCCCTGAAAATGAGATGATTTATACGCTATACGACTCCGTGTACAATGATCCTTATACAGGTATTACACTCTTTAAGCGGAAGCAATTCCTGGAGCGGAACTTAATTTCAGTCACAGATATTCAACCCGTTGAAAACACGAAGGCTGAATACTACACTTTCTTAAGAGCAGAAGCTGATTCGCTCATTGGAAAAACCCTCTACTTGGGTGTGGAATTAACGCTCGACGCGGAGACGGTTCCGTTCAGATCAAGGGTAGGGTTAACCCAGGACCGAGAAGAAGAACCAAAAAATATATTCTACGATTTTATTCAGTTTGATTGGCTCAAAACTTCTTATAAAGGAGAGGACAATAATGTCCATTATGGCGCGTTAATTCCCGAGGTATATGACGAAGCAGAAACCATTGGTTTTTATCTGTGGAATCCTGATACCACAACATTTTCAATTCGAAACGGAAAATGTTACCTTTACGAGCTTAAAAGGGACTTTTGACTCCCTCAAATCATAACCTATGGCATTAGATAAAGACGGTATTGCAAAGCGTATTGCCCAGGAATTGCAAGATGGTTGGTACGTTAATCTTGGGATAGGGATCCCCACACTTGTGGCGAATTACATTCCGGAAGGAATTGAAGTAGAATTTCAATCGGAGAATGGGATTTTGGGTATGGGACCATTTCCTTATGAAGGTGAAGAAGATGCTGACCTTATCAATGCAGGAAAACAAACTGTGACCTTACAAAAAGGAGCTGTGATTTTTGACTCTGCCACTTCATTTGCTATGATTCGTGGACAGCACGTTCAGCTCACGGTATTAGGTGCTATGGAAGTAGCTCAAAACGGTGATATTGCCAACTGGAAAATTCCGGGAAAAATGGTAAAAGGTATGGGAGGAGCAATGGATTTAGTGGCGTCAGCTCAGAACATCATAGTTGCTATGATGCACACCAATAAAAAAGGCGAATCAAAACTATTAAAAGAGTGCTCGCTGCCCCTAACGGGTGTGGGTTGTGTAACGAAAGTGGTTACCAATTTGGCTGTCCTGGAAATTAAAGACAATAAATTTCATCTGGTCGAAAGAGCACCAGGTGTAAGTGTGGAGGAAATTCAAGCGGCAACTGCCGGAGACCTTGTTGTGCCTGCAGAGGTACCTGAAATGAAAATCTAAACTTTTGGAGAAGAAAAAAATTGCTGTAATTGGAGCAGGACCCGCGGGTATCACTGCTGCCTACGAATTGACCAAAAAAGGACACGAAGTTGAAGTTTTTGAAGCCAGCCCGGATGTAGGAGGGTTATCAAAGACTATAGACCTTTGGAACCAACGTGTAGACCTTGGACCTCACCGCTTTTTTAGTAATGACACCAAGGTCAACAAAGTGTGGCTCGAAGTGGTAGGTAATGATTACAAAATGGTAGATCGGTTGACCCGAATCTATTATAAAAAGAAGTTCTATTACTATCCGCTTAAACCTTTTGATGCCTTGAAAAAACTTGGACTGGGAACAGCATTTTTATGTGTGATGAGCTATTTCAAAGAGCGCATCTTCCCGGTTAAAAAGGATGGATCATTTGAAACCTGGGTCATTGGAAGATTTGGTTATAAACTATATTCCATCTTCTTCAAAACGTATAGTGAAAAGCTTTGGGGAATTAGTTGCCGTGAATTGGACGAAGATTTTGCCGCACAACGAATTAAAAAACTATCCCTTTTTAAAGCAGTGTGGAGTGCCATGTTCAAAGGGAAAAAGAACAAACATAAAACACTGGTAGATCAGTTTGCATATCCTATTGACGGTACCGGAATGGTGTATGAACGTATGCGTGATTATATCGAGTCAAAAGGCAACAAAGTGCTGCTCAAATCTCCGGTGAAAAAGGTGAATTGTAAAGGCGGTAAAGTTGGATCTATTGAGCTGATGAATGGCGAAACCAAAGAATATGACCATGTCATTTCATCCATGCCTATTACCCTTTTAGTAAATAATATGGATGAAGTTCCGCAAGAGGTCATTGAAGCCAATAATCAATTGAAATTTCGAAATACAATTCTTGTTTATCTTAAAGTTGAAGGACAGGAAGTATTCCCGGACAACTGGTTATATGTTCATGCCAACGATCTTCAAATGGGCCGAATCACCAACTTTTGCAATTGGGTACCCGAAATTAACAATGGTGAAAAGTCTACTATCGTTGCTTTGGAATACTGGGCCTATGACAAAGACGAGATATGGAACGCCGGTGACGACAAACTCATTGAACTTGCAAAAGAGGAGCTACGTAATACAGGTTTGGTAAAAGATCTTGATATCACAGATGGTTATGTGGTGAAAATACCTAAATGTTATCCTGTGTACAGCAGAGGATACAAGGAGCCGTTGAAAAAAGTAGAAGATCATTTGACATCTATTGATGGACTTTCAGTAATTGGTAGATACGGTGCCTTTAAGTATAACAACCAGGACCACTCTATTTTAATGGGAATTCTCGCTGCAGAGAACATTGCTGATAATGCCAGTAATAATCTTTGGGAGATCAACACAGATTACGAAGATTACCAGGAAAAATCAACCATCACTGAATCGGGATTGAGTCATGAATAATCATGAAGCAATGGCGTGAACATAAATTTCACCTGATCAGTTTATTGCTGATCTTCCTTCTATTCTTGCTCTCCGTTCATGTTCGAAAAGATAAATTAAGTCAACCATTATCACAGCAATATGCCTGGGTTACGGCGCATACTTTAATGACCGTTCAAATTTGGGATGAAACAGGAGGCCCGGCCGGCACTTCATTTATTCCTGTTTATACCTATGAAGGAGCAGGCAATAAGGGCATAGCACCACTCGGTGGTGTTATGGGTAAGAATGGAAAAATGCATTATACCTCCTATCCACCATTTTCTTTCTTACTGGCCTATTATGGCATTCAGATGATTGGTGGAAATCCAGTCTCATCCATTAGAACACTTGGGTTAATTCTGCATCTGTGTAGCGCATTTTTAATTTACTTCATCATTAGATCAATTCGAAACACCAGAAAGGATCAATTGCAACTCGCCGGAATTATCGGTGCTGCCCTTTATTTATTTAGTGCCGGACCTCTATGGTTTCATAGCAATCTATACTTCGCTGACATGGTGGTAATTCCACTTTTATTGGTGTTAATCCTTCTGTATACAAAGCTGATCTATCAAAATTTCAAGCACAAAAACCGCATTCTTATTGGTTTTGGCGTCTTTACCTTTTTTGCAGTATATACGGAATGGATCGCTCTGTTCTTTGCCGGTTTTGCTTCTTTGTTTTTGTTGATCAAATACCTGTCAAACCGAAAAAGAATTTGGCTACAGGCTGCTCTTGTGATCGGATTGACAGCATTGTGCACCATAGGATTAACAATTGTCCAATATTGCTCCATTCAAGGGTGGGATGAACTACTAGAGGTATCCATTAACAAATATCAAGAACGTAGTGGTTTTCAGAAAAATCAGGAAGGGATTGAAACTTTTGGATGGCGCAGTTCGATATCGTATACATTGATGAAAGAACACCTGAATCAAAATTTCGCCATGGTCATTAATCTCCTGGGGATAATTCCCTTTTTGCTTCTCCCTGTGGTCATTTGGAAAAAAACAAGACTCAAAATTGAAAAATTAGCCCCTAAAATCGAAATTTTATCTGTAATCTTTTTAGCTATTATCACACATTACCTTCTCTTTTTTAATTTCAATTCACTCCACAATTTCGGAAATCTGAAAACAGGTCTATTTATGATCTTACTGATTTCAGTAGTCATTTTAATCATAGAGGAAGTAATCAACTGGCGGCTCAGGATTGCACTTGCAGCAATTCTCTTTTATATTATAGTTCCTCGCTCTCTGTTAGAAGTTAAACGATTTGACGGTTTATTTAGCTATACGGATTCAGACGCAAAACTTGATCAAATGGCCCTGACCATCAAAAAATACAGTCATGATGAGCAAACCGTATTTGTCAACGTATGGGCCACTCCCGGATTCATGTACAAGGCTCACCGTAATGTCTTTTTACTGAGAGATACCAGTAGATTAACACCAATTATGAAATTCCTGAAAACTGAAAAGGCTCAGTATTATCATGAAGAGAACGGAGCTATGAAATATTTCCTTGATATTGAATTGAACCAGGAACGTGTAAAAGTTGTAAATAAAGTTGTGTTTTAAAGCTGTACAACAAATTAACCGCACAAATACTGGACGATCCGTCTTACAATTCATAACTTTGCAGGAACATATGAAAAAACCAATGAAGCAGATACTTACACTCGTCATTACCTTATTCTTCAGCTTCACTTTTTCACAAGAAGTTGATGTCATCACTCAGGAAAAAACCCAAGGTATTATTACGATTCTATCCTATAGCCCGGATGGATCACTTCTTGCCTCAGGCTCTGCGAAAGAAAATTCAATCAAGATATGGGATATTAATTCAGGAAAAATCATTGGAAAACTGGAGGGACATGAGGGGTTTACAACATCCATCATGTTTAGTAAAGATGGGACAAAAATCGTCTCAACGGCCAATGATGAATATTTAATTGTCTGGGATATTATTAACTGGTCAATGGTAGATTCGGTGAAGATTTCCAGCCCTTGTGTAGCTTCTGTAGTTGACCCCAATAACAATAACCGGTTTTATACCGGTTCAAAAGCTGGTTTTGTTCATCAGTGGAATTTTACAGACCTCCATAATCCAGTTGAACTTTACAATGAAGCCTTACCGATCAGCAAGTTGGATTGTAGCAAAAAGCACCTTGTAAGTGGTAATACCGGAGGTAGAATTACGCTCTATGATCTGGAAAAGAAAGAAATCTTTAAATCAAAAAATGTACACCGATCAGCAGTAATTGGTTTACAGTTTTATGACAATGGCAATGGTTTGATTACTACAGGTGGTGGTGGATTAGTTCATTTATGGAATATCAATAACCTGATGGAAAGTAAACACATCAAGGCTTCAGGTACCGGGATTACTGCTTTTGATGCGCATATTGAAAAAAATCGCTTTGTTACTTCATCCAATACAAGAAAGATCAGGGTTTGGGATTTTGAAGGGAATGAAATCTTTGAATTCAAGGATAAACTGGAAGACCATGATAACTCAGAACCAATACGTGCTCTGAAAATAAGTCCGGATGGTTCAACTGTTGCCAGTTCAGGATTTTCAAAAGCAAAAAGTTTTAGATTAAAGCGCGGTGATAATGTTATTCGAATTTGGGACATGAACCGTGGGACACTTTATAAATTGTTAGAAGGTAGTGTGAACCCTATTTATACGTTTGACTTTCACCCTACAGAAAATGAATTGGTTACACTCGGAGAAGACAGAATTCTTACTTTCTGGGACTTTAATCTTGCTGAAAAATACGGTGCCTTTGAACTCCCTGAACCCAAAAGAGAGATTCCTCCTAAAATGAAGTTCTGGTCGAAGGAAAATATCAGTAATAAAACAGATAAAGTTCTTGGAAATATAACTTCGGGAAGGTTTAATATTGGTCGTCCAAACCGCAATGATATCGGTGACAAAAGCAAAAAGATCAGCCGGGATATGATTAAGCGTTCTTTTAAAGAAAGGCCGATTATTAAGTTCAGTTCAAAAGGCAATTACCTCATTACAAAGTTGCCAAAAGACGAAATCAGGTATTATAGCTTAAAGAACAAAAAACCCGAATATATCGGACCACTTTGGTCCTATCAAACGAACATTAATCAGGTTCTGACATCTCCGGATGAAAAATACCTTGCGGTATTGGGTTCTGGAGATACGGCTATTTCTATTATCAACCTTGAAACTGGTGAGTTTGAACGGAAATTAATAACTCCTGGGCCTAAGGGAAAACTCAAACTTCTCTTTGAGGCAAACTCAGTGGCTTTTTCTCCAGATGGTAAGTACATGGCCGTTTGCTTTAACACCTCACAAACCTATGTCTTTGATACGCAGCACTGGAACATTGTTTTCCAAAATGAATTGCCTAATAAAACGGGAATACCCCGCGGGGCTTTTGTTAATTTCAGTGAGGATGGAAAGTATATGGTGGTGAGTTCATCTTTTGGTGTTCGACGGTATGTAACGGGATCATTTGATGTACAGAACTCTGAAAACCTTAAAATTGTGGGACATTCTGCACCATTAGATCAACCCTCTGATTTTGCAATTACGCACAAGGATAACCACTATTACATTGAAAATATTTACGACGGGAACTACAAAAAAGTATTGCGAGCCGGTGCCAAAGACATTACTCACATTTCGGTAAGTCCATCAGGAAAATTCGGTATGACAACTAAGAGCGGTCAATTTTTGCTTATTGATCCCGCTTCCGGGGAACAAGAGATTATGTTAGTTGCGGATGGCGACAATTACATCTTCAAGACATCAGAAAACTTCTATAAAGTATCCAAAGAAGGTTATGAATTAGTTACGTTTAGAATCGGTAATAAAGCCTACCCTTTTGAACAATTTGATGCGGTATTTAACCGACCAGACCTCGTGCTCACAAAGTTGGGTTGTCCGGATGTAGAGTTAATTGAGCTGTATAAAATGGCTTATGAAAAACGGATTAGAAAATTAGGTTTAAAACCAACAACCACCGTTTCTTTGGAAGATATCCCAACATTGGACATTCAAAACACGAATGAAATTCCCGCTATTACGACAAAAGAATCCGTTACTGTTAAAGTGAAAATGGCCGATAAAACGCAGCTGGTGAGTTACAATATTTATGTGAATAATGTTCCTCTCTATGGTAAAAATGGGAAATCACTGGGGGGTGTAAAAACTAAAGATCACACAGAAGAGGTTTCACTGGTTCATGGCATGAACAAGATTCAGATTTCATGTCGTAATAACAATGGATACGAAAGTTTAATGCAGACTTTTTATGTGGAAAAAGAAGGGGAAGCACCAGAGCGTTCACTATATCTGGTGACCATAGGTACATCCGAGTATAAAGACGATCGTTACAATCTCCAATATGCTGTCAAAGATGCACAAGATCTTACGACTCTGTTGTCCACCAATGAAACCGGTGTTTATAAAGATGTTAAATCGCGTGCTTTATATAACAAAGATGTTACCGCTACTAACATTACTGAATTGCACCATTTTTTAGCCACCTCCAAACCAGATGATATTGTCCTGGTATTTGTTGCGGGCCATGGGGTATTGGACGAGAACTTTGATTATTACTTCGGTACTTATGACATGAACTTTACTGACCCTGCTAATAAAGGACTTGCTTATGAACGCCTAGAAGGAATTCTGGATGGTATCAAAGCCAATAGAAAAATCTTGATAATGGATACCTGTCATTCTGGTGAAGTAGACAAAGAAGATGTATTTTTTGCTGAAAATAATGAGGATAAGGAAGAGGAAGAAGATATTTCATTTCGTGCGGTTGGACCTGTTGTAGAAGAAAAGTCAAGTGCCACTCCAAGCCGTTTGGCTGGCGTTTTATTCAATGACCTAAGGAGAGGAACGGGTTCTACTGTAATATCATCCGCCGGAGGAACTGAATTTGCCATGGAGAGTGATGAATGGAAAAATGGCCTGTTCACTTATTGTATGTTAAACGGGTTAAAGAACAAAACAGCTGATCTTAACGGGGATGGGGAGATCATGTTAATGGAACTACAAGAATACGTTGTAGACAAAGTCTCTTCCCTGTCTAATGGCAAGCAAATTCCAAATACCCGTATTAAAAACCTGGAACTTGACTTCAGAATTTGGTAATTCTCTCCCTTTTCATCCAACGAGTATTTCCTGTCATCTAAATGGTTAAATCGATTAAGTATCGAATTATCCACTAAATCGCTAGTTATTACCGGATTTTCTTCGTCTATTAATAAAGGAACCCAAACACTAACTATGGAAAACTCAGGTGAAGACACATTTACGCTACAAGATGATATACTAATATGTAGAATCGAATCTACCTCAAACATCACATTAGAAAAAGCAAAACAACTTGTAGCAGCCAGGAAAGAATTAATTAACGGTAAAGCTTATAAAACCATGATCGTCTTTCCTAAACTTTCTAATATGGACAAAAGTGCCAGAGATTATTTGGCCAGTGATGAAGCAAAAGAAGGAATACTTGCTGGAGCAATCGTCACTAAATCAACTTTGGGTAGGGTAATTATTAATTTCTTTATTTTTATCAGCAATCAAAAAAAACGCAGTTTCCCTGAAAAAGTGTTCAATCATGAGGAGGATGCGATAGAATGGTTGAGTAGTATAGACGTATAATAAAACAAGAACATTTTATTCATGAAACAGCTGCTACTTTTGTTACTGGTGTTTGGTTCATTTACAACAAATGCTCAAAAAGTAAAGAAGATTATAGAAAAATGCGATTCCACAAAACTGGAAAAGTATTTGGACACAGGTGGTGACATTAACGCCCGAGTATACAGTAACACGGAGGAGGGTGATGAAGTCGACGTTAACCTGTTGACCTGGGCAGTAGTAAAACAATGTAAAGAATGTGTAGAATTTCTCATTACCCGAAGAGATGATTTTGATGCATTTGACCTCGTAGTGACAGAAGCGTTTATTAGTAGTCTTTCCATTGGTAATGAAGAAGTTAGCAAATTATTGTATGAGCAAAATCCTTTACCAAAAGGAATTTGTGATGCCTGTCATGGCAATAATGCACTAATGGTTGCTGCTACTTATGGTAGAGAAGACTGGTACTTCAAGCTCAAAACAGAATCAGATTTATCGTATGTAAATAGTGCCGGTGCAACACTAATGCATGCTGCAGGATTAGGTCCTAGTAAAAAAATCCTGGAAGATGTCCTGCACATAGGCAGTCTTGACATTAACAAAAAAGATAACGAAGGATTAACCCCATTGGATTATGCTGCAGCTAATACTGAAAATCCTAATGCCTTTACATCATTTCTAAATCACGGAGCAGACTACAAACAAGCCTGGAACCTTTTGTATGCCTGGTGCATGTTTCCCACTCTTAAGTTAACAAATCAGATGATAAAAGAACGAAGAGAAGATGTTTGGATGATTGATGATGAAGGCGACAATTGCCTGATGTTACTGGGATACTTTTATACCGACCTGGCCGAAGATGAAGAAAAATTCAAAAAACAATTTGTCACGATCCTCAATATTATGATCGAAGATTTTGACAAAGATGTGGCCAATTTGGATTTCGTGGAGCAACTGTATCACCAAAAAATCACCATGCTTATGTTAGATGCCATGCTTTATATTCAAGATTTTGATGCTGAGCTGCCCATTTATCCAAAATATTTAGAATTGATTGGATTGATTTGCAAGAAGCAAGATTTTTGTCCTGTGTATAAAAAGGAATATAAAAGGGCGTGTGACATCTATGGAGAAGAAACGGTAAATAGTTGGTACAAGGAATTTGATCTACCCGTCACTTATTAAACTACCTTTTCTTTCATCAATAATTTGCGCATGCTCACTTTGTTATCTATAATCTTATGTAAGGCAGATATAGCAACACGCTCCTGTTCCATTGTATCACGATCACGGATGGTAACCGTGTTGTCTTCCAAAGTTTGATGATCTACCGTCACGGCATAAGGGGTTCCAATGGCATCTTGTCTTCTATACCGTTTACCAATAGAATCTTTTTCGTCGTACTGGCAATTGAAATCGATCTTTAGTTCATCAATAATCTCTCTGGCTTTTTCAGGTAGTCCATCCTTTTTAGTAAGCGGCATTACTGCAACTTTGTAAGGTGCAAGCGCCGGAGGAATAGACAAGACTGTTCGTGTTGAACCATCCTCAAGTGTTTCTTCCTTATACGACTCAGAGAGCACTGCTAAAAACATTCTGTCCAACCCAATTGATGTCTCAACCACATAAGGAACGTAAGATTCATTGATCTCAGGATCAAAATAGCGTAGTTTTTTTCCAGAATATTCTTCATGTTGTTTCAGGTCAAAATCAGTTCTGGAATGGATACCTTCCAACTCTTTAAAACCCATAGGAAATTTAAACTCAATATCAGCAGCAGCATTTGCATAATGCGCCAGTTTGATATGATCATGAAAACGGTAACTACCCTCTTCAAAACCAAGGGCTTTGTGCCAGTTTATTCTGAAGTCTTTCCAGTATTCGTACCATTTCATCTCTTCTCCCGGACGAACAAAGAACTGCATCTCCATCTGTTCAAATTCACGCATTCGGAAAATAAACTGTCTTGCTACAATCTCATTTCTAAACGCTTTCCCAATTTGCGCTATTCCAAAAGGGATCTTTAGTCGTCCCGATTTTTGAACGTTCAGAAAGTTGACAAAGATTCCCTGAGCTGTTTCAGGGCGTAAATATATTTTAGCAGATTCACCGGACACTGAACCCAATTCAGTAGCAAACATCAAGTTGAACTGTTTCACCTCTGTCCAGTTTTTCGATCCTGAGACCGGACATACGATACCCAATTCGTCAATCAGTGCTTTGAGATCATCCAGTTTTTCATTGTCCAGGGCATCTTTCATTCGGGATTCAATCGCCTTTATCTCTTTCAACCGTCTCAAAATGTTAGGGTTTGTTTCCCTGAACTGTTTTTCATCAAAGTCATCACCAAAGCGCTTTTTTCCTTTGGCCACATCCTTCTCATTCTTTTGATTGATCTTTTCGATATGATCTTCAATCAAAACATCCGCCCGGTATCTTTTTTTAGAATCTTTATTGTCAATCAATGGGTCGTTAAAAGCATCCACGTGACCAGAAGCTTTCCATGTCGTCGGTTCCATGAAGATAGCTGCATCAATTCCCACAATATTTTCGTGCATGTGCACCATGGCTTTCCACCAGTAGGTTTTGATATTGTTCTTTAATTCAGCACCCAATTGGCCATAATCATACGTTGCGCTTAATCCATCATATATTTCAGATGAGGGAAATACAAATCCATACTCTTTTGCGTGTCCAATTATATCTTTCAGGTTATCTTCTTGTGCTGACATGGTTGGAATTTTCAACAAAGATAGGAGCAATTTTTAGCTGATTTAACCAAAGTTCTTTTTTTTGGCACAAATATTTCTATATTTGAACCGGTTGCACTAAACTATGAGAATTATCTCTTTGAATATCACTTATTACTACTGGACAATTCCTCCGGGAACTGAGTCGTAATTTGTGCTTATTTAAAATATTAATTATGAACCGTTCCCGAAAACTTTCGGGAGCGGTTTTTTTGTGCTAATAACACCGCTCCTGACGGGACACAAAACAAGAAAGATGCAAGTTGCACTAAAACAAGAAATGGACAAATACACTTCAGTTGATTTTGAAGTGTGGAAAATCTTATTTGAACGTCAGGCAGAAAACCTGAAAACAAAAGGGAGCCTACACTACACACAAGCCTTGTCTGATATGAAAGAAGTCCTCAACCGTTCGTTGGTTCCTGACTTCAGGGCACTAAATGGTTTTTTTCAGGAAAAGACCGGTTGGAACATTCATGTGGTTCCGGGCTTAATTCCTGTAGAGGATTTCTTTGAATTACTGGCGCAAAAGAAATTTTGTTCCTCCACCTGGTTACGAAGTATGGAAAATCTAGACTACCTGGAAGAACCGGATATGTTCCATGATATTTTTGGGCATATCCCTCTGTTGAGTAACGAAGTTTTTTCGGCCTTTACGCACGAATTTGGAAAATTGGGTAAAAAACACATCCACAATCCTGAATCCCTGGTAAAATTGCAACGATTATACTGGTTTACGATTGAATTTGGTGTGATTCTGGAGGAGAAAATCAAAGCATACGGTGCCGGTATAATGTCATCTTTTGGAGAAACCAACCGCATAGCTAACCGTGAATGCACTTTTCATGAATTTGATATTGAAGCTATCCTAAATAAGGAATTCAGAACAGATGTTATGCAGGAAGAATACTTTGTGATAGAATCATTGGAGCAACTTTATAATTGCCTTCCGGATGCTGAAAAACTGTTGGGTTAGAGGTCTCTGCGTTTTAAAGCAAAAAAGCCGATCAAAGTAAAACCTGCAATGTACAGCAATGACAAAATTGAACGCATTACTGTTCCCATATCGTATGGAATCTCAAAATTCGGATCTCGTTCTCTCGACATTTCAATAACCTCTTTAAAAAATGGAAAAGGTGTAAGATCTGAAATTGTAATTGTTGGGAAGAATTGAGCAACGTCATTACCTACAGGAAGTTTAATGATATCATCCAAGATGATTATCACAACAAATAATATTATTGATAGTGCAGGTTTTCTGACCAGTACTGCAAAGAAAAAAGCGAATGAAAAGTAGCCCAATGTTTGAATAAAATAAATTCCAAGATATTCTATCTCCTGAAACATATCTGCAGGGTTGGAATAAATACACCCCATGACTAAAGCAACTAAAAAGGTATACAGCGTAATTACAGCCGCCAAAATCACAAGAAAATACAACTTACCAATAATAACCTGCTTTCTACTTAATCCGTCAATAATGTTTTGTCTTTGCGTTTTAAACTCTATGTCATTACACACCAGAATAACTATCAACACACCCAATAAAACATTCCACCAGCTAGCTGTCCACGTGATGTAGTTCCATACGGTTGGAAATCCAAAAATTTCATTGCTTGATGGAAGAAATGGAAAATCTATCTGACTAATACCAAAAAATGATATAGGAACCAGAAGTGCATAAATACCTAATATCAACCAAAAGGTCCTGTAGTTCTTAACCTTCAGATATTCTATTTGCAGTAATTTTTTCATTCTTTCGTTATCTCAAGGAATTGTGATTCTAGACTTCTCTTCACCATCCGAAGTTCTGTTAGCACCACTCCATTTTCAAAAAAGAACTTATTAATATCAGCAGGGTTTAAATTCTCTTTTACATTAAGGAGTAAACTTCCATTTTGATGTTCTACCACATCAGCTCCTTCAAAATCATCAATTAACAACTTTACCTTATCCAGGTTTTCTGCGCTAACGACCATTTGTTTAGCGCCCCCGGTAATACTTTCAACATCACTCTGAGCAATGGCTACCCCTTTTTTAAGGATGACAACATCTGTACACACTTTTTCTATCTCATCTAACTGATGTGACGCAATCAAAATTGTTTTTCCGTATTTGGCTATTTCCAGTATTAGGTTTCGAATTTCTGCAATTCCTTGCGGGTCCAAGCCATTAGTCGGTTCATCTAAAACCAGTACTTCCGGATCACTTAAAAGTGCCGAGGCAATAGCCAGACGTTGTTTCATCCCGAGTGAATAGGTCTTGAACTTCGAATCTTTTCTTTCCAATAGACTCACTGTTTTCAAGACACTTTCAATGCGTTCATCAATTCGATCAATTTCTTTGATTTTAGCAACAATTCTCAAATTCTGTACAGCCGTGAGGTAAGGATAAAAATTGGGCGTTTCCAGTAATGATCCTATGTGTTTTCTGTTACTATCATCCTGACCTTTACCAAACCATGAAAATTTTCCAGCGGTAGGATTAAGTACACCTAACAAAATACCCAGCGTGGTAGTTTTACCACTTCCGTTTGGCCCCAGAATGCCAAATACCATTCCTTTCTCTACCTTCACGTTTAACCTGTTTAAGGCGATAATTGTACCGTAGGTTTTGGAGAGATTATTTATTTCAAGTATTGTGCTCAATGACTATTTATTAATGGATTAAAAGTAGTTAAATTTTCATGTTTTACGCGTATATACTATTTGCCAGGCCAATTTCCATGTTTTTCCTCCATCCGTTGATACTTCCCAGTCCCATGTGAACGAATCGGGTTGGATATTGTAGAATATCATGCGTCTTACAATGGTTCGATCACCGTACTTTACAGCTTTGGTTTGGAAGATGCGTATATCCCCCTCAACGACCCCGATTAGGTCAATATAGCCGCCTGAATTGTCTGCCCAGGCCTGATGCCATGAACTATCCACTGGGCTAAACACCGAAATACTGGTTCCAAAAAACTGGTTCGTGGTATCTGAAAAATTTTCAAGAATCACTTTCCCGCCAGCTGTTTTACTGACCACATTTTCGCCGTAAATGGTCTCTCCTTTTTTATTGGTCCATTTAGCTTCCCAGGTTCCAACCCAAAAATCAAATGCGTGCGCAATATCTTCATCCTGTGCTTGTGCACCAAATGATAAAAACATTAAAAACAGGAGCCATAATCGTTTCATGTTCACTATTTTTCAGAAAGATATAAAGAGGAAATACCTCATCAACGAATTACTACATAAACGGCAAAAGAACAAGATATGGATTGGAAAGAAAAGGATAATCAACTCATTAAGGAATTTGAATTGGGCAGTTTTTCAGATATTGTTAATGCACTTCCTGAAATCGGGACAGTAGCGGATGGCATGAATCATCACCCTGATTTTGAGGTGTATGGATACAAGCATATCAAATTCAAACTCCAAACCCATTCAGAGGGTAAGGTGACACAAAAAGATCATAATCTGGCAAAAGAGATAGACCGAATTCTAAGTAATAATTAAATTACTTCTTTTGAGAGAATTTAATTTTGTGATGCAGGCTTAGCTGGAGCTGTCCCTTGTTCCAATTGCTTGTTGTTTGCTGCATATACCCTAGCTGAACATTCAAATTATCCAAAATACCATAACCGAGTGCTGCATAAGCTCGGTTTCGGTCATAAAGTGCAACAGAATATCCATTACCAATATCTCTTTGACCATTAATGAAGATTTCATCATACAGGGATAAATAAAATGCTCCTTTTCCGATCTTGTTTTTATTGAATGGTACGGTTAAAAACATAGCATACCTATATCGTGTTCTGAAATCCTGTTGCTCGACGAATCGTTGCTCATACCGGATACGGTGTCTAAAATAAAATCGATTTCCGACCTTGTGTGGCATTAGGACTTCCTGATAAATTCGGCTTTCGCGGGTCGTAGCTTTACTGTCACCATAGGTGCCGGACGTGATATCTCCATAACCCAATGTGAATTTGACTTTTGCATTTTTTGGCGAGTACGTAACACCTGAACGCAATAAAAGTTGCTCAAGATCACCAAAAATATTCCATTTCCTCAACTGAAAATCACCCTGAATACCCCAACCACTTTCTTTAAATTCGGTATCCCAAAAATACATGTACCATGCACCAACTTCATGCTCATTAACCTGTGCTTTTGACAGGAATGTTGACATCAGAAAAACAATTATTATCCCCAGCTTTCTCATCCTAAACTTATATTACTACAAAAATACATAACATCTAAAAACACATAAATGTTCTTCCGCTTATTTTTTCATTTTTTGCTTTTGAAAAACATAAATCAAATAAGTGATCACTAGTCCTAAAATTGTAGCAAGACAACCAAATACGACGAGTGTTTCTGATTTATAGGATGCTGAACTAAATGAGACCATAAAACCACTCATCACATTAAATGCAAATGCACCCGGTATAACGACCCAAAAGAAAAACGTCATCAAATAGCTTTTTGCCACAAATTTGTTGCGTGCTAAAAACATTCCTGCAGACAATGCTGCAATAATACCTGACCCCGTTACAATCATGAAATTCTCAATTGCTTTGGAGGGTGCAATTATTGCCAGCAATGTGAAGATGAACAGTGGCGCAATAACACCAAAAACATACATTTTTATGAGTTGTTTTTTACTTGCCATATCTACTCTATAATATAATGATTTCAAAAGAACTTTGTTTACATTTTTAAAACTTAATTCCCTTATTTTCTTTTGATTGAGCTAATTTTGAGTAAGTCTTGTACCATGACAGACTCTAGAAGGGAATTTTTGAAAAAATCTGCACTGTTGGCTGCGGCTTCTGCGGCATCCTCATCCGGCTTGTCGCAATTGCTACCAACGGAGCCAGAAGAAGGTGAACTTCTCTATGATTATGTCATTGCCAATGGTGATGTCTTTTTTGAACGAAAATTTCAGAAATTATTTGTCGGAATCAATTCCTTTGGAAAATTGAAAATATCTGCGACTCCATTAAAAGGACAGCAAATTATTGATGCTACGGGAAAGATAGTCTCTCCCGGATTTATAGATATACTAGCGGATAACTCTTCCAACCCGGAAGAAACATATCTTACTTTTGAATCATACAAAGTAACAGATGGTGTAACAACGGCCCTTCAGCTCCATGGGGGACACCACAAAGCAGCCAGTTATTACCGAAATTTCAACAAAAAATCACATTATATCAATTGGGGAGTTTCAACCAAGGTGATGAATATCCGCAGAAATCAAAGATCCGTAAAGAGTCGGCTTAAGATTATTGAGAAGAATCTGGCTTACGGTGCACTGGCTATTTCTCACAGCATAGAATACCAGCCTACACCTTATTCAGAATTGTTAGAATATGGCCAACTGGCCTATAAATATCAACGACCATTGTTTCTGCACTTGCGCTACTCGTCCAAAGATAAAGAGCTAAGAGGTGTTTTGGAAGCCATTAAAATTGCCAGGGATACCGGTGCACATATTCACATTGATCATTTGAATTCAACGGGCGGAACTTTCAATATGCCGAAAGCGCTCGAGCTAATCAGGGAAGCACGGGCAAATGGTCTTAAGATTACGACTTGTGTTTACCCTTACTCGTATTGGGCCACTTATCTTCATTCCAAACGCTTTGGTGATGGTTGGAGACAACGCTATAAATTAGATTACTCAGACCTAACGGTAGTAGGAACCGGGGAAAAACTCTGCCAAAAACGCTTTACGGAACTCAGAAGTAAATCCGGAGTTTTGGTAGCAGTACCAGAAGGAACAATGCCATTAGCACAAACTGTTGATTTGGCTATTAAAGAAGACTTTTGCCTCATAGGATCAGATGGTGGTATTGAACGAAATTCCCGTGCCAATAATCATCCCAGAGGAGCTGGCTGTTTTGCAACTGCGGTAAGACATTTTCAGGATATTGGAATACCTCTGGAAACGATCCTATACAAACTCACAGAAGCTCCAACCACCCTACTTCGTCCTGCACTAATGCGGCGGGGAAAACTTAAGGACAATTACAGGGCAGATATCGTGATTTTTGACAAGGATAAGATAAATGGAGCAGCCACTATGGCAAATCCCAATCAATTTTCTAATGGAATAGATTATGTTTTTGTCAATGGTGAAATTGCTTGTAAAAACAAAAAATTAAAACTTCTAAATGGCCGACAAATCAAAATTCAGGCGGCTAAAGTCAATTGATCCCTCACAAATTTTAGTACATTCAACCATCTATTAAAAAGTTATGGAAGGAATAATAGCAATTGTAATTGGTCTTGGGTTATTGGTAGCCATCATTGTTTGGGCCGTTAAATACACGAAAAAAATCAATAAGCGCAAAGAAAGATTCTATTCTGAATTCGCCCAAAAGCATGGGTTACAACACTCTTCTTCCAAATACATGATGGCCATGCTAAATGTGGTTCAGGGAACCTATAAAGGCAGTCCGTTCACTGTGTTTGAAAAAATGGAAGGCAGTGGTAAAAACAAGTCAGTTGTTACGCGCGCCAGCTTTGAAAATGTTCCTTTTGACTATGATTTTAAGATTGGTAAGGAGCACATCTTTTCAAAAGCTGGTAAACTGTTGGGGATGAAAGATATTGAGTTTGGTGATGAAGAGTTTGATAAAAAGTTTCTCATCAAAAGTAAAGATGAAGAGAAGTTCAGAGCGTTCTTCAACTACAAACTTCAAGGAGCACTTAAGGAACTTAAAAGTGATTTAGCCAGTTCAATTCGGGTATCAGACGGAACAATGACCTATATGCATTATGGGCCTTTACCCAATGAAAAAACCTTCCGGTCATTTGAACGCGTTGTCGACTTTATGATTTTACTGATCGACGAGGCATCACACAGCAGGTCATAAATTCCAGGTAAGACCAACGGTACCACCCAACCAATGCCTTTTTCTGACCAATGGAATCTGAGAATCTACCTTCATTATTGCATAATATCTATAGGCCGGAGTTAGGCTCAAGTAGCAGTTTTTAGCAATCTTTATATCACTACTCAACCCTAATTGAACAGCACCTAGATAGCCTGTAATGAAGTGTTTGTAGTAATCATAACTGAATGCAGTTGTGGGGTTGTACTGATACTTTTCATAGATTGGAATTTCATTCACAAGAGAAAGCCTACCTCTGAGTTTGAATCTCGGTCGTTGCAACATATCAAACTGTGCAGAAACAGGAATTCCCAGTGAAGAAATAGCACTGTATGCCGACTTCGTTGACAAAGAGTTCAAAACAGTATTTGAAGTATTTGAATCAGAATAAACACTATAAACACTTAAAAACTTTGTCCGGGCAAAATCAATACCTACTCGCCAGGACCAACGTGGTGTAAAATACTTACCAAAAAAGCCTGAAACATTTATGTTTTTTTGAACGGTTCCATAAACGATTGTACCGTTAGATCCATTGATAGACTCTTGCGCCATTGGATCCTGTGTATTTGAAGATGTATAATATTGATTTTCATTTGAATTGAACTGGCTTGCATCATACCAATAGCTAATTCCAAAACCAATTTCCCATGGTCTTTTAGTCTTCACTGGTTTATCTATATCATGTAAATCAAACACAGGATAAACACATTCGTTGTGAACCGGATGAAGTTTTGACTTTCTGAGCATTTTGACATTTTCCTTCTTTTCTTCCTCAAATGATTCATTGAAGGCCAATTGTTGATTCACTGATTTTACTCCTGATTCATCTGTAACACTACCATGCAGAGATTGATTATCCGTGCTACTGATACTTGGAATATCATTCTTCGACAGTTGGTCTACGGTATTTACATTTTGACTATTTTCTACCACCTGTTGGTCAGATTGAGTCGCCGTTGAGTTTACTTCTTCATGTTGAATTTTCGTATCACCGGAAACATTTTCTTCTACAATTTCCTGATTGACAACTGCGGGCTCTAGCTGGTTTTCTACGGATTCGTTTTGCCCTGTAAAATTTGTAGCAATCACAACAATGGAAAGCAGTGCGGCAGATGCACCACCTACCCACCACCATATAAATCCACGGCGCTTTTTATCCTTATCGTCAAGTGCAGATTCTATTTCTGACCAAAGTGCATCAGAAGGATAAGATCCATAATTTTGGAACTTATCACTCAAACTGCCCGGTTGCTTATTTGTCTGCATAATTAATTATCATTAGGATCCTGACCATTGTGCCAGCATCTTTTTTTCTCCTTTTAATTCATTTTCAATCATTGCCCTGAGTATTACCCTTGCTCTACTGTATTGCGATTTTGATGTTCCTTCAGAAATACTCAACATTTTTGCTATTTCCCGGTGATTATATCCTTCTATCGCGTAAAGGTTAAATACCGTTCGAAAACCCGTTGGCAACTGTTGAATTTTCAGTAACAGATCTTCCAATTCAAGTTGTTCAATGGCACCATCCTCTACAGTAAGCCTGGATTCAGAATGGTCAAACATAGCGCTGATATTCTTCAGGGATTTGTTCTTTCTGTATTGCTCCAATGCGGTGTTTACCGCAATTTTTCTTAACCAGGCTCCTAAAGGACCCGTTTCATTGTATTTATTCAGGTTTTTAAATCCTCTGATAAATGCTTCTTGCAGGATGTCTTCTGCCTCCTCTTCATTTGCAGCATATCGCATGCATACTCCTTTCATCATATACGAAAACCTGAGGTATAGTTCATGCTGTGCCTGTCGATTATTCTTCAGACATTCAACCACTAAATCATGGTCGGTCAGTTTACTATACTTGTTCTTTTCTATAACCTCAATTTTCTCAATTACAGGGTGACACCTCTATCCTATAACGTAGCAATTTACCTAATGGTCTATTACCTAAGCATATTACCCTTATTTGAAGGTCAATGCAAACTTAAGTTCAAACCGGTTAATTACACGTAGTGTAACATTGTCATCCCACCACCAGTTTGTTTCTTTCAAATATGCAAAGCGATACCCCAAACTCGTTGAAAACCCCAGTCTGTTGCCAAAATACCTTGTGACACCAAGCCTTGCTCCGGTACTTAATCCTCCTTTGTTGTTGTCCCAATCGCTTAAAGGCATTTCATAACCTGCCAGAATATCAACGTAGGGTGTAATATGATTATTTAGGATATTGTATCGGCCATTAACCAGTATCGGAACATAGCCCCATCCCCAAAAATGTTCATAACCAACAGCTAGGCCCAGGTCCCAGTGGGAGTCAAATGAATAACCATTTACAAAGAGAACCGAGGGAGAGATTTGACTCCCTCCCGCAATTCCAAATTCAGCACGTAAGAAAACTCCTTTCCCGCTGACCTTCGGAACAAAGTTTTCTATACCTGCTATTTCATTACTCTGAAATGACCATACCGAACCGGTTCTCGTTTCAATTCGCGTACTACTCGAATCCGTGTATACAATCTTTCCACGAATCTCAGAACCATTTTTTAGCCGGATAATATGTTCCTTCTGAGCATATACATTAGGGTTAAACACAACTATTAATACTATGATGATTATACTTCTCATTGCTTAGTTTTTTAGATACTCAATCCATTAAAATGTAATCTTACTCAACAGCTCCAGATTCTCAGGATCCGAGTAGTCGTACTGAAAAATGCCATTCTCTCCTATGACTATTGCCACACCATTGTATGGAATCACGTCTGTAGCTTTAATGTTGGAAAATCGTTTAATCAGGTTATCTCCCACATTATTTTTATCGCTCACATCAAACACTTTTAGTCCTTTGTCACCGTCGCAAACGAATAGTGTATTACCATCTACACCAACTCCGTGTGGATTTTTTAAATCTACCGTATGCACAAGTGTGGGGTTAAAGCGATTAGAGATATCAATAACATCCAACTGATTAATATCTCCTCCACAACGACCTCCTGACCTGATTGTCACGTAGGCATAATTTCCTTGAACTACCACCGGGTCACATGCGCGTGCATGAGAAATTGAACCTTCGTGTTGCGGTGATAGCGGATTGGTAGTATTATAGATCATCATTCCCGAAGTAGTTCCTATGTACAAGTAATCTTCTTTAGGAAAAATTGTTTCCGCTTGCCAGGAGAGATACTCTACCTCACCGGTAATGAGATTAGTTGGAACAGTAATATCATAAGTTTTGAGAATATTATTATCCATCACATACAGGTAGTTATCAATAATAGCCATTTGGGCAAAAGAGCCTGAAGTTCCTACTCCATTAGCTATTCCACTGGAACCATCAGCTGAACTGAATGTGATAAATTCACAGTTAAGGCATCCTGTCCATTGGGGATAGAGATTACCTTCCTCTTCAGTTTTTACAACATTCCATGAGGTTACGATTCCTTTAGTCTTATCAATTGTTTTAGTGGGATAATTCTTTTCCATCAGCGGAAGTGCCGTTGGGAAAATATCTTCTTCCCTAGCAATTTCAACCGGACTGTACAGTGATGAGATATCAACTACAACAAGGTCTACCAGTGCTGTAACGTACAGATAGTTTCCACGGATTGCCAATCCAGAGGCACCCATAATATTTAAAAACCCAACATTTTGCGGGTTTGAAGGATCAGAATTATCAATTAAGTGAATTCCTTCATTTGGTTCTACCACAAAGAGATGATTGTCCTTAAAATAGATATTTCCAACTCCGGAAATGTTTCTAGGGGATTCAAATGATGCCGGTGTTCTAAACGTCTCCGCATCCGTATAAACGGGTTCGTAGCAATTGTATTTGTTAATCGCCTTATCGCAACTTACAAGGGCGACAACAACAAAGAGAATAAATGCAACTTTTTTCATTTTATGATTTTTGATAACGTTTTTGGTCAGCATTTTCTCTACTGATGAAACGGCTCAAAAAAGGGTTGCATTTGAAAAATAATTTTTTTGAGTGTAAAAATTTGAATTGTTTTTCTTGGAAGGTTAAAAAGGAATTCGATATTTGTTGAAACTAATTGAAAATCTGCTTGAACAGTTATAATGAATCCGTTGGGCAGTTAGTATTAAATTAAATTATTGAAACATGAAAAAGTTGATCTTGAATTATTTGGTATTTGTATTACCAGTTTTTTTCTTAATAGCCTGCTCCGGTTCCGAAGAAAGTTCATCCTCAGATTCAGACAAAGAAGTACAGGAAGAAGATCCGTGCGAAGAAATGGAAGTTGAAGATTTCCGAGGGTTTTTAGGTATTTATCAAAACACGCACGAAGCGCATTTTAAGGATATTTTCCCAGGAGAAGCCACAGGAAGTTACAATGACGACAAGTCTGCATTTACATACGTATTTGATGATGTTGAAGATGTCTCTACTTACATTACTGTTAATGCGGAATCTGGTGATGTTGAATATTATAACATCTTATTGAATTCTTATACAGAGAAGGATCTTACTGCTACTCAAAAAAGAATGCGTAAAAACTATGACATTGATGAGTGCCACGATCAGTTCTTTATGATGAGCCAGAAAGAAATTGAGAAGATTATGGGAACAGATAATACTGTTGATGAAATTGAGACAGGTGATTACTGGTTGCAGTATTGGGATGACGATACAGGTATGGAAGTACACTTTTATTTCCCTACTATCAATGACTTGGGCTGCATCATGATCAGAGTGATCTACAGCTAAAAAAAACACTAAATTTTTAAAGGGACTGCTGAAAGGTGGTCCCTTTTTTAGTCTACAATGTTAAAGTCTGGTGTCATTAAAAACCCCAGCTCTATATTTTCTCCATTCACAATGTATGTGGCCTGCACTTCATAACCTGCAATAGAATTTAATTG
Organism: Crocinitomicaceae bacterium; assembly: GCA_014762645.1. Lineage (GTDB taxonomy): Bacteria > Bacteroidota > Bacteroidia > Flavobacteriales_D > Crocinitomicaceae > Paracrocinitomix. The sequence goes on from JABURP010000076.1 coordinate 54,785, forward strand.
TTTTCTTCTCAGGTGAAGCATCACTCTTTTAGATTGTTGGAAACTCAGTTTTTTAGCTTTGAGTTCTGCCATTTTTAGCCGATACTTTAATAAAAGCACCTCTTTACTGTCACCCTTTTCTGTGGTTAGGTATTTCCCTTCGACTACCTCTTCATTTGCTGTTAAGGGGTCGTAAGCAATATCATCTATCATCAAGCCAAGGGTATCTATATCCAGTTGAATTTTCATCAGGTTGTCTTCAATGGTGGCTAACATTCCGTTCAATTCTTCTACCAGAATCGTATCAGTAATTTGAGCTGCAACTTTGATCGAATCATCCAGGAACAAGTAATTTCTTACTTCATCCCGTATTAATTCGTCATCCGTTTCAACTTTACCGGACCCGCTACACGAAATCAGGAAAATCAATATTAATGGAATTAGATACTTCATGCGGTGCATTTTTTGTGTAAATATAATCCGGAAAAAAGAAATTTAACTACCCCACTAATGAAGCAGCATTTAGAATAATTCCTTCCATGAGTTTCTCAGCAGATTTCACCTGAGCATCCAAATCATAAAAGCAATCGTGATAAAGCTCTGCCTGGGTTCCGTGATCGATAAATTTATCCGGGATTCCCAAACGCACCACCTGAGCA
>JABURP010000072.1 GCA_014762645.1 Crocinitomicaceae bacterium
AATATTATTTTTCTCAAAAAAAAACCAGCCGGGAGATCTAAACAGCATTCAAGATAAAACTCTGACGTACATTTGCATAAATATTAAGCACATGCTCCCATTTTCACCACCAAGATTAGATCAAAAAACAGTTGATGCAGTAACTGAAGTACTTCTATCCGGCTGGATAACCACAGGCCCGAAGACTAAAGAGTTTGAAAAAAAACTAAGTGATTATACCGGATGTAGAAAAACAATTTGCCTGAATTCAGCAACAGCTGGGTTGGAATTAGTGGCCAGGTGGTTTGGGCTCAAGGAAGGTGATGAAGTTATTGTACCTGCCTATACTTATTGTGCATCTGCCAATATTATTTTACACTGTGGAGCAAAACCAGTAATGGTGGATATTAATCCACATGATTTTAATGTTTCATTAGATGAAATTAAAAAGAACATCACGGATAAAACTAAGATTATTATTCCTGTAGATATTGGAGGTTGGCCATGTGATTATGACCAAATAAATACACTTGTCAACTCGCCTGAGATCAAAGGAAAATTTTCAGCCAGTAATGATGTTCAGGAAAAATTGGGTCGAATATTAGTACTTTCAGATGCAGCACACAGTATAGGGGCGAGTATGCATGGGAAACGTACCGGAGCATTGACGGATATTACCGTGTTTTCTTTTCACGCAGTGAAAAACCTAACCACGGCAGAAGGTGGTGCTGTTTGCTTAAACTTACCCGATACATTTGATTGTGAAGAAATTTACAAAATACTCAATACAAAATCTTTGCATGGCCAAACTAAAGATGCGTTGGCGAAAACTCAGGTAGGAAATTGGCGATATGACGTAGTTGAACCAGGATATAAGTGCAACATGATGGATATTCAGGCTGCAATCGGATTGGTTGAACTGGAGAGATATTCGGAGACACTGAGAAGAAGAAAAGAAATAGTCACCACCTATGCGGGAGAACTAGCAAAACACAATTGGGCGATATTACCTGATTACCTCAATGGCGAAAAGGAATCTTCGTATCATCTTTTTTTGTTGAGAATTGATGGTGTAACTGAAGAACAGAGAGATGAAATCATTGGCAAAATATTTGAAAAAGGGGTATCTGTCAATGTGCACTTTCAACCGTTACCTATGCTAACAGCATACAAGGATAGAGGATACCAAATAGCGGATTATCCTGAAGCATATAACAGTTATGCAAATGTGATTACGCTACCTGTATATTTTAATCTGACAGATGACGACGTTAAAACAGTAATAAAAGCGGTTGTCGAGTCGGTGGAAGAAGTAATCTGATGTATTATATAGCAAAAAGATGTTTTGATATTTTTTCATCACTGATTGTGTTGACGTTGCTCTTTCCTTTGTTATTCATTGTTGGATTATGGATTGTATTGGACAGCGAAGGGGGGATGTTCTATCGTCAAAAGCGCATTGGTAAGAATGGCAGAGCGTTTTATTTACTTAAATTCAGATCCATGCGGCCAAATTCTGATAAATCTGGGCAAATTACAGTAGGTAATGACCAACGTGTGACCAAGATCGGGAAGTTCATAAGAAAATATAAAATTGATGAATTTCCACAACTACTGAATGTAATTAAGGGAGATATGAGTATCGTTGGCCCAAGACCTGAAGTTCCTGAGTATACCAGATACTATACAGATGAACAAAAGAAAGTTCTGACTATACTTCCCGGCTTAACAGATTATGCCACATTAGAGTACATAGACGAACAGGTTATTTTAGGGAAGGCAGAAAATCCTGAAGAGGTGTATATCACGCAGGTGATGCCGGATAAACTTCAGCTGAACTTACGGTATCTTGAAGAGCGTAGTTTTCTATTGGATATTAAGTTAATCTTTCGAACCATACGTAAAATAATACGGTGATTGTTCAGCTTAGCAATTCAAGGATGTGCCCTTTTAAACGCATCAGATTCTCAATATATTTGCTAATTTCGCCCTTTTGAATTGGTGAGTTTAATGCAGTTTGTCCACTTTTTAGGGTGAGTTATCGAATTAAGTTGGAGCTTTCTTGCATATTGGTTTTCTTTGCTATGAGCTTGGAGGAAAACCAACTCATATAGAAAGAACTACTCTGTGAAGAACAAAATGAATTTACGTATACGCCAGTATATAGGGGCGTATATACTTACTATATCCAGCTTTTTCTTAAGTACAGCTGGAATAGCTCAGCCACCATCTGGTTCACCACCTGTTAGTCCACCATGCGCAGCCGCTGGATCACCTTGTTGGGATACAGAATGCATCCCTATTGATGGGGGAATTGTATTTCTGATAATCGCAGGAGCTTTATTAGGGGTGAAGATCATCTATAATATGAACAGTAAGCTTAAAAACAAAGAAGTGTAATCTTTTTTGAGAGTATTGTTGACCTACAGATTTTTTTGTTTACTTATAACTGAATACCTTACGCTCCAACATTTCACCACTTTCGTCGTAAAATTTCGTTTCATTCAGTAATCCATCTATGGTATAATTGAGTTCAGTAGTGGTAGAAATTGAACCTGTATCCTCACCTGTAAGGGTATGAGTTATTTTCACCAGGCGGCCTTTAGAGTCGTAAGTGTAATTAACTTGTTCATTAAAACCTTCCATGTGAACAGTTTTACGGATCAATTGTCCATTTTGAATCTCAAAAATAGTATATACACCAGGGTCAGTGAGATTTGTTTGTTTGTACCCTCCATCAATGTCCACTACATCATAAATAACCGTGTCCCGATAAACAACGGTATCAAATTCTACTGAACCAGCGGCCACATATTCTTTGGTACGTATATTTTCTCTTGTGACAATGTCATTCTGATAAATGTAATTTTGATACAGGGTTAAGGATCGGGCATTATTGTTGTCAAAATCGGTCCGTTCATATTTGAATAATGCACCATCTCTGAACTCATATTTTCCTAAAGATTTTTTACGATCCTCCAGAACATAAAACTCTGAATATTTAATGTTGAAGTTGATTCGATCTGTATTAATTTTTCCTTTTCTATAGGTTGCCTTGCTTTCCATCACTGTACCATGCTCTTTGGAGTTTCTATAGGTTTCAACCGTCATTTTAGACATCTCACTGTCTTTGAAGATATGCAGACTGCTTGAGTTGAGAACAGGAAATAGGTCAGAGTCAAATTCTTGTGCGTAATTAATTGATGAAACAAGAACAAAAAGGATGAATAGGATATTTTTCACGAAAGTCAATTGTTGTGTTTGTAGACCAATTAATATACAAAAAATCCCAGCCCTTAATGAAAAGAGCTGGGAAATATATATTGTCGTTCCAAGCTATCCACGCCAATTCGTGGGAAGAATGGATCGATTTGAATGAGAGCCCTTCCTTAAAACAGGTTGAGACTCCCAAATTTTACATCATTGGCATTCCGCCACCCATTCCGCCACCCATTGGCATAGCTGGCTCTTCTTCTGGTAGGTCGGCAATTACAACTTCAGTTGTTAACAACATAGCAGCAATTGAAGCCGCATTTTCAATTGCAATCCTCGTAACTTTTGTAGGATCGATAACTCCGGCTTTGAACATGTTTTCATACTTTTCAGTACGCGCATTGTATCCAAAATCACCTTTTCCTTCAGCCACTCTCTGAACTACGACCGCACCTTCGCTACCGGCATTGATCACAATTTGTCTAAGCGGCTCTTCAACGGCACGTTTAATAATTGCAATTCCGGTGTCTTCATCTTCGTTCTCTCCTTTTATCTTGTCTATTGCTGAGATTGCTCTAATCAAAGCAACACCACCACCTGGTACAATTCCTTCTTCAACTGCAGCACGTGTTGCAGATAAGGCATCATCAACGCGGTCTTTCTTCTCTTTCATCTCAACCTCAGTTGCGGCTCCGACGTAAAGTACCGCTACTCCGCCAGCTAATTTTGCCAAACGCTCTTGCAGTTTCTCTTTGTCGTAATCAGAAGTTGTGGTTTCAATTTGTGCCTTAATCTGATTTACACGGTTGTTGATTAATTCTTTTTCTCCAGCACCGTTAACAATTGTAGTGTTGTCTTTGTCAATATCAACTTTTTCACACGTACCCAACTGATCTAAAGTTGCGTTTTCAAGTGTGAATCCTCTTTCTTCGGAAATTACCGTTCCACCGGTAAGGATAGCAATGTCTTCTAACATAGCTTTTCTTCTGTCTCCAAACCCTGGTGCCTTTACAGCAGCTATTTTCAATCCACCTTTTAATTTATTGATCACCAAAGTTGCTAAGGCTTGTCCATCAACATCTTCAGCAATAATTAATAGAGGTCGGTTTGATTGCGCTACCGGCTCAAGAATAGGAAGGATTTCCTGAATGTTAGAGATTTTTTTGTCGTAAATCAAAATATACGGGTTTTCTAACTCCGCAATCATTTTTTCTGAGTTAGTAACGAAGTAAGGAGAAAGGTATCCTCTGTCAAACTGCATACCTTCTACCGTCTTCACTTCGGTAGCAGTTCCCTTTGCTTCCTCAACGGTAATTACACCTTCATTACCTACTGCTTTCATTGCCTCTGCAATGAGTGAACCAATGTTCTCATCATTATTGGCAGAAATCGTGGCAACCTGCTTGATTTTATCATTATCTGATCCAACTTCCTGAGATTGTTTTGCCAGGTCTGCAACTACTGCAGCAACAGCTTTATCAATTCCTCGTTTCAGATCCATTGGGTTAGCACCCGCAGCTACGTTTTTAAGTCCTGCTGTGATAATAGCCTGAGCCAATACAGTAGCAGTAGTAGTACCATCACCAGCAATGTCAGCTGTTTTAGATGCTACTTCTTTTACCATCTGCGCTCCCATGTTTTCAACTTCATCTGCAAGCTCAATTTCTTTTGCTACAGTAACACCATCTTTTGTAACGTGAGGTGCACCAAATTTTTTATCTATAATTACATTTCTACCTTTCGGTCCTAAGGTTGTTTTCACTGCATTTGCAAGAGCATCTACTCCTTTTTTTAGCCTGTCTCTTGCGTCGACGTCAAATACAATATCTTTTGCCATTTTTCTAATTTTTTAATTTGTGGACATATCAACTGTTTAGTTGAATATCTGGGGTTAGTTTAATTTTTTATAATTCCGTAAACGTCGGATTCTCTCATGATCAGGTATGTGTTACCATCAAGTTTAATCTCAGTCCCGGAATATTGACCGTAAAGAACACTATCTCCCGCCTGAACGGTCATAGGTTCGTCTTTTTTTCCCGGTCCTACGGCTACAACTTTCCCTTGTAGCGGCTTTTCTTTTGCCGTGTCAGGAATAATGATTCCGCTTGCTGTTTTTTCTTCAGCCGGGGCTGGTTCAATTAACACTCTGTCTGCTAATGGTTTCAACATAATTATCAATTTTATCTTTTCTCCAAAGGGAGAATGGTTATACTTTCTTCTACCTGCCTCTTGTCAGAATTTGTGCCAAAGGGTTCATTCAGTTTTTTTGGCAGATTATCCTTGATACAGGCAAAAAAAATGTCAGTATGAATGACATACTGACACTTTGTAATATTATCTATAAGTCCTATTAGTTAGGTTGATTTGGAGAGGGGTTAAATCCTTCTCCCGGTGTTCCGTTACCCGGAATATTTGGGTCAACATTTTCCACGTCAGCATTGGCATCAGAATCTAAATCTTCAGTTGCTCCTGAATTACCAGCTGGTTTAACCATAATTAGGCAAATCAATGCAATTCCAATAGCAAGTCCCCACGTACCTTTTTCAAGGATGTCGGTAGCTCTTTTAGCGCCTCCAAGCTGCACTGCTGAGCCAAATTCAGAGTTCAATCCTCCACCTTTTGGATTCTGAACCAAAACAAATAAGATCAATCCCACACATCCAACTATCACTAATATCGTAAGTACTCCTCCCATCTTGCTTAATTTTGATTTTCTTTTTCTTTAATTTTTTCAATTTGAGTTGCAAAGAAAGTCTTTTTTTCGGGATATAACAAACTCAATTGTTTATAAGCTGCAATCGCTTTTGCGTAGTTGCCTTGCATTACATGTATTTTAGCCAGTGTTTCCGAAACTATATCCACAGAATCTTCCAAACTTTTTTTAGCGTGTTTGGTTGGATTATAGAATTCTTTGCTTGGTGCAGAAATAGTTGGTTCTTCATATATAAACCTATCTAACAAGTCGTTGATCTCTTTTTTAGACATGCCTTTATTCTCCGAATCTTTTTTCGTTGATTGTATGTTCTTGTCTTTGCTAACGCTTTTTGATGAAGTCACAACCTGACCTTGAGCCACCTTTTGCTTGTACTTAAGCCATTCAATAAAGGTCATATTTTCTGGTCGCTGAATTGTCTTGGAAATGGATTGTTCCGGTTCCAAATCAACTTCAATAGTTACATCTTCGGTTTGCTCAGCTTCATAATCTTCTTCAATGTCTTCAGCTACAACATCCTCATCCTCCTGCGGCTGTGCAACAACTTCTGAATCTCGGTTAACTTCTGCCATTAAATCATTGTTCAAAGCAGACTCAACTACGCTGGTCATTATAGATGCTTCAAGATCGGCCATTTCAGGTTCGTCGATTTCTTCTTCTGCCTCTTCCTCTTCCTGATCTTTTACCTCGGCTGAGATTTTTACAGACTCCTCTTCTTCAAATTCTGTCCTTTCTTCTGTGGTCGTTTCTAAACTATTATCCGACTCTTCCTCTGTTATAGTTTCTTCGTTGGTATCTGTATCTTCAACAACTTCCTCGTGTTTTTCATGCTGCGATTCATTCACCAGAAAAAACAAATGTTCCCTGTCAGATACATTTGAAGAAACCAGTTTGAGCTTTTCTTCAAAGTCAAGGTGATTGGAATTGGCTAACCCGATAAGGTAAAGTATGTAGATACTGCTGCAATAAGGATATTTTTCAATCAATTGCTCAATGTCTGATACGTCCTTAGACTGAACCAAATTTGGATCTTTTATGAGTTCGCTTATTTGTTCTCCGCTGATCACCAGTTACTTGATAATTGATTGACAATTTTTAATGCTAATTGCTCGTTGATTTCTTCCAATAATTGATCTTCTACAGTAGCAAGATCAAGTGAAGAATCATAATTCAAAAATTGCGAAAATTTTCTTTCAAAACTCTGTTTTTCATCAATATTATTGATGACAGAGATATCCATTCCCACATTCAGGCTGTTTTGCGCCGCTACTTCGTCAGATTGAATAGATACCGGATTGGTGTAATAGCTTGAAATCTTACCTGATATTTCTATGTCTGCATTTTCCTTCACCAGCTTTAATTTGGTTCGGGAAACAATAAAATCTCTAAGAAACTCTGTAAATGTTATGCCATACCCTGCCGGTGCATTGGCGGCTTGTTCCTCAAAAATCTCTACCGAGAAGGTGTCAGCATCAATTGAGCTATCTACCATGGAATAACGAACTTCACAAGAAGTTGCAACGAATAACAGTAATATGTAATACAAAAATTTCATCCTTGTTTTAACGTTCTTATCTAAGAACTATTTTAAACCGTATTCTTTAATTTTTCTGTAAAGCGTTCGTTCGGAAATCCCGAGGTCCTGTGCTGCATATTTTCTTTTTCCGCGGTGTTTTTCCAATGCTTTTTGTATGAGTTCTTTTTCCCGGTCCTCTAATGACAAAGACTCTTCCACCTCCACGTGCTCCTCAAAATCATCATTATAAGATGTTGAATCGTAATCAGTTGCTCCCTTTGTCACTTCAACGGGCATGTCGTAGTTTCCATCACCTATATCCGAATACAGTCGCTTGATAATTTTTGATTTATCTTCTGAGGAAATGTCACCACCACCTGCCTGAATAATGTCTGCCACTAGTTTTTTCACTTCACTCAGGTCTTTTTTCATATCAAAAAGCACTTTGTAAAGAATATCCCGCTCACTAAAGTCAGATTTTTGTTTGTCTGCAAGAACAGGAAGGTTGGACGCAGTATAGTCTGGTAAGTAATTGTGAAGTGTCTCTCCCGGTATGGTACGTTCACTTTCAATAACAGAAATTTGTTCGGTGATATTTTTTAATTGACGAATGTTCCCCGGCCAGTTATAATTTTTAAGCATGTGAACTGCATCATCCGTTAATTTAATTGGAGGCATGCGGTATTTCTCTGAAAAATCAACCGCAAATTTTCTGAACAGGAGGTGAATGTCCTCTTTTCTTTTTCTCAAAGGTGGAAGAGAAATAGGGACCGTACTTAATCGGTAAAAGAGGTCCTCTCTAAATTTTCCTGAATGAATAGCCTCTTGCATGTTTTCGTTTGTAGCTGCCACCACACGTACATCCGTTTTTATAGGTTTGGAAGATCCAACGCGAATAAATTCTCCGGTTTCCAGTACACGAAGTAATCTTACCTGAGTAGGCAAGGGGAGTTCGGCAACCTCGTCCAAAAATATTGTTCCCTTATCGGCCACTTCAAAATACCCCTTTCGTTGGTCATGTGCACCGGTAAAAGATCCTTTTTCGTGACCAAAAAGCTCACTATCAATGGTCCCCTCAGGAATGGCTCCGCAGTTTACTGCAATATAAGCACCATGTTTTCTGGAACTTAATTGATGAATTATTTTGGGCATAACTTCCTTACCAGTTCCACTTTCTCCGGTAATTAAAACAGTTATATCTGTAGGGGCAACTTGTGCAGCCACATTTAACGCTCTGTTTAGCGCCGGTGAATTCCCGATTATGCCAAAACGTTGTTTAATTGTTTGTACATCCATTGTAATTAATCTTTTACAACTGTTCCAATTGCCGTTGCACTGGTGCAATCCTCAACCAAAACATTTACATATTCACCTGGTTTGTAATTATCTTTGGGAAAAATAATGGTAAGATTCTGTGAATTCCTTCCAAACAACTCTTCATCCGAACGTTTAGAAACGCCTTCAATGAGTACTTCATAGACCTTACCTACGGTTTTCTTATTGGCTTCCGCTGACATTTTAAATTGCAGTTCCTGAACTTCATTAAGTCTACGTTTTTTTGTCTCAAGAGGTATATCATCTTCAAATTTACGTTCGGCTAATGTTTTGGGGCGTTCTGAGTAAAAGAACATGTAGGAAAATTCGTATCCCACTTCTTCCATAAGTTTTAGCGTATCCTGATGTTGTTCTTCTGTCTCGCCACAAAAACCGGTGATAATATCCGTTGAAATAAATGCTTCTGGAACAATCGTTCGAATTGCTTTAATTCTGTCCATATACCACTCTGTAGTATATCCACGGTTCATTTTTTTAAGAATCTCCGTATTACCTGATTGTATTGGTAGATGGATGTATTTGCAAATATTATTGTATTTGGCCATAACCTTCAACACATCATCCGTCATATCTTTTGGGTGAGACGTAGAAAAACGAACCCGGAGCTTTGGGTTAACCTTGGCCACCATCTCCATTAACATAGCAAAGGTGACGACAGGTTTATCAGGATTCTGGATTTCTCCCTTTTTGCTGATGTTCCACCTGTAGCTATCCACATTTTGTCCTAGCAAAGTAACTTCTCTGTATCCTTTGTCAAATAAATCCTGTGCTTCCGCTACAATAGATTCTGGATCACGGCTGCGTTCTCTACCTCGGGTAAAAGGCACCACACAAAACGAACACATGTTATCACAACCTCGCATTATTGAAATAAATGCTGTTACACCACCTTTGCCCAGTCTGACAGGTGAAATGTCCGCGTAGGTTTCTTCCCTTGACAACAAAACATTCACTGCTTTTTGTCCACTCTCTACTTCTTCAATTAATGCGGGTAGGTCCCTATAAGCATCCGGACCCGCTACCAGATCAACTAGTTTTTCCTGCTCAAGTAGATCTTTTTTCAGGCGTTCGGCCATACATCCGAGGATGCCAATTACCAACCCGGGATTTAGTTTTTTTCGTTTGTTATGTTGTGATAGTTTATTGCGAACCCGTTGTTCAGCATTTTCTCGAATTGAACAGGTATTCATCAGAATTACGTCCGCTTCATCTACATTTCGTGTGGTAGAAAAACCATTGTCAGATAGAATAGAAGCAACGATCTCACTATCAGAAAAATTCATTTGACATCCATAGCTCTCCAGGTATAGTTTTTTGCCGTTATCGGTCTTTGATTCAACCATTGTAGCTTCTCCCTGAATGCTCTCGTCTATTGTCTTTTCCTCTATCTTCATTGTCGATCTTACGCTTTAAAGTCTTGCAAAATTAAGCAAACAGAAATACAAATCTGTCAAAATGACAGTAAAAAATCAGGTTTTAATAATAATTAGACGTCTGAATGGGATGAAAATTTTTTTTGAAAAATTTATTATTATAAATAATAAGGATTGAAAATCACCCTTTGCTTTGAAACCAAGCATCAACTTATTCGTTTGTTATTACAATATTTGTCAAAAATTTGAAGAAAATAAACTCTATACACTATTATGGCAAAGAATCTCGTAATCGTTGAGTCACCCGCCAAGGCCAAGACAATTGAAAAATATCTTGGAAAAGATTTTATCGTTAAATCAAGTATGGGTCATGTTAGAGACCTGGCAAAAGGGGATGACTCTATTGATATAGACAAGGATTTTGCTCCTAAATATATTGTGTCCTCTGATAAGAAAAAAGTAATCTCTGAATTGAAGAAGTTAGCGAAAGAGGCCGATCTTGTTTGGTTAGCATCTGATGAAGACCGAGAAGGAGAAGCTATTTCATGGCATTTAAAAGAAGCCTTAGGATTAGATCCGGAGAGATACAGAAGAATAACGTTTAACGAGATTACTAAGTCAGCCGTATTAAACGCTATTGAAAATCCGCGTGAGATTGATGCAGACCTTGTAAATGCACAACAGGCGCGAAGAATTTTAGACCGATTGGTTGGCTTTGAACTTTCGCCGGTATTATGGAGAAAAGTTAAACCTTCTCTTTCCGCAGGCCGCGTGCAGTCAGTAGCTGTTCGATTAATTGTTGAACGGGAATTGGAAATTGAAAAATTTCAATCAACTCCGTTTTATAGAACGGATGCTGAATTCAATGCTGAGGGATCAAAGGTAAAAGCGAAACTCGCTAAGAATTTTGATACGCTGGATACCGCAGAGCGTTTTGTGAAAGCGTGTTCTGATTTTGATTTTCAGGTTAAATCGGTTGCTAAAAAACCTGCCAAAAAATCGCCAACTGCCCCTTTTACAACATCTACACTGCAACAAGAGGCAAGTTTGAAGTTAGGTTTCTCGGTGTCACGTACTATGTCCGTGGCACAACGATTATACGAGTCGGGTCACATAACTTATATGAGAACGGATTCCGTTAATTTGTCAAAACAAGCAACAGATTCGGCACAAGCTGAGATTGAAAAAGCTTACGGTAAAGAATATCACGAATACAGACAATACAAGAATAAAAACTCCTCGGCACAGGAAGCGCACGAGGCCATCCGTCCAACGAATTTTACAGCACATGAGATTGGTGGAGATAGTGATGAAGCGAGGTTATATCAATTGATTTGGAAAAGATCAATTGCTTCTCAAATGAGTGAAGCGCAGTTAGAGCGTACAACAATAAAAATTAGTGCGCCAGAAAGCAATGAGTTTACCGCCAATGGAGAAGTGATTAAGTTTGATGGGTTTCTAAAAGTTTACCTGGAATCTAAGCTTGATGACGAAGAAGAGGAAGTAGAAGGATTGTTGCCGGATCTTAAAGAAGGGCAAAGTCTTTCTCCCAACTGGGTTACTGCAACAGAAAGATTTACCCGTCCACCTGCACGTTATGTGGAGGCCAGCCTTGTTAAGAAACTGGAAGAATTGGGTATCGGTCGTCCGTCAACGTATGCACCAACAATCTCTACTATCCAAAAAAGAGGCTATGTTGAAAAGGGTGAAAAAGAAGGGACAGAGAGAAAATACAAGCAAATCAAACTTGCTGAGGGAAGTGTGGAAACTTCGGAGTTAACGGAAAAAACAGGAAGTGATAAAGGAAAACTGGTTCCAACTGATATTGGAAGAATCGTTACTGAATTCCTAATTGAGCATTTCGGCAAAATCATGGATTACGGTTTTACCGCCTCGGTAGAAAAAGAATTTGACGATATTGCTCAAGGGCTTGTCAAATGGACAGAAATGATCAAGGGGTTTTATGGTCCTTTTCACAAGAACGTAGAATATACTATTGAAAACTCTGAACGTGCGACCGGAGAAAGATTGTTGGGAGTAGACCCTAAATCTGGTAGAAATGTCTATGCGCGAATCGGAAGATTTGGCCCTATGATCCAGATTGGAGAGCAAGAAGACGAAGAAAAACCAAAATTTGCCTCTCTGCAAAAAGATCAAAGTATTCAAACTATCTCATTGGATGAAGCGTTGGAGCTATTTAAGTTTCCAAAAGTTATTGGTCAGTATGAAGGCAAGGACGTCAAAGTCAACAAAGGAAGATTTGGTCCGTATGTGCAAATTGACAAAACATTTGTTTCGATAAAAGAGGAGAAAGGGGATACTCTTGAAAACATGACAATTGAACGGGCGATTGAGTTGATTGATGAAAAGAGAGAGGAAGATAAGAATCGAATCATTAAAACTTTTGATGAAGATGAGGACATGCAATTGCTCAATGGTAGATATGGGCCTTATTTAAAGATTGGAAAAAAGAATTTCCGATTGCCGAAGGATGTGGAGCCGGCTAAGTTGACGTATGAAGAATGCGTTGAGATAGCTCAAAATCAACCAAAGGGTAGAAAGAAGAAAAAGTAGTGTATATTTGGTCTGAATGAAAGATCTAGGTATTTATTTTAGCTTGTTCGGCGATACCTCTACTTGTTCAACGAACCAACTCGGAAAGCAGATCCATGTAAACACCGAAGCAAATTTTTATTTGCCAGGAAAACATGAAATTGCTTTGCTATTTGTTCCGGAGTATCGAAACTCATTGCATTCAGAAGATGTGGCATATATTGAACAAATCAGAGAAAAGTTTTATCAATTATATCCGGGCAACTGGAAATCTCAAATTACTGATCTTGGCACAATTATGCCCGGAGAATCTGTTGGAGATACGTATACTGCTGTAAAAGACGTTGTACAGGAGCTTGTAAAGAATCAGGTTTTTCCTATTGTGATTGGAGGGAGTCAGGATCTTACCTATGCCATTTTTGAAGCTTACCAGTCGTTGGAACAAACAGTAAATATTTTGGATGTTGATGCTTCTCTTGATATGGGGGATCCGGAAGGTGAATTATCTGATAGGTCATGGCTCAGTAAGGTATTGACTTTACGCCCGAATTATCTCTTTAATTATTCGCTTTTAGGTTACCAAAGCTACCTGGTTGAACATAAAGAGATGGATTTGTTGAACAAATTATTTTTTGATGCGTATAGATTAGGAGAGTTTTATCAAAATCCAAAGATGGTGGAGCCATTGGTGCGAAACGCAGATCTTCTCACTTTTGACTTAAATACCATCAGAGGATCAGATTACAACGGTAACGCTGAAAAACTCCCACATGGTTTGTACGGTGAAGATGCATGCAGAGTGATGCGATATGCTGGTATGAGTGATAAATTGACTTCTTTAGGGTTGTTTAATTTTCAATCAGGTGATCGTGTTGAATTTGATGCGAATCTCATTGCGCAAATGTTGTGGTATTTTATTGAAGGGTATGAAAATAGAAAAAGAGATTACCCAATTGGTTCTAAATCGAGTTATACCAAATACATGGTAAGCATTGATGATTTTAAGGACGAAATTATTTTTTACAAGAGCGACAAAAGTGGTAGATGGTGGATGGAAGTGCCGTACCCTAAGGTGAAGGGGTCCAAATACCAACGTCATTTATTGGTGCCTTGTAATTATGAAGACTATAAAAATGCATTAACAAATGAAATGCCAGATCTTTGGTGGAAGACTTTTGAGAAGCTATCCTAGTGACTGTGCAGGTTCAACTAAAAGTTCAATTGTTTGTAAAAAAAATTCACTTTTAAACAATTTTTACTTATTTTAGCGGCTTGTTGGAGTATTCTGACGATAAATGGTATTGAAAAAAACACACTTTATGAAGAAGGTTTTATCTTTTGCAATCTGTGCACTGACACTACAACTGTCGTATGCGCAGCAAGATAAACAGTACACTCATTACATGTTTGACAAGATCTCTTTTAACCCTGCTGCTACCGGGACAAGGGGATATTGTGGAACAGTGATTTATCGTAATCAATGGGACAGGGTTCAGGATGCTCCGAATACTACCCTTTTAAATGTTCAGGCCAACCTCCAGCAATATAACATGGGTGTAGGTTTGTCATTTACGAATGATGCGATTGGGTTTCAAAGAAATAATACTGTTGTTTTAAATGCAGCTTATCATTATCCTACTAATGCAGGTGTATTATCAGGTGGATTAGGTTTGGGAATTGTTAATGTAGGGTTTGATCCTACCTGGATTCCGCCACAAACAATGGTAGATGCATTATTACCAACAGCTTCAGCAGGAACGGGGTTTGATATGAATCTAGGGCTATACTGGCATGGATCATCAGCTCCTTATTACGTTGGGCTTTCCATGACGCATCTAGCACCACCTACTCTAAAGTCAATTAACTTTAAAGTGGCCAGACATTATTATGTTATTGCTGGATATGACTTACCTTTAAGTGATATGCTTAATTGGGGTACTAGAGTTGATATTAAACCAAGTACGTTAATTAAGGCTGATGGCGCAGGAATGGTGTTTGATGTTAATATTATGGGAGACGTTTGGTTAAATAATTATTCGTTCTTATGGGGAGGCTTTACGTATCGTTTAGCTGACGCGGTAGCATTACAACTTGGGTACGCTTTTTCTCCGGTTAATGACATGAAGAAAAACGTACTTAAATTCGGATATTCGTTTGATATAATGACAAACCCACTCAATACATATGGTAAAGGGACGCATGAGTTAATGCTTAACTTTTGCATGTTCCCGCCACCTCCAGTGGTTCCTAGACATGGTAATCCATTTATATTGCAGTAGAAAAATTTTTTGTAACCAATTGGATAAAGTAACGTTAAAAGATAGACCCAACCCTTAAAGAGTCCTGATAGTCGGAATATTTGATTGGTAGAAAAAACAAGGTAGCATGAAAAAATTATTGGTTTTTGTAGTAGCAGTTGCAGCAGTGTTATCAAGCTGTAACACGGGTACTGGTCACTTGACCGGTGTGCAAGGTAGAAGAGTATTTTACCCTGAGATTCCTCTTGGAATGGTATATATCCCATCTGGATCATATACAATGGGTAATGGTGATCAAGATGTGCCATTTTTGCATCAATCCAGATCAAAAGTGGTTTCTATCCACGCTTTGTATATGGATCAAACCGAAATCACTAATAACGAATGGAGAGAATTTGTTTATTGGGTGAAGGATTCAATTATGCTTGAAAAAGTGTACTTGAACACTAACCCAACGGGTGATGACGAAATTGATGCGGAGTTAATTGGGGATATGTTAGCACACCCTGACGTGTTCTATGATGAAGTAAATCTTGTTTGGGCTGAATTCGATCCATCTCAACCTTTTATTAACAGAGGGTTGTTCCCGCTATCTTGGAAGATGAGAGGAATTAAGGACAGACAAATTATACCATTAATTTCTGATATGTACCTGCGTCCAAATGAAAGATGGTACAAGAGAAGAGAGCTTGATGTTCGTAAATTGAATTTCAAGTATTACTGGATTGACCTTCCTGAAGCTGCTAAAAGAGGTCGTGTAAACATAAAACGAAATGGTTATACCCCACAGGGTAACTATCAGGATCCTTCTCTAGATCCTCAACACCGTGATTTAAAGAACCCTAACCACCCATTCACTGGAGAACCAGTTGGTTTGGATAAGGATATGGGTTATTTCAATAAAAAAGGGCAAAACAATGCCTTGAGAAGTCATGAAGACAGATCAAGATTTATTATTGAAGAAGAAATTAATGTATATCCAGACACACTTTGTTGGGTAAGAGACTTTACATACTCTTTCAATGACCCAATGACAAACATGTATTTCTGGCATCCGGCATACGATAATTACCCGGTTGTGGGGGTTACTTGGGTGCAGGCAAGAGCATTCTGTGTGTGGAGAACTCAAAAACTGAATAACTGGCTAACTGGAATAGGACAGCTATGGGTGCAGGATTTCAGATTACCTACAGAAGGTGAATGGGAATATTGCGCAAGGGGTGACTTAAAAAACTCTCCGTACCCATGGGGTGGACCATATATCAGAAACTCTGCTGGTTGTATGTTGGGTAACTTTAAACCAATGAGAGGTAGATATTTTGATGACGGTGGATTCTATCCGGTAAAAGCATTCTCTTATAACCCTAATGGGTATGGATTATACTGCATGGCGGGTAATGTTTGTGAGTGGACAGAAACAGCTTATGACGAGTCTGTGTATGAATTCTCTCATGACTTAAGTCCCGAGTATAGATATTACGCAATGGACTGGGATCCGCCTTCAATGAAACGAAAAGTAATTCGTGGTGGATCTTGGAAAGATATTGGGTTCTATTTGCAAACGTCTTCAAGAACCTATGAATATCAGGATACAGCTAAATCTTATCTTGGATTTAGATGTGTTCAGACTCATATCGGTCGTGGTGGTAGAGACTTCTCAAGAGAAGGTGGAGAAGAGCTTAAATCAGATATTGAGTTGAGATAATTTTTATATCCTAAGTAAATTATAACCAAATAAATAAATGTTAAACTAAAAGCAAGGAAACTATGAGACCAGGAACTAAAAAATGGAAATTATTCATGGCCAAACTGTATGGTATTGGTGCAGCAGTTGTAATTATTGGGGCACTATTTAAGATCATGCACTGGAAAGGGGCCGATATCGCCCTAATTGCCGGATTATCCACAGAAGCCGTGATTTTCTTCTTTTCTGCGTTCGAACCATTGCACGAAGATCCAAAGTGGGAGTTGGTTTATCCTGAATTGGCACTTGCCCATGATGAGGATTTTGACTTACATGCCTATATTGATGAAAAAGGTGAGTCTGGTGCACACGGTGGCGGAGGTTCTGCCACAGGAATTACAGAAAAATTTGACAGCTTGTTAGAAGAAGCTAAAATTGATGCCGAATTATTAAACCGACTAGGTGACGGTATTAGAAATCTATCTGATAACGCTGAAGGATTAAAGTCAGTTTCAGGTGCCGCAGCTGCAACAGATTCTTATGTTGCTAGCTTAGAAAGCGCTTCGGAGCAAGTTAAAGGTCTTTCAGATACGTATGAAAAAGCGTCATCTTCGTTGTTAGGATTAACTTCTTCTGCTGAAGAAGGAGCTTCTTTTGGAGAACAACTTCAAAAAGTTTCCAACAACCTGGCTGCTCTTAATAATGTATATGAACTTCAGTTGAAAGGATCGTCTGAACATCTTGAGGCAACGGAGAAATTCCAATCTCAAGTGTCAGCAATGATGCAAAATCTTAGTGATTCGGTTGAAGATACTAGAATCTACAAAGAAAATATGGCAATGTTATCTAAGAACCTGACTGATTTGAACCAGGTTTATGGTAATATGCTTAAGGCCATGACAATTACTAGAGATTAATTAAATGTGTTACTTATCGAAGTAAATTGAATTTAGTAACACGAATGTTTAATTAAAAAAACTCAGAAAACATGGCAGGAGGAAAAGAAACCCCAAGACAGAAGATGATCGGTATGATGTACCTTGTACTCACCGCTCTACTCGCCCTTAACGTATCAAAACAAGTTATTGCAGCATTCATTACGTTGAATGACAAGCTTGATCAATCTGCAGAGATTATTGACAACAAAGTTGAAACAACTTATGGTGGATTTGATCAAAAAAGAGCTGCACTTGTTGCTACCAAAGGGGATATGAAATTGCTTGAAAAATGGCAGGGAAAAGCTGATGCTTTAAAGGCTGAAACCGCAATGATTGTGGACTTTTTGTTGTCGCAGTGTAATGAGATGATCCAAGAAGCTGATGGAGAAGATTGGGTGGCTGAGACTGAAGAAGTTACCAACCCTGAAGACGGATCAACAGTGAAAGTGATCACCAAGCTTAAGCCTTTAATCGAGATTAGTGCTTTTGATAATTACGATATTCCTACAAACTTATTTGTGGGAGGTAATCCAAAAAGCCCGAACGAAAAAGGTCTGGCAATTCCAAAAGAAATACACAAGTACCGAGACTATATATGTGGTCTAATGGGTACGTATGAAGAAGGAAAGACGTCGTATGAGTTCATTTCGCCTGAAAAACCGGAAGGTCTAGAAGAGGCATTTAAAACTTGTAACGAAAAAGATACTGCCAAGATTAGACAGGTATATCTTTCGTTGACGTTGCCTGATGAACTTCATGCGCATAATGAAGGTATGATGCCGTGGCCGTCAGTAATGTTTGACCACGCACCAATTGTTGCTGCAGCTGCAATGTTTACCTCGTTAAAACTAGATATTAAAAATGCAGAAGCAATGGCTTCGGAGTATATGTTGGGTAAAGTTGAGGCTCCGGCATTTAACTTCAACAAAATTGAGCCATTAGCATTTGCACGTACTGGTTATATCAACCAGGGTGATTCTCTAGGTTTACGAGTAATGATTGCCGCTTACGATAGTAGTGACTATCCTAAAGTTAGGTATGGAATTGATGAGGATACCGCAAATCAAGATGCCTGGAAAGAAGTTGTTCAGGGTCCTGGTAAGGAAATTCCACTTCCTGGTGATGCTGCAGGTGCGCACAGAGTTAAAGGTGTGATCGGTGTTAAAGAAAAGGGAGAAATTTCCTGGAAACCGTTTGACTTTAACTACAGCGTTGGTCAGCCAATGGGTGTAGTTGCACTTCCTGAAATGCGTGTTCTTTATTGGGGATATAACAATATCGTTGAAGGAACGGCTTCAGGTTATGACCCTAGTCAGGTGACACTTTCAGGATCAGGATGCTCTTTGAGCTCAAAAGGAAATGGACAATACATTGCCAAAGTTAGCAACGGAACCAAAAAAGCAAGCATTAGCGTATCTGCTAAAAAAGCTGATGGAGGTTCAGTAAGCCTTGGTAAATTTGATTTTGTATGTAAACCGTTCCCTCCAGCACAGGTGTACTTTGCAGGTAAAAAGAGTGGAGAAGGTGTTTCATATACAGCTGCACGTAATACAAACCGCGTAGTTGTTGCGATTGACCCGTCTTCACCAATTACAACTGCAAAATATACTGTAACCGGAGGAGAAGTTTTCGTTACAGGAGTACCTGGAATTGGAAACGTTACATCCGGAGGTAGTCTTGACAGCAAAGCGCAAGGATTGGTTAGACAATCTAAAGGAAAAACGCTTGTTGTAGAGGTGAAATATAAAGGACCTGACGGAATTGGACGTATCGGTACATTCTCAGGTAAAGTGAGATAGTAGAACATAAATTTTTGAATTATGAAAAGGTTGATTTTTTCTTTGATGATGATTTTTGCAGGTGCAGGAGTTTTCGCCCAACCAGATAACTCGGGTGATATCCGTGGACCAATTGCAAACCCATCACCGGGAGTACTGGATGGAGTGTATGTGAGAGAGCACATCCCAACTAAGAAAGTGATCCCATACGAATTTGTTCGAGAGGCAGATGTTGCCTGGAGTAAACGTGTGTGGAGAGTAATCGACCTTAGGGAAAAATTCAATCACCCATTATATTACCCGCTGGATGACTTAAGACCTGGGGATGAAGAGGGAGATTTAGTGTGGAGAAAAAATCCTACGCGTTGGAGTTTGTGGACTATCCTTAGATACCACGTCTTCACCGGAGATATTACACTCTATTCTCCGTTTGACCCTGATTGGTTTGCATGGAAAGATGGAGACCAGCTAAAGTATCCAATTACTCCAGCGCTTTACGGACAAGGTCCTTCGTACAATATGTACACGGATTCAGTATTCGCTAAGTATGTTAAAAACCTTGAATACTTTGGTCAATTGGACAAAACATCAGCTCGTGTGGCAGTAAAGTCACAAATTGATCCATTGATGGACTCGATTGATAACAACGGAAACGTTGTTTATTATGACAGAGAGTTCGAATGGTATACAGCTGAAGATATTGTTCAGTATAGAATCAAAGAAGACTGGTATTTTGACAATGAGCGGTCTGTAATGGATGTGAGAATTATCGCGATATGCCCTGTAGTGTATCAAATGGAAGGAACATCAATTTCCGGATTTAAAGAGTTATTCTGGGTGTATTTCCCTGAATGTAGATACGTTTTACAAAACTTCTACGTACAGAGTAGACACAATGACTCACAAAGGATGTCCTTTGACGACCTTTTCTGGAAAAGAATGTTCAACAGCTACATCTACAAGGAGTCAAATATTTATGACAGGGAATTGCAAAACTTTAGAGCTGGTGTAGAAGCACTACTCGAAGCTGAAAGGATCAAAGACAAGATCTTTAAGTTTGAGCATGACCTATGGAGCTTTTAGAATATATTTAACATTGAAAAAGGGGTGTCGAATTTTCGACACCCCTTTTTTTGTTTATACCTTTGCACCCGCATGGTTCGAATTAGCGCATTATCATATCACTTACCTCAGGGATATCTTTATAAGGATATTTCCCTCTTTATTGACCGTGGAGATAAAATTGGTCTTACCGGTAAAAATGGCGTCGGAAAATCTACGTTGTTAGGATTAATATCTAAACAACTTAAACCTACTGAAGGGAATGTCATTCACGAAAAAGGTATTAGTCTGGGATATCTAACACAGGATATTGAGATTCCTAAAGATTTAACCATCCGGAACTATATAGAACAATCTAACAAAGAAGTTGCAGGTCTACAGGAACGTCTTGATTTTGTAAATAAAGAGCTGACAACACGAACAGATTATGAATCTGACGAATATTCCGGATTAATTGAAGAGGTGACAGAAATAAACGATCGGTTAACCATACTGGATGCACATGCTATAGCTGAACGTATTGAGTTAGTTTTAAAAGGTCTGGGGTTTAAGCAAGATGATATAGACAAGGAAATAGGAAGCTTTAGTGGAGGCTGGCAAATGAGGGTAGAGCTTGCAAAATTATTAGTTAATAATCCAGATGTTCTGTTGATTGATGAGCCAACAAACCACCTCGACATTGTCTCAATACAATGGCTGGAGAATTATTTGATAAATTTTAAAGGCGGCCTGGTAGTAATTTCTCACGACCGTCGTTTTCTAGATAATGTAACAAACCGTACCGTTGAAATCGCCAATCAAAGATTATACGACTATAAATGCAATTATTCAAAATACCTCGTGCTGCATCAGGAGGAAATGGAGCGAACCATTGCTGCCAAAAAGAACCAGGATCGAGAAATCAAACGAACCGAAGAATTAATAAATAAATATAGAGCAAAAGCGAATAAAGCGGCATTTGCACAAAGCTTGATTAAAAAGTTAGAAAAGGTTGATCGTATAGAAATAGATACCATTGAACGTGCTGCGTTTAATGTCAAGTTTACCGTTGATAATCCGTCAGGAAAACGCGTTTTGGATATCAAAAAATTATCAAAATCTTACGGTGATAAGCAAATATTTAAAAACCTGGAAGTGCTGCTTTCCCGCGGTGAGAAAATTGCTTTACTGGGCCCGAATGGTGTAGGAAAATCAACTTTGATCAAATGTATTACAGGTGATGTGGATTTCGAAGGTACAATCGAAAGAGGACACAATGTGTCTATCGGTTATTTTGCGCAGGATTCAGCAGAAACCTTGGATCAGGATAAAACCGTATTTGAGACAATTGATGCAATAGCAAAGGGAGATAAACGAAAAGATATTCGATCAATTCTTGGAGCCTTTTTATTTAGTGGTGAAGATGTTGATAAACAGGTTAAGGTTTTATCTGGAGGGGAACGGACGCGACTAGCCATCTGTAAGCTCCTCTTCTCTGATTTTAACTTGCTTATCATGGATGAGCCTACGAATCACCTGGATATTCAGAGTAAAGAGATATTAAAAGATGCCTTGAAAACCTATGAAGGTACATTGTTACTGGTATCTCATGACCGGGATTTCCTGGATGGTTTGAGCAATAAAATATGGGAAATCCACCCCACCAGTATAAAGCTGCATTATTTTGGAGTGAACGAGTTTTTAAAACGTTATGAAGAGGAGGATATCGTATCGAATGAAAAATCCAATGCGTCAAAGGTAACGAATGACAAATTGGGCTATAAAGAATCTAAAGAACAAAAAGCTCAAATAAATAAACTTGAGAACAAAATCAAAAAAGCAGAACAAGAGATAGAAATCCTGGAAAAGGAAATTGCAGTTAAAACCCTTGAACTGGAAGGAACCAATTACGAAGAACATTCGAATTATCAGGAATTAGTCAGTGAACTGAATAAGTTGCAATCAAACCTGGACGAAAATATGGAGATTTGGGAGCGTTCGTCTGCTGAGCTTGAAAGCCTCAAGAACGCTTAAACTCTTTCTTTATATTGAGAATTGGTCTCTCGTAAAGCCTGTAACTTAAATCCGCTACTAGCCAGGTCATTGTAAAACTAAATATCAGAAAGAATATTTGGATTATAGGAGTAGATAAGTCAAATTCTAACGAGTGTACGGCAATAATGCCTAAAACCATAATAATCGATTGATAAACGATCAATCCGTAACTAATTTTTCCAAATCTGGAGATAATTTTATTCTTTCTGAATTTAAGGAGGGATTCTTTCGCATAGGTTTGTTCAATAACAACATATCCAAAAAAGGTACAGGTAAGAAGTGGAACAATTATACCGATCAACGTATCTCCAAAAAATAGGTAACCTAGAGCTAATGCTCCTACACCACCCATATATAACAACAGGTGTGTGCCTTTCGATAAATGTTTTATCAAATCAACTGTCCGCTCATCATTTCGAATGATATGTGCTACAAAGGCTCCAATTCCAATAGGAATCCCAGCACTTAACGTATCAAATTCAAACGTAGAATCACTTAATGCATGGTAAACACGAGAAAAGATCCCAACTACAACTAAGATAATTCCTACAATTTTTAATTGTTGAATAAAGAACTTGAGTATAATCCCCCAGAAAACATAAAATTGAATGAACATATACACCGTCCAGACAATCACCAAATAGATGTATTGTTCCTTCGTAATCTCCGCAAAGTAATTAGGGAAAAGGAAAACGTAACTCGTTGGTTTTGGTACCGATATTGGCGTTAGCCCCAACTCCTTAATAATCCATGGATGTATGAGAAATGTGAATAGTAGGGCTACTGCAAATACGGGGAAAATTCGCATCATCCTTCTGATGTAAAATGATTTTAGTGCGAATGATTTGTGGTACTTATATTCCCGCAATGCATGTGAAGTCAGTAAAAATGAAGAAAGAAAAAAGAAAAAATCGATACTGTTTTGCTTGATGTAATTCATGGCATTACCCATATCTGAAATAAAAGGGTTATCCTCAGAAGACATCAGATATAAGGCGCAATACAGAAATACAGGAATAAATGCAATAAAACGCAATGCATCAAGATCCTTGAAATGAAGTCTTTTCTTTCTTCCCATGTTAATTTTTCGTATCAGTGTTTATACAACAGTTAAGTTGTAAAGGTTTCATAAAATCCCCGAATTATCGTGGGTTTTGAAAAATAAACTACGAATTTTTATTCCCTACATAATTGGTCAGTATTTGATTAAATTTGCTCCATGAAATTGAAAGTATGGCATCTTTTTTTACTCTCAATTCTTGGAGGTACAATTCTGGGAGTCAGTTTTCCGTTTACAGGAGGATTATTTCCACTGGCTTTCATTGGATTTGTGCCATTTCTAATAATTTCATATTCATTAAATCAAGAGAAGATCAAGGGAAGGATATGGATTCGCTTTCTATGTAATTATCTAGGCTTTATCCTCTTTAATGCCATTACTTCCTGGTGGATTTATTACGCTTCACCCAGTGGAACGTACATGGCAATTCTGGCAAATTCTATGTTGATGACCCTTCCATTGGGCTTAACCGGCTTCCTAACCCGGCAGTTGGGTGAAAACAAAGGTTTGTTGTCTTTTTTGGTGCTTTGGTTATCATTTGAACACATACACTACTACTGGGATTTATCCTGGCCATGGTTAAACATTGGGCATGTGTTAGGAACACAACCCAAACTCATCCAATGGTATGAATACTCTGGTGTTGCAGGCGGTACTTTCTGGATCTTGCTTGTGAATATTATTGTGTACATGCTACTTCGCAACCGCTTCTTAAAAAATGAAACATGGAAAATACAAACGCCTAATTTTATTTTCCTGGGACTGGCTTTGTTTTTTCCGGTTATTAGCAGCCTGTTCATTTATTTCCGCTACGAAGAAAAAGTTGACCCAGTTGATATTGTGATTGTCCAACCAAATGTTGAAGCGCATACAGAAAAATTCGTTATCCCTGTTTCGCAGCAATTGGATAAGATGTATAAGGTTACCGAAGAACATGTAACCGAGAATACGGATCTGGTTGTTTGCCCGGAGACCGCAATTCCATGGGGGAAGAACGAGGCTGAGTTGGAAACGAATACATCTATTTTAAGCGTCAAAAATTTTATTCAAACCCATTATGAAGTTCCATGGATAATAGGTGCGGACACCTATGAAGTATTCAAGGAGAAAAGATCTGCGGCCAGTCAACCATACGGTCCGTATTGGGCGGAAAATTATAATACGGCCCTGTTAATTCAGGCAGACCTTCCGATAATTTCTTATCATAAGGCCAAACTTGTTTTAGGAGGTGAAAAATTACCCTTTGTAGAATCATTACCATTTTTGGCAGAATATTCGGTAGAACTTGGTGGTACATCTGGATTGTTAGGAGTCGGGGAAGAGCCAAAAGTACTGGAAGCCAAAGGAGTTGGATATGCTCCACTTATCTGCTATGAATCAGTGTATGGTGATTATGTGACCTATTTTGTGCGAAAAGGAGCAGAAATTATTTGTGTGATAACAAATGACGGTTGGTGGAGAGATACTCCGGGATACAAGCAACACCGCATGTTTTCACAAATTCGGGCAATTGAAAACAGAAGGTCCGTTGCGCGATCTGCAAATACAGGAATATCATGCTTTATTGATCAAAGAGGAGAAATTATTTCAGAGTTGGGGTGGAATGAATACGGAGCCCTTCATGAAACCATCAACAGAAATAAAGAATTTACAGTTTTTACCAAGTACGGTAGCATTCTGGGCAGGATTGCCTGCTACTTAGCAATAGCCATGTTGTTGTATGGTTTGGTAACCCGATTGAAAAAGATCGGCTTCATTGCTGAAAAGTTCGTAAGAAAATAACCTTAAGTCTCATTATTATTGACAAATTTGCAGCCCGTTATGACGGCTTGAACTCATAATTTGTCGATTATCTGACATTTTGTGACACATTGTCCTGTATGCGGAAATGGCAATGTTTTTGAATGTTTCAATATAAACGAACTTACTGATGTCAAAGAAAAAAGATAAGAAAAAAGAGGAAACTGTAGATCAGGTGGAAAATTCGGAAAAAGATGTAATGGATAATTCCGAAGAGTCTACAGAGAAGAAAAGCGATAAATCTGAAGAAACGAAAGAGAAATCGCTTGAGGAGAAGTATGAGGAACTTCAGTCCAAGTACTTGCTGTTGTATTCAGATTTTGACAATTTCAGGAAACGAACCATAAAAGAAAAGGCTGAAACACTAAGCAGAGCCAGCGGAGATGTCATAAAAGATCTTTTAGTAGTTCTGGATGATTTTGAACGTGCTATTTCTACGAATGAGAATGTAGATGACCCGGAAGCGGTAAAAGAAGGATTTAAATTGATACATCACAAAATGTTAAACATTCTTCAATCTAAGGGATTGGAGGCTATGGATGCCAAAGGTGAACCGTTTGACTCTGATAAGCACGAAGCAATTACCCAAATTCCTGTGGAGGATGAGGATCAGAAAGGCAAAGTGGTTGATGTAGTTGAGAGAGGGTATAATTTAAAGGGATCAGTTTTGCGTTATGCAAAAGTGGTAGTTGGACAGTAAGGAATACACATGAGCAAAAGAGATTATTACGACATATTAGGCGTTAGCAAGTCTGCTGATGAAAAGGAGATTAAAAAGGCTTACCGGAAGATTGCGTTAAAGTATCACCCCGATAAGAATCCTGATGACAAAGAAGCTGAAGAGAAGTTTAAGGAAGCAGCTGAGGCTTATGAAGTATTGTCAGATGCAGACAAGAGGGCGAGATACGATCAATTTGGTCATCAGGGAGTTGCCGGTGCAGCCGGTGGCGGTGGCGGTTTCGGTGGCATGAATATGGATGATATCTTCGACCAGTTTGGGGATATTTTTGGAAGTGCATTTGGCGGCGGAAGCAGATTTGGCGGAAGAAGCGGAGGTGGACAACGTGTAGCACGTGGTTCTGACCTACGTATCAAGATTAAATTGAACCTCAAAGAGATTGCCAACGGTGTCAGGAAAAAAATCAAGGTAAACAAGCTGGTTAACGCAGAAGGTGTTACTTACAATACCTGTAAAACCTGTAACGGTCAGGGTAGGGTAGTTCGTGTAATGCAAACCCCTTTAGGATCTATGCAGACCCAAAGCACTTGTCAAACGTGTAGAGGTACAGGAAAAATTATCGGAAATCGTCCTGCAGGGGTGGATGCTCAAGGGCTGAAACGTCAGGAAGAACTCGTTGAAATAAACATTCCGGCTGGTGTGGAAGATGGTATGCAACTCAAAGTGGGGGGTAAAGGTAATGCTGGTCCTTTTGACGGTGTACCTGGTGACTTACTTGTAGTTATTGAAGAGGAAAAAAATGATCTGCTTCAGCGAGATGGTGAAAACCTGCATTATGAGGCTTATGTAAGTTTTATAGATGCTGCTTTAGGTAACTCTATTGAAGTACCGTTGGTAGAAGGCCGAGCCAAAATAAAAGTTGAACCGGGAACTCAATCTGGGAAAATGTTGAGATTGAAAGGTAAAGGATTACCTTCAGTTCACGGGTATGGCACCGGAGACTTATTTGTTCACATTAACGTTTGGACGCCAAAGAAACTTACATCTGAAGAAAAAGAAATCCTTGAAAACCTCAGGTCATCTGAAAATTTTAAACCTAAACCAGGTAGAAAAGAACAGGGATTCTTCTCTAAGATGAAGGACTTCTTTGCGGGTTAAGCAAATTAAGCGACGTTGTTCTAACGCGATTAATATCTTGGCATGGCAGAGTCAGGAGTTTTCTCTTTTCCGTAGATGTCAAATATGAGCATGAGCTCATGGCTTCCGGATGAGAAGTCACTTAGTTCACTAAAGCTATAATCGTACGAATACCCCATCTCAAGCATTGGATTCAAACGGAATCTTAGTAAAGCTGCAAGGTCGTTGGACGTTCTGTAATTTAGTCCGAATCCAAATTTCTTGTTGATCACGAATACGGTACTCAGATCAACTTGAAAAGGTGCACCGGAAACGTGTTTGAAGATCGTAGATGAATTCAGATCAAACTTATCATTGATCGCCCAGGAATATCCCCCATGAAGATAAAAATGCCAGTCAGAGATGTCAAAACTGGTGGTGCCATTAAATTCTGTAGAATATTCTATGCTGTTCTTCAATAAATTAGGAAGGGCAATCCCTACATAGAATTTCTTGGCTTTGTAGTAGGCTCCAAATTTAAAATTTGGCATTGCCAGCGTTGGTGTATTTGCCTGGAATTGTGGGTCAACAATATTTGTTTCAACTTCAGCATAATCACTTTGACTCAGACGCAATGTTGCTGACATTCCAAATGACAAGGTGGACGTCTCATTAATCTTTAATGTATAGGCATACGAACCAGCAATCTCCGTATTATTGTTTACGCCGATACGATCATTTACTACCGTTAATCCGAGACGATTACTCAATCCTCCAACAGGTGAATTAAAATTAAATCCGATCAATTGTGGCGCACCATCAAATCCTGTCCACTGATTTTTATAAAATATGGAGCCATTCATATTGTCATACATCCCCATACTTGCAGGGTTTATAAATGGTTGATGCATCATGTATTGCGTCATGTGAAATTGACTTTGTCCATAACTGTTTGAAGCCATAAACAACGCTACAATCGCTACCAATTTTGCTAATATCTTTCTCATAAGGCGATTTATTTTTTGATTTCAATTGATCCGTTTTCCGGCTCAGTATTGTCATCCAATTTTAAGATATAAAAGTATGTTCCGGTTACCACAACGTCTCCGGTTATGGTTCTTTTCCCTTCTGCCTGTCCACTCCAGTCGTTATTGTATGGGGAAGCAGTGTAAACGATATCTCCCCAACGATTAAAGATGGTTAGGCTGTTATTCGGGTAAGCATCTAATCCTTCTATTACAAACACGTCATTAATTCCATCTCCATTCGGTGAAAAACCTCCTGGTATGCTTAGTTCCACTTCGTCTGATACGCTTATTCTAACAACCGCAGTATCGCAAATAGCAGAACAGAAAACGTCACAAATGGTATATGTAATGGAGTCATCACCAACATAACTAGTAAATGGTAGATAATCTATGCTGCCATCAGCTTGAACAGATCCAACCCCATTTTGCGGGCCTTGCAAGATGGCTACTGTCAACGGATCACCAGTGTCATTGGATGAAACATTAATATTAACAAGTGTTCCAACTCCTGTGGATGCATTGTCATCAACAGCACTTACGGTTGATGAACTTTGAACGCTTACCGTTATAGATCCACTGCTTGTACAGCCGTTAGCATCTGTAAGATCTACTGTATAAGTCGTTGTTGTCGTTGGCGAAACGTCAATACTATTAGTGGTTTCAGATGTTGACCAAAGCAGAGTTCCTGAACCGGTAGCAGTTAGTGTTACTGTTTCACCCACACAAATATTTTCATCTGATGATACCGCTAAACTAGGTAAGCTATTTACAGTGATAGTTAATGATTGTATACCACCAATATTTCCACAACCATTCGTGTTTTCTGCTTCAAGATAATAGGTTGTTGTAGTTGACGGTGTGACATCCATTGGAGCTGTTCCTAAGAGATTTCCTCCTGTAGCAGCATCATAAACGTTGTAGTCAACCGCACCGGATCCTGTACCAGAAAGTGTAACTGTTTCTCCGGCACAAATAGTACTGTCAGTAGCACTAAAGGTTGGTGTTGCCGGGGCTGTCAGCACTTCAATATCTTGTGTGGAAGCGTCGGTACACGAACCACTACCAACAGTATACGTTACCGATATCATTCCAGATAAACCAAGTGGATCAAATGTTGAACCGGAAACTCCTGATCCTGACCATGAACCACCTGTACTTCCTGTAACGAGGGCATCCAGATTAATCGGTGGATCACTTTCACACAATGCGGCTGGTGGTGTCCAGGTGGCCGTTACCGAAGTTTCTACTGTAATATCATGGGATACACTCACCGGACATGTTGAGCCGACCGTATATGTTACGGTAACCGTACTTCCATTTAAGCCGGTTGGATCAAAGGTAGTTCCGGATACGCCCGTACCAGACCAGGTTCCACCAGGATCACCTGTTACTAAGGTACTTAAATCAATTGTACCTGCACTCTCGCAGACAGTTCCCGGAGATGTCCAGGAACCATCAGATAATGCATTCACATTAATACTTTGTGTTGTTGTACCCGTACATCCGGATTGTGTTACCGAGTACTCAATATTGATGGTTCCGGCTGCTGTAGATGTCAACACATCATTTGAGATGGTTCCAGGACCACTGAGTACAGTCCATGTACCTCCAGCAGGAGTTCCGGTAAGATTAACAATGTCTCCGGCACAAATAGCAGATCCACTACTCGTAATAGAAGGAGAAGGAACCGGATTTACAGTTACAGTAACTGAAGCACAAGTTGTGGTATTACATGTTCCTTCCGCTCTTACAAAATAGGTAGTTGTGGTAGTAGGACTTACAGAAACTGAACTTCCTGACCCTACAACAGTACCACCACAAGAACCACTGTACCATTCCCAACTGGCGCCAGTACCCAATGATCCCCCACTCACATTCAGTGTTGTACTACTGCCTTCACAAATTGTTGATTGAGTAGCACTGGCACCAGTTGGAGCTGTGGATTCAGAATTTAAATTAACCGTAACAGATTGACAAGTAGTTGTATTACAGGTTCCTTCTGCACGAACATAATAAGTTGTTGTAGACAACGGGCTCACCGAAACACTGGTGCCGGATCCTACCGGAGTACCCCCACAAGAACCACTATACCATTGCCAGCTTCCTCCTGTACCCAGTGATCCTCCTGATAATGAAAGTGTGGTTGATCCGCCAGGGCAAATGGGGTTAGGACTTGCACTAGCACTACTCGCTCCTGTTGAATTTGAATTTACAGTTACGCTCACTGAAGCACATGTTGTAATACCGCATGGGCCTTCAACGCGAACAAAATAAGTTGTATTTGAACCTGGGGAGACCACAACTGATGCTCCACTTCCTACTGGTGTTCCACCACAGGATCCACTATACCACTGATAAGAATCGCCTGCTCCCAGGGATCCACCAACCTGGGTCAGTGTTGTAGAGTTACCGGAACAAATGGTGGTAGTTCCGGAAACAGAAGTTGGTGCGGTTGCGGTTGAACCTCCCGCGTCTTCAATTAATAAGATAGTGTTGGAGGATGAGCCCGTTAAAGTCCCTTCAAAAAATGCTCCTCCGCCGGGATCTGTTGTAGGGAAGTTAAGACTTGCGGTTGTAGGTGAAAAGAACTGTTTATAACCACATGAGTTTGCAATTGTTGCCGGTTCAATTTTTCTACCATAACAAGCATCTGATCCCGAACCACCATAATAAGTTGACCATTCATTTACACCACCTGATGTGAATCGCATCAGTACCAAATCATTGGAACCTGCATTTGTTGCCTGATTGTAAGACCCAGCCAGGTTTTGTATAGGAAAATTTGTTGCTGATGTATATCCAATAGCATATATATTTCCACTGTTATCAGAAGCTATCCCTGAAATGGACGCATCTGCCGTTGTTGCGCCTACATAGGTTCCCCAGGTATATACACCACCAGGACTAAACTTCATGATGAATCCATCCGTTGCTGATTGCAAAGTGCCGTAGTAAAATGCTCCTCCTCCCGGATTGACAGTAGGCATTCCGGCACGCACCATTCTACTTGCCACTAAAATATTTCCTGATGGATCTGTAGACACTTCTGAAACTCTGTCCAAATCTGTTCCTCCAATTATGGTTGACCAAGTTGGCTGCAGAGAAGTATTAAATTTTGCAATAATATGATCGATAAAACCACTAATCGTATTACTGAAATATGCTCCACCGCCAGGGTTTAGCGTATAAGCAGATGTGGCATCATTTGATATTTGACCGACAAGGATCATATTTCCTGATGCATCAAAAGTGATGTCAGATCCTTGCTGATAACCAGTTGCTGCTCCATTACCACTGTTAAAATACGTACTCCATTCAAGAACGCAATCAGTGTTAAACCTACCTAAAAATATATCCTGATTTCCTACAAAAGTTGAGTTGTTATAAGCACCTCCTAGTGCAACTATAGGAATATCAAAACCACTGAACTGATACGTTTGTCCAGTGAAATAGACTTTTGTGCCGTTACATTTAATCCCGTTAATTCGAATACCTGCACCTGAAGTTGATGCATTCGTATGTTGGTAAAGTGTTCCCCATTGTCTTACACCATTTTGGTCAAATTTGATAATGAAGGAATTATCGCCACCTTTCAGGTTGGAATCATCCTGGTACCACGCTCCTCCTACACCTGATGATTGGGTAGGGAATGTAGTTGGATTACTGTTGGCATAGCCACCAAGATAAATACCATCATTATCATCTACATCTAATGTCTTTCCGTAATCTCCTCCGGTACCGCATAGGTAATCTCCTTTATCACCTCCGTAATAAGTAACCCATTGTAACGTCATATCACTATTAAACCGTAGTATTACAAGGTCTGTAATTCCGTCGTGAGATGAATCGAAATACTGTCCGGCACCAGCATTAATGGTTGTCCATAAAGCGGAGTAAGTTGAATAAGCCAGGTACATGTTTTCGGCTGAATCATAAGCACCGTTGCAGTGAAAGTCTGAATTCCCTCCATTATCATAGTAGGTAGACCACGTAACTGTAGGGTCTATAATGATTGTTTTTGACTCGTCGTAGTCTTCCACGTCAAATCCAACCGAGCCTTCATTAATAACAAAGTCACTTTTTATTGATTTTTCTTCGTCCTGATAAAAGCTGATAGGTTCATTTTCTTTGAAAGGACCAAAATCATTGGAAACCGTTAATGCTCTATCTTCAATATCCAATGAACTAGCACCATTATAGGTGAATTTTATATCATTAATGTTTCCTCCGGGATGAACAATAAATTCATATTTCAAGTTTCCATCTACGGATTTATAAACAAGGTCAATATTTGGGTAGACCTCTTTGTATGTTATTTTGCTATACGTTGGAACTTTGGTGATTCCTTGTGGGCATTGAGGTAGATAATAATTCACATAAGCATTTGACTGACCTTCCATTTCAAATGTCGCATCCGGATTGGAATTGATCAATCTGAAATCCATTCTGTAGAAGTATACTTTTTTACCGATCTCATTAAAGTCACCACGTTGATGAGCATTTTGTTCGGCTTCAGTATATTCAGAAGGATTTTTTTCTATCTCACGATAAAAATGATAGACAATTCCACTCGGAGTAAAATAAGCGTTAACACCAGGGGTTTCGAGTTTAAAATCAATACTGTCAAGCACCTGATGATGTTCATTGGCAATTTGACCTCGGTTAGGAATTAAACCGGTATTTGTCTTAAAATCTATTTGTCCTATGGAATAAAAGGAAATAAGTGCACAAAGGAAAAGTAATATTTTTTTCATAGTAGCGACTGGTTTATACAGGTAAAAAATTGAGAACTAAAATATTAGGTAGCAAAAACCTAAATAATAGTTGTTATGCGTGCCTACAATGTAGCAAGAAATTTAAAATTCAGAAAAGAAAATTGCTTAAAAGAAGTAGTTTCCTGCTTCTTTTGAATTGACAACTAGCACAGGTACACCACTTTTATTAGTGATCAAATTCTGAGCAAAATTGTCAAATTGAGGTAATAAACTATCAGAATGATAAGCAAATGCAATTAGGTTCGCCCCAATCTTCACCGCATAATTCGCTATGTCGGTAGAGTATCCTTTTTCTTTCTTTAAAACTTCAGTTTGATAGGTTATACCAGCTTCTTTGAACTGTTTTGACAGTAATCCTGAATGTACAGCAACTTTAAGTTTTAGATTTGAGTCAACTTTCTTTTCAGTTAGAATATGCACTTCAGATTTAAATATTTCTGCAATACCCGTAGTTACCTGTTCAATTTGAAGGCTTTCTTGTGATTCATCCAGCGGCACTACAATTTTACTAAGGTCCATTCCTGTAAACTCATCCTGTACCACCAAGAAAGGAACATGCGTAGAAGTTATCACTTTTAGCGCGAAACTTCCGAACATTTTTTGTTGTAATCCTTTTGATCCGTGTGTCCCCATAATTATTAAAGAGGAATGCAGTTCGGTTGCCATAGCAGCAATATCAGTAAATATTGAACCAGATTTGATGTGATAATTCACTTCAATACCAGGGGGTACATCCTTAAGGTTGCTAATTATTTTTTCGAACTCGGCTTTTGCTTTCGAAGTTGCACCGTCACCTTTTACCACATGGAGCAATTCAACATTAGCATCCATGGATTTTGCCATGTTAATTGCATATTTAACTGCATTATCCGCTACGTGGGTAAAGTCGTGCGGTACTAGAAGGGTTCTCTTTGTCATACAGGTGTATTTAGAGTAAATATAGGAAATCTGAAAAATGAATGCCAAATTGAACTAAAGACTTATTAACGGTAGTATGGTAATATTTCTCAGTCTATCAGTATTTTCGCTGGTAATTAGCAGTAACACTATTTTTTCTTATCCCAACCAGCCATCTCTATCCAGACTTCTAAAACTTATTGCTTCTGCAATATGGGTAGCTTTAATCTTATTAGAATGATCGAGATCTGCAATGGTGCGGGAAACTTTAAGTATCCTTGAATATGATCGGGCTGAAAACCCAAGCTTGTTCATAGCCGTTTTTATTAAAAGCTTCCCGTTCTTGTCAATTTTACAATATTTCTCGATTAAGGTAGGACTTAACTGTGCATTGTAGTATACACCTTTGATGTCTTTGAGCCGGTTAGCCTGAAATTTTCTGGCTTGAACAACGCGTTTACGTATGGATTTACTGCATTCACCTTTCCGCTCATCTGACAATTCATCAAATTTCACTGCGGGTACTTCAATGTGCAGATCAATTCGATCCATTAATGGACCAGAAACTTTGTTCAGGTATCGCTTTACTGCAAATTCAGGATCTGAGTTAGGATCATTTGGGTCATAAAAATTCCCTGAAGGAGAGGGGTTCATTGATGCCACCAACATAAATCCAGAGGGGTATTCTACAGTCATTTTAGCTCTTGAAATGGTCACAATCCGGTCTTCTAACGGTTGACGCATTACTTCAAGTACCTGTCTTTTATATTCAGGTAGCTCGTCTAAAAATAAAATTCCATTGTGAGCTAAAGATATTTCTCCAGGTTTGGGGTTTGAGCCTCCGCCAACCAGCGCGACATCTGAAACCGTATGGTGTGGCGATCGAAATGGTCGATTGGTCATCAATCCACTATTTGGAGAGATCAAACCCGCTACCGAATGAATTTTTGTGGTTTCCAATGCTTCATCTACTGTTAATGGAGGTAGGATAGAGGGCAGTCGTTTGGCAAGCATTGTTTTTCCTGATCCCGGCGGCCCTACCAATAAGATATTGTGTCCGCCAGCCGCAGCAATTTCAAGAGCACGCTTTACGTTTTCCTGTCCCTTTACATCCGAAAAATCCATAAACCCGCTATTCGCCAGGTCTTCCTTCGAGTTTTCTTCAAATACGGCAGGTGTCAATTGAATGTCACCATTAAAAAAGCCCATCACTTCTTTGATATGTTCAATACCATAAATGTTTAGGTCCGTGACAATGGCAACTTCATTTTGGTTTTGTTTGGGTAGGATAAAGCCTTTAAAACCCAGCTCTTTTGCTTTGAGAGCAATAGGTAGTGCACCCTTTATTGGTCGTAAACTGCCATCCAGGGATAACTCTCCCATGATCAGGTATTCCGAGACATCTTCTGATTCAATTTGTCCGGAAGCGGAGAGAATGCCAACGGCAATGGTGAGATCATACGCCGAACCTTCCTTTCGGATGTCCGCAGGAGCGAGATTGACCG
The DNA here is from genome assembly GCA_014762645.1 of Crocinitomicaceae bacterium. Classification (GTDB taxonomy): domain Bacteria; phylum Bacteroidota; class Bacteroidia; order Flavobacteriales_D; family Crocinitomicaceae; genus Paracrocinitomix. The sequence goes on from JABURP010000072.1 coordinate 35,297, forward strand.
TGATTTCTTTACCTGGATATTTGAATTCAGAATTCGAAAAAGCCGCTTTAATTCGTTTATGACTTTCTTTTACGGCACTGTCGGGTAATCCAACCATGTGAAAATTAATGCCACGACCAATATTTGTTTCAACAGTAATAGGTATCGCCTCTATGCCATAAACGGCACAGCCATAGGTTTTTATCAACATACTTAAAATTTTGATTAAACAATAGCAGGCGAGTTACTGCTGAAACAAATATACACAAAGATTAGATTATAATCAAATAAACGACTAAAAAATAATCAAATCAGAGAATTTATATCGGGATTGATGATGTCATTGCGTTCTGGTTCGTCCTCGTTACCCTTCGACCCTGCTCACAGGGTATCACACACTGCTAAATATGATCTGTGCATTGAAAAATAAACAAGACATTTGTCTACGCATCATCCCGATACTTATTTTCTACGGTCACTGAGTTCCCTTGAAAATATAGATCGGGATTGATGATGTCATTGCGTTCTGGTTCGTCCTCGTTACCCTTCGACCCTGCTCACAGGGTATCACACACTGCTAAATATGATCTGTGCATTGAAAAATAAACAAGACATTTGTCTACGCATCATCCCGATACTTATTTTCTACGGTCACTGAGTTCCCTTGAAAATATAGATCGGGATTGATGATGTCATTGCGTTCTGGTTCGTCCTCGTTATACTCGGACTCCCATAACGCAGACATCATCAATCTGTTCCATGCCTTGTTTCCACTCCCAAAATTCGGAGGAAATGAGTTCTTTTTGTTTTTGGAGGCTGTTATTACTTGTTCTGACCAATAATTCTTTGAAGCGTTTGTATTTGTATTTTTTACCTTTTTCACCACCAAATTGATCCGGATATCCATCAGAAGACATATAAATTGTATCTCCTTTGTTGATGTCTAATTCATGTGTGGTAAACGGTGAAGTGGTTACATAACCACCAATTGGTTGTTTATTAGGTTTTATCTCTTCAAGCTCGGTGGTACCTTTTCTTAAAACGAGCAAGGAATTATTGGCACCAGCCCAGGCCAGTTTCATAGTTTTTTTATTGAAACGACAGAAAGAGATGTCCATACCATCATTTACGGTGTGTCCTTTTCGGGCAAATTGTTGAATCACAATATCTCGGGTGTGGTTGAGTATCTCACCCGGATCAGAGATGTTGAGCTCATGAAGAACTTTTCTGATTGCGTTGGAACATACAATGGAAACCATTGCTCCAGGTACACCGTGTCCCGTGCAGTCGGCAACAGAAAAATAAACATAATCACCTACCTCTTCAAGAATATAAAAATCACCAGCAACTATATCCTTTGGCTGATACATCAGAAATGATTCTTCGAAATGGATTTGAAAATCAGTTTCATCTGGTAAAAATGAATTTTGAATACGTTTGGCGTAGGTTATACTATCCGTAATTTCTTTTTTCTGTTCAGCAATCTCATCTCTTTGAAGTTCTAGTTGTCTATTCGTTCGTGTTTTGAGTCGATTACGATTGATCAGGAAAAACAGGCCGGAAACGAGTATCAAACCTATTGATCCTCCAATGATCCATTGTCTTTCTTGTGCACTTCTTGCTTGTTGACGCTCTTGTTCTAACTGTAAATCCTTTAATTTTGCCTGTTCCTGTAGTAACGCATTTTCTGCTTCCTTTTTCTCTGTCTCATACTTGGTAATAGCGTCTTCAAATGCTGCGTCTGATTTAAGTTTACTCAGGCTATCGTTTAATGTTTTAGACTGCAGAGCAAAATTGTAAGCTAATTTATAATTCCCCATATTGCTGTAGCAGTATGAAAGCATTTTGGTTCGGTACGCCTGATTGTCCAGATTACCTAATTTTTCTGCTACAGAAAGTGCTTCACCAAATGCTTCAGCAGCTTCTTTATAGTTGCCTTCAGCAAGTGCAATTTCTCCAAGAGTGTGATTAGCATTTCCAATTCCTTGTAGATAATCAAGTTCAGTGCATATATCTAATCCATCTCTTGCGTGAATTTTTGCTAGGTCAAAGTTTTCGGCTTCTACATACAATGAAGCTAAATTGGCTCTAGCATTTCCAGACGAGTAAGAATAATAATCATATTTGCTATGGATGTCTACCGCCCTTTTGAGTTGGTCTATAGCATCATCCAGGTTTCCCATGTAATAATAACACCACCCAATATTTGATTCAGTAACAGCCCAATCGTTGAAATTGTCGCGTAAACTTAAGCGAGACAGCAGGATATCCTTGGCTTTTGTATAGTATTCAAGTGCTTTTTTGTTTTTGTCGCGATAATAATAGAAGCCGCCTAAATTATTATAGGTGGCAATGAGGTTTTTGAAGTCTTTCTTCTCTTCCATTATTTCAATAGCTTCAAGCGTATGTTGCAGGGACAATTTGTCCTTCTGTAGTGCGTCTTCAATTTGTCCGAGATCAGATAAAATACTGGCCAAAAGCAATTGAAATTTATTGGCCCGCGCCACTTCAGCACCTTCTTTTAGTAACACTTCCGCTTTCTCATAATCTCCCTGAAAGAAATAATGAATTCCTAAGAGTTGAGAAGACTTAGCAAGTTGATAGGGATGCTTGCCGATTTTGGATTGTCGATTGGCCTCCATGAGTAAGCTTTCATGCCGGGATGGAGATGCTTCTTCTACCATGGCAGCAAGTTCAAATATGAGGTTAATCTTAAGTGAGTCGTAATCCGGATACTGGTTGATAAGATTTCTGATGCTATCTTCTTGTGCATTCGTGTTCTGGCCAAATACCGAAGCACCAATAAATAACATGAAGACAAGCCAGATCCATTTCATAAAAGCTAAAAATATACGAAAATTGCAAAGCGAACTTAAATATTAGGTAGATTATCACAGTAAAAATTAGTTGAACACAGGTAAAATTCAGATAAACAACTTGTTGAATTAAGCGCTGATTTACAAATTGTGGCAGTCAAATTAGGACGGTGGAAATAAATTTCTATTTTTATTGAGTCAAAAAATTAAATCAATAATAAATTATGTCAGTTACTAGAGAATACAAAACAGGACAGGTCACTCAAATTTATGATGCCGACACAGGTGCAGTTCGCGAAGACGGTGGTTCTTCTGATCTTCCTTTTGAGCAAAGAGGTGCTCAAATTGAGTTTCAGGTTGGAGATTCCGTTACATTTTTAATGATTACCACTCCTGGAGACAGAAGGATTATCAAGGAAGTAGGGAAAAAAGGTTAATGCATTATCCGGGTTGGTTCTGTTCGGAGTCAACCCCTTTTATTTTTCTTTATGGCAAATAATAAAAAATATAAGTTCTCTTATAAATACGGGGTAGTGACTGACATAAGTCGTGATGGTATTGAGATTACTGAAACGAAGATGAAAAAGAACTTCGAACCCAAAAAGACCAAATGGTGGGTAGATTGGCCTCAACCGGCTAAAACAATGCCTTTGGGGACAAAAGTCTCTTATGTGGAGGTTACTCCTAAGAATAAATACCCTGACTTTATCAGAAGTATTGAAAAAGTCAATTATTAGAATTTAATCGTTCTCCGGAATTCCGATCACATTAATTTTTTGTGAGCGAATCAGCTCATTATACGCCGGAATTTCTGCTGTTAGAATTTTGTGCCATTGTGCTAAAAGCGCATCAATCTTTTTCACCAAATCATCTCTTACAGCGTACATTTGATCCGTAGGTCGGTCATTACTCATACGCGCTAATGAAGCCAAATGTGCCAGTTTATTATTGAGCATAATCGGGTAATTCAACATATCCTGATTACTCTTTAACTTTGTTTGATACAGTTGACTTTCAATTTGAGTCAAGACAGAATCCAATGCTTTTCCTTTTTCCACAACCTGTATGTGCTCTGGTTTACCGTCTATTAATTTGTTCATATCCGCTATTTGAGATTTTATAAGCCGCATGTGTCTTATGGCATCATGCGTTTCGTCCAGCTTATTTCGAATCTCCAACAAGAACTTAAACTTTGCCAGTAGTTCTTCTTCTGTTCCTTCACTTCTCGGATCCTTCAAAATTTTGAATTTTCTGGAAAATCCATATCGTTTTGACCCGGTGAAGAGATCAACTGTATATTCTCCGGGAGGTGCCTTTGGTCCTTGGAGGGTCCCCCACCACATTAACATGCCTTCAAAATCATCTGCTTTTGGGTATTTCATATCCCATACAAACAGGTTAGTACCTACCTTGCTTTTAGGTAGTTCACCTTCATCTTTTTTTGGATGATTTGAAAAGGATCGTATCAACTTGCCGTCAGGATCAAAGAACTGAATCGATATTGTATCGGTTTTTTCGAGTTCTTTTTCCAAATAATAGTGAATCCTTACACCGCCACTATGATTTGTTCCTGCTGTATTTGATTCTTTGGTTGATCCTCCCATCTGAAAGGCATCCCTTGGATTAAACAGGTGCAAATGCCAGGGTTTCTTCTCCATGTATTGGTGAATCAGGTGCAGATCATCCAGTATCCAAAAACTTCTACCCTGGGTTGCGATTACAAGGTCTCCATGAGCAATCGTCATGTCGATGATTGGTACTATTGGTAAATTTTGCTGGAACGGCTCCCAATTAGCTCCGTTATCAAATGAAATGTAAAGTCCACTTTCTGTGCCGCAATAAAGTAATCCCTGAACGTTAGGGTCAGCCCTAATTACACGTGTAAAATGCTCTCGATTAATCCCATTATCTATTCGTATCCATGTTTTTCCATAATCCGTAGTGTGATATAAATAGGGGTGATAGTCTCCTAGTTTATAGCGGGTAGCGGCCACATATAAACCACCTTTGTTAAAAGGATCTACTTCAATACTATTGATTAAGGCCCATTCAGGCAGTTCTTTAGGGGTAACATTTACCCAACCATTACCGCCATCTGTTGATCGGTGAATTAACCCATCATCTGACCCGGTCCACAGTAAACCCTTTTCATAAGGAGATTCTACTGCTGAAAAAATGGTGCAGTAATATTCTACTCCTGTATTGTCTTTAGTAATCGGCCCTCCAGACGGCCCTAATTTTGAAGTATCGTTGCGTGTAAGATCCGGTGAAATAACTTTCCAGGTCTCGCCTTCATTTGTGGAAACGTGTAGATGATTAGATGCTACATACAATTTGTTAGGATCATGAGGTGAAAAGAACACCGGAAAGTTCCACTGAAATCTGTATTTCATCCCTTCGGCTCCGTATCCAATAGGGTTATCCGGCCATACATTGATTGATCTGTTCTGGTTGTTATCATGGTTCTTTCGGGTTAAAAAACCACCATAACTACCTCCGTATACAATGTCATTGTTTTCAGGATCAATTGCTATGTGAGCGCTCTCTCCTCCTGCCGTTGATTCCCAGTCATTTCTGGTAATGTTTCCCCGATCAACCCTGTTTCTAATTCTAACCGTGGAATTATCTTGCTGGGCACCATACACCCTATATGGAAAAGAATTATCGGTTGTTACGCGATAAAACTGTGCTGTAGGTTGATTGTGATAGGTTGACCAATTCTTACCACCGTCGAAAGTGATTTGTGCGCCTCCATCATCTCCAATAATCATGCGTTGCGGGTCCTCCGGAGCTATCCACAAATCGTGATGATCACCGTGAGGGGCGTAGTGTGCAGTGAATGACTTACCACCATCTGATGATACGTGGTAGGCTACATTGACCACGTAAACTTTATTTTCATCTTTTGTATCGGCATAAATGCGTGAGTAGTACCAGGCCCTTTGTCTCAAATTCCGATCTGAATTGGTGTTTGCCCATGTTTTACCTCCATCTGTTGATTTATAAATGCCTCCATTTTTTGCTTCCACTATCGTCCAAATCAACTCTGGGTTGACAGGAGAAACAGCCACACCAATGATGCCCAGAGTTCCTTCCGGAAATCCTTCATTCTTTGAAATTTCTGTCCAGGTTTTACCACCATCCATGGTTTTCCATAGTGCAGACCCTTCTCCGCCTGAAGAAAAATCATGAGGTGTTCTTCTCACACGCCAGGTAGATGCGTAAAGAATATTGGGATCTTCCGGATCCATGATAAGATCACATGCCCCGGCATCAGGGTTGACAAATAATACTCGCTCCCACGTTTTACCTCCATCTGTTGTTTTATATACGCCACGCTCTTCGGTAGGCTTATACAGGTCACCCAAAACGGCTGCATAAACTATATCCGGGTTTTTAGGGTGTATGCGAATTCTTGGAATATGTCTGGATTTATCAAGCCCAACATGCGTCCAGGTTCTTCCTCCATTTTCTGATTTATGAACACCATACCCGTAGGATACATTTCCTCTTACAGTAACTTCACCACCACCTGCGTACAACACATTGTTGTCTGAAGAACTCACAGCAATGGCTCCAATTGAACCACCAAAATATCCATCTGATATGTTTTCCCAGGTATGGCCACCATTTTTCGTTTTCCATACTCCGCCTCCGGTAGACCCCATATAAAAAAGTTGGGGCTTTCCTTCCACGCCGGTTACAGCAGCTGATCGACCACCTCGAAAAGGGCCAATACAGCGGAATTTTAATCCATCATCTATAGGTGCATAAGATTTTTCTTGTGCATTAGAAGAGACTGAAAAGAGAATGAGGATAAAGTAAATTAGCTGTTTCATAGAAAAATTATGTTGGAGACTAAAGTAGTTATTTGATTTGACAAAATTCAGCACGCATTATGAGTAGCATCAGTTTAACTGCTTGGGTACTATGGTATATTTGTTCAATAAAATTTGACAAGATGAAATCAAAAGCACTCTTAATACTCACCTTTATCTTTTCATTTGGATTATTTGGGTATTCTCAGGTAGAGAATGACACTACAAAGGTTAAAGTAGTTAAAATCGTACGTCATGATGGCGTTGAATATGTAGGTGAAATTATTAAAGATGACGGCCGGGAAGTATTAATAAGAACGAAAAATCTCGGTGATATTTATATCCCTAAATCAGAAATTGCATCCATCACAGAACTCAAAAAAGAGGATCTTATTGCAGTTGGGAACTTGAGGGTTGCCGGGCCCTTTGCTACGCGATACTATTTTACCAACAACGCACTTCCAATAAAGAAAGGGGAGGATTATGCCATGTTGCATTTGTATGGCCCTGAAGTTCATTTTTCTGTTGCAGATAATCTGTCTATCGGAGTTATGGCAACATGGATTGCAGCTCCGATTGGTGTTGCCGCTAAATATTCTATCCCGATTAAGGAGGATAAACTTTATGCTTCAGTAGGTACAATAATGTTTAGTTCCGGTTACTTGTTCCAGGCCAAAGGTTGGGGAGGACTTCACTGGGGATCAATCACGTTTGGTAGACCGGGTAAGAACATCACACTGTCTTCGGGCTTTGGTTATGTTGATCTTATTGAGAACAATAGAAGTAATTACGAAGTAGGCTTGCAAAGGTTGAATCGTGGTTCTGTTTCATCAGTCGGAATGATTTTTCCGGTAGGTAAAAAAGCCAGTTTTATTTTTGATTCCATGGTTTCGGTTAGTGAGCGTAGAAACTACATGTCGTATGGAGGCTCATGGGATAGTGAAGTTCAAGGATATCAATATGATATGGTGACCTATGATTCGGGAACTCAAATTTCATCATTTATAATGCCTGGGATGAGGTTTCAAAATAAAGAAAGCCGGGCTTTTCAGGTAGCCTTAGCAGGCGTATTTCATTATAGTTCAATAGGATTTTCTAATGGAGATACCCGAAAATTAAGATCATTCCCTGTGCCCATGTGTTCATGGTTCTTTAAATTTTAACCCTTTGATTATGAAAAGAAATTACACTAAATATTTATGGTTTGGATGCATGATTCCATTATTATTTCAATGCGGTAAAAACCAGGATACAAATATGACATTTGTAACTACAGTTGAGGTGGTCAATGACACAACCGCTACTGTTGATATATCTGTGTCTACAGAAGATAAAGGGAATTTTGGTTCCATGGGATTGATTTTTGGAATTTCAAAGAATTTGGATTTAGAAAATTCATACGGTGTTTTAAATGATAATGAACCCCATTATTATGACAGAACTTACTTAAAGGGAAAAAATGAAGATGGTAATGCTGTATCCCTGGAGATTACGCGATTAAATGATAATACCTGGTATTATTACAAACCATTTTGTGTTTTTAATGGGAAGGATTTATACGGTGATTTGGATTCTTTTAAAACAACATGTCCGCAAGTTATTACCCAGGGTCCTGCTGGTGGTTACGTAGTTTATGATAACGGCAGCGGTGGAGGTATTGAAGTTGCACCCTTTGATCTTGTCGGTAATTCAGAGTATTATTACTCGCCGCCAGGATATGAATGGGGGTGTATCTATTCAAATGTGCCAGGAACGCAGAGCATTATTGGATCAGGCCAGGCAAATACGGACTCAATTCTTAATAATTGTTCATCATTGGAAACGGCAGCTAAATTATGTGATGAATTTACGTATGGTGGATATTCTGATTGGTATTTACCTTCTTATGATGAGTTGCAGTTATTGCTTACTACATTACACGCCAATAATATTGGTAATCTTTCGCAGGAATGGTATTGGTCATCTACACAAGCCGACTATGCGCGAGCAAAAGCTTTACGGTTTGCCAGCAATCCAGGTTTTGACTTTAACAAGGATACTAAAAACTTTGTAAGACCATTTCGGACGTTTTAAATCTTAATAGTCGATTACGTGAAGAAATTTTACAAACATGAGGCAAGCCGATACTATAAAAACGGCGCCTACACCTATAATAGCGATAATGATTGGTAGCATTTGAGTTGGTTTTGAGTAAGACATTTCCCTATCAAAACCTTGTAAACGAGCGAATTTTCATGGATTGAATGGAGGTCAGAAAGACCATTCAACAGACCGCTATAGCTTAATTTTTTCATGGACGATTTGGATAGGGTCTTTAATAAACGCTGTCAAAATCACTTTAGTATAAAAATTCTAAAAAAAATATTCAGATGTTCGATTCAATGTAATGGATGAGAGAATGAATGATCTTGATGTGAATTTCCTGAACCCGATCAGCCCAGTCACTCATTGGCGTTCGGAGTTCAATATCGCATATTTTAGCAAGTTCACCACCTGTTTTTCCGGTGAGACCTACAACAAAAATTCCCCTTTCTTTTGCCGCTTTTGCCGCATTTAGCACGTTTTCTGAATTGCCTGAAGTAGAAATTGCAAGGAGTACATCTCCGGGTTGACCCACACTTTCAACAAATCGTGAGAAAATATACGCATAACCATAATCATTTGAGATGCACGTAATATGTGCAGGATCTGAAATGGCCACTGCAGGTATCGGTCCGCGATTTTCCCTGAATCTTCCTGTCATTTCCTCTGCAAAATGCATGGCGTCACTCATTGATCCACCATTACCACATGAAATAACTTTTCCACCATTTTTCACGGATTTTATCATCTCGTCACCGGCAGATTTTATCTTGTTAAAATTCTCAGGATTATCAATGAATTCGCCCAATACACGCTGGGCTTCTAAAAAATGGCTCGCTATTTGTTTAGTACTCATGAAGAATGATGATTTTACCAAAAGTAACAAAATTGTATTCCCGATAAACCGCCAAAGTTAAAAGTTCATTATATTTGGATGGTTCTTAAAGGGTACCAAAAACGTATTTTTATGAAAAAGACACTATTACTTTTATTTTTCTCTTGTCTCGTAACCGGGGCTTTTTCTCAGGGATGTTTAGAGGCATGGAAAAAAGCGTTTGAGAAAAGAGGTGCCTACACCGTATCTGATGATATGCATAGAAAAGTGTACATCCATTTTGAAGATGGAGAAGACTCTTATTGTGTAGCCGGTAAAGCGCGTGTAGAAAATGGAAAAATTGTATCTGTTTTTCTTCAATACGAAGATGGAACGTATGAGTTAATGGATATGAAAATTACTAATCTCAATGGGCAGCCGGCTGGTATTACAGATGGTATTTCTGAAGAGATGATCAACGAAAAAGGTGATCACTTCTACGTGATTTTCGTTGAAAAATTAAAACCAAAGAAAAAAGAATATAAGACCGTGGGCGGTCCGGGAGACATTTAAAATTCTCTTGTAAAAAATATGGAGTCCCCCAGTGTAAAAATTGCGGGGCTTTTTTTTTGGAAATTCTTCCAAAAACGAGTTGAACTTTAATCTTAAATCATGAAATATATTGCAACAGTATTAACCTTGTGCCTTTCAGTAAATCTGATATTCGCACAGGCGATCTTTAAAGAAGATAAATCTTATGGTGTCAGTAAATTAGGGACCTGGCCAGATGATAAAGAGGATAGTGTGATGTTCAGAGCAGAATACGAGGAAATTGTGGCATTGCACACAGAAGGTGTAACTGAATTTGCTTTTAAGGCATTACGTAATGAAGAATGGATGTTTTTGACGCCTAACAGGTTAATCAACCAGCAGCGGTATGAAGAAATTACAATCCCGGGGTTCGTTGAACTGTATGCAGTTGCTTCAAGAGAAGGATATTTGGATATCATTGACCTCGAAACCAGTGAGTTCTTAATTCGTGGTGTTAAAGCTGACGCATTGTATAATCACAATAATGATCTGGATTTTGATGAAATACTTATGACAGTAGTTGATAAAGAGTTTTACGGCGTCATTAACACAGAAAGTAAAAAAGAGATTTTAAAAGCGGAGTACACATCCATTAAGTACAACCAGGAAGGAATTTCGTTTTACAAGTACAACACGTTTATTGCTTTTAAAGATGCAGTGAATTACCTGTACAACATCAAAGGTGAGCTTTTACACAAATTTGAACACGATCAGGTGATTACTTCTGTATCGGATTACGAGAAAGTTGATAAAGGATTGAAAATTACGGTAGTGGGGAAGAAGGAAGATTTGGTGGGATTCTATGATATTGAACATAAATGGTACATTCCACCAGTTTACCACGACTTCTACTGTATGTTTGAAGGTGATCCAGCAGTAATTGTGGTGTCAGATGGTAAAAGCTATGGTCTTTTCTTTGAAGGCAAACAAATTCTACCATGTGAATATCTTGAAATCAACAAAAGTGATAAGCAGGGATATCTAGGGATAGCTGTTACGAAAAAAGGTAGTTTTTATGTCAGCAATGATGGAAGGCTACTCAAAAAAGAAAGCGAATAACTTCCAGGCATAATTCTTGTTGCCATTGGGATGAACCACTACATAAATGGTTCAAACCCAATGCTCCGATTCAATATTATCATATTGACTGTATTTGTTGTGCAGGTGTCATCTGCTCAGGAAGTATTTAAAAAAGGTCATCATTACGGACTGAAATATGACGGTGGCGAATATTATGCTGCTGTTTTTGACGAAATAACCATTAAAGAATACTTTGTATCGGGTCGTATTGGAAATACGTATTACAACCTTTCACGAAATAAGTCAACGATTGACAGAAAATACCGGAAGTTTCATTTTGATTTATTTGATCGTTTACTGGTAATTGGTCATACGTATGAAGGTACCATTGATATCATGGATGAAACCGGGGAACATTATTATTTAATGGACGGTCCCTATAACAAGGTATTATCCCGCAAGGAATATGAACACTATGGCAATGATGACTTACTCACCGTTCGAAAAAGAGGAAAGCTGGGATTATATGATTGGGTAAAGCAAAAAGAGATACTACCTACAAAATTCAGCAGAATAAAAATTCACGAAACATGTAGGTTTGGCAGTTACTTCATTTATGCCAAACGCGGTTTGGAGCACTGTGTCTACAGTGAACAACAGGAACAATTAATTTCGTTTCGTGCGTTTTATGTGACCGATATTTACCCCGCGTCAATATGTGATGGCTACATCATTGAGTCTGGTCCAAAGATTGGGTATTGCAGAAAGATGAGCAATGGAAAGTATTTTTTGATCAAACCGCGTTTTGATGATATTTATTTTCCGAAGGATGATGCCTCTTTCATTATTGTAGAAAACCGAGAGAAGCAAGGATTGTACTTAAATTATCACAAACTATTAAAATGTAAATACGAAGAGATTTCACCTTCTCAAAATCCGTATTATGTGGCAATAGTAAAGCGTAAGGGGGTCACAAAAATGGTTAACAGCAATGGGGATTTGGATTTAGTTAGAGAAAAGTATATCTACTAAAATGGGGAGATGATCTGAATAACCGCCGTGATACTTAAACCCAACATACGTTCGATTAGTTTTCTTGCCGACACCATCTTTTTCTTCTTCAAGCAAATAATCCGCATCAAAAATCTGCGCTTTTTCCAAAGGCGTTTTAAAGCCAGAATTACCTGTGATTAAACCAGAAGAGGCAATAAATTGATCCAAAATTCCCCACTCATGGTCGTATTTATGGGTTCCTTTTTTGAATTCATACTGCCAGATTAAATTTAGTAGATCGCCATCCTTCATTTCATCTATGGTCTTTTTAGCACGAAGAATTTTAAGCATACTTGGATCATCCGGGTGGTCATTGAAATCTCCCATTGCCAGTATTGCAGCATCCGGGTGGATGTTCAGTATGGAGTCGTATTTAGATCTTAACACTTCTGCGGCATACTCCCTTTTTGGGGCAGTGGCAAGTTGCCCGCCATACCGTGAAGGCCAGTGATTCACGAAAAAGTGAAGCGTATCATTGTTGCTCAGACCTTTGACATATAAAATATCCCGGGTAGGACGACTATCCGCTCCGAATTTCAATACTATTGCTTGCTGGTGCAGTAATTCAAAATAGTTTGGACGATACAACAGGGCCACATCAATTCCCCTTCTATCCGCACTTTCCTGGTGAACTATTTGATAACCAAACTTCTTCAAAGGTGAATTGAATACAATATCTTTTAGACAGTTGATGTCTTCAATTTCGCATAAGCCTATAATTGCCGGTGGCTCCCATTCACCAACCGCTATAGCTATTTTTCCCACTTTATTTACCTTGTCATAATACCTTTTCCATGACCAGTATCGTGTCCCTTCCGGGGTAAATTCATCATCATTTTTTAAGGAATCATTGGAGGGGTGAAAGAGGTTTTCAACGTTGTAAAACATTACCCGTATCCCTTCTTCACTTTCCTGGGGATTTTGACCGGAGCAAATATGTCCTGGCAAGAAGAATATGATCCAGAGTAATCGTTTCATTTTTTGAACTTTAAAGAGAACCACCACAATGTGGAAAAAATAATTGTTGCTGTAATGAGTACAAGGGCAATTTTCAGAAATATGGGATAATGGATTAGTTGATCGATATTTCTTCCCTGAACAATACCGTTGATTGGTGTAAATCCAACTGCCAACCAGACTGAAATATATGAAAGAGTAATGCCCGTTTCCTGAACAAGTTTGGCCAGAACATGTCTTCTTACATCTTTGAAATAGGCTTTAAAAGGGAGTAAGAGGATGTATTTTAATGATCTTTCTACCAAAAATGCCAACAAAATAATCCCCGTCCAGGAAAAAATCTCTGAACGGGGAATATCGGTTAAATGACTGGCTAATTCTAGTCCAAAATAGATTAGAACCAACGTCAGCCCTAATAGAATAATCGTTTTGATCATTCTAACTCAGTTCCCTTAGCTTTTTCTATAGAATCCTTCAATTTATTTCCAACAAGGGTCCCATGAATAATTTGTTGCTGGAAGTCGGCCATGGCAGATGGCGTGTGTGGCACAAGTACTGCACTGTTCTTGCCGTTAGCGCCAATACTGTTCAGTGTATCAAAATACTGTGTCATCAATACAAACTGCATAACTTCTTCGTGTGTAATGTTTTTGAGAGATTTCTGAAAATCTTCTACGGATTCTTTAAAACCTCGAACAATTTCCAGACGTTGCTGAGCGATACCTTCTCCGGATAATCTTTTGGATTCTGCATCTGCTTCTGCTGCTTTAACCACTCGTATTTTTGAAGCTTCTGCCTCTTCCATAGTGGCTTCTTTATCCCTTTTAGCCGCGTTAATTCGGTTCATGGAGGCTTTTACATGCTCATCAGGATCAATATCAGTTACCAGTGCTTTTATAATCATGAAACCATAATCATCCATTGAATCACCCAGGTTATTTCTTACCGCAACGGCAATTTCTTCTTTTTTGGCAAACACATCATCCAGTTCCATTTTAGGTACTTCGGCACGTACATCATCAAAGACATAAGAAGCAATTTGGTGTCTGGCATTGTCCAATGAATAAAAAGCCTCGTGAAGTTTATTTGCCATCACCTGATATTGAACAGAAACGCGAATATGTACGAAAACATCATCCATTGTTTTTGTTTCAACGTCAACATCTAACTGCTGTACCCTTAAATTAAGTACTCCGGCTTTTCTATCAATAAAAGGGATAATCAAACTAAAACCGGCATTAGCCATTCGTTGAAACTTACCTAGTCGTTGAATAACGTAAACAGTTTTCTCATCAACCAGAATAACAGATTTAATAATCAGTATTAATGCAAGCACCCCAATAATGGAATACATCACAATTGAACTTTCATTTATCATAATAAAGAAGAATTTAAGCCACCTAATCAAGTTTTATTGAGTCAGCGGTGAGGTTTTAGATTAAAGCTAAAGATAGTATTTTTTTTATGCCGCCGAGTATGATTTAAAAGGAACGTGTTTCGGGAGGTATTGCCATAAATCATTCACTATCAATAGTTGGTTCGATATTTTTTGTATTTTGTGAGGCTATAAACTAACCTTTTCTAGCTATGTTAGAGTTTTTCCTCGGTCTGTCTCAAGGTTTGATGATTGCAGCCATCATCATTGTTGTAATCGGTTTATTATCACAAATGTCTCTTTATGCCAAAGCTGGTCAGCCAGCTGTAGCGGCTTTGGTTCCGTTTTGGAATTTGGTAGTATTTTGTAAAGTAGTAGGTCGTCCTGCAAAACACGCCTGGTTTCTGATTGTTCCTGGGCTTGTTATTCTGGGAACCATGATCGCATACTGGCCGATAATTGATGGCCTGTTCCCTTCCCATGGTCTGGACGATACATGGATACCGGGTGAATCTAAACTCAGTGATGCTACTGTTCCTTTTGCTATTATGGGTGCAGCGTTGTTGCCAATGATATTTTTTACAATAAAGATGTTTATTGAAGTTTGTGACAGTTTTGGAAAACACAGCACAGTTGATAAAGTGTTGTGCGTATTGTTAAACGGAATCTATATTCTTATCGTTCTTGGCGTATCTCCTACTCCGTATGAGTCGGCATGGTGGTCAAGAAAAAGAGGATTACCTTATTATATGCCTGATTTTAATCACAAAGGCAAAAAATATCTAATAACACCTGAGGGCCCTATTAAAGGAGATTATAAAGATCAAAAACTACGTGTCAAATCAATTGACAGTGACTGGGATCCGCTAAACGGTGAGAACCTTGAAGAAACTGCTGAAGCAGATGAGGTAGTAATTTCCGGTAATATGCAGGTAAGCATGCTGGCAGCTGATCTTGGAATTAAAGATGGTGAAAGTGGTGCAGAAGTAAAAAAATCCTGGCAGGAAGAAATGAAGGAAAAGTACCGGAAAAAAGCCTAGCAATTATTTCAAATTATATCACGTATCTATCATTTTAGCTGAACTTTAACCGGTTATGCTTTTTTTCTATTTCTTAATTCTCTAACTTTACTTTACGTAAACATTAATCTCATGAAAAAAGCACTGTTTATTCTGTTGGCCCTTTTAGTTGCCTCCGTTGGATACAATCAAATCAATCTTAATAAGATCAAGCGCGGAATCAATAAAGGTGAAGAAGTTCTAGAAAAGAATGAAGATAAGAAAGAAGAAGAGGAAAAGAAGGAAGAAAACACTGAAGAAGAGAAGAAGGAGGAAGTTGAAAAATCAGAGGAAGCTTCAGAAGAACAAGCCTTAAAGATTTGGACAAAGTTTGATTTTGTTCCTGGGAATGACCTCATTTTTGAAGATAATCAGGAAAATGAAGAGTTAGGAGAATTCCCTTCCAGATGGGATCTGGCACAAGGTAACGCCGAAATGGCAAAATTAAATGATCTGGATATAATCAAGTTGGTAAGTCAGGGAACAAGTAT
Organism: Crocinitomicaceae bacterium; assembly: GCA_014762645.1. Lineage (GTDB taxonomy): Bacteria > Bacteroidota > Bacteroidia > Flavobacteriales_D > Crocinitomicaceae > Paracrocinitomix. The sequence goes on from JABURP010000072.1 coordinate 51,351, forward strand.
CACGCCTTTGATGGATAAGAAAGAGTATCTACCAGAAGTGTTTACCATTGAATTTGACATTTGGGCATCTGAATTAATGCCTAGTTATAAGCTTTACTTGTACGACATGAAACAGTACAAGAAGGATTGGAGAAGTGTCGAAACGATTGACCACATTAGTATTGGTTCTGACGAAGTAGAGATGGGAGACTATTCAAGTGAATATGATAAGTTAAAGCCTGAAACCTGGCATCATATCTCAGTAGCGTTTAACAAAAGAAGTCTTAAGCTGTATGTCAATGAAACCAGAGCATTGAATATTCCAAATTTAGAATTCGTGCCGAAAGCATTTTCGGTTGGTACGGGAGCAGGGTATGCAAGAGATTCTGACATTTGGTTATTCAAAAACTTCAGAGTTGCAGAAGGAGGCAAAGCGCTTTATAATAGACAGCTTTCAGAAGGTAAGATTGTTACAAATGGTATTTTATTTGATGTCGGGAAAGCCACTATCAAACCTCAGTCAATGGGAGTTATCAACAAGATTTACAACATGATGGAAGAAGATCCAGGTCTCAAATTTGAAGTTGTAGGTCATACGGATAACACTGGCGGCGAAGAAACCAATCTTGATCTTTCAAAAAAGAGAGCAGAAGCCGTGATGAATAAACTGGTTGAAATGGGAATTTCTCCGGATCGTTTGAAATATGATGGAAAAGGAGAGGCAGAACCCGTAAAAGATAATTCGTCGTCTGAAGGTAGGGCTATGAACCGTCGTGTGGAGTTTATTAAATTTTAGTACTTAATATCGGTATGCAGGATCACAATTCTTTCTCTGATGAAGAATTCTTAAAACTGTTTGAAAGTTGTTCACTTCGACCTGAGTATTTTACTCATGAAGCACATTTACGTTTGGCCTGGCTATGCTTGAAACGGTATGATCTTGATAAGGCGGAAAAGTTTGTTGTGCAGCAATTGAAGGTTTACACTAGCCACTGGGGGGCTTCCGATAAATACCATCACACCATTACAATTGCTGCAGTTAAAGCGGTTCATCATTTTTATTTGCGGTCAAAATCAACCAATTTTTGTGATTTCATTGTTGAGTATCCGCGTTTAAAAACTCATTTTAAAGCTTTAATGGCTCAGCACTATAGAGCGGAAACATTGCATGCCGAAAAAGCTAAAACTGAATTTATTCAACCCGACCGGTTAAGCTTTTAGTCTACCATTAATTGTTGAATAAAAGACTTTTAGATCTAAAAGCACCTGGATGTTAGGTATATTTTTCATAGAAATCGTCCTCAATTTATTGGGGGCGATTTGTTTTTACAATCACCCGGTAACTTTCATTACATTTGATCTGGTTCATGAAAAAATCGCTGACGCCATATTACTGGATTTTTACTGTGGGGATGATCATTTTATTGATTTGCCCTTCACTTATTCAGGATGGTATGTTCATGGATGGCCAGCAGTATGCCTGTGTATCTATGAATCTGGCAGACGGATACGGAACCTGGTGGTTTCCTTATCTCAGTGATACCTGGTGGAAAGCCGGGTCAGGCAATTTTATGGAACACCCTCCGCTGGTTTACTGGATACAGGCAGGCTTTTTTAAGGTCTTAGGTGACAGTATGTATGTAGAGCGGTTGTACTCTTTTTTAACCGCATTAATCACAGCTTTTTTGATCCATAGAATATGGTGGTTTGTTTTCAGGGATCTTCCTCAGATGCAGAAACTAAGTTGGCTTCCGGTGCTGTGCTGGATAATAATACCCGTTGGGTTTTGGTCATACCAACACAATATTCAGGAGAATACCATGGCTATCTTCACCTTGCTGGCGGTCTATTTTTTCATGTTGTCTACAGATGCCAAAAAACCGGTTTACTTATGGTTGATCCTTGCAGGAATTAGTACGGCATTGGCTTTTTTAAGCAAGGGACCTCCGGGATTGTTTCCAATGGTTGTTGTCGGTATTTATTGGTTGACGTATCGTTCTATTTCAATTTGGCGCATGCTGGTGTATTCCTTTGTTATCGCTGGAACAGTACTCAGTTTTTATGCCTTAATACTCCTCAGTGATGCAGCTTACGAAAGCTTGAGTTATTACATCAATGAACGACTGTTATATCGTATAGATAATGAACCGGTAGTGTCCAACCGGTTTTCAATTCTGGTAAGACTTCTGATGGAGTTGTTGCCCTCACTTGGATTGGCAGTAATGATAATAATTGTGGCCTACCTGAAAAAAAAGAAACCCGAAAAGTTCTTTCCTTATAAAAAGGAAGTGCTGTTTTTCCTTTTGGTGGGATTATCCGCTTCACTGCCATTGATGCTAACACCGGTTCAAAGGGGATTTTATTTATTACCTTCTTTTCCATTCTTTGCGCTAGGTATTGCGGCAATTGCCGGACCGTACTATGTCTTACTCATACAAAATAGAAGTCTTCCCTGGACTGTGATTGTCCGGTCATTGGCTGCGTTGATCCTTGTTACAGGAGTGACATTAACTGTTCTGAATGTAGGAAACGCAAGACGCGACAAAGAGATGCTGGAAGATGTTCATTTAATCGGTCAACATTTACCAGATAGAATAACCGTGGGAGCCGAACAAGCTATTTTTGACCAGTGGAACTTTAAGTTTTACCTGATGCGCTATTGTAAAATAAGCGTAAGCATGGATAGAACACATGAATATATTCTAATACAATCCGGAAGTACGTTTCCTGAAATTGAACAATATAACAAAGTGGGATTGAACACGCAGTTGTACGACCTCTATCAAATTCGTCAACAAATCAACTGATGATGTTAACAACCTTTCAATTTACTTGATTAATAGCCTATTGATATAAATCATGGTGTAAAACTGACACCTGTCACTGTATATGGATATTACGCTAATTAACTTCACAAAAAAAAGTTATGAAGGCCGTTATATATTCTTCTATCCTTTACATTTTCGCTACTCAGAGTTTATTTGCTCAATATGAATTTGACATAGTAAAAGATATTCATCCCACAGGTAGTTCTAATCCTGATAATTTCATAGAATTTAACGGAAAACTTTTCTTTACAGCATACGACCCTGTAGTGGGAAATGAAATATTTTATTCAGATGGTACAGAATCAGGAACCGTATTATTAAAAGATATAAACCTATCCACGGGATCTTATGCTGAGTTCAAATTAGTTTCTGGCGGACTACTATATTTTACCGCTTATAATAGCACTAACGGTATAGAGCTGTGGGTTACAGATGGCACAGAATCGGGAACATATTTACTAAAAGACATTAATTCAGGCAATGGAGATAGTGAACCGGACAATTTTGTAGAATTAAATGGGCTTGTATATTTTTCTGCATTCAATTCAATGTACGGCAATGAATTATGGGTGACTGACGGAACGACTCCCGGAACACAATTGTTAAAAGATATTTATCCGGGAACTTTAAGTGGTAATCCAAATAATTTAACAGTAATAGATGATATGATCTATTTTTCAGCTACCGACGATACGTACAGTACCGAATTATGGGTTTCGGACGGCTCATTATCAGGAACCATTTTATTGGCAGATATCAATTCTTCTGGAGCATCCATTCCAGCTGATTTCACCAAATTTCAGGGCAAAATATTTTTTGCCGCTACGACTGCAACTTTTGGAAGAGAATTATGGGTTACAGACGGAACAACTGTAGGAACCCAAATGTTTAAAAATATCAATTCATCTGGTTCTTCAATGCCAACTGAGTTTTGCGTATTGAACGATAAATTAATTTTCAGGGCGAATAATGGCGTAAATGGCACGGAAATATGGGTTTCAGATGGAACAACTGGTGGAACTAGCTTACTCAAAGATATCGAGCCTTCAGGGAGTAGTCTTCCTAATCAATTTAAAGAATACAATAATAAAATCTACTTTTCTGCAGACACAGATATTTCCGGCAGGGAATTGTGGGTTACGGATGGAACCCCGGCAGGAACAGTTCAATAATATGATATTAACATTAGAGCTTACTCATCAACTCCTGAAAATTTCACGCATTATAAGAAC
>JABURP010000113.1 GCA_014762645.1 Crocinitomicaceae bacterium
GAAAGAAACAACAAGGTTAAATATTTGAACATCAACAAGATGCAATCAAGGATTTAGTTGTTAATAAATTCATTTTAAAAAAAAAAGCCTTCACTTGTGTGTGAAGGCTCGTGTTCAATGCTTGTTTGCTTTACTTCTTTTTAGAGCAGCAAGTTTTAGTTTCTTTTTTGCAGCACTTTTTCTTTTTATCACATTTCTTTTCAGTTTTGGTTTCTTTTTTACCATCCTGTGCGAATGTGTTAGCTGTGTAAGTAGATGCAAATGCCGTTAGGGCCAATACTAAAAATACCTTTTTCATTTCTATAAATGTTTGTTGAAGAATTTCAAATTATCAGGACGCAATTTACAAATTTATTGCGATAAGGTTGCCAAGATGGTTTGATTACCTTTAACTTTTTGATCAATTTTAACATGAATTTTGGTTCCTACCGGTAAAAAGACATCAACACGCGAACCAAATCTAATAAAACCAAATTCTTGCCCCTGGTTAATCTCTTCACCAACTTTTGCGTAACATTTTATCCTTCTGGCAACGGCTCCGGCTATTTGTCTAAATAATACCTTATTACCATTATTATGAGTAGCCACAACTGTGGTTCGTTCATTTTCCGAAGAAGATTTTGGATGCCAGGCAACCAGGTACGAACCTTTGTGATATTTATAGTATTCAATTTTACCTGAAATGGGATACCACTGAGCATGTACATTTAGTGGAGACATATAAATTGAAATCTGAATGCGTTTGTCATTTAAATACTCAGTTTCAAGCGTTTCTTCAATCACTACTACTTTACCATCAGCCGGACAAAGTATATCCATTTCACCAGCTTTATTGTTTCGGTTCGGAACGCGAAAAAATTGTGTAATTAGTATCATCATAATGATACAGCCTGCCGTCAGAATCCAATATAACCAGAGAATATCTTTAAGGAACAGGTGATTTAACGTATAAATTCCGCCAAAAATCAAGGCGGAAACAACGATAACCCCGTATCCTTCTTTATGTATCTTCATGAAAGGTAAAAGGTAAATAGTACAACAATAAAAAATGAAACCGGCATTACAAAGAGTACACTGTCAAACCTATCTAGGAGACCACCATGACCCGGAAGAATACTTCCTGAATCTTTCAGTTCCAACTGACGTTTTATCATTGATTCAAAAAGATCACCTAACATTCCAAAACTTGCGGCAACCAAACCTAATAGCATATAAGCAAAGTAGGGTTGATCTTTTTGAAAATAAGCAATGACTGCTCCGGCAATAACAGCAAATACAACACCGCCGAAAAATCCTTCCCAGCTCTTGTTCGGGGACAGTTGCTCTGCCATTTTGTTCTTGCCGAATTTACGTCCGATTAAGTACGCAAATGTGTCGTAGGCCCAGATCATAATAAATATTCCTAATAATGGAAATACATTTACCTCTTGCGGTCCCAGCTTTGAGAACACATTGATCAGCAACATGGAAGGCACAATATAGATGATACCCGAAACCGATAAGGCCACGTTAGCAATAGGCTTTGTTGTTTTTCTCATGAGTTCTGAAAGTCCGAACCAAATAAATGAGGTCAAAACCAGGAACAATAAAATCATAAGGTAAATATTCAATTTTGGGGAATCCAGCACATTGGTGACCATTAATCCTGCAACATATACAAGAAGTCCGTACGCTGTAGTAATAATCGGATGCGGTGCATATTCAGTGTGCCGGAACAACTGACAATACTCGTAAAGCATGAGAGCTGAAATAATGCCAAACAGTAGGTGAAGAGCAAGTCCTCCAAAGTAAATGGCTAAAACAACCACAGTGACATAAACTGCACCAGTCAATGCCCTTGTCAATAAATTACTTTTGCTATTCGCTGGCTCGTTCGACAATGTCTTTAGCTTTTTCTGCATCTTCATTTGGAACGTAAACTTCGATATACCCAAACGATTGATACATTGAGTCTTTTTGATTGAGAATTAACGCGCTTATGCCTTCACCTTCGAGTCTATCCTTGATGATTTGCGCCTCGTGCATAAAAGTGGTGCTAAATACCAAACTTCTATTCTGCACTTTGAGGCACAATTAGTTTAGCCTGATCCTCTTGTTCTTTGAGGACGTGTATCTCAAAACCTCCGGATACTTCAGATACGTGATCTTTTACATCAAGTATCATAGCGTCAATTCCTTCAGCTTCAAGTCGATCCCTTACAATATAAGCTTCCTGCTCACTTGTAGTCGTATATACAATTACTCTGTTTTCCATGTTAAGACTTGTTTTCGTCGTTTTCAGATTCATCTGAAGCTTCAGACGAATTATCATCTTTGTTTAAGTTAGGGAATTCCGCCTCGTCATCCAAAGAATTTGCATCTTCTTCTTCGCTCAGATCCGGAGTAGTGAATGGAGAATTTGGTGGTTTTACTCCCGCTTCATCTTCCGTGTCATCACTTTCGGAGTCATCATCTGACCCTAATTTCTTTTCGTCAATTTTTTCCCTGTTCTTGTCCCAAATTCTTTCACCAAATATTTTGACAAGATTATCTTTAAAAATGACCTCATTTTCCAGAAGTTCTTCTGCCAGCTTCATAAGTTTATCCTTGTTTTCAGTAAGAATTTGCTTGGCACGCTGGTACTGTTCTTCAATTATACGGGTTACCTCTTCATCAATACTTGTTGCTCTGGTTTCAGAATAAGGTTTTTGGAACATAGAGTTGCCCTGAGGGTCATAATACGAGATGTTACCAATCTTATCTGACAATCCATATATAGAGACCATGGCATAAGCCTGTTTAGTGACTTTTTCAAGATCACTCAAGGCACCTGTTGATATTTTCCCAAACATTATTTCTTCGGCTGCTCTTCCTCCCAGAGCTGAGCACATTTCATCCAGAAGTTGTTCTGTTGTTGTGATTTGTCGCTCTTCTGGTAAGTACCACGCAGCTCCTAAAGATCTTCCTCTAGGTACAATTGTAACTTTAACCAAAGGAGAAGCATGCTCGAGTAGCCATGACGTTGTTGCGTGTCCTGCTTCGTGATAGGCAATCGTTTTCTTTTCCTGCGGTGTAATGATTTTATTTTTCTTCTCAAGTCCACCCACAATACGATCGACAGCATCCAGGAAGTCTTGTTTCTCAACGTATTTCTTTTTCTTTCTGGCAGCAATTAGTGCAGCTTCATTACAAATGTTTGCAATATCTGCCCCTGAAAACCCTGGTGTTTGTCTGGCCAGGAAGTCGATATCAACTTCTTTTTCCAGTTTAAGTGGTCGCAGGTGTACTTTAAAGATCTCTTTTCTTTCGTTGAGATCCGGCATGTCGACATAAATCTGGCGGTCAAATCGACCGGCTCTCATTAATGCGGAGTCAAGAACATCTGCACGGTTTGTTGCGGCTAGAATAATAACACCGGAGTTTGTGCCGAATCCATCCATTTCTGTAAGTAGCTGGTTCAGGGTATTCTCACGTTCGTCATTTGACCCCATGTTTGCATTCTTTCCTCTTGCTCGTCCAATGGCGTCAATCTCATCAATAAAAATAATAGATGGGGCTTTTTCCTTGGCCTGCTTAAATAAGTCACGCACTCTGGAAGCACCAACTCCAACAAACATCTCCACGAAATCTGATCCAGATAATGAGAAGAAAGGCACTTGCGCTTCACCGGCAACGGCTTTGGCCAATAGCGTTTTTCCTGTTCCCGGAGGTCCTACAAGCAATGCACCTTTAGGAATTTTTGCTCCTAATTCGGTATATTTTTTCGGGTTTTTCAGGAAGTCCACAATCTCTTCAACTTCTTCTTTTGCTCCTTCAAGCCCGGCAACATCTTTAAAAGTGGTATTTGTTCCTTTTCCTTTTTCAAAAACCTTGGCTCTTGATTTACCAATGCTGAAGATGTTTCCACCTCCACTGCCTCCACCGGCACCACCCGACATTCTTCGCATAATGATGATCCAGAAAACGATCAACAAAATTGGGAATAGTAACCAACCTAAAATATCGCTGGCCCAATCTTTCCTTGTGTCCCTTTCAATGGCAAAATCATACTCCGGATTGATGTTCTTCGCTTTTTCTTTGAGCTCTTCCAGGTTTTCCTCAAAGGTTCGCATTTCAGGTGTGCTAAACTCAAGATCCGGGTTGTTTTTTGCACTTCCTGTTTTTTCCTTTAGGTTTTTATACTTGTCATCAAGTGTTTTTATCGTATCGATCTTGGATTGATCCAGGAATACTTCCGCAATTTCTTTGTTTTTGATAATGATGATCTTGCGTACGTATCCTTTTAAGGCCAGTTCTTTAAAATCACTTTCCTGTATTTCAACGGTTCCCCCTTGAAATGGGATTAATTGAAACGAAATAAGCACCACTGCCAGGATTGCATAAATCCAGTAGAGGTTAAATCCCTTTTTATTTCTTGGTTTCTCTGCCATAATTTTTTCTAGTCAAGATTTGGTATATCTGTTCGATTTGCATCTGCCCAAAGATCTTCCAGATTGTAAAAGTCTCTGACATCTCTGTAAAAGATATGTACTACAACATTTACGTAGTCTAACAAGATCCATTCAGAATTGTTCAAACCTTCCTTGTGCCATGGTTTTTCTTTAATTTCTTCTCTGGTTTTGCGCATCACAGAATTCGCTATACCTTCCACTTGCGTATTTGAATCCCCACTGGATATGATAAAAAAATCGGTTACTGAGTTTGGAAGTTCAGTAAGGTCAAGAACAACAATGTCTTTTCCTTTAACATCCTGAATTCCATCTACTATTGTGTCAACTAATACTTTTGTTTCTACTTCTCTTTCCTCAACAGATTTTAGCATACATATACTTTAGGTGCACAAAACTAAAAGTTTTGTTTCACTTTGAGTTGAAAAATTGCAACATTTGTTTCATGGTCTACAAAAGATTAGAACGTATTCTAATTCAATTGGACAGTGTTGATTCCACGAATTCGTATGCTAGTCAGATGCTCAGGTCAACAAAACCGAAGTCTGGCACCATAATTCGAGCCCTTGATCAGCACAGTGGTCGTGGACAACGTTCAACTACATGGACGTCTGAACCAGGAAAAAATTTGACCTTTTCTGTAATTTTATTGCCGGAGCTCAAAACACGGCATGCATTTTACCTAAATATTGTTGCGGGTTTAGCGGTAAGAAAAACGCTTGAAGACATTGGTATTCAGTCAAGTATAAAATGGCCAAACGACATATTGATTGGCAGAAAGAAAGTAGCTGGAATTCTTGTAGAAAATCAAATTTCCGGAGAAAATGTACGAAGTTCAGTAATTGGATTCGGTATAAATGTTAATCAGGAAGATTTTGAGGCACTATCTACAGCCACATCTCTGAAAAATGAATTGCTTGGAAAGGATGTTGATTTGAATGATCTTTTAAATCAGCTTTATGGTTATCTGGATTTCTACTATAATCTTTTATTGGAGTCTAACTTCGAACTTTTGAAGAAACATTATTACAAACATCTCTACTTGAAAGATGAATTGGCACCGTTTAGAGATGCTGATGGTGAATTTGAGGGACGAATAACTGGAATAGATGAGAACGGATTATTACAAATAAAAGTGGGGGATAAAATCAGACGATACGATATCAAAGAAGTTCATTATAGCTATTGAAACTTCTCCTGTAGCTTTTGGGACATGTAGTTAAACAGGTTAGTCAAAGGTGTGACAACCATCATTTTAAGGAATGCGTTAATTTCTCCTTCAAAAACCAAGTGTCCCTCAGTTTTGTTTTCATCATCTGTTGGTTTAAGGTGGATCACAAGCGTAAAAGGAAACGGCGCTTTATCCCCGGAAACAATATTTATTTTACCAGGAGCCTCAACAGAATCTTTGATTAATGGAATAGTTGCCGCATTTTGAACTTTGAAAGAGCATTGATCCTTGTCCGCGGCCCAATCAGAAATTTTATCTTCAGGAAGGAGGTCTTTGAAGTTATTAAAGTCGTTGAGGTAATCGAAAACATCCTGTGCTTTCGCGTCTATTACCCTTGCATCACTTTTAATTACTGTTGCTGACATTAGTTACTCCAATTTTCTGGGTCTGACTTCCATTTCTTCAGTGAGTCAATATCCTTTTCTACAATATAATTGGCTTTGCTCGCCTGTTCAATTAGATGATCATAATCGGATAGGGTAAAGAACTCACAATTTGCTTTCTTAAAATTGCTATCTGCGGTATCAAAACCGTAGGTAAAGATAGCACTTAAGCCCAAGACCTGGAGTCCAGCTTCTCTCAAAGTTTCAACTGCTTTCAGGCTACTACCACCAGTTGAGATCAGATCTTCAATAACCACAACCCGTTGTCCTTCTTGAAACTCTCCTTCAATTTGATTACCTAAGCCATGTTCTTTGGCAGATGATCGAACATAAATAAAAGGCAATCCCATTTCTTCTGCAACCAAAGCACCAATAGCAATTCCGCCGGTTGCCACACCTGCAATTACTTCAATATTTGAAAATGTCTCAGCAATTTGCTCAGCAAATGTTTGACGGATTGCGGTTCTGATCTGAGGGTAAGAAAGGGTTTTTCTATTATCACAGTAAATGGGAGACTTCCAACCACTGGCCCAGGTGAAGGGTTCGCTTGGCTGTAGTTTCACCGCTTTTATCTGTAATAAAAAATCGGCTATTTTTAGTGCCTTATCTTTGTTCAAAATCATGGCGGCAAATGTATAAAGTTTTTATTGCTAATGGGCCCACATTTTATCAACTGG
>JABURP010000120.1 GCA_014762645.1 Crocinitomicaceae bacterium
GTAAATTTGGGCTAGTTTCAGTGTCAATTCATCCAACCCACCTACGGCAACGACGGAATAAAAAGGAAAAATGTTAGATACAACCATGGCAATGACAACTTGAAGCATGTCCGTCAAAATTACGCCGCGACTTCCACCGAGAGAACTGTATATCATTACAATTAAGAGTAGGGCTAAAATGGTTAGCGTTGCGTTTAGGTCTCCTTTGAAAAGAAGAAAACTTGGATAGATGTCAGCAATGGCTGCGTACGTTGTAGAGCCGAGAATACTGTTCCAATGAATAAATGCACTGGCAATTTTAACTGCGGCCGTAATTACCCACCCAAGAATAAAGACGTTTATAACGACACCATAAAAGAAAGCCTTGAACCCCCTTAAAAACCCCGCTTCTTTTCCTGAATATCTCAACTCAATGAATTCAACATCTGTAAGAACTTTACTTGCTCTCCACCGTTTGGCAAAAAATATAGATATGGTGATATAGGTCGCGGCCCAGCTCCACCAAAACCAGTTTCCAACTATACCGCCGTTTGCGGTAAGGCCCGTGATGGCCAGGGGAGTATCTGCTGCAAATGTTGTCGCAATAATTGAAATTCCCAACCACCACCAGGGAAGTGAACGGCTCGCAACAAAGTAGGAATCAATACCTTCACTTGATTTTCTAGACACAACAATCCCGACAATAAAGACTATTATCAGGTAAGCAATGAATATAAGCCAATCAATGTTCTGCATGAGTGATTATTTTTCGAATATAGTTCGATTTGATGAAAACTTTCCATCATTTACTGAATCTTATGAACACTCACTTTTGATTTTGACATTGGAACTTCGCCTTACCTCCTGAGAAGTTTTATTATTGCTATTTTTGCACTGATTTACTTATCGAATCATGGAAAAAGTCAAATTCATTGTAGGAATAACTGGAGGCAGTGGTGTAGGTAAAACTACCCTGATCGAAGGTTTGCGAGATGAATTTAAAGGACATGTTTCCACCTTTTCTCTGGACAATTATTACCTCCCAAAAGAGCAGCAGGAAAAAGATGATAATGGTGTAATTAACTTTGATCTTCCCACAGCTCTTGACGTTAAAGCCATGCAAAAGGATTTTGACAGTTTGTTAAGAGGCAATGTCATAAAACAATCGGTTTACAACTTTAATAACCCACATTTTAAAGAAGAGTATCTAGAAATAGCACCGCGGAGTTTGTTGATAGTGGAGGGGCTTTTTGTAATGCATTATGAGTTTTTAAGGGCTGCCCTAAACTATTCTGTTTACCTTTCAGTTGATCCTGAAATTCAACTTGAACGCAGGTTGATCAGGGATGTGAATGAACGGAATTACTCAAAAGATGATGTAATCTATCAGTGGGAAAACCATGTCCTTCCTTCCTATGAGAGCTATGTTCGACCTTATAAACAACAGGCCGACCTGATCATTACCAACAACGAGAGTTTTGACGAAAATATTCATATCTTAACGTCTGTAATTCACCAAAATCTGGATTGATTGGCACAAACCGCCTAGTTGAATGAAAAAAACTGCTCGCAAAAGGTTTATCCTCGGAGCCATCTTTGGCTTTTTATTTTGGGCACTGGGCTTATTTTTATATCATTTCGAACTTAAGGTAGACCTGGATGCTGAAGAAGTTGCTGACTTTCAGGAGGCCTATATTGAAATGTGTCATGATCTGTACCATGCCACTGAGAACTTTGCCAATGAGATTTCCCAGAAACCGGAAGAGGAGAAGTTTGAAGCAGCCCTGAATTTTGCTGCTGTGACAGACTTTGATTTTTTTGTCTATCATGAAGACACACTAAAGACTTGGACAACAAATAACCCAGCTATTCCTGAATTTGCCAATTACGGGTTTTTCAAACAAGATGTGCTTTTACTGGAAAACGGGTGGTATAAAATTTCCAAAATTGTTATTGATGATAGGAGATATATTGGTGTCTTCAAGATCAAAAACCAATATAAACATGAGAATGATGACCTGGTAAATGATTTCAACCCGGATCTCGTAACGGGTTTTTCAGCAGATTTAACCTTCAAGGATGTAGCTTATCCGGTTAATGGACGAGATGGTGAACGTGATTTTTCGGCAGTACCGAAGGTAAAAGTCAAAGAAAATGAAGAGGTTGAGATCGCCATCTTTTTTCTGTATCTACTCTCGTTTGTGATAATTCTGCAATTGTTGATCAATGCATTTGAACGAATCCTCATTAAAAAACCTTTTCTATTAATTGTATTTCCAGTCTTAATTGTAACGTTGCGATATGTATGGTTAGTCTCAAACTGGAATGGTTTTATCCAGGACTTTGAGCTCTTTAATCCTGAATTATTTGCTTCATCTGAATTCATTCCATCTTTGGGAGATTTAATCATCAATGTGACCATATTCTACTTTTTGGTCCATTTTTTATTGAGAAGAACTCGAAATTGGTTTAAAAAAGGCAATACGAAACTGAAGTTGGTATTTTTTGTTGTTCCTCTTTTTTTAGTGAGTTTTTATGCCGCCTTTAAGATCAATGATATTATTTACTCGTTGGTATATGATTCCAAAATGTCATTTGATCTGGAAAAACTTTTTGACTTTTCCATCTATTCATTTCTTGGCGTAGCAGTGATAGGAACGTGTTTTTATTCTTATTTCAAACTCATCCAGTACATCATTATTCAACTCAAGAAGAACAATTTTGAATGGAACCGTCTGGCATTTTTATGGGTACTTGCCTCTTGTGCGTATATCGCAATCGACCAAATATATTTTGATCATTCCTTGTTAACGTCATTATGGCCGGTGATATTAAGTGGATCATTGCTTTGGTTTGAGTTTAAAGAGAAAGAATACAAGTTTGTACATGTAATCTCTATCCTCGCCTTTGTCTCTCTTTATGCTTCTTACATCCTATTGGAATACACAGAACATAATGAGCGGGAGTTGAGAATGGCGGAAGCCGAAATGATTGCCAGGGACAAAGACCATTTTGCAGAATTTGATTATGATGAAATTGAACAAGAACTAAGTGAACAGAATGCACTGGTGCCACATTTCAAAAACGATTTTGATCAAAACGTCTTCTCTGAGGAGCTGGAATCAACGTATTTTTCACAGCTAAAGAATGACTACGAATTAAGTTTTTACCTCTTTAATTCCGATAAAAAAATGTTGCAGGACTTTGGGAATTCGGAGTTAAAGGATTATTCAAGGTATGAGGAGATTATCGCCCGTACCGGCCAGCAATCGGCTATTTGTAGAAATATTTATTTCATCAAAGACTATACAGATAAGCTAACGTACCTTGCCAAGTACCCCGTATTCGGAGAACAAAGAGACACGCTATACGGATATCTTTTTACGGAGATGAGGTCAAAAAAATTCCCGGAAGACATTGGCTTGCCGTCGCTATTGTTGGATCAGGGATCTCACACTTACCACCGGCTTCAGGGCTACTCAATTGCAAAGTACGTAGACAATAAATTAGTCACACATAAAGGAGATTATGCATATCCGACAATTGGTGAGCAATGGCAAACAGAAAACGCGTTTACGGAAGAAGATGGCTACAGCCACTTTGTCTATGCAGAAGAAGAAGGATTTAAAACGGTCATTTCAAAGAAGACGAAATCCAACATGTACCTCTTCACTTCTTTTTCTTACTTGCTCATCATCTTTGGAATTCTCCTCCTGTTGCCCATAGGTTTTCAAGAGATTCGCCGTGGAATTTCATTCAAGCATATTAAGTTGAATGTTAAAATTCAGGTGGTTATTATTGCTTTAATACTGTCTACACTCATTGCATTTGCTATAGGTGCCGGCGCATTTGTAAAAGATCAATATACGCAGAGCAATCAGGGCTTCATTCAGGAGAAGCTGGTTTCTGTGAAAACAGAGTTGGAGTCTAAATTAAAGAGAGAAAAGGAACTAAAATCAGATTTAGCAGGCTATTTAGAATTGATTCTAAAAAAATTCTCTAAGGTCTTTATGACGGATATTAATATCTACAATACTTCCGGAAACCTTTTAGGTAGTTCCCAGCCTAAAATATATTCAAAAGGGTTGATATCGCGTAAAATGAACAGCATTGCGTATAAAGAAGTACACCTGGATAAGAAGAGTGAATTCATCCACGAAGAGCGAATAGGTAATTTGAATTACTTATCGGCGTATGCTCCGTTCTTTAATCAACAAGGAGAATTTCTGGCGTATGCAAATGTTCAGTATATCTCACGTCAGGAGAAGTTTGAAGATCAAATATCCAGCTTTTTGTTGGCGATCATTGATATAATGGTACTCATGCTGGCAATTTCTACAATATTGGGAATCACAGTATCTAACCGACTAACCAGACCGTTGAAATATATTCAGGACAGTTTAAAAAGCGTACAAATTGGCTCTAAATATAAACCCTTGGAATATGAAGGTTCAGACGAAATTGGAGAACTTGTAAAGGAGTATAATCAGAAAGTTGCAGAACTACAGGCTAATGTTGAGGTGTTGGCTAAAAGTGAGCGGGAAAGCGCCTGGCGGGAAATGGCCAAACAAGTAGCGCATGAGATTAAGAACCCGCTTACCCCTATGAAATTATCCATTCAACACCTCAAGCGGACGGTAAAGGTTGCAGATGAAGAATCCAGTGAAAAATTAGACCGTGTGAGTAAATCACTTATTGAACAGATAGATGCGCTAACGACCATTGCAAATGAGTTTTCGAATTTTGCAAAAATGCCAAAACCGGTTGAAGCCAAATTGGATCTGGTTGAGATTATTCGAAATGCAGTTGCTGTATTCAATCAAAATGAGCAGTACTCGGTTGAATTGCGAATTGAGGAAGAAGGAGAGCTGTATGTCTGGGCGGACAAGGACCTGTTGCTTCGGGTATTTAATAATCTAATTAAAAATGCCATTCAGGCAATTCCTGCCGAAACCCAGGGTGAAATTGAAGTAATGCTTGAACAAAAAGATGATTCATACGTTGTTAGTGTAAAAGATAATGGCGTAGGTATTGATGAAGACACACAAGAAAGTATTTTTGTCCCATATTTTACAACTAAATCAAAAGGAACCGGCTTAGGTTTGGCAATGTCTAAACAAATTGTAGAATCTATGCAAGGTAAAATTTGGTTTGAAACAGAAAAAGGGATGGGTACAACTTTTTATGTATCTTTTCCGCTTTATAAAAACTAACCCTTGGACACGTATACACTCATCATAGGTATTTCCGGAATTGTAATTATTTCGTTCTTTTTTAACATCATTGCCAAAAGGACGAACATTCCCAGTGTGCTATTATTGATAGCATTGGGAGTAATTATCAAGCAATTTGTTCCGGATAAGTTTAACGCAGATGTATATGCAAACCTCAGTACCCTGGAGATTGTGGGGAATGTAGGTTTGGTTATGATCGTATTAGAAGCGGCGCTTGACTTAAAACTTGAGCGAGAGAAGCGTAAATTGATTATCAATTCATTTTTAGTGGCACTTATATCACTTGTGGCTACGACCCTTTTATTGGCGTGCATTATTTACTACTTCGTTCCTAACGCTAATGACTTTATGAAGAGCGTAGTGTATGCTGTACCACTATCCATTATGAGTTCGGCCATTATTATTCCTTCTGTTGGCGGATTGACCGGCAAAAAGAAAGAATTTATGGTATACGAAAGCACCTTCTCAGACATATTGGGAATTATGGTGTTTTATTTTCTCATTGGAGTAGAGGATGGACAAGGAGGAAAAGAGATTGCTCTGAGTATTGGGTTAAGTATTCTTGTAACGATTGTGGTTTCAATAGTACTTGCGTATCTTCTTGTGTATATATTTCAACGGCTAACTTCCCAGGTTAAGCTGTTTTTGGTGATTGCTATCCTCATGTTGATGTACGCGTTAGGGAAGAAGCTTCACTTGTCTTCACTTTTAATCATACTGGCATTTGGGCTGGTGCTGAATAATGCAAGCGTTTTCTTTAGGGGGAAACGTTTGAGAAACTTGATTAATGAAGAAAAAGTACAACCTGTTCTACACGATTTTCACATATTAACGCTTGAGTCTGCATTTGTTATCCGTACTTTTTTCTTTGTCATATTTGGAATGTTCATAACGCTGGAGGGGATATTTAATTTAACTGTTGCATTAGTTAGTGCGGGAATTATAGCAGCACTTTATATTGTTCGCTTCCTTGTGTTAAAACTGGTAGAAAGAAGGGATATTGTACCTCAGTTATATCTGGCGCCAAGAGGGTTAATTACTATTTTATTATTCTTTGTCATTAGCGCTCATGATGAGTATGTGATCAAGGATTTTGATCCTGGAATTTTATTGTTTGTAATCTTAATTTCAAGTCTTGTAATGACATGGGCCTTGATAAGATACAGGGGAGAAAAAGTTGCGGATGTTTTGCTTTCCCAGTTGCCTAGCAGAAAAGTAGATGAGGACGGTGATGGTATCAACGACTCAACGGAAGAAAATGTTGAAAGCAACGTAGAAAAGCAAGATTTCAATCAGTTTTAGTTAGTTTCTGAAGTATTGCCGTTGTCCTTTTGATCTTTTTTATTTGATGTGTCGCCCTTTTTTTCAACTTCAACCTTTTTTGGAACAATGGTGTAGTTTACGATAATTCTCGGTTCGTGATCGGCATGTGCCTTAGGTTGATCCTTCCAGTACTCACCTACAGGTTCAATGCCCATCTCTTCTTCAATTTCGTACTGAAGCTTTTTAGGCTGAGGCCCTTTTTTTCTAAGGATAAATGCCACGGTTATACCACCAATAAGGCCAAAGGCATGCGCCTCCCACGATACTCCGGGTTGATTGGGGAATATTCCCCAAACCATACTTCCATACAGAAAAATAACCACCAACGAAATGGCCGCCACCCTCATGTTCTTTCTAATAAATCCACTAAAAACAAGAAATGAAGTGAGTCCGTAAATAACGCCACTCATTCCAACGTGATAAGATTCTCGTGCTAAAAACCACATAGTGACTCCCGTAAAAAGATAAATGAAAACGAAAGCACGTAAGGCTATAGTTCGGTAATGATAAAACAACATCCAACTCAACACAAAGGTGGGTATTGAATTGTTTATAATATGCGAAAAGTCTTTGGTGCTGTGAATAAACGGAGAAGTAAATATACCCACTAACCCCTCAATTTTACCAGGGTACAAGCCGTACCTGTATAGATGTAGTTCAAAAGCATAATCAAAGAAAAACACCACCCACATCAGGGCAACTATAGTCAAAGAAATAGCAAAGGATATTCGGGTGATCTTCTTCTGTAGCATGTTTTCAGTTAATCAACAACCGGGCCTCTGCAATATATGTGACAGAAAGGCAGTGGTTTACAGATATAGACGAAAAACAGCACCTAAATTGACAGAGAATTATATTCGTCTATGAAAAAATAGGTTTATTCAACCGTTACTGACTTAGCAAGATTTCTCGGTTGATCGACATTACATCCGCGCATAACAGCAATATGATACGATATCAACTGGAATGGAACTGTTGCTAAAATTGGAACCAGTAACTCGTCCGTCTCCGGTATTTCAATGTAGTGGTCGGCAATATCTTTAACAATGGTATCCCCCTTAGTGACAATAGCAATGATTTTACCTTTTCTGGCTTTCACTTCCTGAATATTGCTCACCACTTTTTCGTAATTAGGCCCTTGTGTGGCAATTACAAATACTGGCATGTTTTCATCAATCAATGCAATAGGACCGTGCTTCATTTCTGCCGCCGGATAACCCTCCGCATGGATATAGGAGATTTCTTTGAGTTTAAGCGCGCCTTCTAATGCAATCGGGAAACAGCTTCCTCTTCCAAGGAAAAGTGCATTTGCTGCATCTTTATAGTTGTCCGCGATTCCTTTGATATAATCATTACTGGTGAGCAGATATTCAATTTTTTCAGGGATCGCTTCCATTTCATTGAGAAGGTTCTGAAAACGGGTTTGATTAATAGTGCCGCGTTTCTTGGCCAGTAACATTGCCATCATAGCCAGGATAGTAACCTGTGTGGTAAAAGCTTTAGTAGATGCTACTCCTATTTCAGGTCCCGCATGTGTATAAGAACCTGCATCTGTGACACGTGAAATAGATGATCCTACAACGTTTACTATACCAAGTAGGGTTGCGCCCTCTTCCTTCGCCATTTTAAGTGCAGCTAACGTATCAGCCGTTTCTCCGGATTGTGAAATGGCAATCACTACATCATTAGGCCGTATTATTGGATTTCTGTACCTGAATTCCGAGGCATATTCTACCTCTACTGGAATTCGTGCAAGATCTTCAATTAGATATTCACCTACTAAGCCGGCATGCCACGAAGTTCCGCAAGCAATAATTACTATTCGGTCAGCATTGGCTATTTGATTTTCATAGTCTCGAATACCCCCCAGCGCAATCCAGCTTTCTGCCGCATTCAAACGCCCACGGAAGGAATCGTGTATCGCACGAGGCTGCTCGTAAATTTCTTTGAGCATGAAATGGTCATATCCTCCTTTTTCAAGCTCTTCTAATTGCATTTCAAGTTCCTGAACGTACGGAGATACTTCAGTATTTCCAATGCTAATAATACGCAATCCGTTTTTTCGATCAACAATAGCAATCTGTTCATCTTCCAAATACACCACATTCTTAGTGTATTCTACAATTGGTGTTGCATCTGAGGCTACGTAGTACTCGTCTTCACCTAAACCAATCACCAGTGGTGAACTTTTTCGTGCCGCTATAATCTTATCCGGCGAATCTTTAGAGATCAATACTATGGCATAAGCACCATGTACTTCTTTTAAAGCCATTCGAACAGCTTCTTCTATTGAAACCTGGCTGTTTTCCTTAATCTCTTCAATTAAGTGAACAAGAACTTCTGTATCAGTTTCAGTTTTGAATTCATGGCCCCTTTTTGTGAGCTCCTTTTTGATGATCTCGTAGTTTTCTATAATTCCGTTGTGAACCAATACAATGTTTTCATCTCCACTAAAATGTGGATGTGCATTGACATCATTGGGCTCTCCATGTGTTGCCCACCTGGTGTGCCCGATCCCCACGGTACCTTCTGTAGAAAAATCATTAGCAAAATCTACTAAATCCTGTACTTTCCCCTGGCGCTTATATACATTTAAAATTTTACCGTCCTGGATGAGCGCAACTCCAGCACTATCATAACCGCGATACTCCAATCTGCTTAATCCTTTTATGAGAATTGGATATGCTTTCTTGTCTCCTATGTATCCAACAATTCCACACATAATGCTGAGTTTTAGTAGTCTGTATACGTGACCTCAAGCCTGGCTTTGTCTTTAAGCGTGCTTTCCGGCCCATTAAAAATAGTTCTTTCTATAGATGATGCAAAGAAACTGGTCGTATAAATTCTGAAGCCATTATTTGCCACGGTACCGTTTAAGATGCCCTGTATTTCCAATGTCATAATAAATCGGAATTCTTTGTTAGCTTGATCGTAAATAGGCAACGCGTTTATTGACTGATAATCTCGGGTGAAATCTGAGATACTGTCATTTATAACGCGAGCAATAAACAATCGCGTAGAAGGATCAAACCCATCTTGCTCAAAATCCTGCACGGGTAATACGAGTTCAGCTTTATTGATAATCTTTTTGTTTTCGTCCCCAAGTGAATCTTTGTTGAGGTCCATTATATGCGGGATGTGTACAATTGCCCAGGCACTTCCTGCCTGTGTATAAAATTGATCCTGCCCCTGAGTAGAATCCGTTAAAACCGCTTCAACATCTGTACCAGCTCGGCCAAAGTCAATCTTGTTATATCTGGCTGCTGAACTATTTATAGGGAAATCGTATTCTTTCAGAGTTGGGTCACTTACTTCATGAAAATAAAGTGTCAACTTAGACAATGAACTCTCCAGTGCAAAGTAAAGCACACCTCCCTGTCCAACAGCTAATCCTGAGCCGTTAACCTTCAGATAGATTCCTTTAAATGCATTCACAAATAATTCATCCGTCGCCATATTGCCAGCTTCATTAATAGAAACAAGTTTGTCTCCTAATAATGTAGAATCTAATCTAATCCGCAGATGTGCTGCAAGCGTATCTCCATTTGCCAGTGGAACATCTGACACTACGTCTGGAGAAATAACTTCTTCTCCTATCGGAACAAGGTTTGTGGCGATATAATTGGGTGTCGTTGAGGTATGGTATTGCTGGTCTTCACGGATCAGGTCATCTGTGATTTCATAAGCTTCTACAGTTATGTCATCAAGGTTGCCATACCACTTTATGCCTGTATAGGCCAGTGACATAACCACAGAATCTACAATAACATCACCCGGACTTGCTGAAAAGGAAGGGTTTGAAGAAGACAACCTAACTTGTGTAACGATTCCACAATCTACGCTTCCAAAAACCGGATCTCTATAATATCCTAACAAATTGATGGCGGTTTCATCACTTGGCATTGGAGTAAGTTCATCCGTATAGGTGATGAGTGAAAACGTATCGATTGTCGTCACATCCAATCCTTCTCCTTGCAATGATTGCCCAACGTCTGTTTCTTCTTTACGGCAAGACCACAAAACGAAAAGCGATATAAAAAAAGTAGCGGAAAGTTGAACAACTCTCCGCTTACTTATTATTGAAATTTTGTTGTTTGTCATTAATTCTCTACTAATTCTTCTATGATCTGGTCATAAAACTCGTCAACAGGTTTAACGCAAGATTCCTCAGAATAGTATTCCAGGAAAGGCGTGCCGGTTGTCTGAATTTCTGAGAAGATATCCTCATCAATGCTTTCAGACCCCTGAATAACTCCGTCGGCAACATTTACGGCCATTTTGTTAAGAGTAACAAAGTCTACGTCTTTCAACATTTCAATGTCCCCTTCATCAAAACCGTCAAATTTAAGTTTATTGTAGAAGTTTGAATCCCAATTTTTGTTAAATCCATTATCATATACTGAGTAGATGACTTTAGTATCTTCAAAATGAGGGTCGTTCTGATACAATTTTTTAATGTAAAGCGGCGTTAAAGCGGTCATCCAACCATGACAGTGAATGATGTCAGGTTTCCAACCTAATTTTTTAACAGTTTCTAAAACTCCTCTACCAAAGAACATAGAACGTTCGTCATTATCTTCAAACGGCTCACCTTTTTCGTTTGTAAGTGTTGCTTTCCTCTTGAAAAAATCTTCGTTATCAATGAAGTAAACTTGAATTTTCGCCTGAGGTACCGAAGCAACTTTAATGATCAGTGGATGATCAACGTCGTTTATGATCAGATTCATACCGGACAAACGAATTACTTCGTGCAGTTGGTGTCTTCTTTCATTGATGCAACCGAAACGAGGCATGAAAGCCCTGATTTCTTTTCCTGCTTCCTGAATCCCCTGCGGTAATTTACGTGTTGTACTTGCTATGTCTGATGCTGGTAAAAATGGAGCGATTTCTTGAGAGATAAATAGAACTCTTTTCTTTTCCATAAAGTGTATTAACTGAATATTGTTTACAAAATTACGAAAAAAATGGCGAATATTCAACGCTAAAGTATAGATTTGTCGGTTGCTTCAACCAATTTTGAACCTCATAAAATGATCGTTGCAGAGCATATTCAACAGCTCAAAAAAGCCATTAACCATAAAAAAAATGCCAATCCTAAGGGAGTTATCGGCTTCGTTCCAACCATGGGAGCACTTCATAATGGCCACCTTCAATTAATAGAAAAAGCGTCACAAGAGTCAGACATAGTGATAGTTAGCATTTTTGTGAACCCCACTCAATTCAACGATCCGGAAGATCTTAAAAAATATCCGCGGACCATTAGTGCTGATATTGAAAAGTTAGAAAAAAGTAATTGTGACATCCTGTTTTTACCACATGAAAAAGAGGTATATCCGGACGGAATTAATTCGTATAAAATTGATTTTTCAGGTCTTGATAAGGTCATGGAGGGAAAATACCGGGACGATCACTTTGTTGGGGTAGCCATGGTTGTTGAACGACTTTTTGATATTGTACAGCCAAACAAAGCCTTTTTTGGATTAAAAGACTTTCAACAAGTTGCTATTATTAAGCATTTAGTACGTGTCAGACAGATAGATGTGGAAATTGTGCCGGTAAATATCGTTCGTTCACCAGAGGGGCTTGCACTTAGTTCCAGAAACCAACTGCTGTCAAAAGAACAAAAGGAAGACGCTTTAATAATCTACAATACGCTCCTTTTTGGAAAAAGCCTGGCAAAGGAGTACGACAACACAGCGGACATCCTCAGACACATGAAAGCATATTTTGATAAAGGCAGTCTAAAGCTGGAATATATGGAAATTGTGGATCCGAATACATTGAAACCATTACAGAGCCTGGAACCTGGTGCACATTGTTGCATTGCTGCTTATTGTGGAGAGGTAAGACTAATTGATAATATGCAAATTCGTTAAGATTTCTAAATTCGCCATATGCGATTTTGCTTACTCCTATTATTGACGTTATTCTTTTCTGCATCACATAATTCTTTTGCTGGTGAGAAGATCGATAGTCTTGAACAATTGCTCGCAACCAACATACCGGATACATCCAGGGTTCTTGTTTACTCAGAACTTTGCTGGGAATATCGGATAGTGGACCAGAAAAAAGCCTTGAAGAGTGGACACCAGGCGGTTAATCTGGCCAGAAAATCAGATTTTAAACGCGGACTGGGAAATGCCTTAAACGATCTTTCGATCATCTATATTGATAAAGGAAGCTTAGACACCGCAGTTGTATTACTTGAGGAAGCAAAAACAATTCGTGATGAATTAAACGACGGACCTGGTCTGGCCGCCATCCACAATAAGCTTGGTATAATTTACGAGCACCTCGTAAAGCTCGAAGAAGCTATGGTCAATCACATGGCAGCGTTGGAATATTATGAGTCCGTTGGCAACAAACGAAACATGGGGTTTTGTCTGAACAATATTGGAAATGTCCATTTTAAACTAAAAAATTACGAGAAAGCAAATGAAATCCATAATCAGGCACTACAAATCCGGTTGTCAATAGATGACTTTTATGGTGTTGCAGGGAGCCACTCAAATCTGGCCAACTTAAAAATGAACATGGGAGATACTACCCAGGCAATATACCACTACAAAGAAGCGATTAAAGTTTATCGAAAACATGAATTTGATAATGACCTTGCCGTAACGCTCAACAATTTAGGAACACTCTATATTGGGCAGGGGGAAATAAACAAAGCAGAAGAGGTGATTACTGAAGCCTATGAGATTCGTAAACGACTGAATGACGGAAGAGGAATTTGCTCATCCTCAATATTGCTGGGTGAAATTGCAACTGAAAAAGGGCAGTACAATTCGGCACTTCGGTATTTACACACTGGTCTTAACAAGAGTATTGAAAGTGGCTTTCGCAATAAGGAGAAAGGGGCCTATGAAAAACTAGCCAAATTGCACTTAAAGCTCAACAACGCCGATAGTGTTTACCACTATTATAGTTTGTTTTTTAGCATAGAAAAATCACAATACGAGGAGAATCTGAATCAACAGGTGCTGGAACTACAAACCGTATATGAAACAGAGAAAAAAGACAGAGAGAATGAGCGCCTGGCTCGCGAAAAAGCGGAAGAAAAACAGCTAAGAGCAGAAGCAGAACTCAAAGTAGCAAACAGGAACAACTGGATTATTGTAATAACCGGCATCACCTTTATTTTGATCTTACTGGGGTTATTTCTCTATCAACGTAAAATGAAAATCGCACAGGAAGAGAAAAACAAGGCTGTGCTGGACGAAAAACAAAAAGGACTTGAGGCAGTTTTTGATGCTACCGAGGAAGAAAGGCAACGAATTGCCAAAGACCTTCATGATGGCGTTGGGCAACAGATGAGTGGATTAAAACTCGCATGGGAGAATCTTTCCATTGAGTTAAAACAGAAATCTATTAAAGAGTCGGAAAGATTAGAAGAACTTTCCGGGGTGCTGGACGAAACAGCCCAGGAGGTTCGGGAAATCTCCCATCAAATGATGCCGAAAGTCCTAAAAGAGTTTGGTCTTGTGCCTGCCATTGATGAAATGCTGACGAAATCGCTAAAACACACAAAATTGAGCCATGAATTTGAACACTTCAACATCAATGACCGATTTACAGATCGAATTGAGATAAGTTTGTACCGCATAGCTCAGGAGCTCATCAATAATGTGATCAAGCATTCTGGCGCATCAACGGTGTCCGTACAGTTGTTTATGAATAAAGAACAACTAATTCTAATTGTCGAAGACAATGGTTCCGGTTTTGAACAGGATGATACTGACGGACACGGACTGCTGAATATTAAATCCAGATTGAACACCATTAACGGTGAGGTGAATTATGAAGCAAGCACTCAAAGCGGAACAATAGCGACAATAAGAGTCGATCTTTCTCAAACTGCCTAAGGCATAAACCGCTGAGTCACAAACCTTTTTTGTCGCTGACGCGTTTATCTCCAACAAATGGATTTATGAAAAAGTTTAGTCTTCTCTTGCTAGTTAGTTTGCTTACACAGTTATCGATAGCACAAAATATGATTCCCAACCCGGACTGGGAAATTGGGCCCGTGGATTCTTCAGACCCATTTACCGGATGGAATAGCAATGGCTCACCAAACGAATGGGCTCCTATTGCAACACCTGACAGAATCGTCTACGGCAGTCCGGCTATTTCAAGAGACGGACATCCACCCTATTCTGGAAATGCCTATTGTGTATTTTACGGCCCGCAATTTTCAGAAGGAGGAAGGTGTGCGCTAACTTACCCTATTGAAACTGGCAAAACATATTGCTTGAGCGCTTGGTTAGATGTTGACGACAACTTTGACAATGGTCCCGGACGAATGCAGTTTATGTTTGATACGGACACGATTAATACGCCATTTGTTACCAACGCAGGCGATTGGCAGTTTTTTGACACTACTTTTACCGCTACTGGCTATTCAGATAGTTTATATCTATTTGCAGACGGCGAAAACTTGATGAAGATTGATTATATGATTATGGATACTGTGGGATGTTCTTCGGGTCAGGCGGCTACCATTCAAGAACAAACAGAGAATATCTTCTCCGTTTTTACAAATACCGCAAATAATGAACTCATCCTTTCACTAAACGAAATCCCAACTACACCTATTCAAATTGCTGTTTATGACATTTTAGGAAGAGAAACCTATTCCTTTGTCATACCTGCAGGCGTACTTAGCCACAATATTAACACCGCAAAAATTACACCTGGCGTTCATGTTATCATGATGAGTTATCTAGGGAAGGAATACAGCCACAAAGTCTTTATAGAATAACTTCTGAAAACCTCTCCATCAATACAGTTGATTTATCTCATGTTCTGGATTTCTGAATTTGAATATATTTGAATTACAGATTGCTACATGAGTCAAAAAAGGATCCTGTTAGTTGATGATCATCAACTTATTATAGATGGTTTACGCGGTTTTATTGAAATGGAACCCGATTATAAAGTGGTGGGCGAGGCGAATAATGGAAATGAAGCTATTCGCTTAGCAGAAATTCTTCAGCCGGACGTTATTTTAATGGACATAGAAATGCCGGAGGTAAGTGGTATTCAGGCCTCCGAGGAAATTAAACGAACCCACTCACAAATAAAGGTGATTATTATTTCCATGCATCAAGAGAAAGAGCTGATAAAAAAATTGGTAGAAAGAGGGATAGACGGATACCTTTTGAAAAACTCATCCAAGGAAGATGTTCTCAGTGCAATTCAAACTGTCCTGGAAGATCAACCGTATTTTTCTCAGGACGTCACCGATTCATTACTGAACAAAAGCAAAACTACCAACAGCAACAGTGCAGATGTGGCAACCTTGGCCAGTCTGACTGAAAGAGAAATTGAAATTCTGAAACTCGTTGCAGAAGGGCTAACCAATAAAGAAATAGGAGACCATCTATTTATTAGTCACAGAACGGTAGATACCCACCGAACGAATTTGATGAAGAAACTGGATATTTGTAATGTGGCTGGCCTTATTCGTTTTGCCTATAAATCAGGTTTGATCCAATAATTAGTGGAGAGGGCATTTTGTATTGCGTAAATTGGTTATTTTTGCGCCTCTATCATTTTGAAAAGAATACATTATGTCTTACCTATTTACATCAGAGTCAGTCTCTGAAGGACACCCGGACAAGATCGCTGATCAAATTTCAGATGCCCTTATTGATCACTTCATGGCTTTTGACCCGAATTCAAAAGTGGCATGTGAAACACTGGTAACAACTGGTTTGGTTACACTTGCAGGAGAAGTAAAGTCCAATACTTATTTGGATGTACAGCAAATTGCCAGGGATACCATACAGAAAATTGGATACACTAAATCGGAATATCAGTTCGATTCTAAGTCATGTGCGGTAATATCTGCCATTCATGAGCAATCAGATGATATTAACCGAGGTGTGGATAGGGAAGACCCTATGCAGCAAGGTGCAGGAGACCAGGGAATGATGTTTGGTTATGCTACCAAAGAAACGAACAACTTCATGCCAATGGCACTTGATCTTTCTCACAGAATTTTGATAGAGTTGGCCAAACTGAGAAGAGAAAACAAGGAGATTCCCTACTTACGACCAGATGCTAAAGCGCAGGTAACCATTGAATATTCGGATGATAACGTACCACAAAGAATTGAGGCGATTGTCGTTTCAACTCAACATGACGATTTCTCTGAGAATGATGAAGAAATGTTGGCCCGGATCAAATCGGATATTATCAACATTCTGATTCCACGCGTTAAGAAAGCCCTAAGCCCCGATATTCAGAAATTGTTTAATGACCAAATTAAGTATCACATTAACCCTACTGGGAAATTCGTAATTGGAGGTCCTCATGGTGATGCAGGTTTAACAGGTAGAAAAATTATTGTGGATACTTACGGCGGAAAAGGTGCGCATGGTGGTGGTGCATTCTCTGGTAAAGATCCTTCAAAAGTTGACAGGTCAGCGGCGTATGCAACCAGACACATTGCTAAAAATCTTGTGGCTGCAGGTGTTGCAGATGAAATTTTAGTACAGGTTTCCTACGCTATCGGTGTTGTTGAACCTATGGGAATTTTTGTAGATACTTACGGAACATCTAAGGTAGATATGACAGACGGAGAGATTGCCGCTAAAGTATCAGAGATCTTTGATATGCGACCGGCTGCAATTGAGAAAAGGTTAAAGCTTAGAGCTCCAATTTATTCTGAAACTGCGGCGTATGGTCACATGGGAAGAACGCCAGAAATAAAATCAGTGACGTTTCAAAATGCCGGACAATCCAGAACTGTAGAAGTGGAGACATTTACCTGGGAAAAACTGGATTACGTAGACAAGGTGAAAGAAGCATTCGGATTATAAATTACAATTACCTCAATAACATTTAAGCCCGCTTCTCTTTTTAAGGAGAAAGGGGCTTTTTATTTTAGCACATGAATCTCAACAAAGAACTAATGCTCGCTATATCTGAGCGAAATGTTGAAAGAGTTAAAGAACTTTTGGAAACAGGGGCAGACGCTAATTACTATGATGACGGTGTATTCAATAACCCGGATATACAACCTTCCACACCATTGAAGTCCGTGATTTTTTATATTTCTGACGCCCTTTTAAATGACGAGGACTTACAAAACCATTATGATATTGCCGAAATGTTGTTAAAAGCAGGTGCAAATACCGAGGCGGCAATGGAATTAGCTGAAATCAGGTATGGTAAGTATGATCCGAGTGCATCTTCATCCCCTTTTACCGATATATTACACCTGGTGGCACAAACATCTTAATAGGGCACTTCGCTTACGAAAGATCAAAAGTTAGTCTACAAAAACACAAGGTTAGTCGAAAAGGAGAGCGCTACTTAATATGCGCGCATAACATATTGAAAAAGTAGTGCTTATAGGAGTTTAGAGGTTTGCTAAGCATGGATTTCATTATTGTAAGGTCGAAAAGCACTTGACCGGTTAAGATGAAAATGCATAAATTATAGGTTGAACCTATTATCCAATCACGGTGGACCTCTATTACTAATTCGTATTAAATCATAAGAGTAGGCCCCCATTGGTTAGATAAGTAAAAAATTAACCTCATGTCTAGTAAAGCCTTCTCACTTATCTTTCTGTTTATTGCTTCATCTACCATATCACTGGCGGGAGATAATATTGTGATAGAAATAGTTGAAATTGTCCTACCTACCTGCAACGGTCAAAGTAATGGATCTGCCACCATAGAAGCCAAAGGAGGTGAGGCTCCATATACATATAGTTGGAATACGTTCCCAAATCAATATGAAAGGACAGCATATAATTTAGCCGCCGGAACTTATTTTATTGAAGTAACAGATGCTAATGGAGACGTGTCTTTCCGTACAGTATATGTAGATGACCCAAATAAGTCAGTTTTGGTGGAAAAGGAAAATGTTGATATCAATGAAGTTGACCTCACAACAACGGTACAAGGGAAAAACTCACCCTATAGCTACACATTGAATGATTCTCCAGTAACATCAGTTACCCTTAATGACCTAAGTGTTGGAATTCACCGACTGGTGGTAACAGATGCTGAAGGATGCGAAATGGTTCAGTATATACAGCTATCCGAATTAGAAACAGCAGATGGGTCAGGTGAAATTGTTTCGAGTGTACACTACTCAGCAGGAGAGTCACGAACAGTTTATATTACTAATTTGTCCCCAAATGACCCAAATAAAAGTACGAGTCGTGAACATCCCTCAACTCAAATAAAAATTCAAGAGCATAAATAATTGGAACGAAAATTATTGGAGGCCAAGTAAGCCAAGCGTCTCATTAGATGCATGCTGCTCAGCTTCTTTTTTAGATTGACCTTTACCCATTCCCCACTCCTGGTCATTAATGACCACACAGGCTGTGTACTGGTAATCGTTTTGTTTAGAGGCCTCTTCAGTAATTTTAAACTCGACCGTGTGCTTGTTCTTCTGTCCCCAAATTAGTAACGCACTTTTAAAATCAATTTCTTGTTCAAGTACTTCACTGAGGTTAATGTAGTTTCGAATTATTCTGGAATTAAATAAATTTCGTGCGGTTTCGTAGTCAGAGTCAAGATAGATCGCTCCCACCAGTGCTTCAAGCGCATTACCTTCAATAGTGGCAATTCGGATTGATCTACCGGTTTTATACTTAATGTATTTTGCCAATCCCAGCTCTCCACCGATCATAGACAGCATTTTTCGGTTGACCAGTTTTGCTTTAACTTTTGTGAGAAATCCTTCGTCTTTATCGGGGAATTTATCGAACAGATATTCGGCTACGATTAGGTCAATAACAGTATCGCCCAAATACTCTAGCCGTTCGTTACTTTGCACATCATCTTTCGTATTGCTGTACGATTTATGTGTTAATGCGCGTTTAAACAGCTCGAGTTTTTTTGGTCTGTAACCAAATTTCTTTATCAAAAAAGAAACTAACTCCAGGTCACTTTTACTTCTCTTCTTTGAAAAGAATAAACGTAACAATATATATTAATCGTTGTATGCCTTGAAAATGACGGACGTGTTGTGTCCTCCGAAACCGAATGTGTTCGACAAAGCATAAGTCACGTTGCGCTCTTGTGCTTTGTTGAACGTAAAGTTCAGTTTGTTATCAATTTCAGGGTCATCAGTAAAATGATTTATAGTCGGTGGCACAACATTGTTTTCAATTGCTTTAATACAAGCAATAGCTTCAATGGCACCAGCAGCACCTAGTAAGTGGCCCGTCATTGATTTAGTGGATGAGATGTTGAGATCATACGCGTGCTCGCCGAAAACTTCTTTGATTGCAATGGTCTCCGCAATATCTCCTAAAGGGGTAGATGTTCCGTGCACGTTGATATAATCAATATCTTTTGGCTCAATTCCAGCTTCGTCAAGCGCCTGTTTCATCACAGCTTTTGCACCAAGCCCATCCGGGTGAGGCGCAGTAATGTGATAAGCATCAGCTGACAAACCACTTCCTACAATTTCACAATAAATCTTAGCGCCTCTTGCTTTAGCGTGTTCTAGTTCCTCTATAACAAGCGCACCAGACCCTTCTCCTAAAACAAAACCTTCCCGATCATTGTCAAATGGTCTTGAAGCCGTTTTAGGGTCATCATTTCGTGTAGAAAGTGCCTTCAGGGCATTGAATCCACCAATTCCTGATTCGTTAACACATGCTTCTGATCCTCCACTGATAATAATATTTGCTTTTCCTAAACGAATCAGGTTGAAAGCATCAATCATTGCATTATTGGAAGATGCACATGCCGAAACAGTTACATAATTAGGCCCTCTGAATCCATATTTGATAGAGATATGCCCCGCGGCAATATCTACAATCATTTTAGGGATAAAGAATGGATTAAATCGTGGGGTTCCATCTCCGTCATTGAAGTTTTTAGATTCCTCCTGAAAGGTCTTTAAACCACCAATCCCGGATCCCCACACGACCCCTGCACGGTCGAGGTCGATTTTTTCCAGATCGATCCCAGAATCTGCCATAGCCTCCGCAGAGGAAACCATGGCATACTGAGAAAATTGATCTAATTTTCTTGCTTCCTTACGATCAAGATGATCTTGAACATTGAAGTTCTTTAATTCGCAAGCAAATTGCGTTTTAAATTTAGAAGCGTCAAATGACTGGATAGTCGCACTACCTGAAACACCATTTTTTAATGAATCCCAATACTCATCAATAGTGTTTCCAATTGGCGTTATGGCTCCTAAGCCCGTTATAACAACTCTTTTTAACTCCATGAATTGACGTTAAAACAATTTAAAACAATTTTTTTCGGAATAGTAACTCCTTACTTTGCGTTACCTTCAATGTAGGCAATAGCATCACCAACAGTTTGGATCTTTTCCGCTTGGTCGTCAGGAATTGCAATGTTGAATTCTTTTTCGAACTCCATAATCAATTCAACCGTATCCAAAGAATCCGCCCCAAGGTCATTTGTGAAGCTTGCTTCCGCAGTTACTTCATCTTCAGCTACTCCTAATTTGTCTACGATAATAGACATTACTCTTGATTTTACATCAGACATAATAATCTGTTTTAAGGTTTAATTCAGTGTGCAAAGAAAATACTTAAAAGCAATAAATCAAAATTTACTCATAAATAATTGCAATGTCCTTAAATGACTTGCGTTGTAGGTCAGGAACAGTGCAATCTTCAGCAGGGTATCCTACCGGTAGTAATAAATAGGGCTTTTCATTTTCTGGCCGTTTTAAGGCTTTTGCAATAAAGTTCATTGGACTTGGTGTGTGTGTAAGCGTCACCAGTCCTGCATTGTGTATAGCAGTAATTAACAATCCGGCGGCTATACCCACCGACTCATTAACATAATAATTTTGTGTCTTCTCACCATTCTCATCAAAATCATACGAACGCTTTAGTACAATAATTACCCACGGAGCAACGTCAATAAATTCTTTTATAGGATCAGTGCCCAATGGCTCAAGATCCTTTATCCAACGTTCGCTCATCCGACCTTCATAATTTTTTTCTTCCTCTTCCTCTGCAAGCTTTCTGACCTTATGTTTTAACTCGCTGTTGCGAATAATACAAAAGGTCCAGGGTTGTTTATTTGCACCTGATGGCGCCGTTCCAGCTGTTTTTACAAGGTTTTCAATTACTTCTTGCGGAATATCTTTGTCCGAATATTCACGAACGGATCTGCGTTTGTTCATGAATTCATAAAATTCCCTGGATTTTTTTATAGTTTCTTCTGTTGAATAGGAAGGAACATTATAAGGAATAAACGGGTGTTTAACGGAAGACATACAGTATGTTAATTTTACACTAAATGTAGTATTTATTTTGTTTTCCTCCCGGGGATTAACTATACCTTTGCACCACCATTTGATGAACGGTTTAAAAGAATGACAAAAACAGTCAAAATAGCAATATTCGCCTCAGGTGGAGGAAGCAACGCCCTGGAGATCATCCATCACTTTAGTAAGGTGCCTTCAGGTGAGGTTTCACTTGTTGTATCAAACAACAAAAATGCAGGTGTATTGCAACACGCATTAAATCATAAAATTGATACCTACATCCACACCAAACAAGAGGCAGAAAATGGCAGATTATTGGAGGTCCTCCGGGGAAAGAAAATAGACTTCATTGTATTAGCAGGATATTTAAAGAAAATCAGCAGTGACCTAATAAAAGCATACCCCAACCGAATTGTGAACATCCACCCTGCACTTCTGCCAAAATTTGGAGGAAAAGGAATGTATGGAATGCATGTGCACAACGCCGTGGTTCAAGCAGGTGAATCAGTATCGGGTCCAACGATACATTATGTAAATGAAAATTACGACGAAGGAGATATAATAGAACAGTTCAAATGTAAAATTGACGCCAGTGATACAGCAGAAGATGTTCAAAAAAAAGTACTTGCACTTGAACACAAACACTTCGCAGGTGTTATTGAGCGAGAAATAAATAAGTTATATGGGATTTGATTGGGTACAGACCGGCAAGGCGTTTATGATATTGTTCGCCGTTATTGATGTAATTGGGAATATTCCGGTAATTATTAAAATTAAAAAAAAGACAGGGGACATTCAGTCGCTTAAAGCTTCATTGGTGGCACTTTGTATTATGCTGGTGTTCTTATTTGCCGGTGAAATGCTACTCAGCGTTCTGGGAGTAAACATTAAAGCGTTCGCAGTGGCGGGTTCATTGATTTTATTTGCGCTTGCTTTTGAAATGATCTTTAATGTTGAATTTTTCAAAGAAGATAAAACAAGCTACAAGGTGGCATCAATTGTTCCTTTGGCCTTTCCATTAATAGCGGGTGCCGGAACAATGACCACATTAATCTCTTTAAGAGTTGAATACGAACCGATCAATATTGCCATTGCGGTTTTCTTAAATATAATAATCGTATATTTTGTTCTGCGAATGACAAAACGTATAGAAAAATTGTTGGGTGCTGGTGGAATGGCCATCCTACAAAAAGTGTTTGGCATAATTTTATTGGCTATTGCTGTAAAACTATTCGCCGATAACGCAAAAGAGTTATTTTCATTCGTTGAATAGCTGACAAATTAATTTTATGAGATTTATATTATCTGCTCTTACCATACTAATGTTTACAGCTTCATTCGGACAGGTGTTTAATTACGGATACAAAGACCTGGCTTTTAAAAACCTGGAGAAAAACGGAATCTGTTTTATGAAAACAGGGAATGCGGATTTTGACAGCACAATGCTTGAGGCATTGGATAAATACTGGACATTGAGCGAGTATTCGTATGTAGAGCAGTATAAACATCCACCCAAAGAAACAACGGCACTTTTTGTGACTACGAAAACCCGGACCAAGAAACATGTAATGGACCGAAAAAATCAACACGTATTGGTACTTCAACCTGCCAAACACTGGAAAAAAGATAAACAGGTTCCGTTTGATCAAACCTTGGGATATATGTATTTCAATGGGTTTTATGAACTCCTGGAAGAAGATGAAGAATATCTTTTCGTCCGCTATATTGTTCAATGTTTCGACAAAGGACTCAACATTATTAAAGAAAATAAACTCCACAACACTAACCTCGATCTGAATGAGAAAATTGCTGAGGTCATCAATGAAAAGCACCGAAGTCAAATGGGGAATACACTTATTTTGAACAGAGATTTTCTAGTACACTTTGTGGACATTGAAAAAGTGAAGAAATATGATATTACCCATAGATTGCACGCGAAGGAAGAGTTTTTTAAAGCCTTGAACACTACCTTCCGAACCCATTATCTGTTGTACTATTCGGTGAATACGAATACCGAATTATCACTGATCAATATTCTTACAGGCGAGTTGATTTACACCAAACAATTTCCAGAAGGATACACGCAAATCAAACCGAAGGACCTAAAGGAAATTGCACATTATTTCTAATGTAACTTTTTCTGGGTTTGGGGATTATGTTATCAACTTGAGAAAAAAATTAAACCAAATCCAATGAAAAAATTAATTTTTGCCTGCGCTATTCTCGCAGCATTTTCTTTCACGCAGAAACAAAAAAAGCTTAAAAAACTGGACGGTTACGTATTTGTCCCTTCCGGTAGTATCGAACGAGAAGGGCAACAGTATTCTTGTGCTGCGTTCTGGATGTCGGATCATGAAGTGACAAATGGTGAATACGGGTTTTTTCTAAAACATTTATTGAAAGAAGGGCGAACGGACGCATATAAAAAAGCACTTCCGGACACTTCGGCATGGACCAATATAGGAGGACATCTAACTTCTATGAGGGATCACTACCTGTCTCATCCTGCCTACATGAATTATCCGGTAGTAAATGTCTCAACGGAAGGTGTAAAACTCTATTGTGAATACCTGACTGAACAACTCAAGACCATTTACGGTGATCAGATTAATCCATTTCGGCTTCCAACGCGTAAAGAATGGATGTATGCGGCGTCAGGTGGAAATAATCGGTACATTTACTCCTGGGGTGGACCCGAAATGAGGAATGATAAGGGTGACTATCTGGCAAATTTCAGGAGAGTTGGCGATTATAATATTACCCTAACACCTGAAGGGCCAAAAGTTGTTGAAGATTCATTACGGTTTAGTTATCCTATTGATGATAACGCGTATATCACAGCTCCTTCAAAGTCATACTATGAAAATGAATTTGGCCTTTACAACATGTGCGGCAATGTGGCTGAATTGGTTGCGGATGAAAAAACAGTAGTTGGCGGAGATTGGCACTCGCCAGGTTATGATATTAGGATTGAAAGTAAGCGAAAGTTTACCGGCCCAAGTCCATTTGTTGGATTCCGACCAGTGATGACCTTTATCCAAAATTAGCTTAAACTACTTCATTGATCATATCTGTCATGACATAGTATCTTGGATCGTCTACATCTTCCTCAATGATCGGATGAAAGGTTTTACTGGCTTTTTTGAGCAAGCGAACGCAATCAGGACTCAGGTGCTTTAGAACAATTGTCTTGCCTGCTTTTTGATAGCGTTGTACCAATCCAAATATGGCTTCTATACCCGAATGATCAGATACCCGGGATTCAATAAAGTCAATCTCGATTTTTTCAGGATCTTCATCCACATTGAACTTTGAAAGGAATACCTGAACGGATCCGAAGAACAAAGGACCCCAGATTTCATAGACTTTTGTGCCATCTTCCTTGAAGTGTTTCCTTGCACGAATTCTTTTTGCATTTTCCCAGGAAAACACCAGAGCAGAGACTATAATTCCACAGAGCACAGCAATAGCCAGGTCAAAAATCACGGTCAAGGCTGACACCAGAATCAACACAAAGGAGTCCATGACTGGAATCTTATTGATAATTCGGAAACTTGACCACGCAAATGTTCCAATCACAACCATAAACATCACCCCAACAAGAGCGGATATAGGAACTTGTTCTATAAGTGATGATCCAAACAGGATAAACATCAGTAATGTTACCGCGGCAATTATTCCTGACATTCGGCCTCTACCACCAGAGTTGATATTAATGATGGATTGACCGATCATGGCGCATCCTCCCATTCCTCCAAAAAGTCCGTTTACGACATTGGCGCTTCCTTGGGCAATACATTCGCGGTTACCATTACCGCGGGTTTGTGTAAGCTCATCAATCAGATTTAGTGTCATAAGGGATTCAATCAATCCAATTGCAGCAAGTATGAGTGCATACGGAAGTATAGTTTTGAAAAACTCCAGATTCAGAGGCACATCCATTAGTGTGCTCACTTGCAGAGATGGTAATCCTCCTGAAATACCTTCGCCGCCCCCATTTTGAATAAAAGAGCCTACTGTGCTCACATCAATATTGCCAAAGATTGTAATACAAGCCACCACTAAAATTGCGGTTAATGCTGCTGGAATCTTTTTGGTGAGTTTTGGGAGAAAATACATTATTCCCATGGTCAAAGCCACAAATGCCAGCATGATAAACAGTTCTTGCCCCTGAATAAATTGAGAAACTTTTTCTCCGTTCACCACAACTTTTTCTTTAAACATTCCCAGCTGTGAAAGAAAAATAACAATTGCCAATCCGTTAACAAACCCCATCATTACCGGGTGTGGAATTAACCGAACAAATTTCCCAAGTTTCAAAACCCCGGCGAGTATTTGGATTAGTCCTACAAATAATAAGGTGATGAAAAGATATTCCAAACCAAAGCCGCCATTGTCATTTCCAGTTTTGACGAGTGCTACCATTACCACGGCCATAGCACCCGTAGCTCCGGAGATCATGCCGGGTCTGCCTCCAAAAATTGAAGTAATTAAGCCCATCATAAAGGCGCCGTACAAACCCACCAACGGTTCCACTCCCGCTACAAAAGCAAAAGCTACCGCTTCAGGAACCAAAGCTAGTGCTACCGTAAGCCCTGAAAAGAGCTCGTTCTTGAAGTTTTTCTGTTGATTTCTGATGAGTTTGAACATAGTCTATCGAAAAAAGAGCGCGAAGTTAGGATATTCTTCAGCCAAAGCACAAGAAAATCTAAAGGATTAGACAAAAGAGCTAATTACTGGGATGTGCGTTATTTCCGATCGGATAACATGAAATAAATAATTGAAGCCTAGCCTGATATCATGCTCATGTGGATTCACTGTTGTATCTTTGCAAGAGAAATGGAGGAGAGAAGACCATTAACAGATTGGCTCCCAATTACAAAGAAGGAGCTTAAATATCATGGATGGGAGGAGTTGGATGTCATACTTGTCTCAGGGGATGCCTATGTGGATCACCCAGCGTTTGGCCCTGCAGTTATTGGGCGAATTATTCAAAGTGAAGGACTCAAAGTCGGAATCATTCCACAGCCGAACTGGCAGGATGATTTAAGAGATTTCAAAAAGTTTGGAAAACCCCGATTGTTTTTTGGTGTCACTTCTGGTTGTATGGATTCAATGGTGAATCACTACACGGCCTCTAAAAGAAAACGATCAACAGATTCATATACTCCAGGAGGAGAGGCGGGGTTCAGACCGGATTATGCCACGACGGTTTATACAAAAATTCTGAAAGAACTTTATCCGGATGTTCCGGTAGTTTTGGGTGGAATTGAAGCCTCCTTGCGCCGGGTAACACATTATGATTACTGGGAGGACAAATTGTTTCCGAGTATTTTAAAAGATTCTGGAGCTGACTTGCTGGTTTACGGAATGGGCGAGCAACCTTTGCGTGAAATATTGACCCTTCTTAAAAAAGGCGTGCCATTTGAATCGTTAAAAACCACTCCGCAAACGGCTTTTATACAAGATCTTGATGAAGACATCCCCAAAAATAAAAACTGGGAAGATATTGGCCTGGCGTCACATGAGGATTGCCTCAACGACAAAATCAAATTTGCGTCTAACTTCAAAATTGTTGAGGTTGAATCGAATAAATTGATTGCAAGAAGAATCACGCAGGAAATAGGTAACCAAAGGTTGGTGATCAACCCACCTTTTAAAACCATGACAGAAAAAGAGATTGATGCCTCTTTTGATTTACCCTATACCCGATTACCACATCCTAAATACAATAAGCGTGGTGATATACCGGCGTACGAGATGATCAAATTCTCTATCAATATGCACCGCGGCTGTTTTGGAGGATGTAGTTTTTGCACCATTTCGGCACACCAGGGTAAATTCATAGCATCCCGATCCGAAAAATCCATTTTGAAAGAGGTGGATCAGGTTGTAAATGATCCTGACTTTAAAGGGTACATATCTGATTTGGGAGGACCATCTGCCAATATGTACAAAATGAAAGGGATTGATGAAAGCATCTGCGAGAAATGCGTGAGCCCTTCCTGTATTCACCCGGTAATCTGCTCAAATTTGGATACCACGCATCAGCCCATGACCGAATTATATAAAAAAGTAGATGCTCACCCAAAAGTGAAAAAAGCTTTTGTCGGTTCAGGCATTCGTTACGATTTGTTGGTCAATGATTACAACAAGCAGCTTAAAAAAGAAGATGCGGACCAGTACATGGAGCAGGTAATTACCAGACATGTTTCGGGAAGATTAAAAGTAGCCCCGGAGCATACTGCAGATGATACCTTGCGTGTTATGAGAAAGCCGTCCTTTAAGTACTTTCATAAATTTAAGGAAGCCTATGATCGCATCCAGAAAAAGCATGGCTTAAATCAACCATTGATTCCCTATTTTATTTCGTCACACCCCGGATGCAAAGAAGAGGATATGGCAAATCTTGCCGCAGAAACCAAAGATCTTGGTTTTAAACTGGAGCAAGTGCAGGATTTTACACCGACACCAATGACGGTGGCAACGGTTATTTATTACTCAGGGGTTCATCCGTATACCCTTAGGCCGACATTCGTGCCCAAATCAAAGAAAGAGAAGAAAGATCAGCACCGGTTTTTCTTTTGGTACAAAAAGGAAAATAAGCAGTGGGTACGAGATAAGCTTTTGAATACCGGGAACAAAGATCTTTTAGATAAGTTGACCGGTAAATCTTCACCGCAGCAAAAAGAAATGCCGGGTTGGTTAAAGGAGAAAAGAAAGCAGCGGAAGAGGTAATAACTTATTGTTCTTTAATCTCTTCATCCAGGCGAATTCCCGTAGTAGCAATAGTCATTTTACACGTTAACTCATCTTTTTCTACAATTTCTTCCAGCGTTTCATAATCTTCTTCGCCCCATTGATCTAGACTATGTAAAGTAATTTCATCCTGTGTAATCTTTGAAGTCACCAACTTTGCACCCCACATAGGTGGATCCCCACCACCGGAAATTTCTCCCAACAAGGTAGTGTTCAAAGCCGCGTCATCCATAAAAAAGGTGCCAAATACGCAAGTTCCGTAACCATACGGGCAAGCTTCATAAGTAGCATAATCAGTAGTCCAAAGCAGTAAAAAATTGCCTCCACCAAAGTTGATACGCCCAATAGCATTTGCGGTAGAATAGCGTGCCATACCCAGATCTAAACTGCTTTCATAATCGTCCCAACCTCCGGCTGTAATAATTGAATCCAGGTAAATAAATGTAGAGATAAAATGAGACGTCATATTGGTAGGTGTATTTTCTACCGTGTATTTACTTAAGTATTTTACCTCCGCCCCAGTCAAATTGTAACCTTCTCCTTCACTATTGGTATATTCCGAAATAAAAACTGAGTCAATAGCCACGGGTGGGTCATAGCTTTTTTTAGCCTTCGCTATTAATACATCTACATCAACTTCCTGATTGGAAGTTTCAAATGTATTTTGCAGGCTATCCACTGAAGCTAGGGTGTCAACAGTAATTGTATCTGCTTCCTGTTGGGATTGATCATTATTTGTGCCCTCAGGCGCATTACCACCACAGGCAAAAATCAGGAAGGGGATAAAGAAACAGAAGAATTTATTCATTTGGAATTTGTTTTGCTTTCAAATATATAAGGTTCAGGTATTTAATCCCCTAAAAATTTTCGGATGTTTCTCTTGTCCTTTTTAGAGGGTTTGCTATA
This sequence comes from Crocinitomicaceae bacterium, assembly GCA_014762645.1. Lineage (GTDB taxonomy): Bacteria > Bacteroidota > Bacteroidia > Flavobacteriales_D > Crocinitomicaceae > Paracrocinitomix. The sequence continues at coordinate 29,433 of JABURP010000120.1, forward strand.
TCCCGTTTGGCGATATTGTTTCTGAGCAAGTTGATACGCCTTATATTTTTCAAGTTCTTCTTCGGTTGTAATATCCCGCAGATATTGATCTACCAGTTTAGCCCCAACTCTTTTTTCAAGTAAATCGACGACTTCATACTCAAAAGTTGCTGTGTTTTTTTTGAGGGCTAAATGATCACCCGCCTTTAAATCTTTTGACGGCTTGACCACTTCTCCATTCACTAACACTTTTCCCAGTTTCACGTGGTTACTTGCCATACTACGGGTTTTGAACAACCGCACGGCCCAAAGATATTTGTCAATTCGCGCCATTATAAACCCTGCAATTCTGCCTGTAATTTTTTAGTAAGAGAATTCACCACCAGGCTATACGAGTGGTCAGTCAGTTCATAGATTATTTTGTCCGGAACATCATCATTCACATATACTGAGTTCCAAAGCTTTTTGTTCATGTGGTAACCCGGCTTAACGGCATTGAATTGTTCCCGAAGCTCAAAGGATCTTTCCGGATCACATTTCAGATTGATAAATTCAAAATGGTCTATTCCGGTTAGGGCAAACATTTTCCCCATAACCTTAAAAACAAGAGTATCCGGACCAAAAGGAGTTTCTTCAACGACACCCTTTTTTTTAAGACAATATTCACGAAAATCCTCTATGTACATACCGGCACGAAGGTAAGAAACCTCTTACTTTAAAACCAGTGGGTATTTGATGTATGTTTTTTAGAAGCGGAATAAATCGCATTAATTGGCGGGTTTTATCAGTATTCAGGAGCTAAAAAACCTATATTTGTAGTATACTAATACTAAATCATAGATGAGCTTAATTACAGTTGGTAGTGTAGCATTTGATGCGATAGAAACACCTTTCGGGAAAACAGATAAAATAATTGGTGGAGCAGGCACTTATATCGCCCTGTCTTCTTCCTATTTTACTAAAGATCAGAAAATCGTTTCAGTGGTTGGGGAAGATTTTCCTGAAGAAACACTTAAAGATCTACAAAAAAGAGGAGTAGATGTTGAAGGCATTCAAATTAAAAAAGGGGAGAAAACTTTCTTTTGGTCCGGTAAGTACCACAACGATATGAATTCACGTGATACACTGGTAACCGAGCTTAACGTACTTGAAAACTTTGACCCTATCGTTCCGGCTTCATACCAGGGGGCCGACTTTTTAATGTTAGGGAATTTGGCACCATCCGTTCAGAAAACTGTTATTGAGCGCATGGAGAATAGACCTAAACTAATTGCCCTTGATACCATGAATTTCTGGATGGATATTGCCTGGGATGATTTGGTTGAAACATTAAAACTGGTAGACGTTCTAATCATAAATGATGAAGAAGCAAGACAGATGTCCAAAGAATATTCTTTGGTAAAAGCTGCTCAGAAAATTATGCGCATGGGACCGAAATACCTGATTATCAAAAAAGGAGAACACGGAGCGTTATTGTTTTATAAAAACTCAGTATTCTTTGCTCCTGCACTTCCTCTTGAGGAAGTATTTGATCCTACAGGCGCGGGAGATACATTTGCCGGTGGATTTATTGGTTATTTGGCCAGATCTGGCGATATTTCATTTGATAACATGAAAAGTGCTGTTATCGCTGGGTCAGCAATGGCGTCTTTTTGCGTTGAAAAATTTGGAACCGAACGATTAATGAACTTAACACAAGACGAGATTTACGAAAGAATCATGGAATTTGTCAACCTGGTTAATTTTGAAATGGAGCAGGTAATTTAAAGTCTTGATAAAACCGCCCTTATGAAATCTGAAATAATTGAGAAACTCAAAGAATTAGCCCAACAAGATAAAGTATTGGACTCTCTTACAGAGTTTACAGAGCTGGTTAACGAATTTCATAAGCTTCAAAGTGAAGAAGAGCGGCAATGGGAACTCAAAAAAATTGAGCGAATTGAGGCGGGTGAAAAACCGGAAAACATTGAAAAACCGGTTTATGAATACATGGAAGATTTCAAGAAATTAACCGCGTTGTTCAAGGACAAGAAAAAGATAGAAGTCAATGAAATCAAAGAGCGGGAAAAGGGGAATCTGGACAAGAAAAAAGCACTAATTGCCGCACTGGCAGATCTCATTCAAAACGAAGAAAACATAGGTCGTGCAATTGCTCGATTTAAAGATATCCAGGACAGCTGGAATGAAGCAGGAACAGTTCCGCGGGAACACCGTCAGGAAATTCAAAATGAATTTTCAAATCTGGTGGAGAGCTTTCGCTATAACATCAATATCTATAAAGAAATAAAAGATCATGACCTTGGTCGGAACTTAAAACTGAAGAAGGAACTGATTGAAAAACTCAAGCAACTTCTGGATCTTAAAATCATTAAAGAAGTTGAGGAAAAACTACATGCTTATCAGGATGAATGGAATAACATTGGTGGAACCCATCAGGAAGAATGGGAAAAAATCAAAGGAGAATACTGGGAAACGGTAAACGCGGTCTATGAGAAAATCCATCAATTTTATAAAAGCAGAAGAGAAGAACGCTCAGAGAATATAGAAAAGAAAAAAGCCTTAATTGAAAAGGCCAAGAGCATTGCTTCCAAGGAAATTAATAGCCACAAAAGCTGGAAAAAAAATACGGATGCCCTCATTGCGCTGCAAAATGAATGGAAAACCATTGGTTTTGGACCCAAAGATGAAAACAAGGAAGTTTGGAAGGAGTTCAGAAGCATTTGTAATGAATTTTTTGCGCGTAAAAAAGAGTTTTATGGCGAGCGAAATGAACAATTTGATGGGGTAAAAGAGGCCAAGGAGAAGCTAATAGCTGAAGTGGCTTCACTCAAAGAATCAACGGATTGGAAGGAGACCACAAAAAGGATTATGAATATCCAAAAAAAGTGGAAAGAAGCAGGGTCAGCCGGTCCAAAGCATGAAAACAGACTTTGGAAAGAATTTCGCGGCCATATTGATCAATTCTTTGAGTCCAAGGACAAACACTTCAAAAATGCCGAGGCGGGACAGAAGGAAAACCTGAAAGCAAAAGAAGAGTTAATAAAAAAGATAAAGGCCTACAAGCCTGTAAAAGATGCTAAAAAGGCTGCTGAGAAGTTAAAAGAGTTTGCCACCCAATTTGCGGAAATTGGAAATGTACCCTTCAAACAGAAAGACAAGATCTACAAGGCTTATAAGGACGCAATGAAGGAGCAATATGAGGCACTTGATCTGGACCCGACAGAAAAAGAAGAAATCATGTTTGAAGCGAAATTGGAGAGTATACGAAACTCCAATGATCCTGAAGAAATGATTGACAGAGAACGCAGGTTTATCCGAAGGAAGATGGGTAAACTCAAAGAGGAGATTGCTAAATTTGAAACCAACATGTCATTCTTCAATGCGGATGAAGACAATCCGTTGTTGAAAACAGCCAATGAAAGCCTGGAAAACAGTAAAGCCGAATTTGAAGGAATGAAAGTGCAGCTTACAATGCTAAGAGAATTGGAGGACGAGCTGGAAGAAGAGGAGGTGGAAGAAGAATCAGAAGTGGCAGAAGTGGCAGAAATGGAAACAACTGCCGAAAACCAAGAAGAGCAGCCGCAAGGAGAAACCCCGGCTGAAGAAGAAAATGAAGAAGCACCTGTAGACCAGGAAGACAAGACGAATGAATAAAGTTGTTAATGTATTTTCTATTGTCGTGCTGGCTGTATTCGTTCTGCTGAGCATGGTTATTATCTACGATCTATCTATTTCGAATATTCACTTGAAAAATTTGCCCTATAAGGTTGAAATTCTTTCCACCCTGGCCGTGCTACTGTTTTTAATAGGGCTTATTCGCGTGAGAAGACGCTGGCAAGGCTATAAGGACATGAAGAAGTTTTCACAATTTGATTTTAGCTCGCCCGTTTCACAGACATTTATGAAGCGCGCCCTCATGTTTACTTCTTTGGAGATTCTTTTTATGTTGGCCGCCCTGTTCTTATTTTTACAACTCTATGACATAGAACCGCAGATGATGGTGGTGATGCTGTGTGTTATGTTTGTGCTAATTCTGGAGTCTATTTTCTTCTTGTTTCAGCTCATTCGTGCAGGACAAGCTTTTCGAATTGGAGTCAATAGCCGTGTGATTGCATATTACGGACGCGAAATGCATCTGTTTTTTTATTCAGGGTTGCGACGGGTAGAACTCCATCAAAAAGACCTTTTTAGTTTCAAGTACAAAGATGATATGGTACTATTTTTTCCAGCAAGTGTGCTGGAGGAGGAAGATAGAATACCGTTTCGGGAGGCGCTTCTAAAACAATTAGAAGAAAAAAATATCTATTTTGACGACGCACTAAGAAACTGGAAATGATTGGATTTCTCAAAAGAGAACGCGTACTCATTCTTTTTGTCGGACTGTTGTTTGTTTTTCACTGGTTTTCCAAGGACATCACAAATCCGTATGAACGCCCTATAGCAGGAGATGCACAGGGATACTATTCGTACTTACCGGCTTTGCTGATTTACCAGGATTTGGATTATACTTTTATTGAAACGGAAGCCAGCCAGTATTATCCACCGGGCGGAATGAAAGATTTCATTTTTGAAGTGGAGGGGGAAAAGGTGAATAAGACGTTTCCCGGCGTTGCGGTACTTTATACACCATTTTTTATCATGGGGCATGTTTCTGCCTGGATGTTTGGCTTTGAGCCGGATGGTTTTTCAAGTATTTACCAACTTTGGTTTGACCTGGGAATGTGGGTTTATTTCTTTTTTGGCCTCGTTTTTCTTCGAATATTGCTCGAAAAGTTCAATTTTTCATCAAAAATCGCACTTTTTAGTACAATTTTGATTGGTTTGGGAACCAATGTGTTCTTTTATACGGTTTACGATCAGTCCGTAACCCATATCCACAGTTTTTTTATGATTAACGGTATGTTGCTGTGCCTTTATTTGTGGCAAGAACAAAAGAAATTACCGTGGTTAATTGTTGCCTTGAGCCTGTTGGCATTGATTGGTATTACCCGACCCACCAATATTTTAGTTTTTGGACTTATTTTCTTCTTTTTTAGCAAAAAATCGTTCTTTTTGGATGTTTTTCACGTAGTTTTTAGTAAAAATTGGTGGAAAATTGCAGTTTTTGTGATTCCCATTTTAAGCATCCCTTTTTTACTCTGGAAAATACAAACCGGAAAGTGGATGGTTTATTCTTATGGAGATGAAGGTTTCAATTTTGCAGATCCTCATTTTTTTCAATTTTTGTTTTCATACACCAAGGGGTGGATTACCTATACCCCAATTGTAGCAGTAATCATTGTGCCTGCTCTTGTCATCCTGTTTAAGCAAAAACCCAAAAAGGCACTTATCGCATTGGGTTTTTACCTATTCAGCATCTATGTTTTTAGTAGTTGGTGGTGTTGGTATTACGGTGCCGGGATGTCACAAAGGGTAATGATCGATCACTACGTATTACTGGCCTTTTTTATGGCAACAGTTCTGACCTATGTTTGGCATAAAAAGATATGGCGGAATGTTTATCTGGGCGTATTAATTTCTCTCGCCTTTCTGAATGTAGCACAGGCGTATCAAATCAAAAATGGAATTATACAATACGGGTCTACAACACAAGAAGGGTATTGGGATAGTTTTTTAGTATTTCAAACCAGGGCAAGGGTATATCCTTATGATCACTGGGAATTTATTGAAGGGAAAGATTTATCCTCTCCCAGCTGGCAATCAGAGGTAAATGAAACGCAATGGTATTCGGATATGGTATTCGCTCCAATGCAAGATTTAACTCCTGGCAGCAAACTGATTCTTTCATTTGAAGCAAAGGCAGAAGTAAGTGTTGAACACAGCAGGGCGGTGCTGCAATTAAAGCCGAAAGCTAACCCGGAAGAGGAAGTAGGGTTTCCATACTTTATAAAAGAATTTACACGACAAGGCGAGTGGGTTTATATGGAGTTCATGTTTGAGCCTTCCATTGAATACACCGATACACTCAAAGTTTACTTTTGGAATGGTGATACGGGTGAAAAAGTCAAGTTCAAAAACGTCAAATACGAACATTATTATTCAGAAGATTACCTCTAATCAGAAAACGCACAATTCCTTGCTAAAAACTAAGTCAAATAGTTGATTGTTCCTTCGCAGTAATCCTTAATTTTAATGCGTGGATAAACTTTCCGTGGTCATAATTACCCTGAATGAAGAGCGCAATATTGCACGTGCAATTGACTCTGTACTCAAAGTGGCGGATGAAATAATAGTTGTTGACAGCTACTCAGAGGACAGGACGAAAGAAATATGCGAACACAAGGGCGTGCGGTTTATCCAACGCAAATGGGAGGGATATGCCCAAACAAAGAACTATGCCAACGATCAAGCCGAGAATGAATGGATATTTTCACTGGATGCGGATGAAGCACTGGATGAAAAGATGCAAATGGCGGTACTTAAACTCAAACAAGAAGGATTTAAAGGGGTTTATTTAGTTAACAGGCTAACAAATTACTGCGGCAAATGGATTAAACATTCCACCTGGTATCCGGACTGGAAAATTCGGATCTTCCCCAAATCCAAAACCAAATGGGTGGGAGAATATGTGCATGAAGAACTCGAATTTTCTGAAGAAATGGAAGAATTTAAACTGGAGGGACATCTTCATCACTATTCATACTACAGCTATAAGGAACACAGGAAAAGGGCGGATAAATATTCCATTTTAACGGCTAAAAAACTACATCAGGCTGGAAGAAAAGTAGGGCCACTGAGGCCTGTGATATCGCAAATTGGGCGGTTTATTACCATGTTTTTCCTGAAACTAGGTTTTTTGGATGGTTGGGAAGGGTTTAAAATAGCACAAATTTCAGCTCAATCCAACAAGGTTAAATACAAAGAGTTGCGCAGATTAAATAAGGAAGATGATCAAAGTCGATCCTAAAAAAATTGTCATATCAAGAACGGATAGCATTGGAGATGTAGTATTAACACTCCCGCTTGCTGGAATTCTAAAAAAGAAATTTCCAAATGCCCAGGTTATCTTTCTGGGAAATACCTATACCAAACCCATTATACAATGCTCAGAGCATGTAGATGAAGTTTGGGAATGGGCTATTATGAAGTCCTGGAGTTATGACGAACAGGTCGAATGGCTAATAGAACAGAACGTTGATGTGTTTTTACATGTTTTTCCCCGGCGTGAAATTGCGAGAATTGTAAAAAAGGCCAATATTCCTTTTCGCATTGGGACATCACACCGCATCTATCATTTGCTGACCTGTAATAATCTGGTGAATTTTACACGGAAACGGTCTGAACTACACGAAGCGCAGCTAAATACAAAGCTTTTAGCCCCTTTTGGGATTCGAAAATCGTATTCCCTGGACGAGCTGACTCAAAATTTAGGGTTTAACCGCATTCCTGAGCTACCGGATAACTTAAGCACCTTAATTGATAAAGAAAAACAATCGGTAATTCTTCATCCAAAATCTCAGGGTTCAGCCATTGAGTGGGGAGTAGATAATTTTATGAAACTCGCCGCTGAAATAAACGACAAGAAATTCCAGGTTTTTATAACCGGCACTGAAAATGAGGCAAAACATTTTAGAGATAAAATTCCATCCAGAAATAATGTTATTGACCTATCAGGGCAACTGACGCTGGAAGAGCTGATTGCCTTCATTGATGCATGTGATATCTTGGTAGCTGCCAGTACAGGCCCCTTGCACATTGCGGGCATCTGCAATACACATGCAGTAGGCCTTTTTTCATCCCAAAAACCAATTCATCCCGGGCGTTGGAAACCTCTAGGCAACAAGGTCTCCATTCTTACTTCCGGAAAAAATTCAACCTCTACCCAACCTTTACAAATAGATATTCGTGATGTACTAAAAGCGATAGAAAAAATCGTGTAAAAAAGACAAGTCCCGATTTCTATCGGGACTCATCAACTTTTGAAATGAAAAAAACTACTTACTCTGTGCTTAAATGTACGGAGTTTTCTTATTTAAAACAAATTTTTCTTTAACAAAGTTTTTTATGTAAGCATACAATTGATTGAGGTGTATTTCTCGGCTTATGAGCGGTTTTTGGCACTGATTTTGATTTAATAGTAAGCGTAAACCATAAAACAAACATCATCATGCAAAAATTCACATTGGCTGTCGTGGCTTTGAGTTTTGCACTTGCGGCTACAGCACGTAACAACGACCTACAGGTTCCTGAAACTAATCAAACAGAGAAGGAACAGAAGCTAATTAACATCTCACATAATGCATTTAAACCCGGCGAAAAGCTTGTGTACAGGCTAACATACGGAGTATTTGATGCGGGAGAGGCAACATTCAGAGTAGTTGATACCAAACGAACGATTAAAGGAAGAAAATTGTGGCGAACGATTGCTACAGGTAAAACCGTATCTGCCTTTGAATGGTTCTATAAAGTAGATGATTATTATGAATCGTACATAGATGCAGATGCCCTGGTCCCTTGGGTATTTAAAAGAAGAGTTGATGAAGGAGGCTTTAAATTCAGCCAGGATTACACTTTCTTTCAACATAAAAATGAAGTAGAAACCGAGAAAGGAAATGTTCATGAAGTTCCGGATAAGGTGCAGGATATGATCTCTGCATTCTATTACGCAAGAACGTTTGATTTTTCAAAAGCAAAAAAGGGAGATACATTTCTCGTTAATATTTTTATTGATGAAGAACTTACTCCTACGAGAATCAAATACCTCGGTAAGGAAGTCATCAGAACACGTAAAGGAAAGTATAGATGCCACAAATTTGCGCCGGTGGTTGTTGAAGGAAGAATTTTTCCAAGTGATGACGCAGCAACAATTTGGATTACTGATGACGAAAATAAAATACCGATTATGGCCAAAGCTAAATTGCATTTTGGATCTGTAAAAATGCATTTGGTCAGATGGGAAGGATTAAACAACCCCATAGCTGAAGTAAAATAAAAGATCGGTTGGCGAAACAACCGATCTTAAAAATACAGACTACTAACGTCTTATGATTTTATGGTTTAGTAGTTTCCGCAGTAAGTGCGGAGGAAACAGTTCCAGTGATGCGGAACTGTTTTTTTATTTCATATTGAGCAACTGCTTAAGGTCCTTTACATATTCATCCAAAGCATTTCTGCCGTCATCTGTAATTTTACATTGCGTTAAGGGATAATTGTCCTTGAATGATTTTTTGATCTCCAAATAACCTGCAGCCTCTAGCTTTTTTATCTGAACACTGAGGTTGCCTTTTGTTGCTTCAGTGATATCCAACAACTTGTTAAAGTTTACCCATTCTACCCCCGCCAAATAACTGACTATAGCTAGCCTTAATTCCTGATGTAAGAGCTTATTCAGCTTATTCATTTTCGATATTTCTTAATATAAATCCTGGAATAATGTATCCGAGTAAAATGCCAACGGCAAAGATAAGGCTATGAAATTCTCCGGGGATGAAAAATGCACAGGCAATTGCGGCAAGTTCAAGCGCCAAACCACCATAAATAAATGGCTTGAACTTTGAAATACCACCACTAATAAAGGTAGCTCCACCTGCTAACATCAACACAAGCGTGTGTGGCGGTTTTTGTATACTAACAGCATACGCAATGGCCAATATCAAACAAAATCCAAAGGCGCCCCAGGTGTAACCAATTACCCTGTCCATGGCTGAGGAGGCCTGTTGCTTTTTACTTTGTTTATTACCCACAATAGCAGATAGAACACCACCAATAATAGAGGCAATGGGCCAAACGATCCAACGGTACTCATAATCAATCAAAAGGTATTCAGCAATTCCGGCAGGAGCCATTACCATACCCCAAATAATAAAATAAGCAGAATAGTTGTGAAGCGTTTTTTTGCTTTCGTTCATCATCCGCTCAATGATCTTTACACTTTCTGTAATTTCCATTTTAAATTCGTATTAGTTTTTTACAAATGTAAACTAGTTTATGAAATAAACCAAATTATTTAAGATATTTTAATCCGTCATATCTTTTTAAATAGTCTATCCATACCGAAATCAGTCAATATCAGCCTTTATATTCAAACAGGTAAACTGATCAAAAAATAGAACTGACAACTGTCATCTTTTCAAAAGCCACTTTTGTTTAACTTAGACCCAAATTTGGTAAAATGGACTTATCAGAAGCAACACTGGAGCGCATCAAACTCCTTAAAGAAAAGTATGCGGCTATTGGCCAGGATCTCGATTCCTATTTGGATGGATTAATTTTTTCAAACCCCTTAACATATTGGGATTATATTGAAGTAGATGCTTTACTGAGTCTTCAAAAACCGAAAACAGACTTTCCGGATGAGAAGATTTTTATTGTCTATCATCAGATCACAGAGCTCTATTTTTATCTTATTCAACATGAGATTGATCAAATATGCCGAAATGGTAAAATCATTTCAGATATAGGGCAGGACCTTGGGTGGAACAAAGAATTACCTGTTGAGGTTTTTATTTCAAAGCTCAAGCGGTGTAATATGTACTTTGGAGCGTTGACAAGGTCTTTTGACATCATGCGATTAGGGATGGAGAAGGAGCAATTTACCAAGTTCAGGATGTCACTACTATCAGCCAGCGGATTTCAAACAGCTTCTTACCGTAAAATTGAGATTTCGTCAACGGACCTTCGTTATTTGGTTCATGAAACGAAACGGGATGAATTGTGGGATTCTGATATTCACGTGCAGTTAGATAACATCTATTGGAGAGCAGGAGCCATTGTTGAAGAAACAGGCGAAAAAACACTCACCCTCCGTGATTTTGAAGAGAAATATCTGGAAGACTTCCATGAGTTCGCAGAAGAGTATCAACCTATGAATCTTTGGAAAAAATACAGGGCACTTTCCGAAAAAGACCAGAAAAACCCGGAATTAATCAAAGAACTTAGAGAGTTGGATGTTAATGTAAACATTAATTGGCCCTTGGTACATTTTAGAACGGCAGCACATTATTTGGCTAATAAAGGAGAATCTAAAGGGACCGGCGGAACGAATTGGCAAAAGTATTTACCTCCGAGTTTTCAACGCAGAATATTTTATCCTGAACTCTGGTCAGAACAAGAAATAGCTGAATGGGGTAAAAAATGGGTTGATGAAGTTTTTGCAGATTCAATTTCAACAGAAAATCAGCTGAAAGATAAAATTTAACGTTTAATAAACTTCATTTTTGATGTCCCGGTAGCGTGCGCGATTACCAGGAAGTAAATGCCTGATGGGAGTTCGGAAACATCCAAACTTTGAACATAATTTCCATTTTGCAGTACTCTACCTTCCAGAGACATAATAGAATAACTGGTCCAAACCTTATCAGATTGTATCACAAGTTGATTACTTACCGGGTTGGGATACAGTGAAATTTCGGGCAGGATCTGTTCTTCAAGACCAACAACAAAGTTCTCTCCACATGTTTCAACCGTGTTGGATTTATATTTAAAAATCTCTCCAAAATCACAACCTCCAATCTGAGGGTCATCACAACGATAATATCCTTCCAGCCCTCGGGTAATTGAAGTCCAGGATTGGTGAGCACCGTGCCAGTTATCCATACAATACAAAGAATTAGTGTCTACAGGATAAGCACCCCAGGTTTCTAATACCGATTTAAAACCACAGTCATCAGAATATGACAAGTGTAATGTCAGGTCATTATACCCAAGATAAAGCCTTCCTGGGATATATGCATCCATATACGTGTTGGCAATATAATATTGCTCAGTTACCTGATAAGAAGTGTCAGAAACATAAAAAGGATCTGACGGCCCTGTCCCCTGATAGACGATCAGATAATTAATATCAAAAACGTACTCTACACTATCATTTGGAAGGTAAGACTTGGATGCCACGGTTTTTTCGAAATACTCAGTTTGAATCGGATTATAGGCTTCATATTTAACAACGTCTCCAATATTTAAGCTATTGACATCATAATATGTAGGCTTGGTAATTCCTGTTTTTGGAAACTCTTTACCTACTAAATGAAATTGTTCTTCTACATCCGGATAATCATGTGTTTCCGGGAAATGATATAATGGTAAAACAGAAACAAACCCTGAATTCAATCCAACTCTGAATTCTGGTACGGCAAGATTAAAAGCCGCATTAGTCGAGCTCAGAGTAAAGGTTTTAACGGAGTCCATAACTCCAAGCACCATTTCCTGAGTTACACTGGTTACTTCTGCCATGATAGAGTCTCCGGTGTCGTAGGTGTACACTAAAAACGTATCTCCAAGTGCAGCTTGAGTTTCCAGGCGAATGGTGTCGGCGTCTTTATTAAAGAATAAATGCGTGCCGGTAGGTTTAATTATTACATGAGAACCCATCCACCCATCTGCATATTGAAACCCACAGGCAATGGTGGTATCTACAAACTCTTGTCGCAACTGCTTAAAAGGATAAAGAATGGAGTCTCCAGCCACAAATTCAGCCGAATCACAGTTTAAACCCAGCATGGGCCCGTAGCCGTCTAACGTGTTGTGTGCCTTAAAGTAATGTAAATCATTTGAGCGAATACACTGGTAGTTCTGCCCAAATGTGAACAGAGTAAAACTAAGGAGGGATAAGGTTATTAGTAGCTTCACAATTCTTCAATTTACGTTAATTTACCTTACGAGTCAAGGGAAAAGTCATTTGCTTGATAATACCTTGAATACAGATGATAGCTAACAGCAAACTCTTAATAAACCAATGAAGAATTAACAAAACTTAAAGGAACTCCTTTCTATTTTTGTAATTATATCGTGTGCGTATGAAAAAGGTCTTGTATTTGAGTAGTTTGTTAGTGGCGGTGCTGGTGTCCTGTGGATCAGAAGAAAAGGTTCCGGATATTGAGAAAGAGGAAGTGGTAATTCCGGATCCTGTAATTGAATATGGCTTTATTCTGGATTCGTTTAGCGTAGTTAGGGATACAGTAAAACCAAATTGGACCATGAGTCACATGTTCCAGGGATACGGACTAACTCAGTATCAGATAAATCTGGCCGCAGAAAAAGCGGCAGATACGCTCGTAGGATTAAAGTACATTAAAGAAGGTAATGGATTTATGATGTTGTGCGACCCAAAAGACACCGCAAAAAGGGTACAATATTGTATTTATCCCAAAAACATGGTTGATTATATTGTTTTCGACTTTACCCGGGATTCAATCATTGTGGAACGCAAGCAGAAAGAATACGAGGTAACGGAAAAAATGATATCTGGAGAAATTGTAAAAAACTCAAATCTAACGTTTGCGCTTGATCAACAATTAGAGAACATAAACATGACAGGGGAGATGGCAGAATATATTGCCGGAGTATTTGCATGGACCATTGACTTCTTTAGGTTGTATCCAGGAGATTCCTTTAAAGCAATTTATACTGAAAAATCAGTTGAAGGAGAACCTTTTGCCGTTGGTGAAGTAAAACATGCCTGGTTTTTACATCAGGGGGCCGAATATTACGCATTTAAATATGTTATTGATGAGGATAGCAATAAGGTGGGATTCTTTGATGAGAAAGGGAAAGAAATGAAGCGCCCTTTCCTGATGGCGCCCGTAAAATATTCACGCATTAGTTCTGGCTTCACTATGAGAAGGTTTCACCCGGTTCAAAAAAGATGGAAAGCACACCTGGGGACAGATTATGCCGCACCACACGGAACCCCCATATTAGCCACTGCAGACGGAACAGTAATCAAAGCATCATATTCCGGCGGAAATGGGAACTATGTTAAGATCTATCATAATGATGTTTACTCTACGCAGTATTTACACATGTCAGGTTTTGGGGCCGGGATACGAAAAGGAGTACGGGTTAAGCAGGGACAGGTAATCGGATATGTAGGAAGCACCGGTCTGGCAACAGGACCACACGTTTGTTACCGGTTTTGGAAAAATGGCAAACAGGTAGATCACCGTGCTGAAAAATTTCCACCATCACTGCCAATGCCAGACTCACTGTTACCAGCATACCTGGAGTTTATTGAACCAATTAAAGCAAGATTGGATTCAATGCCAGTAACTCCTTATATAGTAGAAAGTGATTCAATTGTAGGCTAAGCTGGCACTATAGGACCCACAGGGATGACTAACATTGCGTTTTCCCATTCAAAAACAATTGCTCCCTCAGCCTCAGAAATACTAAAGGTCATTTCTTCCTTACTTTCTTGCTGCCATTGTGGTTCAATATCCACACGCAATACGTCTTTATCTTCCTTGTAATCGTAAGCCCCCCAAACACCGTGTTCATCCTGGCTCCACTCTTCATTCAACACAAGCGTCCAGGGTTCATCTTTTTTAGGAATAATAAACAAGCCATAAGTTCCGGGATCAACCTGGTTTCCGTCAATCATAGCTGCTTTATCGAATGTAACTGCTGTTACTTCGTCGGCTCCAGCTCGCCATATTTCATTATAAGGGACCAACTCCCCCCAAATTTCACGACCTTTTACGCGTGGTGAGCCATAGTCAATAGCGATAGTCAATCCGTAAATTTCTCCCGAAGCCTCTTGTCTTGGACTTTTACGTTCAACGTTTTCCTCAATAACATCAGTGCCGGTTTCAATAGACTCGTTTGTAGTTTCTTCGTCTGTTTTGGCTGTCTCTTGCCCACTACACGCAACCAATAAGATCGGCAAGAGGAGAAAGAATATATTTTTCATTGTAAATCTTTCTACCAAAAATAGCAACATAATTTATGATTGAATAAAAAAACAGCCCGGGAACTCCCGGGCTGCACTTAACTCAAGTTAAACCTACTAACTATGATTACTAACGAGGCTTTATATTTTGCTACTTAAACTCCCCCATTAGTGTTTTCCGGCCTGTTATGCTTTACATGACAGTAAGCATAGGCGTGTCTTTTTCTCATTCCCCAGTGCCTGTGTTTTTTGAATCCCCCAAAGAGTATTCTTCCCAGAATTAAAATTCCAAGGGCCTGCCAAAATGTGATGAGGCCCAATCCAAATACTGAAGGCATGATCCAGTTCCAAAGGCCCATTACTATGAAGCCAATTATTGTTGCGGCTGCTACCATAAAAACCGGTATCATCCACATTTTTCGTCTAATTTTCTTTTTAATATCCATTATTTCTCTAAAATTTCGTTGTACAATTCATTCAGCTTTTTGCGCAAGTGAACCGTGGCATATCGTTTTCTTGAAAGCAAGGTGTTAACTTGAATACCCGTGACTTCAGAAATTTCCTTGAAGGACATTCCCTCAAATTCGTGCATTTCAAAAACCTCGCGTTGGGCCTGGGGCAACTCATCCAGGCCTTGCTCCAATACATCCCATACATGGTCGCGGGTTAACAGATCGTCCTGTAAATCCCCTTCATCTGAAATGAAATCTTCAAAGAACATACTGCCTTCCTCTTGTTCAACAGTGCGCTTATCCAAAGCGGAGAAACTGATGCTTTTTTTCTTCCGATAATTGTCAGTTATTTTATTTCTGGCAACCTGAAATAACCAGGCGCTCATTCGCTCAATCGAATTTATTTCTGTAGAAATTTTTGCGAGCTGGTAATATACGTCCTGTAAAATATCTTCAGCATCAAGTTTTGATTTTACCCGTTTCCGAATAAAATTAAAGAGTCGATTTCCTTCTTTGAGGATAACATCTGATACTGTGATTTGTGATGATAATTGCATAATTCATTACTTGCGGTATATGGTTAGACGCACCATTCACAACAATATTTTAAAAAGTCTTCAAATAAGAAAAAATACTCAATGAACAGCCCAATTTGTTCAATGAAAAGAACAGATGAAAGCGAAACATGTTGGCAAGAAATTTTAGGGATGCCAAATCGAATAATTAACAAATGCTATCACTTATTAAAAATAATTGAGAATTATTAATATGAATAAGCACTATATGCCTTTTAAATCCTACCTTTGCAAAGCATATTAACCACCCAAGTCTATCGCTTAATGGCCGCTAAAAAAACGATTAAAAACGCTTTGATATCAGTTTTTGATAAACAGGGACTCGATTCAATCGCGCGAAAACTAGACGAATTAGGAGTAACGATCTATTCAACAGGAGGAACTCAAAAATTTATTGAAGACCTTGGTATTTCTGTTGAACGGGTAGAAGACCTGACATCCTATCCTTCAATTTTAGGTGGAAGAGTTAAGACATTACACCCCAAAGTTTTTGGTGGAATCCTGAACAGAAGAAGCAATGAAGGTGATCAAACAGAGGTTGCAGAATATGAAATCCCTGAAATTGATTTGGTGATCGTTGATCTTTATCCATTTGAAGACACGGTTGCATCTGGAGCATCACACCAGGATATTATTGAGAAAATTGATATTGGTGGGATATCCTTGATAAGAGCGGCAGCAAAGAATTATGACGACGTGGTGATTATTCCTTCAAAGCAGCAGTATCAACCGTTGTTGGAAATACTCAATACATCAGGAGGAGAAACATCAGATGAAGAAAGAAAGGCCTTTGCCATGAATGCTTTCGACGTTTCTTCTCATTACGATACAGAAATCTTTAAATACTTCAATAATGGAGTGACGGATGTGTTTAAGCAAAGCATCTCTCAATCACAGGTCTTAAGGTATGGAGAAAACCCGCATCAAAAAGGGGTGTTTTATGGAGATTTGGAGCAGATGTTTGACAAACTGCATGGAAAGGACCTTTCGTATAACAACTTGTTGGATATTGATGCTGCTGTAAACTTGATGGAAGACTTTAAAGCGGACAAACCTTCTTTTGCTATTCTTAAACACAACAATGCTTGCGGTTTTGCCACTAGAGACACTTTGTCTGAAGCCTATTCAGATGCGCTTGCCGGTGATCCGGTTTCCGCATTCGGAGGTATATTGATCTCTAATACCAAAATTGATTTGGCAACTGCTAATGAGATCAACAAGTTATTCTGTGAAGTTGTCATTGCTCCGGGATATGAAGCAGACGCGCTTGACGTGTTGAAAGAGAAAAAGAATCGGGTGATTTTAGTTCAAAAACCCGTTGAACTCCCTAAAAAGCAATTTCGAACAATCTTAAACGGAGTTCTTGAGCAGGATAAAGATTTTATTACCGATAACAAAGAAAACTTTGAGACCCGTACAAAAACTGCTCCTACCGAGCAGGAATTGAATGATCTCGAATTTGCAAATAAACTGGTAAAGCATACCAAATCAAATACAATTGTACTGGCCAAAAATGGACAGCTACTGGCAAGTGGAACAGGACAAACATCCCGTGTAGACGCTTTGCGACAAGCAATTCACAAAGCCAAGTCATTTGACTTTGATTTAAATGGTGCCGTTATGGCGTCAGACGCTTTCTTTCCTTTTCCTGATTGTGTGGAAATTGCACATGAAGCAGGAATAACAGCTGTTATTCAACCCGGAGGATCAATTAAAGATGAATTGTCCATCAATTATTGTAATGACAAGGGATTGAGCATGGTATTTACCGGAAACCGACATTTTAAACACTAAAAATTAAGCCTTGGTCTAAAAAAAGACCCGGGATAGTAACTAAATTGACAGAATTGAGTAAAATAGAAGGAATAGACTGTAGTGTCTAACCGTTTTAAATTAATCTGCCGCTAGTGGCAGACCCAAATTACACGAGAAGAGAATGGGATTATTTGATTTTTTATCGCAAGAAATTGCAATCGACCTGGGGACGGCAAACACCCTGATCATCATGAACGATAAAGTGGTGGTCGACGAACCTTCTATTGTTGCCAGAGACATTCAAAGTGGTAAAATAGTGGCCATTGGAAAAGTGGCCCAGCAAATGCATGGTAAAACGCACAAGCTTATTGAAACCATTCGGCCATTAAAAGATGGTGTTATTGCTGATTTCGAATCTGCAGAGCAAATGATTAGAGGGATGATCCGTATGATTAATTCGGGTCCAAGAATTATCAACCCTTCATTGAAAATGGTGATATGTATCCCTTCTGGTATTACGGAAGTGGAAAAGCGTGCGGTACGTGATTCAGCAGAACATGCCGGGGCAAAAGAAGTGTACCTGATTCATGAACCTATGGCAGCAGCGATTGGTATCGGAATTGACGTGGAAGAGCCAATGGGAAATATGATCATTGATATAGGAGGTGGTACTTCTGAAATTGCTGTAATTGCTTTGGGTGGAATTGTTTGTGATAAATCCATTCGTGTTGCAGGAGACGATTTTACCAACGACATTGAGGAATACATGAGACGTCAGCACAATATTCTCGTTGGAGAACGGACCGCTGAGCAAATAAAAATTCAGGTTGGGTCAGCATTAACTGAACTTGATAGTGCGCTTGAACCAGAACCATTTGCTGTTCGTGGACGTGACTTGATGACAGGTATACCAAAAGAAATATTAATCACTTACTCTGAAATTGCGCATGCACTTGATAAATCCGTTTCAAAAATTGAAGAGGCGATTTTGAGTGCGTTGGAGATGACTCCGCCGGAGTTATCTGCCGATATATACAAAACTGGAATTTACCTTGCCGGTGGAGGATCAATGCTGAGAGGATTGGACAAGAGAATCTCAATGAAAACAAAATTGCCGGTTCACATTGCAGAAGATCCACTTAGAGCGGTAGCTAGAGGTACCAGTATTGCCCTCAAAAATATCGACAGATTCCAATTCTTAATGCGCTAAATGTGTTTTTAGAAAGAAGGAATTTAAATGCGAAGACTGCTCCAATTTTTAAAGAAATTTAGAGATTTTATTATCTTTTTATTGTTGCAGGCATTTGTATTGAGCCTTTTCATCAATTCTAAAAATTATCACAAAGCTCAAATGGTAAACACCTCTTCTGGTGTGGTTGGATGGTTCATTGAGAAAAAACACAATATCACCCGTCATTTTCATTTAGGTGAAGCAAATGATAGCCTGGCAATAGAAAATGCTGAATTAAGATCTCAGCTTCCAGAGAGTTTCTACAAACTACAGGATCGAATTTATTACATCAACGATACCTTGTACGAACAACAATACGAATATATTCCCGCGCAGGTAATTAACTCATCTGACAACCGCCGCAATAACTATTTTACCTTAAACAAAGGAACCAAAAGTGGCGTCCAGGAAGGAATGGGCGTTATCACAAAAGAGGGAATTGTTGGATTTGTTGTAGATGCATCTCCACATTACGCCATTGTGCGAAGTGTGTTGTCTGAAAACATAAACATCTCTGTTAAATTACGCCGGAATAATGAACATTGGCCCCTTAAATGGAATGGAAAGGATAACTCAATTGTCCAATTAAATGGGGTGACACATGATATAGACATCAGAGAAGGAGATACAGTAGTAACACGTGGAAACAAGGGGATGTTCCCGGAAAACCAAACTGTAGGCTATGTCAATGAGATTTCCTTAACAGATGGGAAATCTACCAAGAATGTGAACGTGAAACTAGCTGTAGATTTTAGCTCTGTATATTATGTTTATGTCGTTCAAAATTTTTTAAAAGAAGAACAATTAACGTTAGAGGGAGACCTGTTTAAACCAAAAGGGGATGAATAATACGTGGGTAAAATATGCATTGGTCTTTGTACTGGTGGTTTTAATCCAGGGTTTGGTTGTCAATAACATCCAACTCAGTGAATACGTCATGCCTATGGTGTACCCAATCATGATTCTGTTACTCCCTTTTAACCAAAACGCACTTACCTCAATGTTAATTGCCCTGGTGCTGGGCTTGTGTGTAGATGCTTTTAGCGACACGTTTGGAATTCACGCGTCTGCTGCTCTACTCATTGGTTATGTTCGACCGACGCTTTTAAAGTACATCCAACCAAAAGAAGGATATGACACCTCGCTTTTACCAACAGTTCATGATATGGGGTTTGTCTGGTTCGGACTGTACGCTTCTATCATGTTGCTCATCCATCACCTGTGGTTTTTTTCAATAGAGGTTTTCAGACTGGACCTGATATTACTTATTCTTGGAAAAACTTTCATGTCTTTTGTGATGTCAATTGGATTGATCGTTCTATTTCAGTTTATATTCTATAAGCCGTCCCGGTCATGAAAAACATTGACAATAGAAAATATATAATTGCCCTGATCTTTACCCTGATCCCCTTAATTTTTATTGTTCGGTTGTTTTACATGCAAGTGGTAGATGACAAATGGAAGGAGCGTGCGGCACAAATTTCGGAGAACAAAGTTATAACGTATCCTGCCAGAGGGATTGTATATGATCGCAATAACACAAAATTGATCGCCAATGAAGTGTATTATGATATAGAAGTGATCCCCAATCAAACGGAAAACCCGGATAGTGTTACCCTGGCCGGATTACTGGGCATTTCTTTGGAAGAATACACCGAACAAATGAATAAGGCCCGGCATCATTCAAAGATTAAGTCTTCGGTAATCGTGAAACAAATGCCACCGGATGAGTTTGCTATGATTGCTCCGGATATGTACAAATTCCCTGGATTTTACGAGGTGGAGCGGACGTTAAGGGTGTACCCAAAACCAATTGCTCCTCACGTATTAGGGTATATGTCAGAAGTGGATTCAGGGGATATAAAACGTGATTCATGGTACAGGTCCGGAGATATGATCGGAAAATCAGGGATTGAAAAAAGCTACGAAAAAGTACTGCGTGGAAAAAAAGGGGTAAAGTATTATTTACAGGATGCTGTCGGCAGGGAAACCGGGAGATATGAAGGGGGAGAATACGATACTCTGGCCGAGCAGGGAGATAACATTTACATAAGTCTGGATGCTGAATTACAAGAATATGGTGAGAGACTCATGCATAATAAACGAGGTAGTATTGTTGCTATTGAGCCATCTTCCGGGGAAATATTAGCCATGATTTCATCACCGTCTTATGACCCAAATTTATTGGTTGGGCGAAGATTGGGGCAGAATTTTGGGAAACTGCAACAGGACACCTTGATACCACTTTATAATCGTGCGGCTCAGGCCAAATATTTGCCCGGATCAACATTTAAATTGCTTATGGCGCTTATTGCCATGCAAGAAAGGGTGATTGACTCAACGGCCACTTTTGCCTGTGATAAAAGTCTTGTTGGATGCCACAACCACCCGACGGCAAGAGGAGTATCTGACGGAGTAAAAATGTCTTGCAATCCGTATTTCTACCAGGTTACCCGAAGAATTATACAGCAAGGAAAACACAAAAGTCATTTTAAAGATGCCGCTGTTGGGCTGGATATTTGGGCAGATTACCTGTACAGTTTTGGTTTGCATAAGGGATTAAAAACGGATCTTCCGGCGGTAGAATCAGGCTTTATTCCCAATACAGATTTTTATAATAACCATTTTCCATCTGAATCAAATCCTTATGGTGAATTCCGTTGGGCCTTCAGCACCATTTATTCAAACGCTATCGGCCAGGGGGAAGTGCTTTTAACCTCCCTTGAGTTAGCTAATGTAGCAGCTATTATGGCGAATAGGGGGTGGTTCTATTATCCACATTTTATTAGGGAAATCGAAGGGGGAACTGTCCCTGACGTTTACAAAACAAGACAACACACAAAGGTTGATCCGGAAAAATTTAGTCCGGTCATAGACGGAATGTGGCGTGTAGTTCATGAGCCTGGTGGAACAGCCAGAAGAGCTCGCGTTGATAGCCTTGATATTTGTGGAAAGACAGGAACCGCAGAGAACTTTAAAATATATAATGGGAAACGCTACCAGTTGAAGGATCATTCTATTTTCATTGCGTTTGCGCCAAGAGATAATCCGAAAATTGCTATTTCGGTATATATTGAGAATTCTGGGTTTGGTGGAACATGGGCCGCTCCAATTGCAAGCTTGATGATTGAAAAATACATTAACGGAGATGTAAAAGACAAACGGAAAGAAGATAGGATTTTGGAGGCGGATTTAATGCCAATTGAAATCATGAACTATAAGAAGAACAGGTGAGAGGGAAAAGTGAAAAAATATGGTCAGATGTTGATTGGACGATTGTTTTGATCTACCTGATTCTGGTTAGTTTAGGTGTTTCAAATATTTATTCTGCTGTTTACAACCCAGAAAACCCCGGACTTTTTAATCTGCAAACTGAGCATGGGAAACAAATCATGTGGATTGGTGTTTCTATGTTTCTAGGGTTAATTATTATGTTCCTTGATGGCTCCTTGATTAGACAGGCTTCCTTCTGGATTTACGGTGTTATTATATTGATGCTTGTAGTTGTGCTATTTATGCCGGCAATAAACGGGGCACACTCGTGGTTTGCCATAGGTTCTTTTGGTATACAACCGTCTGAATTAGGGAAGCTGGGGGTTGCACTTGCACTTTCTGCTCACCTGGCCAATTCACCTCCCGCTAAAACAAGGATGTCTCCTAGTATTTCCCTGTCGTATTTAACACATCTCTTCAGAGTTAACTGGAAAACTCTTGTAATATTAGGTATTCCCGCAATACTAGTATTGTTGCAGCCAGATGCTGGGACGTTCATCATTTTTACTTCGTTTATTTTAGTGCTCTATCGAGAAGGACACGCTGGAAACGCACTGTTATTTCTTGTTATTGCAATTATAATTGCTGTAATTACTTTAATTGTAGCGGACACCACATTTATGTTGCCTTTCCTGAAAATAAAGATGGGTGGTAAAGTAGGTATAGTGATTGCATTACTCATTATGGCCCTAATCTTTTTGTTGTTGATTAGATATGTGGTGCTGAAAAGAAACAGGCCACCCTTGTACAGGGCATTGATTGGGTCCTTAATTGTCGCAATTTTATTTGTAAATTTTATAGAATGGGGATATTCTACTTTTCTTGATGATCACCAGAAAACAAGAATTGATCTTGTGTTGGGAAAAATTGAAGATCCCGACGGAGAGGGTTATAACATCAATCGGGCTAAAGCGGCAATTGGTTCGGGTGGGTTTTCAGGTAAAGGATACCAACAAGCCACATTGGCCAACGCGCATCAAAAACACGTACCCATGCAGTCTACAGATTTTATCTTCTGTACCTGGTCGGAAGAACGGGGGTTTATAGGATCATTTTTCTTAGTTTTATTGTATACGATACTATTAATCAAGATAGTTTCTGTAGCCGAACGCCAAAGGTCCACATACACAAGAATTTATGCGTATTGTGTAGCCGGAATTTTCTTCTATCATTTTATGATCAATGTTGGAATGGCCATTGGTCTTGCACCGGTAATTGGAATTCCATTGCCACTCTTTAGTTATGGTGGATCTCAGGTACTGGCTTTTTCTTTACTATTGTTCATATTAATTAAGTTAGATTCGGAAAGAAAAATCGTTTTACAGTAAATGAATTGGAGGCAAATACCGGGTGTCCAGATATTTGGATTATTACTATTAGTAATTCTAGGATTGGCAGTAGTTGGTACGATTTTATTCACCCTACTTTACGCCGTTTTTGGTGATACCACAGTTGAAAAGATTGACTCCAATGATCTCAACACATTTTATTTGCTGGCATTTTCCGGACAGCTCGGTATCTTGATAACCGGGTTTTTTGGTTTTCTGCGCATATTTAAATTGAAAGCGAGATCCGAAATACAAACCAAAAAGTTTAATTGGATTTTTTTCTTTGGGAGTTTTGTTGCCCTGATATTGGTTTGGTTACCTGTTACAGGCGCCGAGTTGATAAATTACTGGCTCATTGAACAGTTTCCTGCTTCAGGGTTTCTGGAAGCACAGAAAGAATTGGAAGGAATTTATCTCAACGCCTTTAATCCGGAAAAAGTAAAATACTATCCTTATGCAATCTTCATTTTTGCGTTACTGCCGGCAATCTCAGAAGAGTTAATATTTAGAGGTTTGTTACTGAAAAAACTCATGGAATCCAGTGAGGGGAAAACGCATTTTGCTGTGATTGTTACTGCCCTTTTATTTGCGGCCATCCATGTCCAACCCTGGAACCTGTTGCCTATGATTATAATGGGAATTTTATTAGGGTATGTGTACGTCTATACAAAAGACATCCGATACCTGTATCTTATACAAATCTCCTATCCCACGAGACGTA
>JABURP010000045.1 GCA_014762645.1 Crocinitomicaceae bacterium
CTGTGAAGTGCAAAACCGTTGATTTGTTTTGAACCTGTGGGGACTATGGCCGGACCTAAGAATTCTTCGTACGTCTCCTTGTAATTCGGCGAAGAAAAATACCCTTGTACATTAGGTGATATAACATGCACTTCATGCCCCAACTTTGCCAGGAATTTGGGAAGGCAATTGGTAATATAGCCCATGTTTTCAGAAAATGACTGACAGACAAATGCAATTTTCATGAAGGTGTACAAGTTATTCGGGTGTTAAATCTAAACATCTTCTATCGAACCTTAAGTTTTCTGAGAATGAATTTGCGTAATCTATCATAATCGAAGATATCAAACCGAATAAGAAAGATCAAAAACAGGGCAATTAAAGCTATTTTAATTACCAACTCAATGAAATAATTCTCAAATGAAAAATATTTAAAAAGTAGTACTGAGCCAAAGCAAATTGCAGCCGTGATAAGGATCTTCAAATAATTTAAATCAATTTTATAGTATTTCTGAGAAAATAAAAACAAGGTTGAATGTTGGCCTATAGTAGCTATTAAGGTTGCTACTGCCGCTCCTTCAATACTATATTTTGGAATCAATATAAAATTCAGCAGAACATTTAAAGAGGCAAAAATAACGGTAATTGTAGCCATTATTCCAGTACGTTTTTCAATATATAGTCCATGAGAAAACATATTCAACCCAACAAAAATTGCTGTAAAATACATGAAAGGCATTACTGCATTGGCATCATAATAATGTTCATTGGTTAAAATGACGAGTGTTTCTTTCGAAAACAAGGAGAGCGTTAAAAAGCCCATGGTACCTACAGAGAAAAATAAATAGAATATTTTTTTAAGCTCAACCTTAGTCTGTTCGTCCGTATGGCGTTGAAAGACTAAAGGCGCTATAGCCATAGAAAATCCACCAATCACAACCGCGATAATCAGACTAAACTTGGCCCCTACCGCATAAATACCCAGCGAGTCAAGTCCTTCATAATACTTGATGAACAATCGGTCCGTGAAATTCATCACTGTTGTTGCTATTGTGAGTGGAATTAAAGGCAAACTATAAACCAACAACTTTTTAATCTTATCCTTTTTTATTGTCAGTTTAATTCTATGTCGTAACAAGTATAACTGAGTAATAATCAGCAGTGGCGTAACACTAAGAAATGAAAAATAAATACTCTCTATTCCCAATTTAAAATACCCCACTAATAACCATGTCAATAAAATACTGAAAAGCGCATGCAAAAACGAAAGCAAGGAGAAGACAGTAGTCATTCTAATAAACCTAAAGTAAACGCCAATAAAAAGAAAAAATGCATTCACAATAATTGAAGTCACTGCTAGTGTATACAGTTCAACATCTACCGTTCCTGGTTCAAATAGTACATTAATAAAAAATGAGGACAATACTGTCAGAAGCACAAATGCAGCCATTAAAGAAAGACCTGAGAACCAAATAGCAGTACTTGCAAATTCAATTCTTTCTTTTCTTTTTAGTGTGGATTCGGCAACATATCTTGCTAAGCCCTGACTTAATTGCAGAGTCATAACGCCCGTTATGAAGAAACCAAAAACAGTGAACATATCAATCACACCGAAGTCAGAAGGACTAAAATAGGCGGTGTAAAAAGGAATCAGAAACAAGCTTATACCTTTAGTCAAAAAATTGGCTAACGTATATAGTCCTCCTTCTCTAATTAAATCCCTAAGCATAGTTCATTTTAAATATCCAGGCAATTACCTGAACGATAAAATACAGTAGTAGCAGTGGCCAGTTCAACTATAGGTGTCATTCCGTGAAAATCTAATCGTTTAAATCCATTTTCAAGTAAAAACTGATAGCCCGGTTCATATTCTTCACGCACACTGTCATCCCAAATTATAATACCACGTTCACTTAAATTATTGAGGCAGTTGAATGCACATTCAAGCCTGCTCATTCCATCAATGATTATAATATCATATTTATGGTTGTCTTCTGATATACAGTTAATGTAGTCACTACCTTCGGGTCTTAATTTCAAAGAAAAATTGTCTTTGGCTTTTGCTGTCATTTTATCGTACCATCCCTCGTGATGTTCACAGGCTGTAATGTTCTTTACATATTGCTGAAACCATAAGCTTGAATTTCCGCATCCGTATTCAAATACCTCCATGGAATCATTTAAACGTGGGGCCAGGAAATCTAAAAAAGGATATGAATACCACGGAATTGGATTCCCTTCTTTATCCACTGATTCTTTTTCTTTGAAAGATCTGAACCATCCCTTGTCTTTGAGGTATCCGGATTTTGTTAAAGTATAGAATACCAGAAACCCCATTTTACGATAAAGGTATTTGCCAGCTTTTTTCATGAGTGAATGTACGGGTTGGATACAGTAAGAATTGCGCTAATTTAGAATAAAGTAGTTTTGTCAACTAAATTAAGCCAATTTTATTGCTCACATTATTATTTTTCGACTAATTGTACACAGCCTATTATGAAACTCATCTTTGCTACACAAAACCAGCACAAAGCAAAAGAAATCCAACAAATGATGCCAGTGGGTATTGAAATAAAGACCTTACGGGATATAGGTTGTCACGAAGATATTCCGGAAACAGCTGATACGCTGGAAGGTAATGCCGCTATGAAAGCTCAGTATGTGGTGGATCATTATAAAGTAAATTGCTTTGCGGATGATACAGGCCTGGAAATTGACTCGCTCAATGGCGAACCTGGTGTGTATTCCGCTCGGTATGCCGGTGAGGAGAAAAATGCCGAAAACAACATGGATTTAGTCCTGAAAAAGTTGAATGGGGTTCAAAACAGAAAAGCACGCTTCAGAACTGTCATCTCATTAATGTTAGATGGTGAGGAGCATCAGTTTGAAGGAATTGTCAATGGAACGATTCGGCAAGAGCGATCAGGTACTGAGGGGTTTGGCTATGATCCCATTTTTCAGCCGGATGGCTACACGCAAACCTTCTCTGAAATGAGCATGGAAGAGAAAAATAAGATTTCCCACCGCGGGAGAGCCATTCAAAAACTGGTGAAATATTTATCGTCCTTGAGCTGAGGAAAAATGTTGATGTCAGAAATCTGAATAACTGCTACTGTATCCGTGACTGAACATTCCTGAGAACAAATGACCCGAATAGAGATTCCCCTCAATCTTTTTCTGTTTTCTTCGTGCTACATAGAAATTTGTAGATGTCAGCAGTTCTAACTCATCTATGGATTTTAAATTCTCTAATAGTTCATTTTCAAAATCCCGGATTTCAGCTCTGACATCATCATTTTTCACGTAAAATACCCAGTAATACCAGTTTCCTGATGTTGATTGAAAGAAAAATATCTTGTAAAACCAGGATGGAACAGCAACCTTATCGTAAATATATTTCGGGTTTTCATCAACTACAGATCCGGTGATCATATACGCTCTCTTAACACTATCCTGTCTACTCACGCCATTCACATAGCTTTCAATTGTTCTCCATTCCTGCCTGTTCATGTATCCACATTGGGGAGCCATATTACTCATCACAAATGAATTGAGATGCTCCACCAGGTTCTTCTTAGAATCATCAGCAGGCTTTAAATGACCACGATCAAATCCACTTCGTGTATAATCGGCGTGGGAAATTTGTTGGTTTGCCGGCAATCTTGGATCAGGTCTGAAACAATCAACCCGGGTTAATTCATTATCCCGTTCACTGCTGTTAGACATTTTATACTGTACCCAAATTGGAACGTGAAAAACAGTGTCATATCCACAGACATAATGGGGTGCATACAAAATCACCACATGCGGATTTTTAGATGTAGGTAAACCAAACGGCGCATGTACTTTTTGAAGTGAATCCTTCCAATAGAGCTGGGCAGATATTAGCATAGAATCAGCTAACGACGCATCTTCTATGCAACAATCATTACCACCTGCACCTACTCTTTTTCGGGTGAGTTTTTTGCAATTTTCCTGACCTTCAAGTTGAACGGTGAACAGAAATAAAATGCCGGTTACCAGATACTTTATCATGAGAATTGATCCAGGTAATCTTTTGAAATCACATCTCTTTCAGCCAATTCTTTGAGCAATGGCAAAGCATGATCATAGCGCATAACCACTTTTGATTTTTTCCCTTTTCCAATAAATACTGCTTTGAGCACTCCAGTTTGAGAAAAACTATTTTGATCGAATACATTGATACGCGTAAAGGCAATATCCTCCAATTCATTCCAGGCAAAAAATTTGCTCCTGAGCTTTTTAAAAGTAATTCCTTCATTATTCGTATAGATTCTGTATCCGCCTGTAGCCAAAATATAAATGTAGAAAAACAATGGAATAACCAAAACCGCCAGGCATATTAGGTATAGCCATAACTGTACACTGCGCGCTAATCCGGCTCCTGCATATCCAAATGGTAAGTATTGCAAATCATAGACATTTCTTCCTTCGTCATCTACGGCAGTTGAAGTTTCTCTTTTATCTTCCCAAATTACCGTGGCAGGAACTCGTTGCTTGAGGTCATTTAAAAAATCTCCGGTTGACGGACTCGTAACCTTGGCCTGTATCCATGGAAACTTCATCTCCTTTCCGTTTTCAGAAAAATGGATGCGAAATGAAATTTCATCTCCTAAACCCATTGGTGTTTTTTTTATGGCAACTTTGGTTACTTGAGTGAGTGGAGTTTCCTTAATTCTCCGCATTAAGTGGCAATACACATTTCCAGACTCAAATCCGACCTCATAACTCACCACAGAACTTTTTATACTGTAAACTTTATCTTCCATATATTTATTTGACTGGTCTCCAATTTATAAATAAAAAATTACGTTTGCCCTGCGCGCATTCACTTATCTTTGCCTAAAAATTTTAAACTATGATCCAACGCAAACAGACCATTTATCTGGCACTAGCCTTTATTTGTGTCACACTTGTTTTGTTTTTTCCGATCTACAACATATCTGCGGAAAGTTCTGGTGAAGTTTACCACGGTGCATTGAGCGTGCATGGAATAGAAGGTGAAGATTATGCACAAGCATTTCCACTCTACCTGGTAATAGCCGTGATGTTATTGTTGTCCGCTGTCGGAATTGCTCTGTATAAAAATCGCCCACGGCAATTAATGATATGTAGGATTAACCTGATCATTCATTTTCTGGTAGCAATTACGCTAACAACATTCTACTATGTCGGGAAAGGAATGATTATAGAACAACTAGCCGAAAACGGATACACCAATCCTGAATTTAGTGTAGGCATTGGATATTTTTTACTCATTGCAGCAATTCCGTTTATATTACTGGCTATCCGTGGTATTCGAGCAGATGAGCAATTATTGAAATCTATCGATCGTATTCGATAAAAACATAGCTATACAACCTTTATCATGAATTATCTATCCGTAGAAAATCTTACCAAATCATTTGGAGATCGCGTCATCTTCAAAGACTTGACATTTGGTATTGACAAAGGTGATAAGGTTGCCATTGTTGCGAAAAACGGAGCTGGTAAATCAACCCTGCTAAAGATATTATGCGGAGATGAAACGGAAGATTCCGGCCGTATCGTGTACCGTAACGAAGTTCGCGTAGATTATCTGGAACAAGCTGAAAAATTTGATGGGAATAAAACGGTTTTTGATGAAGTTCTTGATACCGATACCCAAGAAACAGAAGCCATAAAAAATTATTCCAAAGCATTAAAAAACCCAGAAGACACGGCTTTCTATGAAAAGG
This sequence comes from Crocinitomicaceae bacterium, assembly GCA_014762645.1. Classification (GTDB taxonomy): domain Bacteria; phylum Bacteroidota; class Bacteroidia; order Flavobacteriales_D; family Crocinitomicaceae; genus Paracrocinitomix. The sequence continues at coordinate 5,718 of JABURP010000045.1, forward strand.
CGTTTGAACAAATGAACATTACCAATGCCTGGGATTATGAGGTGCGGGTAAATACCATTTTATCACAGCTCAAACTGGAGGATCACTATCAAAAATTAGGAGAACTCTCTGGTGGTCAAAAAAAGCGGGTGGCACTGGCTAAAATTTTAATTAATGAGCCAGACATCATGATCCTTGATGAGCCAACTAACCACCTGGATCTGGACATGATTGAATGGTTGGAAGAACATCTTTCACAGACCCAGGCCACTATTATCATGGTAACGCACGACCGCTATTTTCTGGAGGTAATTTGTACTACCATTTTTGAGCTGGAAGATCAGACTTTGTATAAGTACGAAGGCAATTTTTCCTACTATCTGGAGAAAAAAGCAGAACGCCAGGAAATCCTGGAGGCAACAATTGGTAAAGCCAAAAATCTCATGCGCACTGAGTTAGACTGGATTCGTCGACAGCCGAAAGCAAGAGGAACCAAACAAAAAGCTCGGGTAGATGCATTTCAGGGCCTTAAAAAAGTAGCCACTCAGAAGATTCAAAAGGACGAATTAACGATCAAGGTACAGATGAATCGCCTGGGGTCAAAGATCGTAGAATTACACCGTCTGGGTAAATGGTTTGATGATAAGAAGCTCATCAATGATTTTAGTTATGTCTTCAAAAAAGGGGAAAAAGTTGGGATTGTGGGACCCAATGGTTCAGGGAAATCTACTTTCCTGAATATGCTGACTGGCTCTGAAGAACCGAGCAAAGGAAAAATCGTAATTGGTGAAACCGTTGTCATGGGTTATTATCACCAGGATGGAATGAAATTCAAACCGGACAAAAGGGTTATTGAAATCATTAGGGATATTGCGGAGTATATTCCGCTTGCAAAAGGAAGAAAGTTGACGGCCGCTCAATTTTTGGAGATGTTTCTGTTTCCCAGAGATATGCACTTCAATTATGTCGAGAAATTAAGTGGGGGTGAAAAGAAACGCCTTTACCTCATGACTATCCTGATGAAAAACCCCAATTTTTTAATTCTGGATGAGCCAACAAATGACCTGGACATATTTACCTTAAGTGTATTGGAAGATTATCTGCAAGAATTTGAAGGTTGCTTGTTGATTGTTAGCCACGACCGATATTTTCTGGACAAATTGGTAGATCATACTTTCTATTTTAAGGGGGACGGCGAGATCAAAGATGTACTTGGTAATTACACCGCTTACCGTGAATTTTTAAAAAAAGAGGTTTCTGATGAACGGGAAAAGACGAAAAAAGAAAAAATTTCCGCCGGCTCATCTCAAAATCAGGACAAAGAAAAATCAAAATTAACCTACAAGGAAAAACAAGAGTTTGAAGCCCTTGAAAGTGAAATTTCCGCCCTGGAAAATGAACGTGACCAATTAATGGAAAAAATGAATTCCGGAGAAGAAGATTCGCAATCCGTAAACCAAATGGCCATTCGTTTAAGTGAAATTGGTGCATTAATTGAACAAAAAGAAATGCGCTGGTTGGAATTGTCCGAATACGTATAATTCCTATATTTAGGTATCCCTCCCATTTGTACCCCTAATACGTATTACTATGAAAAATTTATCAGTATTGGTACTCTGTTGCATTGTTTTGTTCTCCTGTAAAAAGGATAAAATTGACTTTGACGAAGATCTTGTCTCTTCTGTTGAAACCTTTGCCAGCAATGGTGGCAGATGTGACTGGAGCGTTACAACAAATAAAATAGTGTATGATGCAGAGATTGACGATCACTGGGACATAATTATAAGCAACCCAGACAAAACTGGGCAGTTTAATCTGACGGAAGACATGAGTAATCAGGTTATTGAGGGGCAAATGATCGAATCATGGCATTATCGCGGACAACCTGCATTTGATAAATCCGGGCAGTATATTTTATTTCAGGTACACAATGAACACGCCTCTTCCAGTCATCCTTCCGAAGAACATCTTTCTCTTGGTGTAAATCAGGACTTATGGTATATGACCGCTGATGGAAGCATTAAACAAAAACTAACAGATAACTCAGCCGGAATGTCGGTTCTACATCCTAAATTCTCCCACGACGGTACCAAGATTATGTGGGCAGAAAAATACAGTGAAAATGAAAACGCCAGTATTTTTGGTGCATGGCGTATTCGAATTGCAGATGTTTCTATTGATGCCAATGATAGCATTCAGGTTCTGGCGTCGAACACCTACCAACCTTGTGGTGAAAAATGGTATGAAACGCATGCCTTTTCTGATGATGATCAGGGCATCTATTTCAGTTGTAATTACGAAACAGATTTTAAAGCCAGTGACTTATTTAAGTACGATTTGAACACACAAACACTTACCAACATTACGAATAACCCTACTGAATGGGAGGAAATGTATAACCCCAACCCAGCTAACCCAAACGAGTATTCATTCATTTCATCCAGGTTCTTTGATTGGAACAATTCCCTGGGATGGGCAACATTGAGAACGGAGTTGTACCTAAATACGAATGGTGAAATAAAACAATTGACCTATTATAATCAGCTGCGCAAGAAAAATGGCAAACGACTTACCAAGGAACATTATTTCATTGGTGACCATTGTTGGGCACCTGACGGCAAGTCCATCCTGGCAATTTTAGCTTCTGCTAAAATCGGTTCAACGAATACGACTCTACTCAAGATTAACCTGAATTAAAAGTAATCGACAGATTCTTTAACAAATATTAATATACCAATCGGTATATTTTTACTACCTTTGTTGTAATTATGGCAACAAAAGCCGAGCAAACTGCCGAATATATCGTTCAAAAAGTAGCACCCATATTCAATAAACATGGGTATTCAGGCACCTCTATGTCTGCATTGACCAATGCAACAGGATTAACCAAAGGTGCCATTTACGGCAATTTTAAAAATAAAGAAGAACTTGCCTTTACAGCATTCAAATACAATGTGGACAGAGTGGTCAATCGCATTAGAGAAGAACTGGAGCAAATTAAATCTCCCCTTCAACAGTTATATGGATTAACCAACTTTTATAGGAAATATAAAACCTACACCATTGAAATAGGTGGATGTCCCATTGTAAACATTGGTGTTGATGCCAATCACGATAATCCTCAACTGCTTAAAAAGGTCCAGGAGGTGATTGCAAAATTACAGTACTACATTACCAAAATGATTCAAAACGGTATTGATGAAGGAGAAATCAAACGAACTATAAATGCTGAAAAGTATGGACGCTTGTTCTTCACCATGATAGAAGGTGCTGTGTTCATGACCGTGACAATGAATGACGAATCATACCTACAACAAGTCATGAATAACATTGACGATATAATTGTAAGAGAATTGGCAGTTTAAAATTTTTTAACCTAAAATATACCGATTGGTATAAAAAAGAAACAAAATGAATATGAAGTTAATGATGATAAGAACCTACTTCGGGATTAGTTCAATGCTGAATCCTGAAAAAGCTGCACGTAAGAGTTTCAACATCTTTCAGAAAGTGCGAAAAAAAGGAATAAGAGACCGCGAAGTTCCATTTTACCAGGACGCCCGAAAATTTAAGGTTCAAAGTGCAAATGAAGCGATAGACTGTTTTGAATTGGGCGATCCCAACGGCGGACTAGTTATACTTGTGCATGGATGGGATTCCAATGCGGGTAGTATGTCTAAACTGGCTGTAAAATTTGCCACAAAAGGATTTAGAGTAATCTCATTTAATTTACCTGGTCATGCTTTTTACAAATCTTCCTCTACCAACTTGTTGGAATGTAAGAATGCAATGATAGATCTTTTGAACTTCATTGGTCCAAAAGAACCTGTATCAGTTGTCGCTCATTCTTTTGGAGCTGCAGTAGTGGCCAACGCCCTTTCGGAGTCTGGTTATGCAGCAGATCGTATGGTGTTTTTGACGAACCCCAACAAAATGGAAGATATTTTCACCGAGTTTAAGGAAATTATTGGCTTAAGACAAAAAGCTTACCGCGCATTAGTGCGACATACTTCTCAACTGCTGGGTGCGCCTATCCAAACACTGGATGTATCTGCCAACCTGAAGAAAGTAAAGTTTGATAAACTCTTGTTAATTCATGATCAGCATGATCAGGTTTTACCGCATACCAACTCTTTTGAGATCAATTCGGACCACAAAAACGTTCAGTTGATCACAATGGAAAAAGTAGGGCATTACCGCATGCTGTGGAACGAAGAGGTGACCAACAGGTCAGTGGCATTTGTGGAAGGGAAAGAGGTATTGTGATACTAGACGCTAGATGCTAGACGTTAGAACTCGGAAGTCCGACTGAAATTATATGAGCTGTTGGTCAATCACAACTCACTATTCTGTTGATCGTGGTTATTTAACAATCACCCGTTTGGAGCCGTATCGTTTGTTGGCCCCATCAGTTAAGATCATCAAATAAGTTCCGGCACCAAGCTCTTTTACGGAGAAGTGGTTAACACTTGCTCCATTAAGGGTTTGTTTCTTCATAAACTGACCATTGATGGCATATATTTCAACAGCATATTTACCTTCTTTCCAGTTGGTAAGATCTATGAAGATTGAATCATCAGAAGGATTAGGATAAATTGAGTATTCTGATGCTGTATATGATAGCTCTTCAACACTCACAGAGTGCACTCTGTATCCAAAACAGTATTGTCCGGGCATAAAAATATTGGTTTCACACCATCCTTTTTTATCCACAGGTGACCCCAGTGTATTCAGTGAATAATCCGGGTGTATCTGCCAGTCAGATTGGGCATTTGGGCGATACAACAGCACAACACTGTCTTCTTGAAATGCTTGTCCACCTACTGCTTGTAAAATTGAATGATCGAGATCACCTGTAGTGTTATTTTGAGCATTGAATTCAAACCGTAACTCACCTTGTACATTATCCAGATCTATCCCATGAATGTTCCAATACCTGTCCTGAGATACCACTACATTGGTGAGATTTGTCGTTCCATCTGCGTACACCCAGTTATGTTCAACCCTCAAATATGCAGAATCAGTGATGGAGGTTGTAAATAACCTCATATTGGCATAGGTAAAGGTTTTAATTCCTGCTGCTGTCAGCACTTCATTTTGAGCGGTTACGGCGTCATTTATTTTTTCATCCATATTCAAAGCAGCAAAAACCGGTTCAAAAGGCACACTAAAAGTAAATGAGGCAAAGTCGCCACTCATGGTGATCATATCCGTATGTTCATTCCATCCGGCATCCATAAAGGTTACCTGAAGCGGAACATCTGTATGATTGTTTGCTGCTCCTTTTAGTTTCTGGTCAACAACAATCGTGACATCATAATTACCTCCATTTTGAGTAGAAGTCATATTTGTTATGGCAAATTGCGAGTATCCTGGTTGAAAGATCCAATCGTCAAAAAACTGAGTAACGTCAACACCTGCTACGCTATTCATTGCGTCTCTGAATTGTGCACTGGAAATACTTCCTCCCCCATAGGTATTTTGAACTGCTTTAAGTCCTGCAAAAAAGTTAGCATCTCCCAAATACCCTCTCAGTGTATGCACCACATCTGCTCCTTTGCGATAACTGTGTTCACCGTACGTCCATTTTAACGGAACAGCATTGAGTGCATAATGTCCACTATCATCAACATGAGCCCGGTGAAGCACGTTATAGTGGTTATCTCTGACAGCTGTCATGTAGGTGTCATAATCATAAACATTTTCTAAAAAAATATGTTCTGAATAGACCGCCATACCTTCATTGATCCACATTTCTTCAGCCGTTTCACACGTCACCCAATCACCCCACCAGTGGTGTGAGAGTTCATGGGCCATTAACGTTTCATAAGTAAGCAATCCATTAGCTGTTAACAAAGGATAAGCAATATTCGTGGCATGCTCCATAGCTCCTGAACTGAACGGTACAAGCACAAACCCCACCCTTTCCCAAACATAAGGCCCATATTGCGCTTCGAAAGCAGCTATGGCGTTATGAAGGTTGAGAAAAGAGTTTTTAAGATTGGTCGTGTCCGCGTCTCTCGCCGTCAACCATACTGGAATCGAAATTCCCTGAAGACTTGAAAAATATGGATCGCTCACATGGACGTATTCTCCTACTGCAACAGATGCCAGGTATGATGGTATTGGTTCAGAAAGCACCCAGGAAGTCAATAAACTGTCCGTGCCGACAGTTTGCACATTAGTGCGGGTACCGTTACAATAAGCCGTAAAGTTGTTAGCTGTTAATACCTGATAATCGTACGTGGCCCGCTCTACAAAATTATCAAAGCAAGGGTGCCATGCTCTTCCAAAATTGTGGGGTATGGACTCAAAACCCACACCCAGATTATAAAAATGTGTGAGTTGCATATAAAATCCACCCCAACCGGAAGGGTCCATCTGTGGAACTCCACCATAATAAACTGTTAAACTGTCAATTGATCCGGTTGTTACGGTACCTCCAAAATTTGCAACGATTAAGGTATCATTGTATGAAAACGGAACCTGATTCCCCTGAAAAACGATTGAATCTATGTTTAACTGAAGTAGATCAAGACTAAGGGTATTGATATCCATCAAGGCTTTAAATTTCACCTCACAGGCCCCATAAAGTAAGTTAGAGGGTGCTTGTGTGAAATCCAGAAAAATGGAATAATTTAAAACATCTACCGTGTCACTTCTCAAGCTTTCATCACCCGATTTATATTTTTTCAAATGGAGGTCATCCAGTAATTGATGTTTAAGTTGACAGGTGGGTTGACCATAAGAAAATATCCCCAAAAGCAGAGTGAAAAGTAATAAGCTTCGTTTCATTTCAATAAATTGATCAATAAAGTTACGAAAAAGAGGAGACTGTGCCTAACCTATAGGTTCACTTCCACCAAGAAATTCAGACAGTGCAATAATCGATTTGATCAGGCCATCCACCATAAGAACTGTTAAAAATCCAATTTCAATTTGGTACGTTCGAATTTCTTTTGTGATGACAAAAACATAGATTCCAACAGTAATTAAGCAGGCTAATGAAAGTATATCCGCACCTGGCCACTGCTGTAGCCAAAATAGTGTAGCAAATAATTGAATTCCTGCCATAACGATAAGTAAAGACTTCTTTACTGTACCAAAAGAATTGTCCGAAAAGGTGTAAAGTATTACCAGCAAGCATCCAATTAAGAAAAGGTAATATCCATCAATGGCTACTGCCGGAACGGGTATCATAGTAACACCAAGTGCCACCGCAAATACACCATTTATAACACGGCTAAATGTATCTTTTACACGAAAAACCTGAATGAGTGCAAAAAGTCCTGCCAGGATGATCAGAATAATAAAAAGTTCTCTCACTATCGTTTATAATTAGGGTTTTCCCAGGCCATCAATACCTGATCATAAAACTCACCGTCCATACCTCTTACCCGTTCTTTGATGATGGCTTCTGTTTTGAATCCAGTGCCTTCAAACAATTTTATCCTGTCAGGGTCATAATTGACTTCCATCTCTAAACGCTTTATGTCATGTCTGTACTTTGCCAGATAATCCAGGAATCCCATAAATATTCCACGGCCCACACCTTTATCCTGATAATCGGGTCTCACAGCAATCGTATAATTTGTCAAAATATGGTCATATACGGCAAGGCCAATTTTCTCTGCATGACCGAATCCAATGATTTCACTATCGTCATTTTCTACCACCAAAAAAATACAACTATCTTCTGGTTTATTGAGCAGTGAAAAGATATAGGTTTGTGTGATTTCTTCTGGGCGTCTGGTAATGCCACGCACGTTCCCGGCTACCTTTGCATAAATGTTTGCAATGGCCATACGATCGGTCCTATGCGCTTTTCTGATGTTCACGTTAGAAATATACTTAAAAATCCGATATTGAGTGCGATTCAGGTATTTTTTGGAGCCGTTAATAGCTACTATTTGTTCTGAAAATTTCTGCAATAGAATCGGCTATTGTTCTTCGTCTTTCCGATTAAACAATTCCAACACCTCACTTGCCTGATTAAAGTGCCTTTTTTCATGCTCGATAATAATATCAAAGGCGGTATCCAGGCGGTACACAATCATTCGATTCGCAGGGCTGGAAATTTTTTTCCGTGCTTTTATTTGAGCGTCAAGGTCCTCATAGTAGCGAAGAAGTTTTTCCTGAACATCCTGAAATTCATCCGGAACATTACCTGAAATATTACTGACATCAGGCTGCCAGAGATCAAAGGTTTTCATCTTTTTCCTTCGGTCGGCTGATACCCCTTTGAGAATCATTTTTTCATTTAAACGTACAAATGGTATAAGTGAAAACAACCAGGGTGTTTTGTACCTGCTTCCGCTTAGAAGTTTATCAAATATTTCGAAATAAGTTCTACCCACAACATTGAGGTGCTCCAATACCTCAGCGATACTCCATTTGTCAGAATTTGGCTTCCAGTTAAGAACTTCCGGGGATAACTTACCAAACGACTTTTGCACCTGCTCGTTAATTGATCTTAATTGTTGAACCCTATCATTTTCAGGTATAACCATACTCAAATATACCGGATTAGATCGTTTATTCAAAAACGACTTAATATAAGTTGAAAAATCACGATTACACCAGTGTTTATCCTAATCTCAAACCTTTTTAGTTAATCAAGATTTAACTGTGAACAACTCTATTCATCTGTTACCTTTTAGCAGAATCATTGCTATATCTTTATAAGTTGATACAAAGGTTGGTTATGGAAATGCTAAGGGTTGAAAATATCGTTAAGCAATACAGCGGACATACCGCATTAGACGATATTTCAATTACTACAAAACGAGGAGAAATCTTTGGCCTTTTAGGTCCTAATGGAGCAGGTAAAACGAGTTTGATTCGAATCATTAATCAAATTACCGGTCCTGATGTTGGAAAGATCTTTATCGAAGGCCGCGAACTCAAGCGTTCAGATATTGAGCATATTGGTTATCTCCCTGAAGAAAGAGGTCTTTATAAAAAGATGAAGGTAAAGGACCAGGTAATGTACTTTGCCCGGTTAAAAGGACTTTCAAAGTCTGAAGCAAAGCGCAAAATGAACGAGTGGTTTGAAAAGTTCGAAATTACTTCGTGGTACGACAAGAAAGTAGAAGAACTTTCAAAGGGTATGGCGCAAAAAATCCAGTTCATTATTACCGTGATCCACGAACCCAAAATATTGATTCTTGATGAGCCGTTTAGTGGTTTTGACCCCATAAACACAGAGCTTATTAAACAAGAGATCCTGAGTCTTAAGAAAAAAGGCACCTCTATCATGATTTCTACGCACAACATGAATTCTGTGGAGGAAATCTGTGATTCTATTGCGCTCATCAATAAAGCCAAGTTAGTATTAGACGGTAAGTTAAGTGACGTCAAAAACAAATTTCGTTCAAACACTTACGCCATTCAGTTTAAAGGGATGATGTTTGCGTTTGCCAACGCATTATTCGCGAGTTTTTCCCTTGAGCATTCTGAACAAATTGACGAAGACCGGGCAATTGCACACGTCAAGCTGCTCAAAGGAAATACGTTGAATGACCTGCTAAAAACGGTTATACCAGTAGTAGAAATTGAAGCCGTTCACGAGATTGTACCTTCCATGAATGATATTTTTATTGAGGCGGTTACCGGTGCTAAAAAAAGCAATGAATACCTAAAAAATGACGAAACCCCTGAAGAAGGTGGTAACAAAGCAGAGGAAGGAGGGTCAGATGAGTAAGGTCGGATTAGTAATAGCACGGGAATATTCTACACGGGTTAAGAAGAGATCATTCTTTGTTTTGACGTTGTTAATTCCCATTTTAATGGCTCTGGTAGGGATTGCAGCAATTTGGTTCACCATAGAAAAGGAAAAACATTATAAAGTGCTGATCTCAGATCCCGAAAATATTACAGAATCTAAGATTTTTGTGAGTCATGACGATAGTGACCCACCTGCTACCTTTTATTTTACCGAACAAGAGCTAGGCCCGGATGATTACAGCCGTGAGGACCTGAAGGACTTTGATATATTTATCGGTGTTGGTCGAAATACCTTTACCAACAAAACGATAAAGGGAATTTACCGGGAAGAACCATCTAAATACGCTCGAAACTATATCCTTGACAAACTTGAAACGCGTCTGGAGGAATATTGGGCGGTTGATCATGGTATACCATTACAAACCTACCGGGAAATTGATCAAAACTTCAAGTTTGATCTGCATGATGTTGAGGATGTGGGTCTTTCTGAAGGTGAACTCAGCAAGAAAGATACACGTGAGGAGAAAACCAAAAAACAGGGCGTGGGATTTGGTTTTTCAATATTGATTTTTGTGTTTTTAATGGTATATGCTGGTCAAGTTATGCGCGGGGTTCTCGAAGAAAAAACAAGTCGGGTTGTTGAAATAGTCGTTTCATCTGTAAAGCCTTTTGAGCTGATGATGGGAAAGATAATAGCCATAGGCCTGGTTGGGCTAACCCAGTTTCTTATGTGGGTGGTGCTATTAACTATTATAATGGCTGGTGTACAAGCCCTTTTCATTTCCGACTTGGACCCTGAAACACTTCAGGCACTGGGAGATATGCAAATGAACCCTGGAGAGTCAGGTAAAATATCAGAAAGTGAAAGTACGGCAGCAATACTCTTCTTCCAGGAAATAAAATGGGGAATTCTGATTCCACTGTTTTTTGTTTATTTTATCGGAGGTTACCTACTCTATGCCAGTATTTTTGCCATAGTTGGTGCAGCTGCCGACTCTGAAACAGACACACAGCAGCTGATCATACCCGTAATGATTCCGTTGATGTTTGTTTATATTGTGTCCATTTCAATTCTTGGTAGTCCGGATAGTTCTGCAGCAATAATAGGATCTTATGTGCCGTTTTCATCACCTATCATTATGTTACAAAGGGTAGCGGCCGGAACTGTCGCTTTTTGGGAAGTCATACTTTCCTTACTCATTTTAATCGGAACATTTGTTTTAACCACATACTTAGCTGGCAAAGTTTACAGAACAGGTATTCTCATGTATGGTAAAAAAGCCAGTTGGAAGGAAATTATTAAATGGCTCAGACACTAAACTAAAAACGTTGAAAACAAACCGCATTGCGATAATTGATCTTGGTACGAACACCTTCAATCTACTGATAGTGGACAAAAAGGATAACGGTTTCGATAAAGTATACAGCACCAAGATTGGCGTTGGCCTTGGGTTGGGAGGAATAAACAACCGTACAATTGCTCCGGATGCCATGGAAAGAGGACTAGACGCGGTTGAACAATTTCTAAAAAAATGCCATGAACTGGAGGTATCCCGTATAAAAGCATTTGGTACTTCTGCCATCAGAGATGCTCAAAACAAAACGGAATTTTTATCGAAATTGAAACGACAATTTGATCTTGAAACTGAGGTTATCACAGGAAATCGTGAAGCGCAATTGATTTATGAAGGAGTGAAAATAGGATATCCTTTTGAGCAACCCACGCTCATCATGGATATAGGTGGAGGGAGCACTGAATTTATTTATGCAGACAAGTCTGATGTTATAAAATCTGCCAGCTTTGATATTGGTACTGCAAGAATCTATCAAAGCTTCAAATTGTCCGACCCATACAGTTTAGATGATGTTCAGGAAGTAATTGCGTATCTTGAAGAAAGAACTCATAATTTCTTTGATGATATTAAGACAGATATACTGATTGGAGCTAGTGGTTCATTCGAAACGTTTTACGCAATCCTAAACAAAGCGGATTATCCAGAAAATGAATTTGAAGATCTCGATACTCAAAAATTGTGGAAAATATTAGACGATATGATCCACTCAACATTTGAAGAACGCATGGCAAATCCGTATATTATCCCTATCAGAAAGAAAATGGCCCCAATTGCTGCCATAAAAATTAAATGGATCCTGGAAAAACTCGATATTAAAACACTTACCATCTCCCCTTATGCCATGAAAGAAGGGGTAATAGAATTGATATAAAATGTTAGACTTAGCACCACATTCACGAGTATGGATATTTCAGGCCAACAGGTTTTTGAAAGAAAGCGAAGTGACTTTCGTAAAAAATGAAATGCTCCCATTTGTCAAGCAATGGGCTTCACACGGAAACGAGCTGTACGGAGACTTTACCGTACAAAACGATCTTTTTTTAATTGTTGCAGTAGATGAACAAAGAGCTCCTGCTTCAGGTTGCTCAATAGATACACTCATGCGTAAAATACAGGAAATCGGTGACGAATTGGGGGTAGATTTTACTGATCGATTAAAGGTAGCTTATGAAGATAATGCCACCAACATCCATCTGGTTACCATGGGCGAGTTTAAACAATTAATGAAAAAAGATGAAGTAACCGGCCAAACTACGGTATACAATAATCTCATTGAAAATGTAGGAGATCTAAATGATAAATGGCGAACCAAAGTTGCGGATTCATGGCATAAAAACCTAGTAGAGGTGTTGTGAGAATAGTACTCTTCATATCAATTTTTGTTACGGCGAACTCCTGGGCGCAGGAGGTGATCGATCCCAAAAACTTTGATGTGGAGCTGTTCAATAAGTATATGCTTGAAGAAGCCAATAAACTTAGAAAACGTAACAGGGTTGACACGCTAACTTATGATCACTCTCTGGACCAAGCAGCCCAAAACCATGTGGACTACATGGCCGAAAATAAAAGCCTGACTCACTTTCAAAAGGATAAAATTCTCTATAGTCCGTATGATCGGGTGAAGCATTTTGGTGGAACTCATAATAAAGTAGCAGAAAACATACAACTCATCCCACTCGCCTATAAAGTTGATAAATCAAAAAACAGATTGACCTACCAAAAACTGGCAAAAGAAGTCATAGGCACCTGGAAAAAATCGTCCGCTCATTATGAAAATATGATGAACCCAAATTACACAGGTGTTTCGCATACGTATGCGATAGATGGAGATGTTCTTTACTGTGTTCAGCTTTTGGCTTCTGCTCCATTTGAAGAAAAATATGCGTTTGAAAAAGGAGACGAGCTCTTAGTAAAAGATAAAAAGGAGTGTGGAAATTGTAAACGCTATAGAAAAAAAGTGGATAAAGACCAGGGGCATCTAGGTTGGTATTCGGTTTCCAACGATTCTATTTATTATCACAACACAGATATACTATCAGGTTCAAAGAAACGGTTACGAAAAGGAAATTTAAAGCGGTTGTTTTCGGCTAACGGAGCAATTGCTGTAGATGTCATTCATCAGGAACAATACAGCTGTAGTGGCAATCCAAGTTTCCATAATTCACTCTATTACGACGGGTATTACATAGGTTATGTCAGTAAAGCAAAGCTCAAGAATGATATTGACCCCAACCCTGCCCTTGTAAAGATTTTTGTAGGGATGAAGCCAGCCTTTGTAGACACATTTTACCAGGTAGATTTTCACCTTATAAAAAAATGGCGGCCATGCATGACAGGAATGACCATTTATGTCAATCCGGATTTTTTACAGCCGGAGGAATACTTCCAAATCCCCAAGCCTTCTATTGTTTCCGAAAGTATTGTAATCAAAGATTCTATTGAAGTTAAAATCCCATTTGAAAGTGGCCAAACGGACGAAGACACTTCCATCTTTCACCCTCTGATCACAATGTTGGACAGCCTTGAAAAAGAAAAATATAATATCAATTCCATATACTTTGACGGCGTCGCTTCTATTGAAGGTACAGAACAAGGGAATGAACTTCTGTTTCAACGCAGAGGAGAAATTATTAAAGAATATTTAAAGCGCTATTACCCAAATTACGATTTGAACAGTGAGTTTTATGAAAACTTTGATGATTTCAGAACAGGCCTCGTCAGTATGGGAGTGCCAGGGGCCATGAATATGTCTGAAGACAGTCTCCGTCTTTATGCTAATAAACATAGCAATGAGCATGCAGTGGCAAATTTGTTGGATGAAACTCGGTACTCGTCCGTGCGGATTGTTTATCAGGATGCTATTCCACTGGAACGTGGAGGTTATGGTTTATCTGTGCAACGTATTCAAGATATGATTAACCATAAAGATTATCGGGAAATGATCCCGCTTTATGAACTTCTTGCGAACCAAATTCTTGAAGGAAATCTCGCTAAAAAAGACTCATTACTTGCTCTCGAAATTCCGGAATCGCCACCTTACGCCAAATTAAACTGGTATGACTTTGTTCTACGTCTTAGTGTTGAGAACGAGCGAGTCACAGAAGAAAAGCTAAGCCAGCTTAAAGAAATTGGTGCCATAGCCTCAGATGCAGATTATCTGGAGTACCGACTTTTATTTAACATATTCAATGGTGATGAAGCAATAGACGTAAGTGATTTTGCAGAGGTACACAGTACTATACGCCGTAAACGTCAAAAAGCCTGGATAGAATGTCTGGAGCTGATAATGGGTGTTGAAAACATGCGATATTCAGATGCCATGGCGGCCCCTATACTGCTTCAAGTAGCATTGAAAAAGAAATTTGACGTCAAGAAAACGTACTTTCTATGTCAGTACCTGATCAAATGGGGGTATACCACAGAGCCTTACATATTGCTTTCCAAATATGCAAGACGAGGCGGACAAATATCAAAACTCTATAAACAATACCTTAAACTAGCTTATTTCCTTGGACAATTTGAACAAAAGAAAGAATGGAAGAGAATACGACATGTGTTCAGGAATCTAGCCGACAATCACCCCGAAGATTTTTGTGATCTCTTCAAATGGCATCAAATGGGTGTCCGCGCGCTCAACATCCCTGAAATTGCCGAATTGTTTTGTGAAAAATGTCGGGAAGCTCAGTAAATTCAATAGCTTCCTATATCTAGATTTTCTTAATGAGATTTTCACGCGTTGTCGTTGGGTGTTAATCAGTAATTTTTAGTTTTGTCAAAACTTTCACTATGGAATTTTGGGAAACAGAATATTACGGGAATACAGTTTTAGAATATGCTATCTGCCTGGGAATCATACTGGGTTCGGTAATTGCAGCAAAAATTCTCTATTGGTTGTCCAGCAATGTTATCAAAAAATTAACCAAGAAAACCAAAACAAAATTAGACGACATCATTGTCGATAAAATAGAAGAGCCCGTAATGTTCGGACTCGTATTGGCGGCTTCCTGGTATGCTTTGCTTAACTTGAATTACCCAATAACAACCGTTGTAGGAATCCATCATGAGACAGGAGACTGGGTAAAATGGAAAGAAATTTCACCTGCTGAAATGGCAGATTATGCCAAACATTCCTACTCATGGGTAAGAAACTTTATTCGTAACCTCTTTAATTTTTTAATTGTCATCAATGTTACCTGGCTAATTGCCCGACTGCTGGATGCATTGATTGAAGAATATATAGTTCCAATTACAGAAAAGTCAAAATCTGATCTTGATGACCAGTTGCTCCCAATTGTAAGAAAAGGATTAAAAATAATCATCTGGACACTTGGTATCGTAGTTGGACTAAATAATGCCGGTTATAATGTTGGAGCAGTAATTGCCGGACTTGGTATTGGTGGTTTAGCATTTGCACTGGCTGCTCAGGATACCGTTAAAAATTTCTTTGGAGGAATTATGATCTTCGCAGACAAACCGTTTCAAGTTGGTGAACGGATTCAAATCGGAGGTATTGATGGTACCGTGAAAGAAATTGGTATACGAAGCACACGGATTGAAACCCTTGCCGGACGTATCGTAACGGTTCCAAACTCTAAATTCTCGGATGACGCCGTTGAAAACGTAGATCTTGAACCAACGCGTAAAGTGGTTTTGAATCTTGGTTTAATCTATGATACTACTGCCGAACAAATGGAACAGGCTATGCAGATTTTACGAGAGATTCATACAGAACACAAAAACAATGATTTTGTCACAGAAGACATGCACATGGGGTTCAATTCCTTTGGAGATTTTTCACTGGGAATTATCGTGATCTATTATATTAAAAAAGGAGCTGATATTCTGGAAACACAAACCAAAATGAACCTTACCATTTTAAAACGCTTTAATGAAGCAGGTTTAGAAATGGCCTTTCCTACTCAGACAATTTATCATCAACAAATGAAATAGATACAAAAAAGCCGCCGGAACCATCCAGCGGCTTTTTTTCAATTGTTAATTTATTATGGGTATTAATGTTTTCCAAATAGCGTTACTACCGCCCGGCCTTTTCCTACTGGTACTGATTTATAATTCAGCTTTACTTTTTTAATGATTCTTTTATTTCCTGGCAGGTCTATAATTCTGGTAAATGTTCCCGGTGCAAACTTCTTATTAAACACTACATTCTTATTGGTTCCATTTCCGAATATGATGTTAATGTTTAGTAAGTGTATCGGCGCCTTCATAACCTTAAGTCTTAACTTGGTAAATGCCCCTTTTGTAACGGTAACAATGATTTCATCATGTTCAGCTTGCATATTAACAACGCGCGAACCAAGCTGTACCCAGTCATCTTTCGGTTGAAACCGCAATCCGTCTTCATGAAGGTCTTGTGACGCAAAAGAAATGCCACTTAACATCAAAATAAGGCTCAGGGTTAACATTTTAAATGCTTTCATAATATAGGTGTTTATAGTTCTTTAATCTTTATTGAATCATACCAATATACAAATTTCGTGGATACAGATTTACAAACTTCAGAGCCTGTAACCGTCTACCCGACACAGGTTATACCACATAAATCAGGCCACTTTTGGTAAAGAACAATATTTACCCTTTTAGACTAAATTAATTCAGAAAGGTTTAAGTAGACATATAAAACAATGGATTACGCAGTTTTTTCAGTGGTTTATAGAAGAAATAAATAAAGACACCACTCAAATGAAGTTAGACACATTTAATTATTTATAATTTTTAACTTTTTTAACGGTGTGGGGATTTCTTAATTTGTAATTTTGAACGCTATACTATACAGGTAGTATCAAATCTCGTCACTTGTCGGGAATTAAATATGAGAGCACTCTATTTAAAAGAAATACGCAGTTTTTTAAGTTCGATAATCGGCTATATTTTTATCGCCATTTATTTGATCTTGAATTCGCTATTCCTATGGGTATTTTCCTACGAAACAAATATTTTACAAGGCGGAACAGCGGATCTTTTTCCCTTTTTCACCATAAGTCCAATCATCTTTATCATACTAATTCCGGCAATTACCATGCGGTCATTCTCTGAAGAGAAACGTACCGGTACAATTGAATTGCTTTTTACACGACCTATTTCAGACGTGACGATTATTCTGGCTAAATATCTTGCTGGATTGACCCTGGTACTGATTTCGATCTTACCTACTCTAATATATTACTACACGGTTCATGCATTAGGGGATCCTGTAGGCATTGTAGATGATGGAGCAACGATCACTTCATATATTGGTTTGTTTTTCGTTGGTGCTTGCCTGGTGGCCGTTGGCATCTTTTCATCAAGTGTTACCAATAGCCAAATAGTATCCTTCATTCTTGCCATGTTTATGTCATGGTTCTTGTTTTTAGGTCTTGACTTACTCGCAGTTTACAGTCAATTTGGTGGCTTGGATTACTTTATAAGAAATCTAGGCATAATGGAACACTACGAGTCCATTCAGCGAGGTGTTCTCGACACGCGGGATATACTGTATTTTATTAGTTTCACCTTGGTGTTTTTAATCTTAACCAAACTTGTACTACACGCAAGAAAATGGTAAAATGACAGACGAAAAAAAGAAAAAATATAATCCGTCTACTGATATACTAACTCATGTTGGTGTAATCGCCATTATCTTTTTGGTGAACTACATTCTTTCATTTTCATTTGGAAGATTTGACCTCACTGAAGACAAACGTTATTCCCTGTCAGATCAAACTATTGACCTCTTGCAAAATGAAGAACGAATCAACGACCGGATTTTCTTTAAAGTTTATTTAGACGGAGATCTACCTGCGGATATCAAAAAAATCAGGAATTCCATCCAGGAAATGCTGGATGAGTTTATCGTGTATGCCGGGGATAACATTCAATACGAGTTTATTGATCCTGACGGAACAGATGATGAAGATTACAATCTGGAGGTTCAGAATCAACTGGCGCAACAAGGCTTGCAATGGTGTGAAATTGACTTGATGAGTTCCAGTGAGCGGAAACAACAAATTATATGGCCGGGTGCTATTATTGAATACAAGGGCACCACTATGGAGACCGTTCAATTTTTCCGAGGAGGAAAGATCACAAACGAACAACAGTTAAGACAACTGGCTAGAAAAACAATCTCTAAACTTGAGTATACACTGGTGTCTGCCATTCGACGAGTTACGGCAAAAGCTAAAAAAACGATTTCCTTTTTACACGGACATGGAGAATTACACGAACACGAAACTAAGGATGTTCGAAAAGATCTCGGTGAATATTATATGATTGATGAAGTAGAAATCAACGGTCAAATACATGCACTTGACAATACGGATGCTTTAATTATTGCACAGCCAAAGAGACGATTCTCTGAGAAGGACAAGTTCGTTATTGATCAGTACATTATGCGCGGAGGAAGAGTGTTGTGGTTTGTAGACCCCCTCACAGTCCCAAGAGATTCTCTGTATAAAACCGGCCAAACCTTAGGTCTTTCATCTAATCTCAATATTGAAAAAGATATGATCTACAAGTACGGTGTCCGCCTCAATACTGATGTCATAGTAGATGAAAAATGCGGTCCGCTTTATATTCCTCAAAGCAAAGAAATTGTGGATTGGTACTTTTATCCGTTATTAGAAAGAGAAGAACACCTCATCACCAGTAATATTGACCCTGTGCGAGGACAATACAGTAGCTCCCTTGACATTGTCAACGAATCAGATAAAGATGTAACTAAGACCGTAATCCTAAAATCATCCTATAACTCACGTATATTCAAGGCTCCGGCGCGAATTAATTATATGATTACTTCCGCCAAACCGGATTTTTACGATCCAACCCAGGGTGATTTCCCGGTGGCAGTTCTATTAGAAGGAAAATTCACTTCGGCATTTGAAAACAGACCTATTTCACAAGCTTTCTTGAATTCCCCGGACTATAACACCAAGTTTAAAAGTGATTCAACCAAAATGCTGGTTGTAGCTGACGGAGATATTATTCGCAATGATGTATTGGATTCAATGTGGACCGGAGATCGTTGGATTTATCAATTTGTGCCAATTCATGCTGATATGTACGGTGTAACTGAACCAGACGGCACTCCGAAGTATGCTTATGGAAACAAAGACTTTGTTTTAAATGCCGTGGATTATTTACTCGACGACTACTCTCTGATTGATATACGCACAAAATCCATTACGCTAAGGAAACTTAACGACGCTAAGATTGTCGAGGAAAAAGAGCTTTGGAGGTTTATCAATATCGCCATTCCATTGTTTGCTTTACTTATACTGGCAGGCATTATGCTTATACTGCGCAAACGAAAATATGCTACTGGCAGGGTATAAAAAAGTCAAAATCACATGAAGAATTTTAAAGTAATTATTGTCATTCTTATTGCAGGAGGATTAGGTCTTTGGGCATTTATGCTGGCCAATAAAGAGGACAGTTCATCCAAAATGTCAGATGAAGCATTATCTGATTTTGCCATTGAGGATACGGCTAGTATTGATAAACTGATCCTCACAGATACAGAAGGAAACAAAGGAGTGACATTGATTCGCCAGGGAGTTGAATGGACAACCGAAGATGGAGAGTGCGTACAGCAACATCTGGTTCAAACAATCCTGATGACCATTAAAAGGATCATGGTAAAATCTCCGGTTCCTAAAAGCAGTATTGAAACGGTAAATAAAAACCTCACTACGCACCACCGTAAAGTACAGATTTATCAAAATGGCGAGCTGAAAAAGACGTGGTACGTGGGACAACCAACACAGGATCAATACGGTACTTACATGCTTTTGAAAGACCCAGAAAAAGGAAAATCACCGGAACCATTTATTATGCATTTACCAAATATGCACGGCAACCTGGAAACACGCTTCATTACTAATCCTTTAGAATTTGAATGTACGGATGTATTTGTTTACAATCCGCTGGAGATAAAAACCATTGATGTACAATTGCCAGATTCTTCCCAGTATAATTTTAAGATTACAGCACTTGGAAAAAATGAATTTAACTTAAGCTCAAATGGAAAATCCATTCCAAATTTTGATACAGTGAACGTGCGTAACTATATTTTAGGATTCAAGAAAATCCATTTCGAGCAACATAATTATCTCATCAACCAAAAATCAGCTGACAGCTTAAAAAGCACTACTCCCTGGTATATCATTGAGGTAACAGATAAAGAAGGAGAATCCAGACGTATACGTTGCTTCCGTAAAAAAATGACATACGAACGTTACGATTATGACGGCAATCTTATCATTTATGACAGGGATCGACTATGGGTAGAACTTAGTGACGGTAGACTGGTTGTTGGTCAATTCTATGTTTTTGATAAGATTTTAAGGGATCTTCGTTATTTTTTAAAGTCTAAACAACCGTCATAATCTTGGAATCCAAAAATTAAAAAAATCGCGGTACAATCTGTAAACATTGGGTTATTCACTCGATTTACGTACTTTTGCCAATCAAATTCTGACTATGAAGGTTTATCTCGATAATGCTGCCACTACCCCTATGGCACCTGAAGTTATTGAACGAATGGTGGACGTAATGAAGAATCATTATGGTAATCCATCTTCAATTCATGGCTTCGGTAGAGATGCTAAAGCGGTCATTGAAATAGCCCGACGAGAAGTTGGAAAGTTGATCAATGCTGAACCCAAGGAAATAGTTTTTACATCTGGCGGTACTGAAGCCGATAATATGGCTATTACCTGCGCTGTGAAGGACCTGAGTGTTACACGTATTATTTCATCCCCCATTGAACACCACGCCGTTGTACACTCGATTGAAAACATGAATGGTGTGAAATTAGAGCACGTCCGTTTATCACAAACCGGAGTAGTAGATTTGGCCCATCTTGAAGAATTATTGGACTCAGACGAAAAGACGTTGGTTACACTAATGCACGCCAATAATGAGATTGGAACTTTACTTGATATTAAAGCTGTAAGTAAGCTTTGTAAAAAGTACAATGCTCTTTTTCATTCCGATACGGTTCAAACCATGGGACACTATAAAATTGACGTTAAAGAAATTGACGCAGATTTTATCACCTGTGGTGCACACAAGTTCCATGGGCCCAAAGGTGTGGGTTTTCTATACGTGAATAAAGAGATTAATTTATCACCACTTATTCAGGGAGGATCGCAAGAGCGGGGGCTTCGTGGAGGAACGGAAAACATTACCGGTATTGCCGGATTAGCTGAAGCACTTAAATTAGCAAATAGTGATATCGAAGAGCATATTTCACATGTTCAGGGACTAAAGACCTACATGATTGCTGAGTTAAAAAAGAAAGTTCCGGGTGTAGAGTTCCATGGTGAAACTGATCCCGAAAAAAGTTTATACACCGTGCTCAATGTGTGTTTCCCTGATTTTGAGAACAAATCTATGCTACTTTTTCTATTAGATCTTGATGGAATTGCGTGTTCAGGAGGGTCTGCCTGCACTTCAGGTTCCAATACGGGCTCACATGTGCTAAGGGGAATAAAAGCAGATACGAATAGGCCAAACGCGCGTTTTTCTTTTAGCCGATACACTACCAAAAAAGAAGTTGATTACGCCTTGAGCGTGATTGAAAAAGTGGTGGTTGGTGCTCTGGTACAATAAGCCCGAATTACTTGATTTTCCGGGAAATTTATCGTAAATTATAAACAATCGGTTCGTTCTATTGTTCATATAATTAGAACCTTAAATTATTTAACATGATTGATACAATTTTAGATAAATTACATGCGTGGTGGGATGCGTTTGTTTCTATGCTTCCCAACTTTGTACTTTCTCTGATTGTACTGGTCTTGTTTATTTTTCTGGCTCGATATGCCCGCAAGGGACTGTGTAAAATTCTTGACAAAACCTATAAAAATAAAGAGTTGACCAGAGTACTGGGAAAAGTATTTTATGTGACGGTGATCGTCACAGGCTTAATGTTTGCACTATCTATCTTGAAACTTGATAAAACGGTGACTTCAGTTCTGGCTGGTGCCGGTATTATTGGTATTGCACTTAGTTTTGCCTTTCAAGATATGGCAGCCAACCTAATCTCCGGATTCGTTATGGCAGCTAAAAACCCATTTGCTATAGGTGACGTTATTGAAATTGATGATATTACCGGAAAAGTAAAAGATATACAACTGAGAAGCACCTTAATCACCACACTTGACGGAAATGAAGTACGAATACCAAACCGTATTCTGTTCGAAAACCCATTAACCAATTATTTTCAAACAAAAACCCGAAGGGTATCACTGGGTGTAGGTGTCTCTTATGCCGAAGACCTTGAAAAGGTTGAAAAAGTGACCATTGATGCAATTAAAGAGGTGGAGAATCAAGTAGAAGGTGAAGAAATACAGCTTATTTACACCGAATTCGGAGACAGTTCCATTAACCTGGAAGTGAGATACTGGGTACATTTTAACAGTAATTTTGATTTTCTCAAGGCTACCAGTGATGGAATTAAAGCCATTAAACGTAAATATGATGAAGAAGGAATTCTCATCCCTTTCCCAATTCGAACTTTGGATTTTGGTATTAAAGGCGGGAAGGCACTTGAACAGTCACTGGAAGCATCAAACGGACACAAAAAAGAAGCATAAATTCTATCGTGCTTGTAGACCATTTAGATTACTGATTTAAAACGTATTAGAATGGTTGTTTCAGCTAACAATTGGAATATATTTATAACAATCCGTTAAATTCTAATTGCTAAATCACAGGATATGTAATACCTTTGGTGGAATCTGAGAGGAGAAGACCTCTCATTTAATACCTCATTATGAAAAAATATCTATTGCTCATTTTCCCTGTTTTTATAGGGTCATGGTCAACGTTCTCTCAAGAAATTCTGGATATTGCCGCCAAAACGCCTGATTATAACCAACAAGGTGATCCCGTTAACAACATTACTGACCCGGATGGAGCTAGACAGGGTGATTGGTATTATGTAGATTCAAATAATGATGCTGTCGTACTTAAGAAATTTACAGATCACTCGTGTGTTGATACCTACTTCAAGTTAGATGATAAATGGATTTCTTCCAAAGAGTTTGCTTCAAATGAATCTATAGAAAACTCTGTGGCTACTGAACTTCATAATCAGGGTATTGAACTTGATGCTAATCAACAAGTTTTAATAATATTAAATGAGTCAGGTCAAGTAGTTACCTTATTTACACTTGGAAACTGGAGTGAATCAGACAGTAATATTATCCGTGACATTATTCAAAATTATTTTCAATCACATCCAACGTTAATTCCTGGAAAAACTTACCTCCTACTTTAAGCTATGCATTACTTCAAAAATATTAGTGTAGTATTTGCCTTGGTTTTAGGCTTTACTGCCAATGGTCAAAATTTGGTATTGAATCCAAGTTTTGAAAGTGTAAATACCGGTAGTCTTCAATGCTCCTGGTATACAACTCAAGGTCAATTTAATAATGCAATAAATAACTGGACCTGTCCAACTGGTGGGTCAACGGATATTTTTAACACTGCGCTGGCAACTTCTTGTTATTGTAGCCCCTTTTCTACACACGCATCAAATCCCGGTCAGCAGGCACCACGCACAGGAAATGGGTATGTTAATATTGTTGTATACGGAAATGGTGGATGTACACCCTGGAGGGAATATATTCAAGGGGAATTGTCTTCACCGTTAGTTGTTGGCACCACCTATGAGGTATCTTTTTATGTATCCCTGGCAGATAAAATGGCCGTCGGGACGAACAACATTGGTGTAAAATTTGAGCAGGGGGCATATAATCAGGGAAGTAACTGTCCATATTACACAACTCCAGATTTGAATTATACCGGCCCAATCATCCTGGATAAAAATAACTGGACTCAAATCTCGTTTTGTTATACCCCTACACAATCAGGTATTACACATTTCATTATTGGTAATTTTTACAATGATGCGGCTACTACCACAGCTCCTGCAAGTGGTGTCACAACTGGAAATACGATCAGATATTACGTAGAGGATGTAATGATACAGCCAGTTGCTTTAGCCGGTGGTAACCCTGGCACAAATGGAAGCACATCCATTTGTCCTACAGATCCTCCGATTAATTTATTTTCATTTCTTGGAGGAACACCAGATACTGGTGGCACATGGACAGGACCTTCTGTCTTAAGCGGCGGATATTTAGGAACTTATGATCCAGCTGTAAATACTCCAGGAACATATACGTATGAAGTAACTGGTTCAGGACTTTGTGCTCCTGCCACTCCAGCTACTGCTACGGTAACCGTCACTGCCGGAAGTGCTGACGCTACGATAACACCAGCAGGTCCGTTTTGTGATAATGCGACACCAGTCACACTTTCCGCCGCTACTGGTGGAGGAACATGGTCAGGAACGGGGATTACGAATGCTTCAACCGGAACATTTGATCCTATAGTTGCTGGTCCAGGAACACACACAATAACATATACAATTACGGGTGCCTGTACAGGTACGGATACTGAAAATATTATTGTCAATGCCTCGGCAAATGCCACCATTACTCCGGCAGGACCATTTTGCAATACAGATCCTGCAATTACACTTTCAGCGGTTGATCCTGGTGGAACTTGGTCCGGGACCGGTATAACAAATACCACAACCGGGACTTTTAATCCAGCTACAGCTGGTACTGGAACACATAC
This sequence comes from Crocinitomicaceae bacterium, assembly GCA_014762645.1. Classification (GTDB taxonomy): domain Bacteria; phylum Bacteroidota; class Bacteroidia; order Flavobacteriales_D; family Crocinitomicaceae; genus Paracrocinitomix. Next base: position 30,431 of record JABURP010000045.1, read on the forward strand.
AGTTACCTACACTATTGGAGGTGCCTGTGGTGATATACAAACCTCTAGCATTATTGTAAATAATGCAGCAAACGCCACAATTACACCTGTTGGTCCATTTTGTGACTCTGATCCTGCTGTGGTATTGACAGCAGTTGATCCTGGTGGAACTTGGTCAGGATCGGGAATAACCAACACTACAAACGGAGACTTTGACCCTGTTACTGCAGGAGTTGGAACACACACCATTACCTATACTATTGCCGGAGCATGTGGTGATGTTCAAACGACTGATATTATCGTAAATAATACAGCTAATGCAACCGTTACACCTGCAGGACCTTTCTGTGATTCAGATCCTGCTGTAGTACTGACCGCGGTAGATCCCGGTGGAACTTGGTCTGGAACAGGTATTACAAACGCGACAAATGGAGACTTTGATCCAATTGCAGCAGGCCCTGGTACGCACACGATTACCTACACTATTGCAGGAGCTTGCGGAGATGTTCAGACTACGGATATAATCGTAAATAACACAGCAAACGCAGCCATTACTCCGGTAGGTCCTTTCTGTGACTCAGACCCAGTTGTTGTACTTACGGGAGCAGATCCTGGTGGAACGTGGTCTGGAACAGGTATTACAAATACCACAAATGGTGACTTTGACCCTGTTACTGCAGGAGTTGGAACACACACCATTACCTATACTATTGCCGGAGCATGTGGTGATGTTCAAACGACTGATATTATCGTAAATAATACAGCTAATGCAACCGTTACACCTGCAGGACCTTTCTGTGATTCAGATCCTGCTGTAGTACTGACCGCGGTAGATCCCGGTGGAACTTGGTCTGGAACAGGTATTACAAACGCGACAAATGGAGACTTTGATCCAATTGCAGCAGGCCCTGGTACGCACACGATTACCTACACTATTGCAGGAGCTTGCGGAGATGTTCAGACTACGGATATAATCGTAAATAACACAGCAAACGCAGCCATTACTCCGGTAGGTCCTTTCTGTGACTCAGACCCAGTTGTTGTACTTACGGGAGCAGATCCTGGTGGAACGTGGTCTGGAACAGGTATTACAAATACCACAAATGGTGACTTTGACCCTACTACTGCAGGAGTAGGAACACATACAATCACATATACCATTTCCGGTGCTTGTGGTGATGTACAAACAACGAACATTATTGTCAACCAATTGATGGATGCAACGATTTCAGCAGCCGGTCCATTTTGTGATGGAGATGCCGCTGTTAATCTGAATGCTGTTGATCCAGGCGGAACATGGTCAGGAACGGGAATTACGGACCCTAATAGCGGAAGCTTTGATCCGGTTACCGCAGGAGTTGGTACGCATACCGTTACTTATACCATTGCAGGATCGTGCGGTAGTACAGACACGGAGAATATTGTTGTCAATGCTATTGATGATGCTACGATTAATCCTGCCGGACCATTTTGTCTGGTAACTAATCCACAAACATTAACAGCTGTAACGCCTGGTGGAACATGGTCGGGTAATGGAGTTTCAAATGCTACAACTGGTGAGTTTATACCTTTTGATGCCGGTGAGGGCGTTCACACAATTACCTATACAACTTCAGGAGTTTGTCCTTCAACAAGTACGGCCAGTATTGAAGTTCTGGGTCCTTTAACGGTAACAGCATTACAAGACGGATCAATTTGTGAAGGAGACACCTGGGATTTATCTGCACAAGGAAATGGAGGAGACGGAAATATTACTATAACCTGGACAGATGATCAGGGAAATAATTTAGGAACAAATTCTAATATCACTGTTACGCCAACTCAAACAACAATTTATACGGCAACAGTGACAGATGGCTGTTCTACAGCTCCTCAATCTGACCAGGTAACCGTTGTGGTAAACCCACTTCCGGTTATTCAGTTTGTACCACAGAATCCTTCCGGATGTGTACCATTTACAGCAAACTTCACAAACGCAACATCTCCTATTGGAACAAGTTGTACATGGGATTTTGGTGATGGCAGTACTTCAAATGTTTGTGGTGATGTTTCACACACCTACACAACACCGGGTTGCTATGATGTTACCTTAACAGCAACTGAAGGAAGTTGTACAAGTACTCAGACCGTAACGAACATAGTTTGTGTATCGGACTATGCGCAGGCGTCGTTTACCATGTCACCACAAGAAGTAGATATAATGAATCCGACTGTAGAATTCAGCAATCAATCTACCAATGCCACAAGTTATGAATGGACCTTTGGAGATAATACATCTTCATTTGAAACAAATCCTTCTCATAATTTTCCTGATGACGGGGCTGACACTTATGAGGTGTGCTTAAGTGCAATAAATGCTGCAGGTTGCAATGATGTTATCTGTAATACCGTTACCGTTACAGAAGAACTGATCTTTTATATTCCTAATGTGATTACACCTGATGGTGATATGTTCAACGAACTCTTTATGCCGATATTCGTTTCGGGATTTGATCCGTATGATTATCACTTTACGATATTTAATCGTTGGGGAGAGATTATCTGGGAATCCTATGATCCATCAGTCGGTTGGAATGGGCACTACGGTGATGGTGGATTGGTTGAAGACGGTGTCTATGTATGGCAGGTTGATTTCAAATCAAACCAGTCGGACCAAAGATTTTTACGCAGAGGCCACGTAACAGTATTGAAATAATCGTTATCCTACTTTGGGATTTTACATTCCTCAGGCCTCAGGCTGAAGGTATTACTGGATTACAATTCGCTTGGTAGCTACCTGCTGATCAGAAACTACCTGAACCATGTAAATTCCTTTTGGGAGATTGCTCAAATTCAATTCATGCTGATAAAATCCTTCTACATTGTTATCCGATATTTTTTCGGAGTGTACAATAGAACCGGTTTCACTGTAAATGGTCAGTTGAACAAAATCTCCTTTGAAGTTATCCAAAGTCAGATTAAAAATTCCTGTGGATGGATTAGGATATATGTCCAGTCCATAATTTAAGACTTGCTCTTCATTATCTAGCGCAAAACCTACCGTAAAACTGTGACTTACGTAGTTACCAAAGTCGTTATCAGCTATCCAAAGGATTTGTGTTGGATTAATTTGGCGCAAACGCAAGAATCCAGCCGTTTCACCCTCCACCTGACTAGAATACCAAAAGCTTAAACCGTCGTTATCTGAATCCGTCACTTCCAGCGTATAACACCCTTGTGGAAGGTACATAGTGTCTTTATACTCTGTATTATTCGTTAGACTTGTTCGGGAGAAAATTACATTCCCGTCTTCATCTTTCAAGTAAAGTTTGTTTTCAAATGCTTTGTTATTCGTTTTAAACCAAATATAAAATGGTTCATTATACACAGGTGTAGCCTCAAAAGGCACAGTATATTCACTATTTGGTGGATACTCATCTGGAACGTTATTTGGCAACTCTACTTTAGCCGTAAAGGTCATTTTTCCCTGGAAATCATACCACCAGTCGTCTGTTATCGGTATTTCAACTACTTCTTGCTCAAGGAACTCCAAATTACCCGTCCAGTCGTAGGAAATTACATTGTCAAATCCACCAACCCAAATAAAAATAGTGCAGGATGTAAGCGTATTTGAACCTGTATTTTTCAATATCACCCGTGGATTACTACAGGTAGGATTCCATTTGCTATAATATTCCCAACTGTTTGGGTTCAACACATCCACTATGGCAGCATCATTAGCAAAATTTGGAGCACCATAAGAAACCAGATGCATTGCCATGTTGTAGTTACCATTTCCCTGTGCGGGATCTCCTACCGGAACATCAGTAATATCATAATCTAAACTCACCGTTGAACCTGCAGTAACATAAGGTGTCAATTCAAATTCAAATTCGGGCACAATATCTCCCGGACACCAACCTTCACGTGCATAAGGCCATGTTCCACCCTGACCTGTATTGGGATTATCACCACAAGCCGTTTCCCTGAAAATCTCCCATGTAAAGCGTGGTGTACCATCTACTAATATTTCATGATTTCTTCCCTGGCCCCACTCACAACAGTTATTGGAACCGTTATGTCCATGTCCGGTAATTCGCGTTCTGATCTTATACGTACTTGCATTCGGATCCAGATCTATATCAACGGCAGGTAAAGAAACATCATTATCCAGGTTATTGTAGCTGTGGCTTCCATGGTTCCCCCAAATCTTCTCAACCTTAACGAGATCTCTTGGTGGAGTACCTACAATAAACTTGAATTTAATATCTATTAATTCTTGTGTATTATGGGCTTGAAAGTCAACATCTCCTTGCAAATAATCCTGATAATCTGTTACATCATACACATAGGTAAATCCGTTCGGTCCCAGGTCAAAACCAATACCGTAAGGGGTGATATACCTACCAATTTCAATTGGATCAATAACTTCAAATGGCTCTTGGTAATAGAAAATACTATCATTTGCAAAACTGACATCTGCTCCGTGATATGTTGAATCTATTATATTTCCCAGCGGATCATACGTATATCCATATCCAACCGGGTAAACATGATCTATGGAGTTGATCACGAATTTTCTTCCATCCACCTGATATTCTGCCACATCTACTTTCTCAACTTCTACAGAATCTGTCACCATTACCGAATCAATTACTACCGTAAAAGCTCCCTGGACGAAAGTAATATCAGGCCGTATATCGGTAACATTATGTCCAGCCTTTGATTCAGCATACTGTGCGACCATTCCGGAGGTAGTTTGCATTCCATCCATACCGTTTCCAGACTTATCCACCACTGCATTTTCTCCGTCAAAATCATAATACAGCACCAAGTCTGCATAATTAGGGTGTGAAGGAGTTACTTTTTGATCCATCCAACTGGAAATCTCTGTTTGTGATAATTCCACATCCCAAACCCGGAATTCATCCATTTTCCCTGGCCATCCATTACCTTCATTTCGGTTTGCACCAATTTTAAAGGTATTTACAACGCCTACCAATCGATCCTTTCCTGTTCCATTTAACCACAACACACCATCTTTATAGATATTCATTTCACCAGTTGTTTTATTCTTGGTGAATGCCCAGTGGTGCCATTCGTCTCCGATCTCTTGTGCTGTAGCGGGCTGGTTGATACGATCGTAACCATTGCCTTCACCCGCATCCCAGTAATGCTCACCATTGCTCCATGGGAAATGGATGTTTAAGATTCTGTTGTTCAGGCTATCCCCAGCTTCAATTATAGATGTATTTACCGGTAAAATTCCACCGTCACCATTGGCCCAAAACGAAATGGTAATTTCATTTTGGAAGTCGTAATCTGACATAGCTATCTCAACAAAATCATTCTGTGGCACATTCAAATAACCTAATTTTTCATTGGTATAAACAACTGTATTGTTACTTGTTTGAGTGGCTGCGACCTGGTTGTCAAGATTGATTCCAGTATTTTCAAATGAAATATCGATTAGAATTCCTGATGCACCGTCATAATTGAACGGCGTGGTCAAATTCAAGGTGTTTGAGCCGGCTCCCGAAAAATTCGTGTTTTTGTGATATACGGTCGACCATCCTGATTCATCAAAAGCTGTTATGACGGTATCAGTGGTGTGTTTCATTTTAATCGTTAAGTTACCCATACCACCACCTAGTGCCTGAATATCGAACTTTAATTTACTGATGTCGCCTGCTATAATTCCCGTGCCCGTTAATTCATCTGCTGTATACAGAAATTGTGTTCGCTGGTAATTATTAGATGCCCCGAATGCTGCAAAAGAAGTTGTTGATCCGTTCCCTATGGGGTAATCGAGATCTGCTCCCACATAAGTAGCATTATACTGATAATTCTGGCTGTAATTATAATAGGCGTTAGCTACATACTCAACCGTAACAGGCCATTGATTATTTACCAGATATTGAGGTCCTTCAACTAATGTAGAATCGTACAAACCCGTGTGATCGAAGACTTTGGCATGAGCAAGATAATCCCATTCACCACAGTTATAAGAATCCCAAGGAGTAAGAGGATCACACTTGAGGTTATAATACATCAGTACTTTCTCAAACTGTTTCCCTTGCAATTCTGCTGGAAATGTAAAGATCGCCCGCCTCGTTGAAATAGAATCATACGTAAAAGTTTGAACTGTGATCGTATCTTGTTGTCCCCATAACAGCCATGGACATAACAGACCAAAAATAACCAGTAGATTTTTCATTATAACCCTCTTTTTAAAACGATTTAGCACAAAGTTAAAGATTTAACACACATGAGAAAAGCATAAACGCTATTTATCCTTGTAATGCTACACGTATTTAAGTATGAAGGCGTTGAGATCATTTCAGAAATTCAAAAGAATCAAACATTATTTGGCAGCCATTCTGCGCAACTTTTTTATCAAAATCGGATTTTTTGGCAGTGGCACTAATCTCAAAATAATGTTTAAAACAATGATTTCTCTACTCTCAGTTCATGTATAGATATTAACTAAGTTCGAGGAGGAATTTATCTGTATATTGGTATTTAATAATGTGATATGTGTAAGTCTGTAGTTTTATTTTTTGCCTTCATTTTGCTCATCTCAACCTCTTTGCTTGCCCAGGAAACCTCCAGAGGCGTTATCGTTGAGAATAAAGATGAGAATATATCACTGTTTATTGCTGAAGAAACAAAAGTAAAGGCGTTTACCCAAAAAGGAGAAAAGCTGAAGGGCAGGCTCTACATTTCTACAGAAGAATTTATAGAGATTGGTTCAGATGAAATCGCATTAGATGATTTGAGTGAAATTCGGGGAAATGACGTTAACAAACTCAAAAAGGTAAGAACAACCATATACGTTGCGACAGGACTTTGGATTGTTTCTGCAGCTACAATCATTTATGCTTTAGCAACTGCCACATTTGATGGGCTAGTCTCCGCCTTTTTCATTACAATTCCGGCTGCTAGTATAGTAACAATAGGTGCAGCGGGGGCTTATTTCGATAAAAAGAACTTCAAAAGATCAGAGGGATGGACATTCAAAGCTAAACTGAAGTAGCATCCCCAAAAACTTCTTCCATTTATGTAGGAAATTTGCTTCTTACCGGGGTAGCTTTGTTCTGGGGCTAACAGTACAAGCAAGAGCATAAATACAATCAAAGAAAACTTTGTTATGAGTTAGTTTTGGGGCTTCTCAACAAGTTATAGATAAGAATTACCCATGAAACGATCATGAGTGTCCCCCCAATCGGTACTATGGCTCCCAGAAAATTTAACCCGTGAAATTCTTTAAAAGCAAGTACATAAAGTAATCCGGAGAAAATAAGAACACCCCCAAATCCAAATCGAAAGAACCACTTTAGTTGAAAAACGAATTTATCTGCATTCAACCCCACTGCAAGTAGGCCCAAGCCCATGTACATTTGATAGTTAACACCGGTTTTAAAGATATCTAACCCGTCTGAATCTACCATTTTCTTTACACTATGTGCGCCGATTGCTCCAAGCACAATAGCTAAGCAAATGAGGATTGCGGCGGTCGTTACGATTGTTTTATTCATTTATTGAACTAGTTTAGGTCCAAGTTCTTCCAAAGTAATATCATCAGCAATTTTTTTAAGTTTAAAATTGAAGTGATCGTTCTTAAATGCGTTTTCGCACTCTTTTACAGTCGCAATATAAACCCCATCTTCACGTTTCGAAAAAAGCGCATAATCGTTGTATGGGTCTATGCCTATTTTTCCTCCATAGATGCAGGGATATTTGGCAGGAATTGTAAAATCAACACAGTAAACATTCCAATCGGCGCTTTGTTCTCCATTTATTTCGTAAGTAAAATCTGCGAATTGAACACGAGAAGCTCTATCACAATTGAAAATTCCGAATGACGCGATCTCGAATGACCTTAGATATAAATTCTTCTTTCTTTTAAGTTTGTCCCTGGCTTTTTCAAGTGAACGTTGAAGTCTTCTTTTTTTCCAGTATTTCTTTTTCCATTCCTCGTACACTTTAGCGTGATTTTTAGAATCATAAACGCGGATAACAGGTAAATCCATTGGTTCATTTCCCCACTCAGTAATTGTGAGTATATAATCATGACCTCTTACGTGTTTAACAGAAATATCACTAATATATCTGCTCCAAAGTTTGTTAGATTTATCCATATCTAAAGGCAGAAATTCGTAACCTCTCCATTTTTCCAGTGATGGCTTTGAGTCCACCGTTTCATCAGAAATAGTAAACAGTCTGAGACTTCCTGTATTTAATACTGGGGCAGACGGTATTCTCTCCTGGGCCAATTCATCCATATCCTCTTCGTTCATAAGATCCAAACTATCCGGATCTGACCAGCCTTCTTCTTCTTCAAATTTATAGAGTGGGTAGTTGCCATCTACATTAGACCCCATTCCAATTAAAACTGGGTTGTCTTCGTTTGGGAAAACGGGCTTTCCATCAGCTGTTGCATTGATCTCAATCATTCCTGCACTTTCAAATATTTCCACACCATTTTCATCTCCACTCAGAGCCATTGGTATTCCCGAAACTAAAAATTCTGTCGGATCATGAAATTCTCGGTATTGCAACTTAACAGGACTAGTAATAAGCTCTCCGTTTTCATCTACAAAGGCATCTTTTGGAATATCAATAAAAGAACCAGACTCCATAACAACTTGATACTCCTGATCATTATTCACTTCCATTTCTTCCACCGGAACATTAGCATTTTCTAAAGGAGGATGGATGGATTTCAATGGATATATTTCAGAGAAATCATACGTAAAATCAGTATTTACTTGTTCTCCATCACCAGTATCTTCTTCACTCTCGCCACTACAAAATGTAAATAGACCAATTGTAAAGATCGGTAATAACAACTGTAAAACTCTTGGGATCATAGTCTTCTAATTAGTTTTTGAATATAAAAAAATCCCCTTAGATTGCTAAGAGGATTTTTGTAGAAAAGTAAATATCTTATTTTGTGCTATTGATATACTTCTGAAGCTCTTCCTTATCTGTTGAATAAGTTAACGTCTCCATTACTTTATAGTAATTCGACTTATCAGGACAGTTGTCATAGGCTTTTTTAAGGAACTCCAGTTTGCTGTCCTCAAAAGTAAAAGCATTTGCCACACGCATAATTTGATCCGTGTTCATACATTTATTTTCAGCTGCCATATTCCCAATTCTCGACTGATCATCAGAAAAAGATTCATTTTTAATCTGATCTGCGATTCCTTTTACCTCATCATCTGTTGCGTTACAATTGCTTTCCATAGTAACAGTCATATCATCATCCTGATAAATATTTCCTTCATTAGCAGTTGTTGCATTCACACCATTACCTGAACTTGTTGTTGTGGTAGTGGTCGTTGTTTGCTGGTGATACGTATTACCATCTCCTGTAGAAGTGGTTGTAGTTGTTGTTGTTGATTCTTCGTAATAAGTAGAACCATTTGTAGATGAAGATGTAGTGGTGGACGAATTAGTCGAGTTAACATCTGAGCTAGTAGTTGTCTCTACATTTTCTTCCATTCCGGTTCCCGAGACGGACATATTCACATCTGCACCCTGACCATTTTCGGAAATGCTCATATTGATATTTACCGTTTCCGTTCCATTGCCAGCATTGACATTTGAGTTAGTATTCAAATTTTCAGAAGTTGAAGTGGTATTGCTGGTTGTTGTTGTAGTCGTGGCATTTGTTCCTTCATTCACGTTGACATTTGAAGATACATTTACATTTTCAGTATTTGAATTGTCCGTGGGAGTTTCTGTACTATGGTATGTTACCACGGTTTGATCAGGCTGTGCTGTTGCCGTTCCCAACGGAGTTTCAGAGAAAAAACGCATTTTATATTTACCTTTTTTCTCAACAATACGATACGTAATCAAAGTATCGTACTTAACCATTATTTTCTTATCAATGGTGAAATTATTGTTGGCAGACATGATCTTGCATTCATACCACTGGTTCGTCAAACCGGTCACCTTTACGTTTGTTTCAGGTGCATTGTTTTGTCGGATCCCATTTAGTACAACATAGAATTTGTTTCCAGTATTGGAGTAAATGGTGACATCTCCCATTCCCTGGGAAAATGTAATTGATCCAATAAATAGGGTCATTAAGAGTATTAAGTGTTTCATAATTCAAATTTTCGTTTCTGTAAGATATTCACTACTTGTTATAAAATCTTACAATCATTAATAATATATTATTCATTCAATTAGTCTGTTGGCAACAGGCAAGTGCTGTGCCAAGATTGGTCTGTTAATGAATATTTAACAAATGAACGGCGTTTTCGCGTGCTGCGGCCGTTACTTTGGTTCCGCTAATCATTTTGGCCAATTCATTTATACGATCATCACCTTCTAATTCAACTACAGAAGTAATGGTCTTTTGATCATTTGCTGATTTAGATACGTGGTAATGTGCTTTTCCTCTTGCCGCCACTTGTGGAAGATGTGTAATAGCAATCAATTGAATCTTATCTCCCATCTTTTCAAATTCACCGGCCATGCGTGATGCTACCTCTCCTGAAACTCCGGTATCTATTTCGTCAAATATGAGCGTAGGAAGATTTTTATGGCGGGACATCAATGATAAAATGGACAGCATCAGCCTTGAAAGTTCACCACCTGAAGCCACTTTTTTAATCGGTAAAAATGATCCTCCTTTATTTGTTTTAAACTCAAATTCAATCTCATCCAAACCAAAAGGCCCTAATCTTTCAACCTTATTGAAGCTAATTTGAAGATCTGCATTTTCCATAGCTAATTGATCCAGTGCGCTACCAATTTCCTTACATAATTTTGGTGCTACTTCCTTTCTCTGTTTAGAAAGTTTCTCGGCGCGTATCTTAAGGTCCTTCTTCAAGGCTTCGATCTCCGTTTCTAAATTATTCATCCGGTCTTCTACGGTGTCGATTGCTTCCAACTTTGATTCAAGTTCATCCAGAAGCGTTTTGAGTTCAGCTATTTCTGTTAAATTGTGTTTAAAGGTAAGTGAATTGAGAAGATCCATTTTTTCTTTCACTTCCTGCGCTTCACTTTCAGAAAGGTCAGCATCCGAATCCAGGTTATCAACTTCATTGGATAAATCATCCAATTCAATTTTCAAACTCAACAAACGGGCATGGATATCTGCAAATTTAGGATCAAACCCCTTCAATTCTTCAAAGGCTTCAATAAGTGTTTTGATTCCCACATGGGGGCCATACGTATCATTTTCAAACACGGAGCGTGCTAAACTTAGCTGTTCGGCAATCTTTTCGGCATTTTCAACTTTATCACTTTGAGACCTTAACTCATCCAGATTGGTGTTATCCAAGTCTGCCATTCGCAGTTCATTGATTAAAAAGGACAGGTAATCTTTCTCTTTGCGGTTCTCCATCTCCTGAACTTTCAATTCAATGTGTTTATTTACTTTCTTGCGATAGATCTGATAAAGGTTGCGGTAATCCAATACATCCTGTTCATGTCCGGCAAAGGCATCCAAAACTTCCATTTGAAACTCTGCGTTAAACAGTTCAAGCGTTTGGTGCTGGGAATGGATGGCTATCAGTTTCTCTCCCAGTTCTTTTATTTGCGCCATTTGAACGGGTGTATCATTGATAAACCCTCTCGATTTTCCTGATGCTGTAAATTCTCTGCGAATAATGCACTGATCGTCATAATCCAATTCGTGTTCGTCAAAAAAAGACTTTAACGACAACTTTTTCACGTCAAAAATAGCTTCCAACACACATTTTTTCTCTGATTGTTTCAACACACTGGTATCTGCCCTGTCTCCCAACAGCAGGGCCAGTGCTTTTAACAAGATTGATTTACCTGCACCAGTTTCACCGGTAATCACAGAAAAACCGTTATCTAAATGCAAGGTTACATTTTCGATTAAGGCGTAATTGGAAATTTCAAGTTTTGACAGCATTAAGGGTTGGATTTTGTCTTAATGCTAATTTAGTATTTCTTGGTATTTTGACGAGTTTGCCGGGTCTAATCTTTTCAAGATACTCACCGCCTGATTTTTCTCCTGCATTTCTGCTTGAGAAAAAAGATCGATTAATTCAGATGATTTTGCAGTAAGAAATATTTGCAGGTTCAGAGATCCAGGCCTGGATCGTTGAATTGGCGCCAGTGCTTCCATACTTTCCAAAACTACTTTTCGCGCACCTGTCATGTCATTATACATAACATCAAATCCCAATCGGTGATAATTGTAATACGTTGTTCTCAAGGGTTTAAATACGGACTGAAGCGCATTATCAACCAACCAGTAACGGTTATTTTTCTTCCCGGCAGGTTCCCATCCTCTATCACCTGTGTTTTTTGCGTTATTAACGATAATCTGAGCTTTATTAAAGTATTGTGTACCTCCTTCTAGTGAAAAGCTATCATAATCATAAGCAATTACCATATATGCATAATATGCAAGGATAGACGTCAGGTTACTTCTGTGTTGATCAATAGAAAATAACAAGGCCGTATTTCGAGCATAATTGATCTTGAAATTTTCATCTACAAAATTAAAGAGTGTCGTGTTGTAAGCTGTATTAAATACCGGTCGTGTAGATTGCACCTGAATTTTTCCTTCAAAAGACGAAGTTGAAGGAATGTCCGTAATCGTAATTAATATGGATACATTGATCCTCTCTTCAATCTCAAAAACATCTTTCGTCCAACGGGTATTGTTCATGAAGTCATAGATAGATCCTTCCAGTTCAGAAAAAATCTCTTTTTCAACCGGACCAACCTGTAAAGCCGGAGCACTGATAACACTCACCTCACAGTTTAACTCCTGGGCATTTAACTGACACCCAAGCACTACAAACAATATGCTAAATACGCGTTTCATGTCTCTGCAAAGTTACGCAGATAAATCGTGAACAATTTAAGCAGATTTTAAATCCGCCTCAATTTCATTTACGATATCCCTCATAACTTCTGTCTTTTCCTTTAACTCAAAACTCTGAATATTATTGCCTTTTTTGAGAAAACTTACTTTGTTTGTATCATGACCAAACCCGGCACCCTCATCCCGAAGTGAATTGAGCACCAGCAGATCAAGATTCTTTTTTTCGAGTTTTTTAAATCCGTTAACTTCTTCGTTTTCGGTTTCAAGCGCAAACCCTACCAGGTACTGACCTGATTTCTTATGTTGTCCTGCCCACATTAAAATGTCCGGATTCTTGACCAATTTTATAGTAAGTGAATCATCTGTTTTCTTAATTTTTTCACCGGCTGCTACCTCTGGCCGATAATCAGATACGGCAGCAGAAAAGATTCCAATATCCTGAGCAGCCCATACTTTTTCTACTTCTCGCATCATATCCTCCGCTGAATGCACCCGAACAACAGTTATATTAGGGTCCTTTACTTTCTTATTTGTAGGCCCCGTAATCAGGATCACTTCAGCTCCTCTTTTGGCACATTCATCTGCAAGTAACACCCCCGTTTTACCACTTGAATGGTTGCCGACAAACCTTACCGGGTCAATCGCTTCATAGGTTGGACCTCCGGTAATCAATACTTTTTTCCCTCTCAGTACAGAGTCTTTCATGAAAAACTCATGGATTTTTTGAGCGATCACCTGTGGTTCTTCCATTCTACCCTTCCCTTCCAGGCCACTGGCTAGCTCACCAGAAGTCGGCTCAATGATGTGAACACCTTTTGCTACTAACTTCTCCAGGTTTTCTTTGGTGCTGAAATGTTTGAACATATCCAAATCCATTGCAGGCGCGATAAAAACAGGACATTTTGCGCTTAAATAAGTGGCTATTAGTAAGTTGTCAGCATTTCCTGAAACGAGTTTAGACAAACTGTTGGCTGAAGCAGGAGCGATAACGAAGAGATCCGCCCAAAGTCCCAATTCTACATGATTCTCCCATTCTCCTGTTTCCTCATCTTTTACAAAATCAATGGCAACAGGGTTTTTAGAGAGGGTAGATAACGTTAGCGGTGATATAAAATCAGAAGAGGCCTTGGTCATAACAACTTTGACCTCGGCCTCTAATTTTATTAATTCTCTTATCAGGTATGCTGTCTTATAGGCAGCAATGCTCCCGGTAACTCCTATTAAGATTTTTTTCCCGGAAAGCATGTAGTACTTTTAGTCTTCTTCTTCTTCCTGTACTTCTTCAGATGCATCTCTCAGGTAAACTTTATCCTCAAGATACTCCTGAATTGCAATTGCCACCGGCTTAGGAAGACTTTCATAAAATTTTGAAATCTCAATTTGCTCTCTGTTCTCAAAAATTTCCTCGAGATTATCTGTAGATGAAGCAAATTCAGCTAACTTTTTTGTCAGCTCGTCTTTCATCTCAGCAGAAATCTGATTTGATCTTTTTGCAATAGCGATCAATGACTTATAGATATTTCCCGACTTTTCTGAGAAATCACTGACATCTCTGGTAACAGTGGTTCTCTCTGCATTCGTGTTTTTGTAGTTTATGCTCATTTTTCCCAGTTTATCTATTGTGCATTTGCGGTCATGGCTTCCAATTCCTTTTTGGTTTTTTCCTGGATGTTGTCAGCATCACTGCGCCAATTGGATTCCGGAAATGCGGCTACAAAGGTACTATAACTTTTTAATGTGGCCTCCAGTCGTTCCTTCTTTTTAGATTCAATGCTGTTTATAGCCAAAAAATAGCGGCTTTTTACAATACGGTAAAGGATCTCCTCTTTAAATACTGATTCGGGGTAGGCATCCAGTGTACTTTCCAAGGCCACAACTGCTGCCTTATAGTCCTCCGTCCGGTAGTAAAGCATAGAATTCTCAAATTTTTTCTTCTCCAATTTGAGATTCAATTTGTCCATAATCAGGTTGCAGGTATCAATTCTGTTACTATTTGGATAGAGATCAATGAAGATTTGTAATTCGTCCAGAGCATTAAGTGTTTCCGTTTGGTCCAACCGATATTCGGGTGAATTATTTACTGCGCACATGGCACTCATATAAGTTGCTTCTTCAGCGTGCTTTGAAGTTGGGTATTGCCGAATAAAGCGTTTGTAATAATAACCAGCTAAATAATAATCACCTAGATTATAGTTTGCCTGACAGTACAGAAAGTACAACTTTTCACCATCAGGTGTAAGCTTATAGTAGGGAATGATTTCTTCCAGAAGTGTGATACTTTTAATCCACTCTTCCTGTTCATACATCTGAATAGCATAGTTTTTTTTACGCTCGTTATCTCCGCTCTTAAGAACTTTACTGTATTCTGAGCATGAGAATAGCACACAAGCGCACAGTGCAACCCAGAAAAAATTAAGAAATCTTATCTTCATTTCAATTGTTTAAATCCCCGCAAAGATAATGGATGTTATTGTTAAAAAATGTCAAATCTGTTGAATGCAAACGCATAAATGTGAATAAAATTTCACGAAAGTGGCCCTTTTTCTCATTTTTCGGCCTAATTTCGCAGTGAATATTGTATTCCCAAATTTTGGGAATAAGGAATTTGAAATTATGGCGTTAGATATTTTTGAGAAGATTAAGGCAAACAGAGGACCAATTGGTCAGCATGCCAAAGGGGTACACGGATATTTCACTTTTCCTAAACTGGAAGGCGAGATCTCGAATAAGATGACATTCCGGGGAAAAGAGTGTTTGATTTGGAGTGTGAACAATTATTTGGGATTGGCAAATCACCCTGAAGTAAGAAAAGCAGATGCGGATGCGGCTGCAAAGTGGGGAATGGCTTATCCAATGGGATCAAGAATGATGACAGGCCAGACAGCTGAGCACGAAGCTCTGGAGAACGAACTCTCTGAATTTATGGAGAAAGAAGACACCATTCTCCTGAACTTTGGATATCAGGGCATGGTATCGGCTATTGATTGTTTGGTAGACAGAAAAGATGTCATTGTTTACGACAGTGAATCACATGCGTGTATCATTGATGGAGTTAGACTTCATGCCGGAAAAAGATTTGTATTCCAGCACAATGACATGAAAAGCTTTGATAAGCAGATGGAACGAGCTACCAACCTGGTTAAAGAAACTGGTGGCGGAATCATGGTGATTACAGAAGGCGTTTTTGGAATGGCTGGTGATCAGGGCTTGTTGAAAGATATTATTGAATTCAGAAAATCAGGTAAATATAACTTCAGGTTGTTTGTAGATGACGCACATGGATTCGGAACAATGGGAAAAACTGGAATGGGAACTGGAGAAGAACAAGGTTGTCATGATGGTATTGACATCTATTTCGGAACATTTGCAAAATCTATGGCATCTATCGGAGCGTTTATTTCTTCAACGGAAGATGTTGTGGAATTCCTTCGTTACAATATGCGTTCGCAAATGTTCGCTAAATCTCTCCCTATGCCTTTGGTTGTTGGAGCGAGAAAACGACTTGAGATGTTAAGAACTCAGCCGGAACACAAAGAAAACCTTTGGAAAGTAGCTACAGCGCTTCAAACCGGTTTGACAAAAGCAGGATTTGATATTGGAAGGACGAATTCAGCAGTAACACCTGTATTTTTAACGGGAACACTGGGAGAAGCTACCAATATTACATTTGATTTGAGAGAAAACTACAATATATTCTGCTCAATTGTCGTATACCCGGTAGTACCAAAAGATGTGATCATGCTGAGAATGATTCCTACGGCTATTCATACATTGGAAGATGTAGAATATACGATTGAGACCTTCAAGAAAATACAGGGAGGACTAAAATCAGGAGCCTACAAGGCAGATCAACTCAAAGAAGTAGAGACAGACAA
The DNA here is from genome assembly GCA_014762645.1 of Crocinitomicaceae bacterium. Lineage (GTDB taxonomy): Bacteria > Bacteroidota > Bacteroidia > Flavobacteriales_D > Crocinitomicaceae > Paracrocinitomix. The sequence goes on from JABURP010000045.1 coordinate 47,093, forward strand.
ATAGTCTTCACAATAATAAAAGTCGCACGTGCTGTGTGCATCCCGGATGTTTCCGGGAAAAAAGAAACCCCTTAGAAATGTTGTCCTAAGGGGTTTCGCTTTTATGTTAGTTTAATCAGCGTTCTATTTCAATGCTTTTTGGCCAAAGGCTATTAATTGTTTAGCATCTTGATAGCCTAGTGTCGTTAAGACTACATTTTCATTTTCATCTACAAAATAAAGTGTTGGATATGCCTTTAATGCATATTTCTTACTCAATCTCGGTCCTTCCGGGTGTTTCTCCATATCCATTTTATAATTAATGAAGTTTGCATTAAAAAAACTACCTACCCGGCTGTCGGTGAACGTATTTCTAGACATAAGTTTACATGGTCCGCACCAACTTGCGTAAGCATCTAAAAAGATGAGTTTGTCTTCTTTATCTGATTTTTTTAAGGCTTCTTTCCAGGTTCCATGAAAAAAGTCTATCCCATCTTCAAGATCTCCGGGAAGGTTTACGGAACACTTTGCTAATTGAACTGTAGCGTTCTTTCCATGCATTGCAAACCCCAGCAATCCGGTGGTTACAAAAATTAAAGCCATTATTATCTTTTTCATTCTTCTTGTTATTATCTGTTATCTTTATAATACGATCGATACAATTTAAGTTACTTAAAGACTACCAAAAATCGTTCCAATGCTTAATGATTTGATACTTATAGACGGCGTTTCTAAAGACTTCTTACGAGAGGTGAAAAACTTCATTGAAGAATGGCTCAATGAATCAGAGAGCATTGAGGTTACTACGTCGGGATCCACAGGCACTCCAAAAACTATCAAACTTGAAAAGGATAGAATCAGAGCTTCGGCAAAATCTACCGGTGAGTTTTTCCAATTTGAAAAAGGACAGGTCGCTCTTTTGAATTTATCTCCACAATATATCGCCGGTAAATTAATGATTGTAAGGGCGGTTGAACATGAAATGAAATTAGCTATTGCGCCCTTGCAAGCTAATCCATTGGAAAATATTCCAGATGATCTAAACATAGACTTTGGAGCATTCGTTCCTTCCCAAATCGCTGCCATATTGAAAAACCCTAAGAGTACGGAAGCTCTTGGTAGAATAAAAAATGTCATCATAGGAGGTGCTCCACTGCATTCTAACCTTGAAAATGAGCTAACACAGTTACCTGTTAACATATACGCGTCGTTTGGTATGACAGAGACGATTACCCATTTTGCCTTACGTAAGCTTGGAACTCCTATTTACCGCTGTCTTAACGGATTCAGTGTTGGAATTGACAACCGATCGTGTTTGGTGGTTCACGAAAACGAAATTGTAAAGCGAATGCTCGTCACTAATGACGTGGTGGATATTATTGACCACATGACCTTTAAATGGAAAGGTAGATACGACAACGTGATTAACTCAGGTGGCGTTAAAATTTATCCGGAACGGGTTGAAAAAATGATTGCTCATTTATTGCCGGAGAATCGCTTTTATGTGACATCCAAACAAGATGATAAGTATGGTGAAGTAGCCGTTCTGGTCGTTGAAGGTGACGTTGAAAATGAAGCCATTTTATCTGATGCCAAGGCTTCCCTCCCCAGACATCATGCACCAAAAGAGTTGATCGTTGAAGATCAGTTAGAAGAGACACCAACCAACAAGATCATCCGCAAAAAATTTTAGGAGTTTTTGCGGTAATACGCTAACAGTACCAGGTCATACGAAAAGTGACCGGCAATGGCGTGATAGATGGTAAACTCTCGTGCTGCCCATCCCAGAAAAATGATAAAAAGTGTCAGTAAGGATGCAAAAATGTTTACCCGTGGGTGTTTAAATGAAAAATAGCCATGTATAGCCACGAATAAAAATGCAGTTGCAATGATTCCTAACACCGGTTGAACTGCTCCTCTGAAAAATATCTCCTCTCCCACCCCAGCACAAATAGATAAGAAAACTACCTGAAATCGGTTCAACTTAAAATTACTCAGGAGGTTTTTATACTTTGACAGTGACTCCTCAAAATATTCCAGCTCGGTCATCCAAATGACAATCAATCCAAATATAATTCCGGCTGAGAGAAAATTGGGAATGCTATATAACTGTTGCTGCTCTACAATAAATACCTCTTCTAATGAGATATCCATGAAATACCAAATCGGAAGTGCCAAAAGAGGAAACACGATTAGTGTAGCCAGACCAAGTATCCACAATGAGGTAAACCATTTACGCATGAAACAAAGATGGGAATAAGTTTGAGTTTAATCACTCATAGCAACAAGGTGACATAGATCATTTCAAATAATGAAAAGCATCACAACCCGCTCAATAAACACTTCCTACTTTTATGCATGATTTACTTCAATTAATTGATTATGGATACCATACCAACCATACATTCAATGAAAGAACTCATCAAAAATCTCACTTATGGAGGTGGATATGATGGTTATCAAGGGATTTTAAATTCGTTAGATCTCGATAAAAACGAAATTCATGAACTCACTGAGTGGAGCAATGAACATTATACACGGATTTGCTTAGCGAAGCTGGACGTACTTGAGTTATATCTGATTTGTTGGGAAAACGACCACAAAACACCAATTTATGACTTAAATAATGTAAATGCCTGGATTTATATCATAGAAGGGGAATTAACAGAAGAAGTGTACCATAAACCATCTGGAAATAACCCCCCGAATTTAAAAGATACTAATAAGCTTAAACAAGGAGATTTTACAGAAACCACTGATTCAACGAATATGCACAGGCTCGTCAACTCATATCCGGGACGCACGATTAGCCTGCATATTTTCATGGATAACATGGACAAGTGGCATGTTTATGACCCCAAGAAACAAAGCATGCGGGAAGAAACCTTCAATGCTCATCACACAAGAGATTTGACACTGCAATAAATACATTTACTACGGTAAATATTTCTTCAAAAAATCCTGTAGGAATTTATCCCTGCAGGATTTTTATTTTTCCTCATTTTTGGTTAATTTATAAAGTAACATACTAGATGCCCGAAGATTAACCCTTGAGGGCCCAAAAATGACATATACATAAATTAAAACAAACCAGAATTATGAAACTTACACACACTAGAAAACTATTTGGCCTGGTATTTTTGATTGGTATTTTTATATCCTGTCAAAAATATGATGATGGCGAAGTTATTAAGAACACATATACAGGCGGTATTTTTGTCAATACCGTGAGCGAACACCCGGAAGGTGAATTTATTGGTGATTTTGACACCGGTGAATATATTTTTGCCTGGGACAATAAGGAAAAAAGAGCCGAGGCACAATTACAATTGGAAGATGCAACTTCTGGTTCCGTCCAAATGATCATTCGCGACAAGCAAAATCGCGTTATGTTAGATGAAACCTTACTATCAACTGATGGTCCAAGTTCATTCAATTTGATCACCGGATCAGGAACTCCAGGCGTTTGGGAGGTCAGCTTAGTACTGATTAGTTACTCCGGTGAAGGCAGTTACGCCGTTGAACCAGAGGACTAAAATTGATTCGACATATTGCGAATAATCAGTTTTGCAGTTCGGTAAATAAATGAACTGATGGAAGTTGCATGTATCACGTGCAAACGACATTTGAAATCTATATTTTGGTTTCAAATGATAAGACGTGGTACGCGTAGATAAACCCAAATACAGATCACAACTTAGGAAAAAGGCAGGCAAGGAATTTTATTGCATCAAGCAACGATTCCAATGGTGGACAGGTCCGGAAATATTTGCAAGGGATATTGACCTGTCCCCATTGCCAAACCAATTGATTAAACACCAATCCATCTTGTTGAGGCCTCTTAAGGGTGTAGATTTATATCTGCAACACAACAAGATTGTGAATTTGCGACTCGCTATTGCGAAGATCAACGGTATTATCATTGAGCCCGGACAAACTTTTTCATTCTGGAAGTTGGTCGGTCGGCCAACACGGGCAAAAGGTTATCTTGAGGGGATGACCTTGAGTAACGGTAATGTAACCAAAGGAGTTGGTGGTGGACTCTGTCAACTGGGAAATTTGATTTACTGGATGAGTTTACACACTCCTTTGACCGTTACCAAAAGATGGCGGCACAGCTATGACGTATTTCCGGATGTAAACCGAAAATTACCTTTTGGATGTGGAGCCACACTGTCCTACAATTATATTGATCTGCAACTGCGAAATGATACCAATACAGTATTTCAAATCAACCTTTCGCTAACTAAAACTCATTTGCAGGGAAATATTTGTAGCGGACACCCAATTCATGTAGAATACAAGGTTTTTGAACGTAATCCTAAATTTGAACTTCAGTGGTGGGGTGGCTACACAAGGCATAATCAACTTTGGCGAACGATTATCAACAAAACCAATCAGAAAGAATCAGAGGAACTGATCTGTGAAAATCATGCAATAATGATGTATAATCCACTACTAGAAACTGGTCAGACCTAAAATCTTTATAATTTTGATCTTGCATTAGTTGAAAACGAAACAAGACAAAACCAAAAATTATGGCCATTCTTCAGGACGACCTTGATCCATTAGACATTCCAAAAAAGAAAATAAATCTTGGTAAAAGTGAAGTCGTTGAGCAATGCAACGAATGGCTCTCAATGACAGGCCTTGAAGGAGATGCTCTTATCTACACAAGAACAGTTCTACTACTCGTTCTTTTGGTTGGTATCAGTTTTCTTATTTGGTGGCTAGCACGAAATATCCTTTTGCAGGTAATTCATTCTTTTGCTGCCAAGACAAAAACTAAGTGGGATGATTATTTGGTAGAAGAAAAGTTCTTTTCTGCACTTGCGCACCTGGTACCACTTTTATTGATGGATTACTTCCTCCACATTGTCTTTCACTCCTTTCCAAGGTTAGCTAACTGGATGGTGCGATTGACGGACTTTGTGATCATCTTTGTCATAATTGTCGTCATGTTCCGGTTTTTGAATACCGCACGTGAAGTATTATCTGAAAAAGAATCACTCAAGGACAAACCCTTGCACTCCTTCTTCCAACTGGGTAAAATCATTATCAGTATTGTGCTGGGAGTCGTTATGATTTCCATTGCATTTAATGTTGATTTAGTCGTTGTTCTTACCTCTATGGGAGCAATGACCGCAGTGATCCTGTTGGTATTTAAAGACACCATTTTGGGATTTGTGGGAAGTATTCAACTGGCAGCAAATGACATGGTGCGAATTGGTGATTGGGTAACCATGGAGAAATATGGTGCGGACGGAGATGTTTTGGAGATCACACTGAATACCGTTAAAGTTCGGAATTTTGACATGACAATTACGACAATTCCCACATACGCCTTTATCTCAGATTCGTTCAGAAACTGGAGAGGAATGCAGGAATCAGGTGGTAGACGTGCAGTACGTTCCATTAATATCCAGATATCGTCTGTCAAATTTTGTACTCCTGAAATGTTGGAGAAATTAGGGGAAATTGAATTAATAAAAGGTTATATCGCAGAAAAAGAAAAGGAAGTATCCGAGTATAACGAATCGCATAACATCAATAGAAAAGTACTGATTAACGGTCGTAACCAAACCAATATTGGCGTGTTCAGACACTACATGGAAGAATATCTGAAGAAAAGCGATCATGTGAAGAAAGATATGACCCTGATGGTCCGTCAATTGGCACCGAGTGAAAAAGGAGTTGCACTGCAGGTTTACTTTTTTACAAAAACGACTGTATGGGCGGAATATGAGACGGTTTTATCTGATATTTTTGACCATTTTCTGGCAACGCTGGAATATTTTGACCTTGCTGTATTTGAGAATCCAACAGGCAGAGACTTCAAGCAGTTAGCCAACGTGAATAATGCTTAGTCTTCAAGAGTAAGCCCGGGCTTTGCCTCAATCACTTCAATTTGTTTACCTCGTTTGTACAAGGCGAGAAACTTGACTTTACCTGATTT
>JABURP010000074.1 GCA_014762645.1 Crocinitomicaceae bacterium
TCACAATTTATTGGGAATCATGCGAAACTTTGTCGGGAAGCAAATTGATGATGTGTTGGTAATAGGCGTAAGAGTTTAATTCAATTTGCGAGAAGTTTATCCCGACCTAGTTGAGCGATTCACAATTTATTGGGAATCATGCGAAACTTTGTCGGGAAGCAAATTGATGATGTGTTGGTAATAGGCGTAAGAGTTTAATTCAATTTGCAAGAAGTTTACTTGTAACAATTCATCACAAATCAGTTATATAAATCGGAAGTTCTCTATCCCTTTAGAGGACAGATAATTACTTTTTTGAACCTTAAAATCAACCTTATGAACCTTACCAGAAATTTTTTCAAACTAACCTTTGGTGCATTATTACTTTCAACGCTTTGCTTTGTAGGGTGTAAGAAAGACAACCAAACTTCAAGACTAATGATCCGAATGACAGATGATCCAGCGGATTATCTGGAAGTAAATGTAGACGTACAGAGTGTACAAATCAGCTATTCCGATAATGGCAGTGGCGGATGGACCACTTTAACGACCAATGCCGGTGTGTATGACTTATTGGATCTACAAAACGACGTGAGCGTTGTGATAGCGGACCAAGCCGAGATTCCAGTTGGAAGATTAAATCAACTCAGATTGGTATTAGGCCAAAATAATACACTTGTTACAACACACGGAACCTATCCATTACTTTTATCCAGCCAGGACAAGACAGGATTGAAAATCAATATGAACCTGGATATGCCGGTAGATAAATATATTGATATACTGATCGATTTTGATGCTGGAAAATCTATTGTTGAAGAGGGAAATGGCCAGTATAGGTTGAAGCCAGTACTTCGTCTTGAAGCGGTAAATTTTTACGAATTGAATGATTCCATACCCCTAACAACAGGCGGAACAACGACAACTAATTAATTAGTGAATTAATACGGATTAAGGTCGGTAATATATTGCCGGCCTTTTCTTTTACTTCTATCTCCTGATTGAACTAACCCCCAAGAACTTCGATAGCTCCTGATGCTATATCCAGAGTTCCTATTTCGGACTCCTCTATTAGTTGTACATCCTTATCGGAATTTAAATATACCGAACCAGAACTTACAACAACAGTTATTTCATCTTCCTCTTCATAAGCCATGACATCAAATGCGGCGTCGTCAAACACTTCCAGAAAAGCATCATGAGGCAATTCAACAATAAAAGGACGTCGCAACTCACCTAAAACGTCAAATACACATTCTCCCACTAATGATACACGTCTTTCTGTATTATCGAATTCAGGTGGATATAACAGGGTTGAGTTATCTAAGAGTACTACTTTCGAACCATCTGATAAAACTTCTGTTACAGTTTCACCGGACGCTACCAACTCAAGCATACCACTACTACTAATCTCTTCTCGTGACTCCTCCATTTTTTCCTCATCTGCTACAAAAAACACCATCAGTGCGCCTATTACTCCAATGGCAGCAGTTGCAGCTAAGATAGCTACAGATTTTGCCCCTTTATTTTTTGACTGAGCTCTCTGATCGGCGGGCCTGTTTATTGGCTTTGCTTCATAGGAAGAATTATCCTTGAAATTTCTGGATTCAAGTTCTTCTGATAATTTACTTGATTTCTTTTTCCAACTCCTACGTACCTCATTGAACTGAGCCATATTTGCAGATGATCGGGCTAACCAAAGGTCTACCTTAATCATATCTTCATTGCTTAATTCCTTATTGAGATAAGCAAGGATAACCGAATCAGTGATTTCTTCTATTTCTGACATTAAATACTCATTTAGTAGCTGTAAGGTAAAAAAAGTATTTAAGCTGTGATAAGTATTGTCCAATTACCTTTTTTAATCCACAAGGTATAGGATAGATATAAATAGCAAATAGTGGTCTTTACCCAAGACCACTGCTTAATTTAAGGAAAAAATCGATTAATACTGAGCTCCGTGAAAACTCTTGGTGAAAAGAGCAAACCTAAGTTCAAGATCGTTCACCAATTCTCTGAACTCCTCAACGCTCTTATGTCCAATCGTATGAATTCTGGACTCCCCTTTAAAGAAAAGGATTAATCCCGGGTGATTGTTTGCGAATCTCTCAACGTACTCGTAACCGATCAACTCGTTATTTAATATTCTCTCTTTTAATTTCTCGTACTTAGCGTTCATGTTTAAGTAGCTTTTACATTTAAAACGTTAGTAGGTGGAAAAATGTTCAGGTATTAAGCTTTTTTAAGACCACGGGGCTTAAATTCCTCAGTCTGTGGCTAAACCAGTCGATTTTTCACGGCGCAATATCCGAAATTTATCTTAGTTACCAAGAAAAAAAATGGATTTCCTTCAATTTTAAATGATTTTTTAACCGTTCATATAGAAAATTGACCGATTAAAATGAGAAATTGACATTTCCCTTATCCGTTTTTCAGAACAAGTTGACGAACTTTAAATACCAGTGAAATGAAAAACAAAACCCATGGTATACCGTGGAAAAACAGGTCAAACCAGTCTTTTGCTCCCATACCAACAGCTCCGCCTGCTACCCAACGCACTTTCCCCACGATATGAGGTTCTGGCGCAAACGGAGCTAGGCCTAATGTCATTGCCAGCAATAGAAAAAATACGAACTGTTTCTCAAATAGTCGAACCATAGCTACTTATTTCCAATTTCCATACCCACCTTCAAGCTCAAGCACGTACTCAAATCCCAATTGTTTGAATTTATACAGTGCCTTGGCACTTCTTCCGCCAGATTGACAAAAGATCAAGGTAGGTTTTGATTTATCCAGTTTGGAGATCTTGCTTGTAAAATCAGATGACATAAAGTCAATATTAATCGCTCCATCTATCGTTCCCCGTTGATACTCTCCAGGGGTTCTTACATCAATGAGTTGAACATCCTTGAGTGTATTGAGTTGTTTTTTAAACTCCGTTTTACTCACTCTTTTTATAACGGGTTTGCTTTGTGCAGGCTCCTGAGTGATTGTCCAGGAGGTACCCCACAACACTCCCATTAACGCAATTAAAATTCCGTACTTCATACTATAATTATTTACGTGTTCTAATTCTTCCCTGTAGTTGGACAAACGTACTCCGTGGTGGGAAGTCCTGATTCCTTTATTGCCTTAAATCCGCCAAGTACATCCACAATATTGTGAATTCCCCTGGATTTTAGAATAGATGCCGCAATCACGGATCGATATCCTCCAAGACAATGAACATAATGTTTGGTATTATCTGTAAACGTTGATAGGTAATTGTTGATATCGTCCAGTGGAGCAGAATCCGCACCTTCAAGGTGTTCTGCTTCAAATTCACCAGGTTTTCTAACATCTACAACATGTACATCTTCCTTCTTTTTTCGCTCTGCAAGTTCTTCTGCTGTAACATTTTCAAGCGAATCAACTTCTTTACCGGCAGCTTTCCATGCTTCAAAACCTCCTTTGAGATACCCAATCACATTATCAAAACCAACCCGTGATAGTCGTGTTATCACTTCTTCAAGTCGGTCTTCATCAGATACCAGCAAAATAGGTTGTTTTACATCTTTGATCAGGGCACCAACCCACGGAGCAAAACCTCCATCAACACCAATAAATATTGATCTTGGAATAAATCCTTTTGAAAATTCGGATTGATGTCTCACATCAAGAACTATCGCACCTGTTTCATTAGCTGCTGCTTCAAATGCTTCCACATTCAATGCTGTTCCTCCTCTTTCGAGTACATCATCAATATTATCATACCCTTCTTTGTTCATTTGTACATTAAAAGGGAAGTACGCCGGTGGTGCCCCGAGACCTTCTGTTACCTCTTTGACAAACTCTTCCTTGGTCATATCCGCTCTTAACGCATAGTTATTGGCTTTTTCATGACCAATAGAACCAATCGTTTCTTTACTCATGTTTTTACCACATGCTGACCCTGCTCCATGTCCCGGATAAACGATTACATCATCCGGTAATGTCATGATTTTCGTCCTCAGACTTTCATAAAGAATACCAGCAAGCTCTTCCTGCGTCATATTTGCCGCTTTTTGAGCAAGATCCGGTCTTCCAACATCTCCTAAGAACAAAGTATCTCCTGAGAAGATAGCATGTTCCTTGCCGTTTTCATCCAGCAATAAATAAGTGGTGCTTTCCATTGTATGACCTGGCGTGTGAAGTACCTTTATCACAACATCACCCAGTTTAAACTCTTGTCCGTCTTCTGCGATAATTGCATCAAAATCTGGCTGTGCTGTTGGTCCGTATACAATAGGAGCTCCGGTTTTTTCATAAAGGGTGACATGTCCACTGACAAAATCAGCATGAAAGTGCGTTTCAAATACATATTTGATTTTTGCACCTCGGTCATTGGCCATATCAATGTAACCCTGCACTTCTCTCAGTGGGTCTATAATTGCTGCTTCACCCTGGCTTTCAATGTAATATGCGCCTTGTGCCAAACAGCCTGTATATAATTGTTCTACTTTCATTTTATCTTAATTTCTATACTACAAAGGTAAGATGTTTAATGCGTACAATTTGTGACAAATATCACTTATCCTTACGCTGTTGGGATATCTTTTCCTGGAGTTCGGACTGTGTATACCCTTTATCCAGATAATCCACTGCTTCATTCGTCTTAATAAATAGATTTTCCTTACCTAACATTTCTACAATTCCACTCTTAAATAATATATCCCGGGCAGGGCCTATTGCTCCAGCAATCATAAAACGGATGTTCTTTGCATTGTATTCTTTAATCACATTGGCCAGTACTATACTTCCGGTAGAATCAATATAGTTAATTGCTTCAGCATTGAGAATTACGGTTTTGAGGTCATCTCCTTTTCTTGCGCAACGTTTTGCCAGCTCACTCTTAAAATATTCTGTATTGCCAAAATAGAGTTGTCCGTCAAAACGAATGACGAGCAGGTCAGCTCGATTTTCCGTTTCTCCCTGAAAGCGTTCAATATTTTTAAAATAATCACTGCCTTTTATACGCTCCAATTCTGCAATATGAGGTTTTGCTGTACGGTATACGAGTAACAACAAGGAAAATAGTATGCCCAAAATTATTCCCTCAATAATTCCGACAAAAAGCGTCATCAGGAATGTTACGACCAAAAGGATGAATTCGTCTTTTCGGTCATTCCATAATTTCAACGCATATTTCAAATCAATCAGGCGAAATACGGCCACCATAATAACGGATGCCAGTATGGGTTTTGGTAAATAATAAAAAAGCGGTGTAAGAAACAAAAGGGTAAGCGCAACAATTGCAGCTGCTATAAATGCAGACATTCCTGTTTTTGCCCCTGCTTCATTATTTACTGCAGATCGCGAAAATCCGCCGGTAGTTGGATAGGATGAAAAGAGTGATCCCACCATGTTAGACGCTCCCAGTGCGATTAATTCCTGTGAAGGATTCACTTTATAATCATCATGTTTATGTTCAATGGATTTACCGATTGAAATAGCTTCTGTAAATGCTACAAGTGCTAAAGCGGTGGCAATTGGAGCCAGGTCGGTTATCCGTTGCGTAGTAATTTCCGGTAACTGTACCTTTGGCAGGCCAGTCGGAATTTCACCTAATATTTTTACACCAAGCTCATGCAGTCCCATAAAATAAGTGACCACTATGGCAAGCACCATGACAATCAATGCTCCGGGAACAGCTCGTTTCCATTTTCTTATCAGCATAATGATAATAATCCCCACAAGTCCAATGCCCAGTGCATATATATTGGATGAGCGCAGTGCAGGCACAGTATTCGCCATCATTTCATGTATCGTACTGCTTCTTTCAATATCTACCCCAATCAAATGTTTAATTTGGCTGAAGCCTATAATAATGGCGGCGGCAGATGTAAACCCACTTATTACCGGTTTAGACAAAAAGTTGACCAGGAATCCCATATTGAGAATTCCTAATAACAACTGAATTGCGCCCATGAACAACGCCAGGAAAATCGCCATTGAAATGTATTCATCTAATCCCGATAGTTGTAAGGCTCCCAAACCTGATGCCACCAAAAGTGAATCCATTGCTACGGGTCCTACTGCCAACTGCCGCGAAGTACCCAAAATCGCATAAATGACTTGTGGGATCAATGCTGCATAAAGTCCAAATACCGGAGGTAGACCTGCAATCATTGCGTACGCCATACCCTGAGGTATCAAGATAATACCAACGGTTAAGCCCGCAGGAAGATCTCCTTTCAATTGTTGTTTTGAATAACCAGGAAGCCAATTAAGTATAGGGAAGTATCGCTTCATTGCAAACAAAAGTAATGCAGACATAAGACAATTAGTGTGCTTTATGTCACAAAATTAAATCAGACTTGGAATGGTATTGGTTTCATAATTTGTAATTTCACACGAATGAACAGAAGTATTTTTATACTATTTTTTGTATTTACTCAGGTATGTTTGGGTCAAAACCCCGCCGGGTTTAACCAAATGGTTAAGAGCTATTTACAGGGAACGGTGCCATTGGCCACAGTGGAGCAATTAAAGCTTGATATTTCTCAGGGAAAAGAGATTATAATTCTGGATGCAAGGGAAATGAAGGAATATAATGTTAGTCACATTAAAAACGCTCTTTTTGTGGGATACGATCATTTTAAGGCTTCTTCTATTTCTGACATATCGTATGAAATACCAATTTACGTTTATTGTTCGGTGGGATATCGTAGTGAAAAGGTAGGTGAGAAATTGATTGAAGCGGGGTATCAGAACGTGCACAATTTGTTCGGAGGGATCTTCAACTGGGTTAATTCTGGCAATGCGGTTGTAAATATGAATGGCGAGCCTACCCGAAAGGTACACGGGTACAATAAAGAATGGGCGAAATGGCTGAATATTGACAAGAGTAAAATTGTACTGAAATAGAAAAAGCCGTCTTCCCAAAGGATCGACGGCTTTATCATATTCTTAAAAAGAGAAAGTTGGCTTAGTGAGCCTCACCTTCTTCTTCTTCACCTTCTGCAGACTCAGTTGTCTCTTCTTCTCCTCCTTCTTCTCCTCCATCACAGCTAGTGAATCCCATTGCTACACCACCAAGGATGAATAGCATAAATAACAGTTTTTTCATTGTGAAAAATTTTAAAGGGTTACTAATTAAACTAAATTGTCCGAAGACAGCCTTGAATTTAACAATAAAGCTGAGTCTGCAAAAATCTTAAGCAAGGAATTTTTCACGAAGTGGTGTGAAGAAGCTGATAAACATTGCTTTATCACTCACCAAACACTTCAAATTCAATTCTTCTATTCTGCCGTCTTCCTTCTTCCGTGGCATTTGTTGCTACCGGCCGTGATTCACCGTAGCCGTGAAATTGTAAGCGGGATTCAGATATACCCATCTTGGCCAAATAGTCTTTCACTGTTTTTGCACGGGTGTGTGATAGCGTTAAATTATACTGATCACTACCCAGGTTACCTGTATGGCCTAAAATATTTATTTTCAAGTTCGGATACTCGACCAATAATTCTTTTAATTCTCTGAGAACATTTCGTGCTTCCTTCAGCAACTTGGTATCATAAGGGTCAAATGTCACTTCCGGTAAAATTACCTTGAGATTGAGTACCGACTCTTCATTTCTTAGCCTTTTCTTAAAGTCGGCAAATGTGATATAATCATGGGTGTGTGCCGTTCTGCTATTGAACTCTTTAGATGATCGGTGTACATATATTTCACCTGAGCCACAATCTTCATGCAAAGATGTCCAGACACCTCTAAGTGATTCTGTAGAATCTTCCCAGGTGTAAATCAGACTCAACCGCTTTTGGCACCAGTTGATGTAGACTCCTTCATCCATGTGAGAATTTTCCCAGGATATTTCCCTGATATCAAGGTGATTATTTTTAAATTTCCCTTTAAAGTTTAAGACGGCAAAGTTTTTCGTTGTTCCTAATTCAACCCTGGATTGCCCGGTTATCGTATCGCCTTCCTGCTCAATTTTAAGGTAGAAGGCATAATTATCCTGAAATCCTGCAGTATCTGCAGGGTGGGACATAATACCCTGCCAGTTTCCACTTACGTTTTGTCCAAACGTATAACAGCTAATTACCAGGGTAAACAAGAATAGAACTCTTTTCATACCAAAAATTTACTCAAAAATAGCATTTCTGTTATGTTAAACATCATCTGGCACTCCAAAGCAATTTACTTGCCACAGTTTTGTACGGATCCCATCTATCGGATATTTCAACCAACTTTTGTCTAAGTTCCTTTTTCTCCAGATTAATGTTGTAATACTTTTTCATTTTTGTTTGAATGCCCAGGTCATCTACCGGAAAAACATTTGGACGATCCATGGGGAACATCAGGATCATTTGTACCGTCCATTTACCCACACCTTTTATCTGGGTCAGGTATTTAATAATTTCATCATCCGTCCATTCGTCAAGCATGTCAAATTCCATTCCGTATTCCAATGAAAAATCTGCAACGTTGCGCATATATCCCAGCTTTTGAAAAGATAAACCAATACCGCGTAGTTCACCATCTGACTTTTGAAGCACCATTTCCGGTTCAGGATAACGTTCCGGGAAGAGATCCAAGTAACGCTGCCAAATTATCTCCGCCACTTTTGTTGAAAGTTGTTGCGAAACAATTGAATGCTGCAAATAAAAGTAAACATCAATACTGGGAGTTGGGTGAAATTCTTCTGCCTGCTCAGCATGAACGTCTTTTAGAACCGGGTCAATCTTTTTTAATTCCTCTATTAATTCTGGGTATGGCCTCATGCCACTAATTTACTGCTTTATTACTTTTTGGGAAGCAAATGTTCCATCTGTATGATTGACCTTAACCAGGTAAATTCCTGCAGCAAAGTCAGCCAAATCAATTTGTATTTTCGGTTGATTAACCGCAGTAACATAGATTAATCTCCCACTGTTATCAAACACCTGAAGCGTTTCTACATTTTCAAAGTTGATCAGCTCTATTACTATACTCTGGCTAGTTGGGTTCGGATAAATAGAAAATGAATTATCTGATTCAGGTGTTGTCGCGTGTTCGTTCCAATTTATCCAAATAGGATTGGTAAACGAATGAAAATAGTCAAAATCAGTTCTGTAGATTCCTGTCATTGTACTGTAGTCAACAAACGTCTGTAATTCGGCCCGCACATATAAATATTCTCCGGTAGGTGTACTTCCCAAAACGCTGTCCGTTAGTTGCAATAAGTTGTATGATTGAACATGGTCTCCATTTGTGAAGGATAGTGGTAGATTTATTTTATACTCGCCAGCGCTGGTCCCAACAATAAAACTAAGCGTTGTAATATCACCAAACTCCGGTGTTGTTGTATAATGGAAGTTGATGAATACATCATTTGGATTCGTGTATAATACCTCATCTTGTCCCATGATTAATTCATTGGATAAATTATTACCGTCTGTGCTAATCCCTATTGTCAATATCGGACCATCTGACAATGTTGTGTTTCCATTGTATAGGGATTTCAATACCTCTTCTCCATTTGACCCCATACCATTGGGACAATAGGTCAATGTATTCAGTTTACCAACTGCGTTATTGTGTATATCACCTGTTCCGCCAAAATCATCTGTATTGGAAGAGTTAAATGAGCCATGCGCATCCGAACCGGCAGAGTAATATAATTTCCAATTAATGATGCCGGGTTGTGTATTCTTAAGTGCCAGGCCTAACTGATTGACATAGTTTACAACTTCCTGTCCCTGTCTGAAACGCTTTAAATGAAAACCAAAAGATGTAGTATCTATCTGAACCATTGAAGATGCCGTATTGGTTACGTCAAAGGGATCCAATTGATTTCCGGATAAACCACTCACAGCAAGTGTTGCTCTCAAATTCCAGATTTGGCTACCCTTTATTCCTTCTTTGACTAATTCGTTTGGTGACGCACTTAAAATATCTGAATCAGCTGAAAGGTCATTACAGATAATAGACCCTCCTGTGAATGGATAGGTGTTTCCATTTGGCTCAAACCCACTGTGACCTAGATTCCATACACCACCGTTAACTGGTATATTAGGTAACTTATCTTCTGTGGCAAAAGGATGCGCACAATAGGAGAATCCATCCACCAATGCCATTTCATTTACCACGTCATCAATATCCACGGTTGTTGCGGATAAATCTCCGTTACCGTCACCCATGAAAGGCAGACTATACGGATCCATGTAACTTGGGTAAACCAACATGTGAACTAACTCTGCCTTACTATTATTCACCGCGACTTCCTGACCGGCGATATAAATCAGAGAAGAGTCCTGCCCATTTAAAAAATTAGCCTGATCCCGTATGATATCCCAGTTATCGGTAATAATTCCTGTACCGTAATTATCGAAATCAGAAGTGTGATCCGTCGTGGTAATCCAATCCAACCCAATGAGTTTTGAGGCTTCTTTTGTAGAAGATAACGGCAAGCCAATTTCAGCATCATTTTGTGTGAACATGGAATGAAGATGCGTATCACCCCTATAATAGTCTGGCTGTGTAGGGATATCTTCATCCGACCTGTACACCCGCATGCGAATAACATCATCATCCGGAATCAGTGTATTGGCATAACTAATGGTCGCCTCAATGTCGATTACATTTTCAAAGGTGGTGAGTATTGAACCCGGTATATTGAAAGTAAAATACCAGTAGGTGGCATCTACCGATACAAAATCATCTAACCAATCTGTTTCCGCATCAAAATCCATAGTGTGCACAGCTGTTGCCGTCAACGCTGCCGGGTCAAATTGCTTCATATTTAAAACACTATCCGCTGGCGACACTGATGAAAACATCCCTTGAAATACTGTAGATGGAATAGTATCAAAAAGCAAAGGTGCACCAAAACTACTTGAACTGGCATTCTTGATCTTGATATCGATATAATCAATTTTCATGGTGAATCCTGTCACCAAATCCGCATCATGCAGAAAGAAGTGAATTGGCAGATCATTCTCCGCACCCTGATCATCTGTTCGTTTCATTCGCCAGGGAGCATCTGCATAAAATTCGGAATACAAGGTGTTGGTTTGTCTGTCCATTCTATTCGAATCCCATCCTCCCCAATCATGTTTTTTACCAAAAATTTGTGTGATTTCAATTTGAATCAAATCTTTTGACGGATTGAACAAGCCGCGTTCAAAACTGAATTCATAGTCTAACCATTTTTGATTAGAACCAACAAACGGAATTTGGATACTATCAATGGACTGTCCATTTAACCAGAATTCAATCTGAACTCCTGATAGATTTGTGCTATTAATGTTTTCTACCCTAAATTGGTAAATCACTTCATCTGCAGATTCAACAATTACCGGTTTTTCTATCGCCAAAATCTCACCCCGGTGTCCATAGGACATAAATGCAAATAAGGCCAATACTAGCGCACAAATCTTCATAATACAGGTTCAAAATTCGGCGCAAAGCTATGGATTTCATTTTGTAATGAGATGAATTCGAACCGCATAAATTACATTAATCGATTTAACCTTAACCCAAGACACCTAATCCATTTAGAATTCAATACTTTTACTTTCTGTGGATATTAAACAACACTTTCAACAACTACTAACGGCTCTTCAAATAGAGCGAAAAGAAGAACAGGAGCAATATCGCCTGTTGACTGAAAATGCTGCCATCAAAGAGAGAGTTGAAGCCGGCATTACCTTGTATCCCTTAGAATTTCTATCCCTTAATTTCAACGATTCCGGAGATTTATTAATAGACCTTAAAGTAAATCCTTCACAAGAAGCTACAGCCTTTGGTACAGGAAAAACCATATCTCTGTTTAATGCAGAGGGCGAACAAGCCGAAGGTCAGATGTTATCCTTAAAGAATCAAATAGCAACTATCCGGATTAATGATGAAGGAGTACAGGATTGGATTAAAAAGGGGAAGATTGGATTGAATGCTCTGGTAGATACTAAAACCTATGAGCTGTACGAGAAAACTATAAAGCGTATCCTCAATGAAGATAAATATCCATTATTACAGGATTTTTATCAGGTAAAACACGCGCATTCTCCTGAGAATTACACGAACAATACACTCAACAGTTCTCAGGAAAAAGCAATTGGTGAAATTTTATCAGAGAACACAATTACACTTGTTCATGGTCCGCCGGGTACTGGAAAAACAACTACACTGGTTGCCGCTATTAAGGCTTTATCAGAGCAAAAAAAGCGGATTCTATTATGTGCGCCGTCTAATACTGCTGTTGATAATGTTTGTACCAAACTGTTGAAAGAAAAAATCAATGTGGTGCGAATTGGAAATGAAGCAAAAATTGATGATTCAGTAGCGCCAGCCTATTTGGAAAACCGTATAAAGACAGATCGATCATACAAAACACTTATTCAGTTAAAAACAGACGCAGAAAAAATCAGGGAGCAAGCCTTTAAATTCCGTCGGAATTTTGGCAAAGAAGAGTATCAGGAGCGCAAAAGGCTCAAGGTCGAACTAAAATCCCTTAAAGCTGATATCCGAAAGATTCAAAATGACATTGCCCGAAGTATAATAAATGATGCACAGGTTATTGCAGGCACTTTTTATGGTGTTCAGGGCATAGCGGAGATGCTCAACAACTTTGATTATGTTTTTATTGATGAGGCGGGACAGGCTATTGAACCAGGTATTTGGAGCGTTGCACATTTCGGTAACAAACTTGTGCTGGCGGGAGATGATCTTCAGCTACCCCCTACGGTGAAATCGTTTGAAGCAGAGCGATTAGGATTGGGGAATTCACTTCTACAAAGGGCTTCCGAAATAGATTTTCCAAAATATTTATTGAATGTTCAGTACCGAATGCACCAAAAAATCATGGAGTTTTCTAATCAGCAGTTTTACGAAGGTAAACTCGTAGCGCATGAGTCTGTTGCTACAGCTGCACTACCAGGAAATGAACACGAACCTGTGGAATTTATTGATACAGCTGGGTGTGGTTTTGAGGAGAAAAAGGATTTGGAAAGTGGAGGTATTACAAATGAAGGAGAGATAAAGGTATTACTGGCTATTCTTAAAGAATACAACCCGGACAAACATGATATTGGTGTTATTACTCCATATCGTGCACAACTTATTGCCATTGAAGATGCATTACACACTTTCAATGGATATGCAAATACCGTTGATAGTTTTCAGGGGCAGGAAAGAGAAGTGATCCTTATTTCACTAGTACGAAGCAATGAAAGTGGAGAAATCGGTTTTTTGAAAGATTATCGACGTATGAATGTTGCCATGACAAGAGCCCAAAAGAAATTGGTTATCATTGGTGATTCCGCTACCATTGGACAGGATAGTTTCTACAATGCTTTTTTAGAATACGTTGAAAAAAACGGTAGCTACCGAACAGCCTGGGAATTCTCTTAGGGTATCAAAAAATCTATGATCACTGTTGTGGCTGCAGTCCCCTCATTTGCCAGTGAGATTGGCATATCAAAATTGCTATTCATATAATCACCAGAGCTGAAATTATAATCACCGTTTTGATCGTAAATCACATTGACGTAATAACTACCCGGGTGCATATAATTAAAATCATAGCTGGTACTTTGCGCAGCACTTACAAAAACATATCGAGATCTAAAATCCAGGTTTTGGGGTTGAAAAGTCAATCCGTTGAATAATGGTTGTGTGGTAATAATTATCAGCATCTTTTTTCCTGGATCAACGATTGGAGGGTTTACAACATTGATATTTACTGTGGAAACACCCAGGTAAGGTTGTTCGCTCTCCGGGTAAGGATCACCGACATTTCCATAATAAACGGCCTCCGCTACGCCATCAAATACCGTCGCAAAATCTTTAACTTCCTGCTTCTGTGGGTATGTGAAATTAGCTATGGCATCCTGCGCCGAGGTAGAATCCCTGAGGTTCGCTGCCCAATGCATGTGCAGAACAGGGTCCTGGAGGGTATTGAACTGATTGGTATAGGTAGTCATGATCAGACTATCCTGCTTAAAAACCACTTCTGTGTACACGCGTTTCCCTCCTGACACCGGATCTGCAAACCGATAATAACTTTCTACTCCTGAATCATCCATACTATCTACCAACATATAGGAGGTACGCACATCTCCTGCAAATCCACCACCGTTCCTAAAGGCAACCTTGTAACCTCCGTCATGCTCCACAATGAAAAAGCTCATAAAAATATCATTGACGGAATCCAGTTCATTTTTTGCGGAAATCTGAGCAGGTGAGATCGGTCTGAAATCAACTATCCACTCCGGATAACTGCCTAAAGGTGTTGAACTCGTAACCGGTCCGTTCCAAATTCCGGGAAGTTTGTTTAGTATAGAGTATCCCAACACATTTGTATTATTATCAATAGGTGGAGCCACAACGCTTGAGTCAAATTCACAACTACCGTCATCTTTTTCTGCTTCCGGGTTATAATTGATGGCTGTTTCGTCTGTACAGCCTTTGTTTTTACACGAAACCACAAGTATCGATAGTACGGTGAGTAATAGCAGTGTTCTTTTCATAGCCTGGAAATTAATTCAAAGGTATAAACTATACGATTTAGGTGTACATTTATTTTAATAACCAACTGATTCTTAACCTACCGCTTCAGCCAGCATGCGTTGAAAATGATGCACCCCTTTTTCTCTTTCTGGTGAAAATCTTCCACTTTTATAAAACCTGGATGAGATACCTTTCTGTACACCTTCTACTACAAACTCATCTTCCCGTTCTACTTTATCCAATAAAGCACCGGCACCCACATGAAGCTTTTCATGGTTGTGGACATACGATATAAAACTCACCTTAGTTCTATTTACCGAGAGTGGTTTCACAATGTTAATGGATAATCCCCATGGATAGAAATTGAACATCAGGTTCGGGAAAATCCAGTAATAATAAGCCGCCACATCTTTCCCATAATCGGGATGAGAAGCGGGAAAATCAAAGCACTCTACCCCACTATCAGCATAACCAATTTGTAACGACATGTGATCGTATACCTCTGTTTTATACTCACCATAATCCAAAGATTCATTAAGATCAGGATGCACAAAAGGAATGTGAAATCCTTCTAAATAATTATCACAATACAAGGCCCAGTTGGCATTTACCAGATAATCTCTTGAAAGGGATCGTTCCAGTTTAAAATCATTCAGGGGTAAAAACCCCACCCGTTCGTTCATTTTATCCAACACTTTTTTGAAATCAAACGCGGGATCTAGTGCTGTAAAAAGAAATTGTCCCCACTGCTCTAAGGGGAAATTGTGCAGCCCCTCGCACGTCCGTGGAAAATTTTGTGCCTCTCCGAATTCGGGCATGTGTTCAAATGATCCGTCGAGGTCAAACCTTCTGCCGTGATACATACAACTTAACTTCCGTTGCTTACCCGCTTGCTGTACAACGAGGTTGCCTCTATGGGTGCATACATTAGACAGGCATCTGACAGATTGATCTACCTGTTTAACCAGCACGCAAGGTTCGTCAATAAAATGTTCCATGAACCAAAACGGGTATGCGTATTTTTCAAAAGGAAGCAAGGTGTTATCACCAACAAACTGCCAGGATCTTGCAAAAACATTCTCCTTTACTTTTTCAAAAACCTCTTGCGAACGATAAAAATCAGCTGGCAAGGTCTCTGCTTTTTTAATATCGGGATCAATAATGAATTGTGTTGCCATTCGTGAAGCCTTTTATCAAAGATAGTCTATCTTTGGAATGTTATGATATCTGTAGAAGACGCCTTAGACCTGGTAGAAAAAAATGTTCAACAATCTGCATCAAGAGCTATTGCAGTAAAAGATGCTTTGGGACTCATTTTGGCTGAAGACGTCGCTTCACCTATTGATATGCCTCCTTTTTCTCAATCCGCCATGGATGGCTATGCGGTGAATTATGACCCGGCTATCGAAATGTACACGGTTATTGCTGAAATACCAGCAGGAAGTTCCAAATCATACGAATTGGTGAGAGGAGAGGCCACCCGAATTTTTACAGGAGGACCTGTTCCAAAATCTGCCAATATGGTTATCCGGCAAGAGGATGTCAACGTTGTAGGTAGTCAGATTTCTTTTACTCCAGCTGCAGAAGGCGCGAATATCCGTCCAAAGGGCGAACAGATAAAAACCGGAGAAATCGCTATGAAAGCAGGTAGTGAATTAAATCCAGCGGCTATAGGTTATCTCAGCACTTTAGGTATTACTGAAGTTCGGGTGTATCCACGCCCCCGAGTGGCAATACTAACTACCGGGAATGAGTTAGTTGCTCCTGGTAAGGAGTTGAAGTATGGGCAGATCTATGAAAGCAATTCGATTATGTTGGAAGCAGCCTTCAATTATTATGGATTCAGAGATATTTCACAGGTTACAATCCCAGATAATTACGAAGACACTGTAGAAGCCATTCAATCTACCCTGAACAGGTGTAACATACTTGTTTTAAGTGGAGGAATATCTGTTGGGGATTATGATTTTGTGGGCAAAGCACTGCGTGAAACAGGTGTTAAAGAAGTGTTTTATAAGGTTAAACAGAAACCAGGCAAACCTATCTTTTTCGGTATTTATAAAGACAAACTTGTTTTTGCACTTCCCGGTAATCCGGCTGCGGCAATGACATCTTTTTACTTGTACATTCTTCCTACTTTGAACAAGTGGACCGGTGGAGATTTCGTTGGTTGTTCCAAAACTGAACTTCCACTATCTACAGACTATACAAGGAAGGGGCAACGCACCGAAATACTGAAAGCATACGCCACAGAAGATGAAGTTAAAATCCTGGGAGCTCAAAGTTCTGCTATGCTTGGTTCTTTTGCCGAAGCTAATGCCTTGGTCGTCATAACTGAGGATGTGGAACACGTCAGTAAAGGGCAATTTGTTGTGACCTTACTTCTCTAAGTAAATGTTTCTGTTTGTATAGGAGCAACTGTTCTATTTGCTCCGGAAAAATCTGATTTTGGATGGAATAAACTTTATCTTTGTATCATGAAAGTTCATGTAGTTTATTTTGCACAAGTAGCTGAAAAGATTGGACTCTCGAAGGAGGAGATCGAATTGCCGGACGGATCAAATTCAACAGACTTGTTAACGGTTTTGTATAACAAATATCCCATGTTGCGTGATTTGACCTTTAAGGTTGCTGTAGATCACGAATTATCTAACAGACAGTTAGCGCTAAAACCTGATTGCGAGGTAGCCTTACTTCCACCATTTGCAGGTGGTTAAATCAATTTATTATGACAGAAACAAAATATAAAAATGTATTTGTAGAAGGACCAATTACTCCTGAAAAGATTGCTACTTCAATTGCACATCACCAGGTTAAAACACAAATTGGTGCACACGATATTTTTTTAGGTCAGGTAAGAGCGGACGAAATTGAAGGGAAAACTGTTCAGGCGATAGATTATTCAGCTTATGAGGATATGGCATTGAAAGTTTTTCACGAAATCCGTGAATCCGCATTTGACAAATTTGACTTAACCTGTATGCATATTTACCACAGTAAAGGAATTGTCAAGTCCGGTGAAATTTGCCTGTTCGTTTTTACCTCTTCGGCCCACCGAAAAGAAGCAATGGATGCGTGCAGATATATTGTTGAGGAGATCAAAGAAAAAGCACCTGTTTTTGGCAAGGAGTTGTTTGAAGATGATTCCCATCAATGGAAAGTGAATAAATAACGCCAAATCATCACCAATTATGGTCGATATAACTTCTAAAACAACCACCTTACGCATAGCAGTAGCTGAAGCCATTGTAAAAGTAAGTCAGGAAGCTACAATAGATGCAATAAAGCAGGATAAGGTTCCTAAAGGCAATGTGTTTGAGATGTCAAAAGCAGCAGGCTTACTTGGCGTTAAAAAAACTCCGGACTTATTGCCGGATTGTCACCCTATGCCCATTGAACATTGTAAAATAAGTTATGAGGTTGAAGGATTGACGATCAAAATCACGGTACTGGTGAAAACCATTTACAAAACCGGAGTTGAAGTGGAAGCCATGCATGGAGCATCTGTCGTAGCATTGAATATGTACGACATGTTGAAACCTATTGATAAAGGGGTTGAAATTGGTTCTATTAAACTTCAACATAAAAAAGGTGGTAAGTCTGATTTCAAAGACAAGTTTTTAGATCGATCTGATCTTAAAGCGGCGGTAATTGTTTGTTCGGATACAATCTCTGCAGGGCAAAAAGAAGACAAGGCGGGGAAAGCCATCATAGAAAAATTGAAAGAATCCAATGTTGAGATTGGAGCATATGAAGTTATTCCGGATGAACGTGACCAGATCAGAGGACGATTTAAAGTATTTACAGATGAAAAATACAACCTGATCATATTTACAGGCGGCACCGGTTTATCAGCACGTGACGTTACACCTGATTCGCTAGAGGATATGATTGACAGGCGAATTCCCGGCATAGAGGAAGCTATTCGTCAATACGGTCAGGAGCGTATGCCGTACGCCATGTTATCAAGAAGTCTTGTTGGAGTTAAAGGTGGATCACTACTTCTTTGCCTCCCCGGATCTACCAAAGGAGCACAAGAGAGCATGGACGCCATCTTCCCATTCGTTTTACACGTTTTCGGAATTCTTAAAGGCGCGGGACACTAAGGTTCATCTTAATTTGAGTGTACAACTTTAAGCGTTTTTCGATCTCCTTCACTATTTTGAAGTGTCACGAAATAAACGCCATTTTCCAATCCGGAGAAATCAAATTCCTTTAAGTTCTTCTCACTCGTTATGAGCCGACCAGCCTGATCGAAAATGTTGATTTGATAATCTGTAGTTGACGTGAAATACTGGAACATCCCATTTTTGAAAAGCACGTCTGAACCGATCTCAAACTCTTCGGTACCACTTGAATTCAATACTGCGTTGATTTTCATGGAATACAAATTTGTGCTGGACGGAGATCCAAATACACCACTCACTTTAACCTTCAGGTAAAATGAACTCACAACAGGGTCATAAGTGGGCAGAATGAAATTAGTTATCGCATAACCTGCACCAACCGATTGCGAGAAAATATTGGTATAACTCACATTGTCCTGACTGTAATCAATCTCAATTGTAGCGTCCTGGGTAAGTACATCCAGGTATATATCGATATCGTTTGAATTTATATTGAATTGTCGATACGTTTCAAGCGAATAAGAATTTCCGGTGGTTCCGGTAAATTGGTAATGATTTACACCATTAATGGATCCTGAACAATTTGAAGTTACCGGTGTCGACCAACCGGTCCATCCATCTGATGTTCCGTTTCCGGTTTCATAAACTGTTGTCTGTCCAAAAGAAATAACACCAAGTAGCGTACTTGCAAAAAGAGTAAATAGTTTAGTCATAAATAATTTTTAAAGTAATCCAATATACGAAACATTGACTTTTCACATCCATAAAAAACCTTAGTTAACAAAAGCAACAATCCTTGTTAACTATATTTCAATGAGATAAGAAGAAAATGAAATTGGTACCTATTCTCCGGCAAAAATCTTAATCGTCTTACGCAGACCTTCTCCTGTCTGTATACTTACAAAGTATACGCCGCGAATAAAGTGAGCGGTATTGTATTCGATCAAATTTTTCTCCGAATAGATGACTTTTCCAGTGATGTCGTATATTTTTACTTCATAATCACCCTGTGGTTCTTTGACCCTTAGGAAATTATTGTAAAACACGAGCTGATTAGTAGTTGTCAATTCATTTACGTCACCGGCAGTTGTCACATTTATGATTACTTCATTAGATGTTTCAGGTACTCCCCCAAATACACTTTGACATATTACATAATAGGTTCCAGCGCCTCCAAAATTCGGAGTGTAGGTAAGTCCGGTTTGAGCAGGTGCAAAAGAAACATAACCCGATCCTGAGACGGTAGAGTATTTCCACTCTCTTGAGTCAGCAGCAGCTGGTGATTCAGTTGCAGTTAGCGTTGTACCATTGGCCCCAACCAATATGTTTTGGGTAGCGGTAGGTGCAATGCTTACACTGTTAGACGGCGCACTGTTCATCCAAAAGCTCTTCAGTTGCATTTTTGAAGGGCTTCCAATTACCCCTTCTACTTTAATGCGTATGAAAAAGTTGCTTTGTGCAGATGTATAACCGACCAAACTCATGGTTTGCTCTGCATAAGCTCCCCAGGAATCATTTGCGATCACGGTATAATTTGTCCCATCCGTACTATATTCGAAAGAAATTAAGCAAGATTGAGTTGTTGCTGTCAAATATAGATCTAACGGGTTGTCTGTGAATGAGAAATTCCTGGTGACTTTAAAATTATAGGGTTCACCATTCGCGCCATTGAATTGAAATTCCCAGGCGTGATTTCCTGTATAGGTTGGTGGGTCCACATTAGGTGAACTTGATTCAACGGTCCATCCCGTCCAGTCATCATTGAACGTAACACCCGTAGAATAAATAGTTGTTTGAGAGATTAGAGGCGAACTAAAGAGTAGTATGACTGCCAGAGTAATAGCTCTTTTCATGGCATAAGTATTAGTTTGTAATAGGCTGTTTTTTTGTCTGTAATTAACGTTTGTCGCCGATAATGTACAAATTAACCAGAAATAAAGCAAGTTTTTACATTTCTTTCAAAAAGTTTTGAAAGTTCTAAAATTTTGTTTTACATTTGATGTATGGATATTGAAGAAGCAAAAATGGAATTTGTACATACCTGGGGGACCATTGGAAGCTCTTGGGGAATTCCACGTTCAATGGCACAAATACATGCTCTATTGCTGGCAAATAAAGAAGCGTTAAGCACTGAAGATGTTATGGATACCATTCAAATATCCCGAGGAAATGCCAACATCAATATTCGCGAATTAATTAACTGGAATCTGGTACAAAAGCAGCATAAATTAGGAGAAAGGAAAGAATATTTTTCTGCCAATGCGAATATTATGACCATGGCCCAAAACATTGTACAAGAACGCAAAAAACGCGAGTTGCAACCTGTATTGGATTTATTAAATAAACTTAAACAAGAAAATATTGAAGGAAACAATGAAGAGGTAGAACATTTCAGAAATCTCATGCAGGAATTGGATGAATTTATCCAACAACTTGACCAGCTATCTGAGATTTGGCTAAAAATGAAGGATAATTACTTCTTTAAAAAGATGATCGGAGCAATGAGCTAACTCTTTTTTTGCCTCAAACTTTCAATTTTTTCTAAAACTTCTGACATGAAAGGAAATCAAAAGATAAATTATAAAATAGTCCTGAAGGGATTATTATTTATACCAATTGTAAATTTATATACTGCTATATGCGCATCATTGATGTATCCGCTTATTAATGAAGATGGTGTGATCGGTTCAATTGTGATGATTACTATAGGCGGTTTACTCTACGGTTCCGTACTATGGATCCCGGCGGGACTAGCATGCCTGGCCATAGAAGCGCCCATACTAAAATCATACCCCACAAGAAATACGGTACTATTGATTTACATTATCGAAACCATACTTGCTACAACGGTTATTACACTTATTCTACACGAAAGTTTTATAGAACTCGGATTCATACCTGTCGCCGTTGGAATTGTTTTGACACAACTCACTCGCTTGTGGTTCATTTCTTATAAAGGAAGATGGTATAAAAATCCCCGTTCAAATGATGAAACACCATTAGATGATTTTGATAAATAAGATGATAAAAGCAGCGCTTATAGAAAATCGAATTTAACCGGTTCTTCTAAAACCGCCACTTATTAAGCTAATTGCTAGCAATACAAGGGCAATAAAAAATACGATTTTAGCAGCGTAAGCAGCTCCGGCCGCAATACCACCAAACCCAAAGATTGCTGCAACTAATGCAATAATGAAAAATGCTAATGATAACCTAAACATAACTATTGAGTTTTGATTCATTTAACTAACTACAATATTGCCTCCTAAATGTTATCGTGTTGATTTTTAGTTATTTGTGAAATATTCGATCTTCAATATGAAAACGCATTACCGATTTGAAACTAACCTTCTAATAATTCATATTATGCCTAGAATAAGATTAGAAACCAAAATAAATGCTCCCATTCAAAGGGTATTTGACCTGTCTAGGAGTATAGATTTGCACCTGATCACTACGCGTGAGATGCGGGAAAAAGTAATTGAAGGCAGAAGAAAGGGCCTTATCAATAAACACGAATTTGTTACCTGGAAATGGAAAATATGGGGTTTACCCCAACGAATGACCTCAGCCATAACCACCATGGCCCGACCATATTTTTTTGAAGATCGAATGATCAAAGGGCCTTTTAACCGACTGGAGCACAAACATTACTTCGAGTGTTCTGAAAAAGATAAGAAAACTATTATGAAGGATATCTTTTATTACCGTCCTCCTTTCGGAATACTGGGAACTTTGGTTGACCAATTGTTTTTACGAAAATATGTAGAACGAATCCTGAAAAAAAGAAATCAGATGATCAAAGACTACGCAGAAAATGACAATAAATGGATGGAAATACTAAACATATATTAATTGCTGGTGGACGTGGTTTCCTTGGTTTAGAGCTCCACGATTATTTTCAATCACGGGGATTGGCCGTTAAATTACTTACACGAAGACCCCGTGCGTCAAACGAAGTGTTTTGGGACGGCAAACATTTAGGCGAATGGATGAAGGAAATTGAATGGGCAGATATATTGATCAATTTAGCCGGAAAAAGTGTCAACTGTAGGTATACCGATAAGAATAAAGCGGAAATACTTTCTTCTAGAATAGACACCACAGCCATTTTGTGTCAGGCAGTAAGTCAAGCATCCAATCCTCCCGCACTTTGGATAAACTCCAGCAGTGCAACAACCTATGTGCATTCCGAATATCAACAAATGACCGAAGATGAAGGGATAATTGGTGATGACTTTTCCATGAATGTTTGTAAAAAATGGGAGACCGAGTTTTTTTCCTGCAACCTGGAACACACCAGGCGGGTAGCTACGCGAACGTCTATTGTACTCGGAAAGTCGGGCGGAGCGTTGCCCATGCTTAGAAGACTCACCCGTTTCTTCTTAGGAGGTAAACAAGGCGGAGGAAATCAATACTTCAGTTGGATTCATTTCGAAGATTATTGCCGTGCCATTGATTTTATCATCAATAATCCAGGAATAGTTGGCCCTGTAAATGTCACATCTCCCAACCCGGTTAAGAATGAACATTTAATGAAAAAACTAAGAAAAACCATGAAAGTTCCATTTGGTATACCTCAACCCAAGTGGCTGCTCGAACTTGGAGCTCGAGTAATTGGAACAGAAACTGAATTACTTCTTAAAAGCAGAAATGTTGTGCCTGAACGATTGCTGGAAAATGGTTTTGAATTCAAACATCCGGATATTGAAAGTGCTCTGAAAGGGTTGTGAATCTTTAATTATACACTCAGGATTGATGATGTTGGTCCGCCCTGGTTCGTTCGCCTTACAGGCGCACTCCCACGACGCAAACAACTGAACTCATTCCTGGTAACACGGGTTTCGAAATCCTGCGTTTTGTACAAAGATCCCGAGGTTCGCTATGCTCACTCGGGATTGATGATGTTGGTCCGCCCTGGTTCGTTCGCCTTACAGGCGCACTCCCACGACGCAAACATCATCAATTTGTTCAAAACTGCCTCTCCAATTTTCAAAAGCGCTATTAATTTGCTGTTTTTGTACTTCTGTGGAGTTAACGGATGATTGAATCAACAACTCCTTGAAGGGTTCATATTTGAATTTTTTACCTTTTGGTCCGCCAAATTGATCAGGCAGGCCATCTGTAAATAAATAGATTTGATCTCCTTTCTCAAATTCCAGCTCGTGGTTGGTGAAAGGTTTGCTCCAGATGTGTTTACCAACAGGCTGTTTATCTGGTTTAACCTCCATCATTTTCTCTTTTTTCAGGATATATAGAGAATTATTGGCACCGGCATATTGTAACTTACCGTTTGAATGGTCGATTGCGCAAAGTGCAATGTCCATTCCGTCATTGACGTTCAAGCCGCCTTCATCCAGTGTTTCTATAACCAGATCTCTTGTTTTTTCAAGAATACGCGCAGGTTCATACAATCCAAACTCCCTCACACTCCTATTCAGCGCATTAGAACATACAACAGAAACCATAGCACCAGGAACACCATGACCCGTACAATCAGCAACTGCAAAAAGTGTTTTATTTTTATCTGGCAATTCTACCATCCAATAAAAATCACCTGCAACAATGTCTTTTGGCTTATAGAGAATGAAGGATTCCGGTAAACAATCAGTCACCTTCTTCATATCCGGCAAAATAGCAGATTGAATGCGTTGCGCATACTGAATACTATCCATCACTTCCCGGTTCCTTTGCTCGGTTTCATTTTTAGCCTGTTTGAGGGCTTTTTTATAGGCATTATTTCTTTTCACATATTTGTACAGGGTATATGCTGCAAAGATCAACATGATAATCACCAGCAATGAAAAGCCTGCTACAAGGTATTTGGTCACTTCACTCTCTTCCTTAGATAGTTCAAGTTGCTTCTCGAGATTGGCGGAGTGTTCTTTTTCCATTTGAGAAATAATTCCCATAATCTGGTCCATAATAGCCTTATCCTGCTGAATTAATCGCAACTCTTCTGCTTTAATCTCCTTTTCATTTTCTAATTCCGAATCCCGAATCCGATTTACTTCCTTGTTGAAGTTGATCTCGTCTTTGTCTTTCGTGGTTAATATATCCTCAGTAGTATTGTTCGTGTTTCCTTCCAGTTCTGTTTCATTTTCCTGCTTTCCTGAATTTTCATCTTCTTTATTCTTGCGGCGATTGAATAAGCGTTGAAAAAAGCCCTTTTCCCCCTCACTTTCCTCAATTTCTTGGTCAGTATTTGAGTTATCCTTCGCCTGTTCAGAATTTGAGGAATTTACATCCTCGTTGTTGGTAGCTGTAACTTCATTTATATTCTTTAATACCTGGTCCAACACCTTATCTACCCTGTACTGATCCTGAAGAATAAGAAGGTCCTCCAGAATGAGAAACTTGTTCTTCGTCAATTTCTCTAGCGAATCTACATTAGCCAGGCGGGTTTCATCTCCCTCTGATAAATCTCTTAAACGCTGAATTTTTGTCTCAACAGAAGCCGTTTTAAGTTCGAATTGATTCAGATAAATTGGGTTCTTTGTCAGTGAATAAGATTTTACACCGTTTTCTGCATCTGCAATATCATACACCATCTCTTTCATGAGGATAAGTGATTCATCCTGTTTCGCTTCTTCAGTAATGTCGGTGATAATGTTCCGCAAATTAACGTTAACCAACATGGCTATGCAAGCCACGGAGAGGACAACAATTATTAATAATCCTATTACTTTTTTCTCAAACGGGGTTCTTTTTAACATGAATCGGGAACGTGTGTATAACAGTATTACAAAGATCGATAAAATATTTATCTTTCTAAAAACTAGGCCGCTAATTCCCTGACTTGGCAGAAGTTCAAAAATCCGTATTTTTGAACTCACACTACTAAAATTTGATCCCATGAACTCCTCAATTGAGCAATTCATTTCAGGTATTCCTAAAGCTGAGCTTCACTTACATATTGAAGGCACTTTTGAACCTGAGTTGATGTTTGAAATTGCAAAACGCAACAATAAAGAGTTAAAATACAGCTCTGTGCAGGAACTCCAACAGGCGTATAATTTCAACAACCTACAAGAATTTTTGGATATTTATTACGAAGGTGCCAACGTGCTTATTACCGAACAGGATTTTTATGACCTTACCTGGGCGTATTTGGAACAGATACACCGTCAAAATGTTGTACATACAGAAATATTCTTTGACCCCCAAACCCACACAGACAGAGGAATTTCATTTGACACAGTAATAAAGGGAATCCATGCTGCTTTAGAGGATGGTAAAAACAAATTGGGCATTTCGTACAGGTTGATTATGTCCTTTCTAAGACACCTGGATGAAGCTTCGGCATTTAAAACACTTGAACAGGCGCTTCCCTATAAAGAGTGGATAGTGGCTGTAGGACTGGATTCATCAGAAGTTGGAAATCCACCATCAAAATTTGAACGTGTTTTTGCCAAGGCAAGGGAAGAGGGTTTTCTGACGGTGGCCCATGCAGGGGAAGAAGGTCCAGCCGATTATATTTGGGAAGCAATTGACCTCCTGGACATCACTCGTATTGATCATGGTAACCGTTGCCTGGATGACCCAAAACTGGTGCAAAAACTCGTTGAACAACAAATCCCGCTCACCTTGTGCCCCTTATCCAATCTTGAACTCTGCGTCATTAATGACCTCAAAGAGCATCCGGTAGTTGAAATGATGGAGAAAAATCTATTAGTTACTGTAAACTCTGACGACCCGGCTTACTTTGGTGGATACATGAACGAAAATTATTTGGGCATTGCAAGGGCTCTGAATATGTCTAAAAAACAAATCACTCAATTGGCTAAAAACAGTTTCACCGCAAGTTTGCTTTCCGATCAGGAAAAAACTAAACACATTGAAAAAATAGAGGCTTATTATAATTCTCAACCGGAAATGGCATGACAGAATTTATCCTTAATAATGCATTGGTCCTATCTGACAAGCCAACAGGGTCGCTTTTACTTGACCTGATACGCTATGACAAGTGCCTAACCGGAACTAAAATTGGTTGTCGGGAAGGAGACTGTGGTGCCTGTACTGTTTTAATTGGTACGTTAACAGATGGGGAAATGAATTATGAGCAAATCACCTCCTGTTTAACGCCACTAGGCAATGTACACGGAAAACATGTAGTTACCATTGAGGGGTTGAATTTATCTGTTGATGATAACGACAAACTCAATCCCGTTCAAAAATTCATGGTAGAAGAGTCAGGCACACAGTGCGGGTTTTGTACCGTGGGATTTGTCGTTTCCTTATCTGGTTTTTGTTTAGCCCATAAGGACGCCACGTATGAAGATGCAATTGCTTCGATAGATGGCAACATCTGTCGTTGTACCGGTTACAAATCCATTGTACGGGCGGCACAGCATATTACTGATGCATTGAAAGGAAAAGATACAGCACAAACCGTAAACTGGTTGGTAAAAGAGCAGTTCATCCCTGAATATTTTACTTCAATTCCGGAGAGGTTAGAAAATATTACCTCAACTTCGGGTTCAAGCGGCAAGATTGTGGGTGGTGGAACAGATCTATATGTTCAAAAACCAGATGAGTTGGTTGTCAGGGATGTAAATTCAATTAGCAATCACCCCGAATTAAAGCATATTGATATAGAGGATGGAACCTGCACTGTAGGAGCTGGTTCAACGGTTTCCGATCTCTATCAGTCTCCGGTTTTCAAGGCAATATTTCCTCGGTTGGATGAGCATATTAAACTAATTTCATCATCCCCTATCAGAAACATCTCTACCATTGCTGGTAATTTTGTAAACGCCTCCCCTATTGGAGATTTAACGGCCTTCTTTTTAGCATTAAACTCAGAAATCACCTTCAAAAAGGGCAAAAAAATTTATTTGAAGGACTTTTACAAAGGATATAAAGATTTGGACATGGCAGATGATGATATGATTACTGCTATAACCTTCAAGACACCTGGAGAAAATGCAAAATTCAACTTTGAAAAAGTAAGTAAGCGGATTCACCTGGATATAGCATCCGTAAACACGGCAATATGTGTGGAAGTAGAAAACGACACGATTAAAGAAATTCACCTTTCTGCCGGTGGAGTTGGACCTACCCCATTGTATCTCAGAGAAACTTGTGCTTATCTCAAAGGAAAAGAATTGAACAACGAAACGGTGAACGCTGCGAACACGATTATGCAGAATGAAATTAGTCCAATTTCGGATGTAAGAGGTTCAGCAGATTATAAAAGACTGTTATTACGGCAGCTTTATTATGCACATTTCATCAAACTCTATCCCACTAAAATTTCCCTGGAGGTGCTGGTATGAAAAACATAGATGCAAAAGGACACGTAACGGGTAGGTCTATTTACGTAGATGATATTCAACCCATTCAGGGCACTTTGTTTGGGGTTGTATTTGGCTCACCACATGCGCATGGTGAAATAGAATCTGTTAATTATGCCAAAGCCCTTGAACTTCCTGGTGTAATTAGAATATTAACGCATGAAGATATACCCGGTGAAAATCAAATTGGCGGGATATTACCGGATGAAGAATTATTTGCATCCAAAGAAGTCCATTTTCAAGGTCAACCCATTGCTTTAATCGTGGCAGAATCTGACCATATAGCTTTTGAAGCACGCAAATTAATTGAGGTTAAGATCAAAGAAAAGGAAGTAATAGTTGACCCGCGAAAAGCTAAAGAAAAAGGGCAACTTATCATCCCTCCCAGAACATTTGAAATGGGAAACACCAATAAAGCCTGGGATGAATGCGAATATATCTTTGAAGGAACAGCACATACCAACGGTCAGGAGCACCTGTATATTGAAACGCAGGGCGCTTATGCGCAACCAATGGAAAATGGAAACATTCGCATTTCATCCTCTACCCAGGGACCAACAGCTGTTCAACGCGCTACAGCCCGCGTATTGGGTGTAGGTATGCATAAAATTGAGGTGGATGTGGTTCGATTAGGCGGAGGCTTTGGTGGCAAGGAAGATCAGGCTACCCCTTGGGCAGTAATGGCTGCACTTGGGTGTAAAGTGTTGAATAAACCTATAAAAGTCATTCTGCACCGCATGGATGATATGAAAATGACAGGTAAGCGACACCCTTACACATCCGATTATAAGATAGGGCTCTCTAAAGATCTGAAAATTGTTGCCTACGAAGCCACATTTTATCAAAATGCCGGAGCTGCTGCCGACCTATCACCGGCGGTAATGGAAAGAACACTGTTTCATGCCACCAACTCATATTTCATTCCCAATGTTAAAGCAACGGCATATTCGTGCAAAACAAATTTACCCCCCAATACCGCATTTAGAGGGTTTGGGGGGCCACAGGGAATGTTTGTAATAGAAGCCGCAATTGCGCACTCGGCAAAAGAAATTGGCGTATCCAGCCATGAAATTCAAAAAGTCAACTTACTGGATGACGGGGATGAATTTCCTTATGGACAAATTGCTGAAGGAGTAGTACTCCAGAAAATATGGAAAGAATTAGATGCTAAAAAGACAATAGAGGAAACCCGGAAAAAAATTGCAGCATTTAATGCTTCCCATAAAGACGTTAAGAAAGGAATGTCTTTAATGCCCGTGTCTTTTGGAATTTCTTTTACCAAAACATCCATGAACCAGGCGCGTGCACTCGTTCATATTTATAGTGACGGATCTGTTGGAATAAGTACAGGAGCTGTTGAAATGGGTCAGGGAGTAAACACTAAAATGCTGCAGGTCGCTGCTGATATATTTGGCTTAGATCCAAAAAGAGTGAAGTTAGAATCTACAAACACTACCAGGGTTTCAAATACTTCTCCGTCTGCTGCTAGTGCCACTGCTGACTTAAATGGTAAAGCATTACAAATTGCTTGTAATGAATTAATGAGCCGGTTAACAAGCCTGGCTTCGCGTCTGTTTGAAGTAGATAAACGAGATATCATTTTTAAAGAAGGTATATTCTCTAATTCAAAAAACAGTCAATCCCTGGAGTGGGACAAGATGATAGATACTGCATTTTTAGAAAGAATCTCACTTACTGAAAATGGTCATTACGCAACACCGGTTATCAATTTTGACAAGGATAAGGAAAAAGGCCACCCATTTGCCTACCATGTTTACGGACTGGCATTAACAGAGGTAACAGTGGACTGTATTCGGGGAACGTATGATATTGACACCGTAAAAATTGTTCATGATTTCGGAAACAGCATGAATGAGAGTGTTGATTTGGGACAGATTGAAGGAGGACTTGTACAAGGTATAGGTTGGATGACATCAGAAGAAATTGACTACGACGAAAATGGAAAATTACGATCAAGCTCACTGTCAACTTATAAAATCCCGGACATATATGCCATTCCAAGAGAAATTGACATCAAAGCGTTGGATACAGAAGGAAGTGACCTGGCAATATTAAAGTCTAAAGCGGTTGGTGAACCCCCTTTGATGTACGGAATCGGAACTTATTTTGCCATTGAAGATGCAGTTAAAGCTTTCAATCCCGATTATATCCCGACATTTGACGCACCATTTACACATGAAAAAGTATTAATGGGATTATACAATTTATGGCCCTCCAGTACAAACGTTCAGACATCATCAAAGGGGGAATCATCTATTCCCTCGGAGATACAATAGCGGCACTAATTGCCAATGATTTTGATTGGGTCCGTGTGGTCGGTATCCTGCTCATTGGTGCAACAGTGTACGCCTTTGAAATTCCGAATTACTTTAGGTGGATAGATAAAAAAGTAGCGGCCAATGGTGATATCAAAGGAGCCTTTAAACGTGCTGGCTTAGCCATGCTTTATTTTAACCCGTTATGGATAGCCCGGCATATTCTATTTATCAAATTATTGACCGGGCAATATGATGAAATTGGCTGGGACCTTTTAATGACAGGGCTAATTTCGTTTGCTATAAATATTCCCATTTCTCTTATGGCTAATTACGCCATCCAAAATAAGATCAGCCTTAAAAACCGATTTATCGCTAGTGCTATTTTTTCTGGTTTGATGGCTATCTATTATTCTATGAGTGCGGTTTGGTTTAACTAGATCATAAAAATTAAGGGATAGATTACCTATTTTTGATGCACACATGAAAATTTGGCAATCCATAAAATCAGAACTTTCCGAAAATCAAAAGATAATCTTAATGTATGTTTTGGAGAGTCATGGTAGTAGCCCTGGAAGACAGGGGTTCAAAATGATGGTTAGTGATAGCGGTCGTTTGAGTGGATCAATTGGTGGTGGCTTCATGGAGCACAAACTTGTTGAATTGTGCAGAAAAGAACTCCTCAGCAAAGACTTCGATCCGTTTTTTAAAAAGCAGGTTCACAAAGCAGATGTTCCCAAAAATAAATCGGGAATGATATGTTCCGGTGAGCAGACAATCGCTTTTTATCTTCTAAAACCTTCTGACCTAACAACTGTTGAGAAGATTCTTACTTCAGGAACGGGTGTACTGGAGTTTAATCAGAATGGTATTGAGTTTTTACCGGACAAAGTGCAGGATAAAAAATTTGAATTGAATCTCCACAGTGAAACCAGCTGGACCTTACGTGAAGATCTCCATCACTTTCCTGTTCTGCACGTAGTTGGCGGAGGGCACGTCAGTTTAGCCTTATCAAAATTTGCGCATGAACTGGGTTTTGAGATAAAAATATATGATGACAGAGAGGGTCTGAATACAGTTGAACAAAACAACTACGGCGAATTTATCCCTATTGACGATTATGAAAATATTGGGGAAAGTATACCTCCAAATCCACAAAATTATGTGGTTTTAGTATCGTTCGGATATCGCACTGATAAAATTATCCTTAAAGGGTTAATTGACCATGAATTTAAGTACTTGGGAATGATGGGGAGTGAGGAAAAGGTGAAGCAACTTTACCAGGAACTGTCAGAAGAAGGAGTGGATCAGGATAAACTGGACAAGGTCTATTCTCCCATAGGTGTTCAAATCTTCAGTAAAACTCCGGAGGAAATTGCCATCAGTATTTTAGCCGAAATTGTTCGGGTTAAGAACACCTAATGGATAACTATTCTATCACTGCGTTGTTTGCCTTCAGATATAACCGACCAAATATATACGCCCTGTAAGTGGTCCGGCAATACAACATTTCCTTCCACATTATTTTTTCGAAATACAATCCGGCCCATCATGTCATAGAGAACCAAATCAAATCGTTCTAAAGATGTTGTGAAATTCAACGCATGAGCATCCTGACTATAATAAACCTGAATGTAATCTACTTTTTGAGTTGGTATGCCAGCAGTTTCATCTAAAGCAATGTCCATCATTATTGGTAGATGATCACTTCCCCAAAACAATGCCTGTATTACAGAGTCCGGTGCCGCATTATTTACACCACTGTTAATCGCATCATTGTAATGATTCCCGTCCTGCCCTAGTGGTGTAAACGTTCCCGGAATAAAGGTTACACCATTTGCGTTGCTCATCACATCTTCTGAAACAAAGATGAGATCAAACCGATCGTCCATTCCCCCTCCCGATCCACTACCAAAGGAGCTTGTTCTAGTACTTTGCGTATGCCAGTCAGAATAATTCCAGTCGTTTGACCAGTTTCCTACTGCATTGGCAGGATCAATTAACTGAACAGCACCCTGATTCAACAATGCCTGACATCCCGACTCAAATCCCGAATAGAAATTAAAATCTCCACCGACAAACACATTTTCAACCTGATTAACGATATCATTGAGATAGTACTTTATTTGCAATGCCTCTGTTTTTCTTTGTTCGAAATCATTAACACCCGCCTTGAGATGACAGGAGAAAAACCAAAAATAGATCGTATCAGTTATAGCTGACAGATTCGGTGCTTTATAATATAGCCGGTAAACAGAGATATCTCGTAATACAGTTGTCAATTGATACTGACTAAGAAGACCCAACTTATCCGTATTATAAAAAAGGCAATTATCCGTATCAGGGCCATTTATGAATAATGATCGTTGATATTGAGTAGTGCCAAATATATTTAGCGAACTGTCTAATATTAAGTCAGCACCATATTCAGACTCCAATTCATTTACCAGATATACGTCAGGCTGAGCATACTGCAGAATTTTGCGATAATGCACCGTTCGTGTTACCCCCGCGCTCGGAAAGTTCAATAAGTTGTGGAACATCACTTTAAGCGAGTCCTGTGCTACAGAAGTTACCGAGAAGGTGATTAAAAATATGGATAGGAGTTTTTTCATGAGATTCTTGCAAAGATAGCTAAAGTTTTACCTGAACGCTAATATTCATTGTGCCGTAGAGCGTGTGTAATAACCTCATTCACTTAACGATAAAATGACACCAATCGTCTAAAAAAGAAACAGCTGCCAAAGATTTGTTTTTAGCTTTAGTGTAGTGAAAATCTTCATAGTTTTCACGAAAAAATCTGCTGGTCAAACAGTAAGTATATTTTTTTCATTTAAAATCTGAAAAGGCCCTGGTGTATAATCATCAGGGTCTTTTTTTTATTTATATTGAATTAAAAAAATATGAGCAAGAAAGTAACGGGCATTGGAGGAATCTTCTTTAAATGTGACGAACCCGACAAGATGAGAGAATGGTACGGCAAGCATTTGGGGCTTGTAACCAATGAGTACGGATCTTTATTTGAATTCAGAAACACACATAATCCGGATAAAATAAATTACCTGCAGTGGAGCACATTTTCCAAAGACACAAAATATCTTGAACCTTCCAAAAAAGAGTTTATGATTAATTACCGGGTAGAAAATCTGGTAGAATTGGAGAAAGAACTGAGGGCCTCAGGTGTAACGATATGTGATGAAATTGAGGAATATGAGTACGGAAAGTTCCTGCATATCTTAGACCCAGAAGGCAATAAAATTGAATTGTGGGAACCTGTAGATGCTGTTTTCACCAAAGATTCTGAAGGAAAAACAACCTGTTAGTAGATGCGCAGAAAACTACCTTACTACTCACAGGTTGTCATACGGTATTATGTTGATTAGTACGATTTTGGTACTTCAGGATTACTAAAGATCAGGTAATCGCCGTTCTTTTTATACTCGGTAATATCCACTTTTGGAAAATTCTCAGCACTTCCATCTAATGAAACCACCACTGTTTTAATCTCCGGATCAAATTCCTTTAACCGTTGAACAATTCCATAGTACTCATCAACGTGAAACCTTCCTACCAGATGTAAGATTTTAGAATCCGGTTTAGCCTGTAATTTTTGGTAGATGGAATACGCCATGGTTGCGTCCCACAAAGATTGTCCGGGAATCATATCATAAGCCGGTTTTGAATCAGGATTAGTTGGGTCATGTCCCATCAGGGCATTTAATTTGACCTTATATCCTCCATCTGCCAATTTGTACGGTAAGGGTGCCATGGCTTCTTTAGCCTTACTGGATAGTTTTTGTAGCCCTTCTAAGCCATGTTTGGTTGCCACATTTACATATCTGAAAGGCGCATTGGCACAAACCACATCCAGGCCTTTTTCTTTAGCAAACTCAACCATAGGCTCGTAATCCTTGTAATTGCTCCATTTTCTGGAATCTTTCAAAAAGTAGGATTTTTTAATTAAGCCGGAGAGATACTCATCCATGATATACTGTACGTCCCTGTCAAACATTTCCATTGACACTACCGCTTTATCTCCATACGCTTCAAACATCATCTTAAAGAGCATTAATTGCAATTGATGCCCCACTGAGTCATTATGCTCTTCCCCAAAAAACACCACATCCGCACTTTTTAATTCTTCAACAATGTCTTTGGGTGTTGCCTTTTTACCTGTTTTACTGGAGTAAATAACATAATCTTTTTTGGAGATTACTACATCTGTTTGCTGTGCAAATCCGGTTAAAGCAACCATTAGAATTGCAAATAATCCAAATACTCTTTTCATAGTGTCCATAATTTTTGTGGATTTGAATCTATTTAATTATTTAGTTGGTTGTATCATCTTTATGGATAAAAGGAAAGATAATTTTTTTAAATCGATTAAAATGATGACAATCACTGGAATGTTGTAAAGTCAATATTCATTGAAAACTGAAATAATGTTCAATAAACGCCGTTACTTCATTGTAGAAATAATCTGATATACAATTGATTTCTAAAGAATTATTTCTGAAATTGTATCGCAACGATTATTTCGTTCAAGATTAGACAGAAATTATGAAAAAATGCGCCTTACTCCTGTTGTTGATTTTCGGTACGCTCGAAATTCACGCTCAAATTGAAATGCACTTTGTTGGAGTTGATCCAGGTCCCGTGTACTATATAGACAGTACCAGTACTGAGACGCCACAATTACGGGCTGAGTGGTACCTTGTTAATTATTATGGTACTTCTCAGGATGTCAAAATTAATCGCATACGATATGAACACACAGTCGGCTGGACAGAAGGATTGTCCACCTTTACTTCATTTGCCGTGGCGGATATTGACGACTGGACCACACCGGCAAGCACTACCATTGCTGCAGGAGATTCAATTTTAATGACAGCTGATATATTTACGGATTCCTTATTGGGTTGTGGTATATACACTTATACCGTGTATAATGATTCTGCTAATGTAATGGAGGATTCTGCCGAAGTGCATTACATAGATGTGATTGGGCCATGTGGAGGTGCAGGTTTAGGTCAGTCGGATAAGAAGCCTATTTCGCTCTACCCTAATCCAAGCAGTAAAGGACTACTTACCGTAGTGTATCCGGAAATGCTGGGTTATTATGAGTTATATACGATAGATGGTCAGAAAATAAAAGCCGGCAAGTTGTTTAATGGTAATAACGAAGTTGATCTTTCTGGTGAGAGTAAGGGTTCTTATATTATCAGGGTTTTTGATGAGCACAGATCAATCCTCATGTCCACACAAGTCGTCAGGGAATAACCAATTTGAACACTAAGTATCACTTTATAAGCCGGATATTGAATTCCTCGTTATCGGTTTCTATTTTTAAGATATAGGTGGCAGATGGAAGATCATCTAAGCCAGTCACCTTTCTATTGGCAGAAATTCCTTCTTTAACTACTTGACCTGATAGGTTTATCAAGGTGTACTTCACCTCCTGCGCTATTCCATCAATTGTTATCTCCGAAGTAAATGGGTTGGGGTAAGTAGTTATATCGGAATTAGAAATTGGATCAATACTCAAAGGGTCAAAAATTCGAGCAAGGTGATTTAAGTTAGTTGTCCATCCCTCATTCATAAATTCACCTCCACAAAATAAATGATTATCAAACTCCACGACGGTACTAACCGGTGCATCAAACTGTGCTAAAATCTCAAATGAATTATAGGTTAAATTGTAAGCTCCCAGATTCTGTCCATAATACATCCAGGAAGGAGAATTGAATTCACCCCCCAGAATAAGTTTTGAACCATACCCGTAATAAAGATCATTTATAGCATAATCACCCGAAACACCAAAATCTGAATTCATTAAGAGAGGCTGAACAGTATTATTTAAATAACGTGATAAACAAATTTCTGAACCCTGGGTAGATGAACAGGTTCCTCCAAGGTATAATGTATTTCCAACATAAATTGCCGTTAACACAGTGTCACTTACCTCATCAACCGAACCTGACCAAGTGCCGAAAAAATTACTCTTAATTAGAATATTATTCACAGAAAATGTTGAATCAATGGCCATTGATTCAATCAAGTGAACAGTGTTGAATGCACCAACGTATGCTCTATCATAGTTTCCTATTGCAATATCGTTTATCTGTCCATTGACCCTTGCTTTTAAATCCCAGCCTTCAGTTGAATCAAAGTACCAAATCTCCTGCATAGTTGAATCAACTGGATCTTCGATCACTACCTCAAAGTCATATATTGAATGTCCTCTTACTCCGGCAACGGCAGTAGCACCTGTACGCGCAGGGATTTCAATATAACTCCAAACATTACCATCAAAAAATGCAAGCGGGTAGGTTATACCTGCATTCATAATTTCACCATAAGCATAAATGCCTTGTGAATTAACAATCACTCCATTCACAATTCCCGCAAGACCATTTCCAAAGCAGTTTAGCTGATCGTCTTTAAAATAACCGATACCCAGACAAGCAAAATCATCTAACACGTAAAAATCGCCTGTAATTATTAAACGGTCATTATACGGATCTTTCATTATTTCTCTAACTGGCCCATTGGCCCCATTCGCTATCGCAAGTGATCCTGTTGTTGGCGGGTACGAGGGTTGTATCCACTTGAGTTCATCCAGTGTAAATCCATACGTCACCGCCCATTTGGTAACTCCGGGAGTCTTAATATCTTCTAAATAATCGTAGTTATGTTCCCTGCTGATTTGAGCCACTAAATTATTATTGTCCGAAACCGCCATTAAATACCCTACTGCGCAGTGCACTCCTTTGTTGTCTACAAAATAGGGGGTTCGTTTTTGATGGTAAGAATTTGTAGGAAATACACCCCTGTCTGCATAATTTTCAAGTGCATAAATTAAC
This sequence comes from Crocinitomicaceae bacterium, assembly GCA_014762645.1. Lineage (GTDB taxonomy): Bacteria > Bacteroidota > Bacteroidia > Flavobacteriales_D > Crocinitomicaceae > Paracrocinitomix. The sequence goes on from JABURP010000074.1 coordinate 36,991, forward strand.
TCCAGACGATTCTCTATTTGAGTAGGCTGTAACTCTTCCGGTTTGTTAAACAGCAAGTATTTACACACCAGTTTTAAGTGCAATTGAATACGTTCGTTGTCAGATTGAAAGGAAACAATTCCCTCAGGGCAAGCATCTTTGTACTTTTCCCACTGCTTATTTACTTTATATAGATGATTATAATAAGAATCTTCTTCGTAGTATTCCTGTGAATAAACATCTGGTGCAACTACAACCAGTAAAATTAAGAGGGTGATTAACTGACGGATTACATGAGCTAAGTTTTTCATACACAATGCGTTTTTGGGTCTAGTTAATTTACGAACTAACTATATAGTAGACGCATCAATTGTATAAAAGGTGGCATTTATTGATCCTTCTGTGCGATCAAAACTTTAAATAAAATAAACGATAAAACCAGGTCTAACGCCGAACAGGGAATGTTTAATTTACTCTAGAATAACATAGATTCTCGTGAGCACATCATCCATACTTTCGTGTTCACCAGGGTCTCCAACATATTCTTCAATTACAATAGAATAGGTTAGGCCATGCTCTTCGGCGTATGTGTCGAGTTGATCATAAGCGGCCATCATCTCTTCATACGGGCCGTAATAATCCAAAACCAATGCTTTTCCGGGTGGAATCGTATAAGGCGTAATCCCTTCACTTCCTTTTAGTTTCACTTCAGCCACAGGAAAAGCGGGCATAATATCACAGGTGCCATCTTCTTCATTCCACTCAAATCCAATACTCACAGGCATACCTGTCATTTCAACTTGATTGGTTCCACAAAACATCCCAAGTCTACCATAGGCTTCAGCAAAAAGGGCTGAATCTACTTCTGAAATATTTAATTGTTGGCGTATACCGTAAAAATTTCCACCGGGATAATCGATCTCCGTTATGGTAAACTGTTCCATTTCTTTTTGCTTAATGGTAGCGAGTGAATCAATATTTGAAAGGCCTCTTTCCAGGTCAGGTCCCATCATTTTATCCATATCCATGAACATAGCAAGTGGGCGAATCAAATAACCGATTTCCCCTTTATTGTTCCATGTAACATTCACAGTATTTTCTGTTGGTGTGAGTGTAATTTGACCATGTGTGACAATAGGCATCCCTTCAAAATTCAGGTCATACGCCATTTTTTGATTCTCAACCAGTTCAGTGATTGTAATACTTCCCTCACCTGAAAGTTCTGGGTCTCCAGTCCAACCCTGCTTTGCTCCTACTGTTCCGTCCTCACCTTCAAGTGTATTGACAATGGTTGGATCTTTTTCTAACCACGGGGACCATGAATCCCATCCTTCAAAAGATGAAATTAAACTGTAAATGGCTTCCGGGCTGGCAGACATTTCTTTTTGGCGCTCTACTTCATACGTTGAGGGGGCAAATAAAGCTACCAATAAATATAGAGCTACTAAAACTCCGAGTACTTTAAGTACCCGGAGTCCCCATTTCTTAAACTTGTTCATAGTATCTATTCATTTCTATCCATTGGAACAGAAGTAACATTGTTATTTGCATCAATAACAATTTCATACTCCCAGCATTGTTCCATAGGTACGTCCAATACTTTTGGATTATTATTTCCAATTGAAATCGTAAATGTTACAAGGCCTTCTGCAAAGCTTTTATCTTCTGAGGTCTGTCCCGGAAGGATATTATTGATATTAACTGTATTCCCTCCGGAAGTTTGGATTTGCACACTAGCTGATTCTGTTCCATTGTTAACTATCCTGGAAATGGGATCTTCTTTTCTGCATTTTTTGCAGGACCCAAGTCCTATTAACAATACTAAAAGGGGCAATAATAATAAGGATCTTTTCATAGCTATATAGTTTGATTTAAGGTATTACGCTTCTGTATTTGGCCCAAAATTAAGTGGGATATTGTTACCCAATGGACCCACATCTTTTATTTTTCCGTGGGTGGACTCGTATTTCTGAATATTTTCAGTGAGTGCTTTCATAAGTTTCTTCGCATTATCAGGTGTCAGAATCACCCTTGACTTCACTTTCCCTTTAGGTACACCCGGCATTAACTGGATAAAATCCAGAATAAATTCACTCGGTGAATGTGTCACAATGGTGAGGTTGGAATATGTACCTTCCGACGTTTCTTCGGTTAGTTCAATGTTAATCTGATTCGGATTGTTTTGTTTTTGTTCGTCACTCATAACTTTCAATATACAAAAAAAGCGTTCGAACTAGCTAGAACGAACGCTTTAAAAATAATTAATTATACATTACTTGGCTGTCAACTCTTCATATTCAGCTTGTGATCCAACCACCAATTTTTGGAATCTTCTGAAGCCCGTTCCTGCAGGAATTTTGTGTCCTACAATTACGTTTTCTTTTAGTCCCATTAAGTCATCAACCTTACCATTCAATGCAGCTTCATTCAATACTTTAGTTGTTTCCTGGAAGGAAGCAGCCGAAATGAATGATCGTGTCTGCAATGATGCCTTAGTGATACCCTGCAACATTGGCTCTGAAGTAGCAGGAATAGCCTCACGTGCTTCGATCAGCTTTTTATCCTTTCTCTTCAGTGTTGAATTCTCATCTCTGAGTTTACGTGCCGATATAATCTGACCTGCCTTGATGCTTTCAGATTCTCCCGGATCAACTACCACTACTTTTCCAAACAGTGAATCATTCTCTTCAAAGAAATCAGCTTTATGAACTGACTGCCCTTCAAGGAATTTAGTATCTCCCGGCTCTCTGATTTCAACTTTCAACATCATTTGTCGAACGATAACTTCAAAGTGCTTGTCATTAATCTTCACACCCTGTAAACGATAAACTTCCTGAACCTCATTTACCAGATACTCCTGTACAGCAGTAGGTCCTTTAATATTCAAGATGTCTTTTGGCGTAATTGCTCCATCAGATAAAGACTGACCAGCTTTTACGTAATCGTTTTCCTGAACAAGGATGTGTTTAGAAAGTGGGCAAAGATACTTACGTACTTCACCTGTTCTTGATTCAATGATAATCTCACGGTTACCTCTTTTGATTTTACCGTAAGAAACGATACCATCAATTTCAGAAACAACTGCTGGGTTAGATGGGTTTCTAGCCTCGAATAACTCAGTTACCCTTGGTAGACCACCTGTAATATCACCCGATTTACCAGCAACACGTGGAATTTTCACAAGAATCTGACCTGCGTCAATCTTTTCTCCTTCATTAACGATAATGTGTGCGTTTACTGGAAGGTTGTAGGTTTTACCCTCACCTTTCTTAGCACCGATAATCTTAATTGTAGGAATCTTCTTCTTGTTACGATTCTCCGTAATTACTTTTTCAGTAAATCCTGTTTGCTCATCTATTTCTTCACGGTAAGTCTCTCCTTCGATTACATTTTCGAATTCGATTGTACCTTTTACCTCTGAAAGTATAACGGCGTTATAAGGGTCCCATTTACAGATTACATCACCTTTCTTAATCGGTTTATTGTTATCTGCAATCAGGTATGAGCCATAAGGTATGTTTGCCGTCATCATCACGATACCCGTTTTCGGGTTGACAATTTTAGCTTCACCGGAACGTCCGATAACAACCTCGGCTTTCTTACCGTCTTTATCTTTTGTTGAAATAGTTCTTAGCTCTTCAATTTCAAGCTGTCCGTCAAATTTAGCTTTGATATCTTGCTCGTCTGCAATGTTAGCTGCCGTACCACCCACGTGGAATGTACGTAATGTCAGCTGCGTACCCGGCTCACCAATTGACTGTGCTGCGATCACTCCTACTGTGTCTCCCTGAACCGCCATTTCCGACGTTGACAGGTTTCTACCGTAGCATTTTGAACAAACACCACGTTTCAATTCACACGTAAGTACTGAACGCACTTCTACTTCATCAATCTCCGCATCCTCTATCTTCTTCGCTAATTTCTCATCTATTTCCTGACCAGCTTCAACGAGAACGTCTTCTGTTCCAGGAATGGTAATGTCGCTAACTGCTACTCGTCCAAGAATTCTATCGTAAAGTGATTCTACGATATCTTCATTTTTCTTAAGGGCTGAAACTACAATTCCTCGTAGTGTTCCACAGTCATCATTATTGATCACCACGTCTTGTGCCACATCAACCAAACGTCTTGTAAGGTAACCAGCATCTGCCGTTTTAAGGGCCGTATCTGCAAGACCTTTACGCGCACCGTGCGTTGAAATAAAGTACTCAGGTACTGTCAAACCTTCTTTAAAGTTAGATAGGATCGGGTTTTCAATAATCTCCTGAGATGATACGCCGGATTTTTGTGGTTTTGCCATCAATCCCCTGATTCTTGACAACTGACGAATCTGCTCTTTTGATCCCCTTGCTCCTGAATCCATCATCATGTAGATGGAGTTGAAGCCCTGGTTATCAGATGAAATTCTATCCATCAATTTTTGAGTCAGACGTGTATTGGTGTGTGTCCAGATATCAATGATTTGATTGTAACGCTCATTGTTGGTGATAAGTCCCATGTTATAGTTCATCATCACTTCATCAACCTCTTTGTTCGCACGATCAACCATCTCATCTTTTTCATCCGGAATAATTACATCATCCAGGTTGAACGACAGTCCACCTTTAAAGGCCATGTGATAACCCATATCCTTAATGGCATCAAGGAATTGTGCTGTACGAGCTGTTCCGCAAGTTGCAAGAACTCTCGAGATAATTCCTCTTAGGGCTTTTTTGGTCAATACTTCATCAATATATCCTGCTTCATCAGGAACAAGTTCGTTGAATAGAACACGTCCACATGTTGTGTCAATGATCTTAACGACCTCATTTCCATCTTCGTCTATATCTTTTGTTCTTACCTTAATAGAAGCATGGATCTCCAATCTACCTTCGTTGTTGGCAATAATCACCTCTTCCGGAGAATAGAATGTCATTCCTTCACCTTTCACTACTCTTTCTTTCGTAGACTTTCTCAATTTAGTGATATAGTATAGACCTAATACCATATCCTGAGAAGGTACAGCAATTGGAGCACCATTTGCTGAGTTACGAATATTGTGAGAAGAAAGCATCAGCATTTGCGCCTCAAGGATAGCTGCGTTACTCAATGGTAAATGCACCGCCATCTGGTCACCATCAAAGTCGGCGTTAAATGCCGTACATACTAGTGGGTGAAGACGAATTGCTTTTCCTTCAATTAGTTTCGGTTGAAATGCCTGAATACCCAATCTGTGAAGTGTTGGGGCCCTGTTCAGAAGTACCGGATGTCCTCTTAGTACATTCTCCAAAATATCCCAAACAATTGGCTCTTTCTTATCAACGATTTTCTTCGCAGATTTAACCGTCTTAACAACACCTCTCTCAATTAGCTTTCTAATGATAAACGGTTTAAATAACTCTGCCGCCATGTTCTTAGGAAGTCCGCACTCGTGTAATTTCAAGTTCGGTCCAACAACAATTACTGAACGTGCTGAATAATCAACACGTTTACCCAATAAGTTTTGACGGAAACGTCCTTGTTTACCTTTAAGTGAATCGGAAAGTGATTTTAACGGTCGGTTAGATTCTGTCTTAACTGCAGATGATTTTCTAGAGTTATCAAACAATGAATCTACCGATTCCTGCAACATACGTTTCTCGTTTCTCAAGATTACTTCCGGTGCTTTAATTTCCAAAAGTCTCTTCAAACGATTGTTTCTAATAATTACTCTACGGTAAAGATCATTCAAATCTGAAGTTGCAAAACGTCCTCCATCCAACGGTACTAATGGTCTTAATTCAGGTGGAATAACTGGAACAACTTTCACAATCATCCACTCCGGACGATTCTCAACACGCGTTTGCGCATCTCTCAATGATTCAACAACCTGAAGACGCTTGAGTGCTTCTTTCTTTCTTTGTTGAGATGTTTCCGTATTTGCTTTGTGTCTTAAATCAAAAGACAGCTCATCCAGGTCAAGTCTTTGAAGCAAATCATGTAGTGCTTCAGCACCCATTTTTGCAATAAACTTGTTTGGATCGTTATCTTCGAGATACTGATTTTCTTTTGGTAATTCATCCAGGATATCAAGATACTCTTCTTCTGTCAAGAAATCCATGTATTCCAATGGTTCTCCGTCAGCTCTTTCAGCAGCACCTTTCTGGATAACTACATATCTCTCGTAATAGATGATTTGATCTAACTTCTTGGTTGGTAATCCAAGTAGGTAACCTATTTTATTTGGAAGTGAACGGAAATACCAGATGTGAGCAACAGGAACTACAAGTGATATGTGTCCCATTCTTTCTCTACGTACTTTCTTTTCCGTTACTTCAACACCACAACGGTCACAAACGATTCCTTTGTATCGTATTCTTTTATATTTTCCACAGTGGCATTCGTAATCCTTTACCGGACCGAAAATTCTTTCGCAGAATAATCCATCCCGTTCAGGTTTATAGGTTCTGTAGTTAATTGTTTCAGGCTTTAAAACTTCACCATGTGAACGCTCAAGGATCATCTCAGGAGAAGCCAAACTGATCGTAATTTTATTAAAACTACTTTTTGGTTTTTGTTCTTTTTTGTAAGCCATTTTATCTTTTAGATTTAAGACATAAGATCAAGACTTAAGATTTATACCGCGAGGAACTTTCTTCCGTCTTTTTGTCTTTTGTCTATGTTCTTTAAATCAATTTATTAGTCGAGTGATACATTAAGTCCAAGTCCTGCCAGCTCGTTCAACAATACGTTGAATGATTCCGGAATTCCAGGTTCCTGGAAGTTTTCACCTTTTACGATTGCTTCGTAAGCTTTAGCTCTTCCCACTACATCATCAGATTTGATCGTAAGGATCTCTCTAAGGATGTTGGAAGCACCATAAGCTTCAAGCGCCCATACCTCCATCTCACCAAATCTCTGACCACCAAATTGTGCTTTACCTCCAAGAGGTTGCTGTGTGATCAATGAGTAAGGTCCGATAGAACGTGCGTGCATCTTGTCGTCAACCATGTGACCCAATTTCAGCATATAAATTACACCTACAGTTGCTGGCTGGTGGAAGATTTCTCCTGTACCACCGTCATACAAATAAGTTTTACCAAATTTAGGTACACCTGCTTTGTCAGTATAATCGTTAATTTGCTCGATTGATGCTCCGTCAAAAATTGGCGTTGCAAACTTAACACCGAGTTTTTCACCAGCCCAACCTAAAACAGTTTCGTAAATCTGTCCAAGGTTCATACGAGATGGTACACCCAGTGGGTTAAGTACGATATCAACCGGAGTTCCGTCTTCAAGGAAAGGCATATCTTCCTGGCGAACGATATTGGCAACAATACCTTTATTACCATGACGACCTGCCATTTTATCTCCAACTTTCAGCTTTCTCTTCTTAGCCACGTAAACTTTAGCCATTTTTACGATTCCTGTTGGCAATTCATCCCCAACTGAAATCTGGAATTTTTTACGCTTGTAAATTCCAAGAAGATCATTTGCTTTGATTGAGTAATTGTGTAGTACTCTTTGGATCAATTTATTGGTTTTTTCATCAGATGTCCAATCATAAGGATTGACAATTGAGAAATCAACCGTTTGCAAATTCTTCGTTGAAAACTTGATTCCTTTTTTAAGGATCTCTTCTTTATAGTTGTTGAATACACCAGCTGATTTGTGTCCGTCAAGGATTACCAGCAATTTGTCAATCAACACCTGTTTAAGTTGAGCTGCTTCTTTTTCGTAATCGTCATCCAATTGCGCCAGGATAGGTTTATCTTTTGCCTTGGTTTTTCTATCCTTGATCGCTCTTGAGAACAACTTCTTATCAACAACAACTCCTCTTAGTGAAGGACCTGCTTTAAGTGACGCATCTTTCACATCACCTGCTTTATCACCGAAGATCGCTCTTAGTAGCTTTTCTTCCGGAGAAGGATCTGTTTCACCTTTTGGTGTAATCTTACCGATAAGGATATCTCCTTCTTTGATGTCAGCACCTACTCTGATAATTCCGTTTTCATCAAGGTCTTTTGTAGCCTCTTCAGAAACGTTAGGAATATCAGCTGTTAGTTCTTCCAATCCACGTTTTGTGTCTCGAACTTCCAGTGTGTATTCATCAATATGAACAGATGTAAAGATGTCATCTCTAACTATTTTTTCAGAGATTACAATCGCATCCTCAAAGTTATACCCTTGCCAAGGCATGAATGCCACTTTCAGGTTTTGACCAAGAGCCAACTCACCTGCCTGTGTTGCATAACCTTCACAAAGTACCTGACCTCTTTCTACTTTATCGCCTTTAGCCACAATTGGTCTTAGGTTAATTGTAGTAGACTGGTTTGTCTTTTGGAACTTTGTTAACTCGTATGTTTTCACTTCTCCGTCAAAACTTACCAGTTTATCTTCCTTGGACAGGTTGTACTTAATTTTGATTTCATTTGCATCAACATATTCCACAACTCCGTCACCTTCTGCATTGATCAATACACGAGAGTCTCTAGCAACCAATTTCTCAATACCAGTTCCCACGATAGGAGAATTTGGTTTAAGAAGTGGAACTGCCTGACGCTGCATGTTAGATCCCATTAGGGCACGGTTTGCATCATCATGCTCGAGGAATGGAATTGAAGACGCTGCAATAGACGCAATCTGGTTAGTTCCAACATCCATCATAGCGATCTCTTTCGGTTCTACAACCGGGAAGTCACCTTCCAAACGCGCTTTGATCTTGTCATTTACGAACTTTCCACTCTTATCAGTCTCTGCACTTGCCTGTGCAATAATTTTTCCTTCTTCTTCTTCCGCACTTTTATAGGTAGGTGCTTTTTTGTAGTCAACCTTACCTTCTTTCACTTCCCAATATGGTGTCTCAATAAACCCTAGTTTATTGACTTTTGCAAATACACAAAGTGACGAGATCAGACCAATATTTGGTCCTTCCGGCGTCTCAATGGTACATAGCCTACCGTAGTGTGTATAGTGAACATCACGAACCTCAAATCCGGCTCTTTCTCTTGAAAGACCTCCAGGCCCTAGTGCAGATAATCTTCTTTTGTGTGTTACCTCAGAAAGTGGATTGGTTTGATCCATGAACTGAGATAGCTGATTGGTACCAAAGAATGAGTTAATTACAGAAGACAAGGTTTTAGCATTGATCAAATCGATCGGTGTAAATACCTCATTATCTCTCACGTTCATTCTTTCACGGATGGTTCTTGCCATTCTGGCCAAACCAACACCGAATTGGTTATGCAATTGCTCACCAACTGTTCTTACACGTCTGTTAGAAAGGTGGTCAATATCATCAATCTCCGCTTTTGCATTGATCAGCTCGATCAGGTACTTCACGATTAGGATGATATCCTGTTTCGTCAATACTTTTTGTTCGATATCCGTATCAATGCCAAGTTTTGTATTGATTCTGAAACGACCAACTTCTCCAAGGTCATATCTTGTATCGGAGAAGAAAAGTTTTTCAAACACGCTTCTTGCCGTATCGAAATCCGGTGGTTCCGCATTTCTAAGTTGACGATAGATGTGTTCTACAGCTTCTTTCTCTGAGTTGGATGTATCTTTCTGTAGGGTATTGTAAATAATTGCAAAATCCGCAGAGTTTACATTTTCTTTGTGAAGGATGATCGTTTTGGCACCTGAATCATAAATCAAGTCAATGTGTTCTTTTTCGAGAACAGTTTCACGATCAAGAAGTACTTCATTTCTTTCAATGGATACAACTTCACCTGTATCTTCATCCACAAAATCCTCTACCCATGTCTTTAAAACTCTTGCCGCAAGTTTACGACCAAGAACCTTTTTCAATCCGGCTTTGGTAACTTTAACTTCATCAGCAAGGTCAAAGATTTCTAATATATCTTTATCACTTTCGTATCCGATTGCACGGAACAAAGTGGTTACTGGTAACTTTTTCTTACGATCGATATACGCGTACATTACCGAATTGATGTCGGTAGCGAATTCGATCCATGATCCTTTGAAAGGGATAATTCTGGCCGAATAAAGTTTGGTACCGTTAGCGTGACGCGACTGACCGAAGAATACACCCGGTGATCTGTGCAGCTGTGATACAATAACTCTTTCAGCTCCATTAACCACAAAGGAACCTTTAGGTGTCATATAAGGGATCGTTCCCAAATACACATCCTGAACGATTGTTTCAAAATCTTCGTGTTCAGGGTCTGTACAATAAAGCTTAAGTTTAGCTTTTAGCGGAACACTATAGGTCAACCCTCTATCGATACATTCTTGGATAGTATATCGTGGAGGATCGATAAAATAATCGAGGAATTCCAATACGAATTGGTTTCGGGTATCCGTGATTGGGAAATTCTCGCTAAATACTTTGAAGAGACCTTCATCACTTCTGTTTTCTGGTGTTGTTTCCAACTGAAAGAATTGTCTGAAGGACTCAAGTTGGATATCCAGGAAATCCGGGTAATCGAATTTCTTAGATTCACTTCTGAAACTGATTCTTTCGGCAATATTATTTGTAGATCCCAAGGCTAAAATTTTTAATTTATAAAAACGCTTACTGGTTATAAGCAATATAAAACAGGACTAGGCACATGCCCGAAAGCAGTGCCTATCCTGTAAAATGTAAGTATGTCTTACTTAAGTTCAACTTCCGCTCCTGCCTCTTCTAATGAAGATTTAAGACCTTCCGCTTCGTCTTTAGAAACACCTTCTTTCAATGTAGCAGGTGCGCTATCAACTAGTTCTTTGGCATCTTTAAGCCCTTTACCTGTAAGTTCTTTAACCAACTTCACAACGGCAAGTTTAGATCCACCAGCAGATTTCAAGACAACATCAAATTCGTCTTTTTCTTCTGCGGCTCCACCTTCACCACCACCAGCAGGACCAGCGACAGCAACAGCTGCAGCAGCTGCAGGCTCGATACCATATTCTTCTTTAAGAATCTCAGCTAATTCATTTACTTCTTTAACAGTAAGATTAACTAGTTGTTCTGCGAATTCTTTTAATTCAGCCATTTTATTTTGTTTTAATTTAAGTTAATAACTATGCTTCCGTTCTTTCGGAAAGCGTTTTAATAATACCTGCAAGTTTGCCACCTCCAGACTTAAGTCCGGAAACAACGTTTTTAGCAGGCGATTGAAGAAGTGCGATAATATCTCCGATAAGCTCTTCTTTGCTCTTTATCGTTGATAAAAACTCTAGGTTCTCATCTCCTGTATAAATTGCTTCTTCGATAAACGCACCTTTAAGTACAGGTTTATCGTGCTTTTTACGGAAATCCTTAATCAACTTCGCCGGAGCATTTCCAACTTCAGAGAACATGATAGCAGTAGGACCAGCAAGAATCCCATAAAGATCCTCGTAGTTTTTGTCTTCTACTTTCTCCAATGCTTTTTTAAGCAAGGTATTTTTTACAACCTTAAGCTCAACATTAGCTTTGAAGCATTTTTCTCTGAGATTGTTCACAGATTCTACGGTTAAACCAGCAGTATCTGCTAAATAAAATACACCCGTCTCAGACAATTTAGTTGCCAAATCTTCAATGTATTGTGATTTTTCCTCTTTTGTCATAATAGAGTGTTATTTATACCGCAAAGGCTTTGGTGTCAATACTGATACTTGGACTCATAGTGGAGCTTAATGAAACGCTCTTGATATAAGCACCTTTAGCAGATGATGGTTTCAGTTTAACGATTGTTTGTAACAATTCATTTGCATTTTCTTCGATCTTTTTAGAATCGAAAGAAACTTTAGCCACTGCTGAATGAACGATTCCAAACTTATCTACTCTGAAATCAATCTTACCTGCTTTTACTTCTTGAACGGCTTTACCAATATCCATAGTAACGGTTCCTGTTTTTGGATTAGGCATCAAACCTCTCGGTCCTAAAACTCTACCTAATGCACCAACTTTCCCCATTACGGAAGGCATAGTAATAATTACGTCAATATCAGTCCATCCACCTTTAATTTTGGTGATGTAGTCATCTAAACCGACATGGTCCGCTCCTGCTTCTTTTGCTTCAGCTTCTTTATCAGGAGTACACAACACCAATACTTTGACGTCTTTTCCTGTTCCATGCGGAAGCGCAACAGTACCTCGTACCATTTCGTTTGCTTTACGTGGGTCAACACCCAGTCTGACAGCTAAATCAACAGATGCGTCAAACTTTTCAGTTGAAATTTCCTTTAACAGGCTACAAGCTTCTGTCAAGGAATAAGCTTTTGACTGGTCAATTTTTGCCAGTGCTTCTTTTCTCTTTTTACTTACTCTTGCCATAGCTTACCTTTAAACTGATTCAGGAAATTTGCCAGTAACAGTGATTCCCATACTGCGTGCAGTACCAGCCACCATTTTCATAGCAGATTCAACCTTGAAAGCGTTCATATCCTGAATTTTATCTTCAGCGATTGCTTTCACTTGATCCCATGTAACTTTCGCTACTTTTAGTCTGTTTGGTTCAGCTGAACCACTTTTGATCTTAGCTGCTTCTAGAAGCTGCACAGCTACCGGTGGAGTTTTGACGACGAAATCGAAAGATTTGTCCCCATAAACTGTAATTACCACCGGCAAAACTTTTCCAGCTTTATCCTGGGTTCTCGCATTAAACTGCTTACAGAACTCCATGATATTTACCCCTTTTGCACCAAGAGCTGGTCCTACCGGAGGCGCTGGATTGGCTGCTCCACCTCTAATCTGAAGCTTGATCAATCCATCAACTTGTTTTGCCATTTGCTTTGTTTTTAGTAGTACATGCGTGCGTTAATCGCAGACGGGAAGCATTGTCAAAATCCGAACAAATCGGAACATCTACGTAGCACTCCTACTCGTTTATATACTCTTTAACCGTTTTTCTCGACCTGCATATAATTCAACTCCAGTGGAGTTTTACGGCCGAATATTTTTACCATCACCTCTAACTTCTTCTTCTCTTCATTAATATTTTCAATCACTCCGTTAAATCCGTTGAAAGGACCGTCAATAACCTTGACAGTTTCCCCAACGACATAAGGAATGTTCATTTCTTCTTCTTGTTCAGCAAGTTCATCTACTTTACCAAGTATTCTGTGAACTTCACTTTGTCTCATTGGCATTGGATCACCGCCTTTAACAGCAGACATAAACCCAATGACATTTGGTACACTTTTAATAATGTGCTGTACCTCACCTTCAAGAGCGGCTTCAATCAATACATAACCAGGCAGGTAGTTTCTTTCCTTTGAGATTTTTTTACCATTTCTAATCTGGTATACTTTTTCAGTAGGAATCAGTACTTGCCCAACAAGGTGTTCAATCTTGTGACGCTTAATTTCAAGCTCAATATAATCGCGAACTTTTTTTTCTTTTCCGCCGATTGCACGTACAACGTACCACCGTTTTTTAACCTCTGCCATAATCCCCATTTTATTAGTATGCCCCTCTAATGTCGTAGTAGAACCCTAAGAGTCCACTCCACATTCCAAAATCTGCTTGTCCGTTATCAAACTTCACATTGATTCCAAAAATGTAATCCATTACGAAGATGATTAAAGCAAAAATAACCGAGGCAACAAGTACCACGATTGAACTACTTTGGAGTTGATCCCAAGTTGGCCACGTTACTTTGTGCACCAATTCATTGTACGACTCCTCTATGTATTTAACTATGCTAGCCACAATATTTTTATCTCTTTATTTTGCACGGGCGGAGAGATTCGAACTCCCATCAACGGTGTTGGAGACCGGTATTCTACCATTGAACTACGCCCGTAAAGGAGAGAAGTTTTCACTTCTCTCTTTTTTAAGTTTATAGTATCTAGTTCTTAGTCTAGAATTTCAGTTACCTGACCGGCACCAACTGTTCTACCACCTTCTCTGATTGCAAATCTCAACCCTTTGTTGATTGCAACCGGTACGATAAGGTTTACAGTAATGGTTACGTTATCACCAGGCATTACCATTTCTCTTCCATCCTCAAGGATGATTTCACCAGTAACGTCTGTTGTTCTAAGGTAAAACTGCGGTCTATATTTATTGTGGAAAGGAGTGTGACGTCCACCTTCTTCTTTCTTCAAGATATAAACTTCCGCTTTAAACTTAGCGTGAGGAGTGATAGAACCAGGTTTAGCGATAACCATACCTCTTCTGATATCTGTTTTCTCGATACCTCTTAGAAGAAGACCAACGTTATCACCAGCTTCACCTCTGTCAAGAATTTTTCTAAACATTTCAACACCAGTAACAGTTGAAGAAAGTTTTTCTTCACCCATACCGATAATGTCTACTTCTTCACCAGAGTTAATCACACCAGTTTCAATTTTACCAGTTGCAACAGTACCACGACCAGTAATTGAGAATACGTCCTCGATTGGCATCAAGAAATCCTTGTCAACCTCTCTTTGAGGAAGCTCGATCCACTCGTCAACTGCTTTCATCAACTCAAGAACAGTTTCTTCCCATTTAGCTTCACCGTTCAATGCACCAAGGGCAGAACCTTTGATAACTGGAGTATTGTCTCCGTCGTACTCGTAGAAAGAAAGCAATTCTCTGATTTCCATTTCTACAAGCTCAAGAAGCTCTTCATCATCAACCATATCCACTTTGTTCATGAAAACAACCATTCTAGGTACACCAACCTGTCTACCAAGAAGGATGTGTTCTCTAGTCTGTGGCATTGGTCCATCAGTTGAAGCTACCACTAGGATAGCGCCATCCATTTGAGCAGCACCAGTTACCATGTTCTTAACATAGTCGGCGTGACCTGGACAGTCAACGTGAGCATAATGTCTAGCTTCTGTTTCGTATTCTACGTGAGATGTATTAATCGTAATACCTCTTTCTTTTTCTTCTGGAGCGTTATCAATAGTATCGAAGTCTCTCACTTCAGAACCACCAGATTTAGACAATACAGTTGTAATTGCCGCAGTCAAAGTAGTTTTACCATGGTCAACGTGTCCAATTGTCCCAATATTTACGTGTGGTTTGGAACGATTAAAGGTTTCCTTAGCCATAATCTACAATTGTTTACTTTTTATTATATTATTTATCAAATTTTTACAAACGCCAAAATCCGCTTTACGCGGATACACTTTTCCTAGAGCCAATGTTTAGTCCTTAAATACAAAGGATGAATTTGAATATCAAATTCCATTGTCTCAACTCATTCCCTACTTCACCTTCTCTACTATTTAGAGCCAATGACGGGATTTGAACCCGTGACCTCTTCCTTACCAAGGAAACGCTCTACCCCTGAGCTACACCGGC
>JABURP010000017.1 GCA_014762645.1 Crocinitomicaceae bacterium
GTTGGTTGATCCTCCTCCCCGTCAGCCCATGAATGATACAACCCAACATTAAATGTCTCTGGAAGATTTTTAAATAATTTGGAAGATTTTTCAAAAGTACAAGCTTCTGCAACACCGTGTTTTACTATTTCCTGGTTATAAATACTTCCATTAAAAAACTCAGCTAATGCCTGAAACCCCAAACACACACCTAAAATAGGTTTGGATCTGTGAAAGTCCTCAATAATCTTAATCATTCCCGGAGCCTCAGAAGGCAAACCCGGACCTGGGGATAGAACTATTTTGTCGTATATATTGATATTAACCTCTTGTAATTCGTCGTTGCGATATACATCTACTTCACAATCAAATCCTTCAAAATAATGGACCAGGTTATAGGTGAAAGAATCATAGTTATCTACCAGCAGGATTTTCAAATCATTTCTTATTTTCGCCTTAAAGATATTTAAATGAAAGAGATTATTTCAACTGTAAATGCTCCTGGTGCAATTGGCCCTTATTCACAAGCGGTTAAAGCCGGAAACATGCTTTTTACTTCAGGTCAAATAGCCATCAACCCTGCTAATGGTGAACTGGTACTAACCGATATAACGGCAGAAACGAAACAGGTAATGGAAAATTTAAGAGCAGTTTTGGACAAAGCAGGAATGAATTTTACGAACGTGATCAAAACTTCCATTTTTTTATCATCTATGGATGATTTTGCAACCGTTAACGAAGAGTACGCTTCTTACTTTGAATCTGATTTTCCGGCGAGAGAAACCGTGCAGGTTGCTAAGTTACCCAAGGGCGTGAATGTAGAGATTTCTATGATTGCGGTAGACAATTAAACCTCTTCCGGTGTAAAAGAGTTTTCTTCTTCTTTTTTTGGTTTCCAACGGTAAAACCACAAGGCACCTATTCCAAAATAGAGTGTAGTTGAACCAATGAGTATTACATAAAGATAGGACATCTCGTATTGAAAGTACTTCATCTTCATAATGAGCAAGGTTGAAAGTATGATAGATACATTACCAAAAATATAGATCAAAAATCCTATGCGTTTTCTGCGATAGATCAGTATAAGAGCTATAAGTACAATTAAGTAGGCGACTAACTGAACAATATTGTGAAGCGTAAGAAGCTCAAGCGTGTTTCCTTCATAGTGATACAGTTTATTACCGACACGATTAAAGGCATTCTTAAGGTCTTCATATTGCGCCAGCGAGCTCATTAGCGTTAAAGCAAGAAATGTTAAAATTTGCCAGGAGGCCAGGTATACCCAAATCAGAAAACCAATACCAACAGAGATACGCGTTGCTAAATTGGGTTTATTCTTACCCAATATCAACCGACGAACCCGTTGCAATGCTGTGTATTTCTCTCGCTTTATTGTTGTCATTTAGTTTGACCATTCATTTTTAGCCTCAAAGTTTTACTAAAAATCTTTACCCTGAGATAAATGTATTTAAATCTCTTCCCAATCTGTTCCAATCCACTTTTTAAATATACGCTTTTGTAAGTTGCTCGGTGCCTTTGTCTTCTCCAGCTTGTAAATAGGGTAGAAGCTTTTGTTGGTGTGTGGACATATAATACTTACGGTTCTTCCACTACGATTGAGTATGAGTTCAATCTGATCATCTTTATAATACTCCACCCATTTGTCCAGATCATTATTGACTGTTTTTCCATTAACAGCCATCACGTCATCTCCAAGCATTATACCGGCTAAATCTGCAGATGACCCCGGATATATATTTTGAACCGTTGTGCGGTTATTGTCTACTGAATATTTAATTCCCAGGATTTGTGCAGCATAGGATTTATTATGCCTCAATTCTACTTTAAGACCGACTTGTTCAAGGGCTTTCGTCAAAACTGGTTCAAATGAATGTGTTCCGAAATAATAGTTCTTAAAAAAGTCAGATAAATTATCATCCGCATATTTTTCTACAATTCCTTGAAAATCTTCCGCGGTATAACCTTTTTCTTTTTTGGCAAAATTTTGATACAACTCTCTCATTACATCATGAAGCGAAGCTTTGTTATTGCTGTTGGTCCTAATCAATGCATCCAGCATAAAGGCCAGTAATGCCCCTTCGTTATAGATAGAGACCTTTCTGTTGGGAACGCCAGCTACATAGCCATCCAGCCAGGTATCAAAACTGGATTCAGCCACTGAATAATTGAATCTACCAAAATTGTCAAAATGTCGTTGCATCAGATTTTCAAACTCACCTTTGTACCAATCCCAATCTTTAACTCCGCTTTCAGCCAGGAATAGATCCCCCATATAGGTAGTCACGCCCTCAGCCACATAACCCAAAACGGAATAATTTTCTTTTGAATAGTCATACGGAAACCATTCTACAGGTCTCAGAGCTTTTACGTTCCAGGTATGATACAATTCATGCGAACTTACTCCCAGGAAATCATCATATAGTTTACTCATGAGATCATACGTTGGCCCCAGTGAAATGACAGTAGAAGTTTGATGTTCTACGCCATGATAGGCTCTGATATCTAGAATTTGATAGAGATAATGATATTCTTCAACTGGAAACTCACCAAATTTTTCTATTTGAGATTCCGTGTACCGCTCAATATCCGGAATGACCTTATCGTCTAGTTTAACATCACCCTGAAACCAAAGGTGAAACAGAATGTTCTTGCAGCTAAATTGTAAGTGATGCAGGGAAGGGGAGGCGATAAATGGTGAATCTACCAGTTCATGAAAGTCAGTAAATGTTGCTTTGTTCTTTTCAAATTTTACACCACAGGCAATCTTAAAGTTTTCCGGAATATCAAGCTCTAAGGAACAGGGTTGATCCATTTGTTCAATGATATACACCAGACAATTCACCTGATTAATATAAAGTTGCTTGTTATCCATATAGCACGAACCCGCGTTGAGTTCGGCTGCATAATATTTGTAGGATACTTCGAGATGATCGATCCCTTCACAATTCACTTCCCAACAGTCTTTACTCACTTTTTTAAAGGCAACTTTGTCTTTTCCGGACAGAATGTTGAACCCATGAATGTTCTTCACAAAATCTGAACGCTCATATCTACCCGGTCGCCATACAGGAAATTGTAAAAGAACTTTCTTACTTTTTTTAACGTCAAATTCAGCCTTGATGGGGATGTATTGTGTGTTCGGGTTTTCGTATGATATCGTGTATTTCATTCGCTTGTGTCAATTATTCGTTTTAATTGTGAGGGTAATCTTTGTTACGCAACGTCTAAAAATCAATATCAAAATCTTCTACAGATATTTGAATGGGTTGTCCCGGGTTTCCAATCAAACCGGGGTTTCCGGGTACCCCTGGCACACCGTCTTCTGGTGCTTCTTCCCCTTCTAAAGGATCACCTGCCTTTCCTGCTTTGCCAGCTTTTCCACCTTCTCCGCCTGAACCACCAATATTATAGGCGGTCAGTCTCTTTTGGATACCATCCGCATTTGGATGGATGAAAACATAAACGGTTCCGCCGTTTCCGCCAACGCCACCATTTCCGCCATTACCGCCGTCACCACCAGCTCCGGCATCTTTCTCTTTCTTTTCATTTTTGAACCCGTCCTTTCCATCTCCGCCGTCACCACCGTCACCGCCGTCACCACCTTCTCCGCCTATGACGTTGAATTTGACTGGATATCCGGTGTCTTTATTTTTGTAGTAATATATTTTTGAAGTCGTTATATCCATCACCCGAATATAATAGAGTCCCGTAGCTTCGTCTTTATAAATATGAACGGAAAGATCATGTCCATTTTCACCAGGATTTCCAGGTCCACCGTCATCACCATCTTTTCCGTGTCGGAATAACAGGGCGGTTCCGCCATCTCCACCATCTGGTCCCTTTTCACCTTTTGCGCCAATAAGATTAATCTCTAAATCACCTTTATAATTAAAAGGGATGGCTTTAGACGTTTCAAAATTGAGGTCTTTCTTTTCGTAACGTGCGGTCACATAAACAGTATCATCTTGAAGTGATGTTGGGCAACATTTAAGTGTAATAATATTTCCATCATGAACGGTACCGCCTTTGACAACATATTCTACATCTCGTGAATTTACTTCGCGTCTCTCCCCAGATGAATAAGTTAAGTAGGTATTGATTTTAAAATCATGTCCGTAATTGATCTTTGCATCAACGTCTGGTACTACTACTATACCTGTGGGTGTACCAATGTTTCGGTTTCCGCAACTAAAGAGAATAAGCACTACCGTTAAATAGAATACCGCATGTTTCATGGATTTCAGCTTCATTTGTCCAAAAATAAAAAGAAAGAAGCCTGCACCAAATATTATTCAGATTTAGTTAAATTCGTGCCACAATTATTCCAGAAAAATTAATCATATGTCATACGATATTATAGTAGTTGGAAGTGGTCCCGGTGGATATGTTGCCGCGATCAGAGCTTCTCAACTGGGCTTAAAAACTGCAATTGTAGAAAAGGCTGAATTGGGAGGGATTTGCCTGAATTGGGGCTGTATTCCTACAAAAGCCTTATTAAAGAGTGCAAATGTATTTGATTATATCTCTCATGCAGAAGATTATGGTATTGAAGTAAAAGATGCCAAAATTGACTTTAAGGCGATCGTAAAGAGAAGTAGAGGAGTAGCGGATAAAATGTCCAAAGGGGTACAGTTCCTCATGAAAAAAAATAAAATTGATGTTCTAACAGGCTTCGGAAAAATTAAACCGGGTAAGAAGATTGATGTTACAGATGATAAGAAAAAAACGACGGAGTACTCCGCTTCAAAAGGTATTATTTTAGCTACCGGAGCACGATCAAGAGTATTGCCTGCTCTTCCGCAGGATGGTAAAAAGATCATTGGATACAGAGAAGCAATGACGCTTGATAAGATGCCGAAATCTATGATTGTAGTTGGATCCGGTGCGATTGGAGTAGAGTTTGCTTACTTCTATCGATCAATGGGGGTAGATGTTACCGTTGTTGAATACATGCCAAATATTGTCCCAGTTGAGGATGAAGAAGTTTCCAAACAATTGGAACGATCTTTCAAAAAACAGGGAATGAAGATCATGACAAATGCTTCTGTAGAATCTGTTGATACTAAAGGAAAAGGGTGCAAAGTTCAGGTTAAAACAAAAAAAGGAGAAGAAACCCTGGAGTGTGATATTGTGTTGTCAGCTGTGGGTATTGAGACAAACCTTGAAGGAATTGGCCTGGAAGAAGTTGGAATTGCTACAGATAAAGGCAAGGTATTGGTGAATGATTTCTATCAAACTAATATTCCGGGATACTATGCAATTGGAGATATCACACACGGCCCGGCCTTGGCACACGTGGCATCTGCTGAAGGAATTATATGTGTGGAGAAAATATCAGGGATGAATGTAGAACCACTGGATTACGGGAATATTCCTGGTTGTACGTATTGTTATCCGGAAGTAGCGTCAGTTGGAATGACCGAAAAGGCAGCAAAAGAGGCCGGTTATGAAGTTAAAGTTGGTAAATTTCCGTTTTCAGCTTCAGGTAAAGCTTCAGCTGCAGGTGCAAATGACGGCTTTATAAAACTCGTATTTGATGCCAAATATGGAGAACTACTAGGTGGTCACATGATTGGGATGAATGTAACAGAAATGATTGCAGAGATTGTAGCCATCAGAAAGTTGGAGACAACCGGCCATGAATTGATTAAAACAGTTCACCCACATCCAACCTTATCTGAAGCGGTGATGGAAGCCGCTGCTGCAGCGTATGATGAGGTGATTCATTTGTAAAACCTAACCAGATATAACATACTAAGGTCGCAGTATATTGCGGCCTTTTTTTATGTCTGCTACTCTGCATTCTGCGCAAAATCAGCGGATCTATAGCAAAAAACATAAATAAGAAACAGCGCTTTCCTTTCCTATTTTGGACTTTAATCCTAAATTAGTATATTCTAAAACGAAGATTATTAGCGTTTTCATGGCTGAAGAAGAAGTAGCGAATATTGAAGAATTGTTGAAAACCAATACACGGTTGAGTGAGCAGATTAAATCGCTTACGCAACATAACGAGGAATTACTAGAGACAATTCGTGAATTAGAGAAGGACATTTCAGATCTACATAAGAAAGTAAAAGCGAACGGTGAAAAACAGTCTGTCAAGAAGAAGGGTATTACCGTTATGTATATTTCTTTTACCGGATTTAAAGGAATTCAAGAGGGAGAGTCTACCGCAAATCTTTATGACCTTTTGGATGAAATTTACATTCGCTTTGATGAAATCGCTCATAAACATAAACTAGAGCGTATCAAGGCCATTGGTGATGATTATGTGGTTGCAGGTGGAATTACAGAAAAGAGAAGCACAAATCCTATTGATATTTGCTTAGCAGCTCTTGAGATTAGAGATTATCTGAAAACACTTCAAAAAGATACAGACCATGACGGTAAAGCATTTTGGAACCTTCACATAGGTATACATTCCGGTAATGGCATGGTGGAGGAAGTAAAAAGCAGGAAGAAGAAAGCCCTATTCAATCTATCTGGTGAAGTAATAAATACCGCTCCACGAATCGCTGCTATGGCGCATCCAGGAGATATTTTTATTTCGGATTACACCTACGAGATTGTTAAAGGTTATTTTACTTGTGAATATTCAGGAGACCTTCCGGTAAAGTACAGAGGAAACCTGCAACTTTATCAACTTAAGCGTATCAAACGAATTTATTCAGTTGACCGTAAAAAAGGACTCAATCCAAACCGTGACTTTATTCTCAAGTATCACCTAAAGGAGTTTAACGATATTGAAGAAAAAGTGATTGATTTTCTAATAAAGCATTTACCTGATCACTTACATTATCACGATTATACCCACACTATTGATGTAGTTAATCAGGCTGAACTTATTGGATACGGTGAAGGTGTTTCAGATGAGCAAATATTACTGTTGAAAACAGCCGCATTGTTTCATGATACCGGACACACTATTGAATCAAATGGGCATGAAGAACATTCGTGCACCATTGCAAGAGAATGGTTAACTGAATATAATTATACAGAAGAACAAATTGATGAGATTTGCAGCATCATCATGGCAACAAAAATGCCACCTGACCCTCAAAATCTCTTGCAATGCATCATGTGTGATTCAGACCTGGATTACCTGGGGAGAACAGATTTTATTCCGACATCCAACGCTTTGTATAAAGAACTTGAAGCAATTGGTGTCATGAACGACATTAATGAATGGAATAAACTTCAGGTTAAATTTTTGTCTGCCCATCAGTTCTATACTGCAACTTCCAGAAGATTACGAGAAGTAAACAAACAAAGTCAAATTGAACGTATTGAAAAGTTGATTAAAAAGGACTGACGAAATATCTAATTCTTTTAGACTGGTATACTTTTTCAAAACTAAAGGCTTAATTCGTATTTATTGAAATTTGTGGCTCCCTATATTTGGGTGAACCTTAAATTATCAATTATGAAATACTTTTCCCTTATTTTAATCTTTGTTACATACATTTCTTTTGGACAGAGTCTTTATCAATTGGAACACAACAATGTCAGGGCGGTAGTTTCTGATGGTGGAGCATTTTTCGAAAATACCAACACCGCCGGATATGAAATACCAATTGGGAGTGGTCAAACAGCTATTTATTCTATGGGATTCTGGATGGCTGGCCAAGACACTAGTGGGCAGTTACATTCCTCATTTAGTAATTACCTAATTGAATCAGAATTATTCCCAGGACCTATATCAGATGATTATGGCAGTTCTTATTATTCGAGCACTTTTCTTACCTCCCTTTGGGTGGTATCAAAAGCAGAGATTGATTATCATATAGCAAATTACACTAATCAAGCGTACGTTACTCCAAATTCAATATTAGACTGGCCAGGAGATGGAAATACGAGTGAAGGCGTGGCAGCTAATCTTGCCCCTTATGTCGACGTGAACGCGAATGGAACGTATGACCCGGCTAATGGAGATTACCCATTTATTGAAGGTGATAAGGCTGTGTATGTTATCATGAATGATGAAAACGGTACGCATGCAATAACACCTGGCCAGGCACTGGGTGTAGAAGTGCATGTGATGTTTTATCAATTCGTTTCGTCAGATGATTTGAATAATACCACTTTCTTTCACGTGAATGTATTTAACCGGCGTTCAGAAACATACGGAAACTTCAAATTTGGAATTTTTGCAGATTGTGATCTGGGCAACTATGTAGATGATTTCTGGGGAAGTGATTCCGCTAAAAACTATATGTTCACGTACAATGGAGACAATATGGATGAAAACAATGCCGGAATTGTAGGCTATGGCTCCGCTCCACCTGCAATTGGAATTGTATCGCTCAGTCAGCCGCTGGATGCAGCAATTGGTTATAGCGATATTCAAGCACCAAGTACTGCGAATGATTATTATAACACACTACTCGGAATGCAACAATCTGGAGCAGCGTATGTTCATCCGGATGGTTATGATACGAAATTTTTATTTTCTGAAAATCCCGATAGTTCTGGTTGGAATGAACCTTTTTATTCAAGTGTACCAGGAGATAGAAGAGGGGTGATGTCTTTATCAGAATCCAACCTGGCACCTGGAGATAACCTCTGCGCAGACTTTGCAATTGTCTATCACCGGAATCAGTCTTTAGACAATATTGAAAATGCGCAGGCATTAGATGGAGTGGTTGATTTTGTTCAAAATTACTTTGACAACAACATACAACCATGTAGTTCTATTGCCGTAGGTATGAATGAAAATACAGGGCAAAATGTTGCCGTTGAAATCTACCCAAATCCAACAACGGGAAATGTGACTTTGGAAGTTGATAAATCGGGGACGTTAGAAATTTTTGATGCAAGTGGTAAGCTTTTGGAAACAAAGCTGCTAGTTGAAGGAGTTAATTCACTATCCTTTAATTATACACCGGGGATTTATGTATTGAAAATAAAAACTGACAACGGTTTTACTACGCGAAA
This sequence comes from Crocinitomicaceae bacterium, assembly GCA_014762645.1. GTDB lineage: Bacteria > Bacteroidota > Bacteroidia > Flavobacteriales_D > Crocinitomicaceae > Paracrocinitomix. Next base: position 8,938 of record JABURP010000017.1, read on the forward strand.
ATTGAATATTCGATAACAAGTACAGTAGCAACTATAGATAAACGAAAATCCCCTTTACAAACTGTAAAGGGGATTTTTCATTATCTAAAGAAGATCAATTTTTACTTGATCATCAATTTATTTGTGATTTGTGTTCCATTAGTAGTAATAACAACCTGATAAAGACCCGCTTCTAATTCAGAAACATCAATAGTCTTATTTGAAACACCAGTTGCAACCAATGCTCCGGTCATGCTATAAATATTAACGATAGATCCTGGTGCAGTATTGATAACTACATTGTCAACTGCAGGGTTAGGATAGATAGTTACTTCGTTTGCAGTTTCTTCAATTCCACTAACACCGACAACCACGATATCTGCTCCTGTTCGCGGGTTAATTTTGTACTGACCAAATGAGAATGACATGATTCCAGAGATATCATACCAAGTTCCTAATGTTCCACTGTTGTCAAAGCAGTCATCATCAACAACCAAAGTGTCTGTTCCATCATGTGCTACCCAAAGTCCAAATCCAGCATTGTCATTTGTACATTCTGCACTCGTAACAGTAACAAAAACTGATTCGTACTCCTCCATTGAGCTGGCTTCAGCTGCAGTAATAGTAACATCAGCTGGGGTGTAAGTTGTCGGTAAACCGTGATTTGTAAATGCTGATACGTTGTTAATACGTGTAAAACTGAAGTTTTCTTCAACAGTACCTGTTACTTCAACAGAATCACCAACAGATGGAGTGTTAGTTGCATCTACCACCATAATTCCGTTCCATGCTCCATCAGCATCCTGAATGAAGTACCCTTGTCCGGATCCACCTCCAGCTAAAGCAATGGCAGTTACAACACCATGCGTTGTTACATCATTACCCATTTCAGGGGAGTCAGCAGGCATTGCTGTAGTATACTGTATATCATAAATTGATAGGGTAGGAATCACCGTAGGTCCTTCCTGAATAAGAATATTATCTACTTCCCAGGTAGATCCGTCAGTCCCTGATCCGATATACTCAAATGCAATGTATGATGTTGCATTAGGGCTATAAGCTGAAAGATCTCCATCTCCGGATGGTACAAATGTCCATGAAGCTGTATTGGCATCAAGCGTAAATAGAGATGTAATATCAGTCCAGGTAGCTAAACCTGGGTCACCACTACCTGCGTAGTCAGTTGATAAGTGTACAACGATATCATCACCTGCATATCTCTTTGTCATGTCAAAGCTCATAGTTGGAGCTGTTGCACCTGAAAGATCAATAACCGGTGAAATTAACCATGTGTTTAACACATGATTTACTCCATCATAATTCGAGCATCTTGCATAGTTACCACCTACAGTTCCATAGTTCCAATCAAGACCCGTTACATCAGGGTCAGCTACTACGTAAGTTATCCAGGCATTATTACCTGTCAAAGATCCACCTTCAAAATCGTCTTGAAAGTAGGTTTGAGCGTGAGCTGCAACCATTAGGGTGCTGGCAGCAAAAAGTGTAAAGAATTTCTTCATAATTTATTTTTTTAGTTCAAAGTTATTGGGGTAAACCAACTCTGGAAGTTACCCTTTTATTATTATATTATCAAGTTCCCATGTACTTCCATCAGTAGTTGATCCCTGATATCTAAAGGCAATATGTACATTAGATCCTGTATAAGCAGATAGGTCTACATCTCCCGAAGTTACAAAGGCCCAGCTTCCACCAGACCAGTTAGCGGAAGAAGTAATATTTGTCCATAAGGCCGCGTTCGGATCACCCGATACGTAATCTGTAGAAACATACAGTTCAAGCGCAGGTCCATTGTAATTGTAAGCGTTGTCAAATGTGAGAATAGGAGACGTTGAACCACTTAAGTCGATAGATGGTGAAATAAGCCATGAATCGGTGTTATAATTAGAGCCACCGACATAGTTTGAAATCTGCACATACGGATTCGGAGCACCTCCGGCTGAACTAGTTTCCCAGGCGGCCGGTGATGCTATAACGTCATAAGTTGACCAACCTCCTGAAGTTACTTCTCCATCATTAAAATCTTTGCTTAGGACCAATCCGTTAAATCGTGGACCATTCATGTTAATTTCACTGTATGAACGAATTAACATTTGCAGTTGTCCGTTAAAATGACTTACGATTAAGACAATTGAGCCATTTCCCTGGGCTACCTGCTGATCTGCAAAGCTGGCATAACCACTTGTTCTAACAACAAGGGTGTTTCCATTTATGTCTTCCAGCAATACATCACCACTTTGAAGATTGTCCTTATCGGCATAGGTTTTATCCAAATGCCAGCTTACAAACTGAACATTTTCCAGCTTTATCAATTCTGATTCTTTTGCGGTAGTGATTTGATCAATTGTTGTGACTTCAGGAGTGATGCTTTTTTGCACTGCAATTTTAACTATGTTCCAGTCGGCATCAACCGAATCCAATTGCTGTACTCCACCAAATTGGTTAAGATAGCAACCCTTTAAAGCAATTCTTACCGAATCACCTTCATATACTCCGCCACCGTTTAACATCCTTACATTAATGGCGCCGGTATTATCCTGTAAATAAACGCTTTTATAAATGTTTCCGTCATTTTCATCCATGGTGACCACACCATACAGGTCGAGATCCTGGGTAAAAACAGTAGGTCCCTGAGTTTGGTATAGTTGTCGCAAACTATCAATCGTAATGAATGATCCGCTATCAGGATAAGTCAATGGGGGAGTGTCATATTTTCTACATGACATGGCAATTGCCGCAATTCCGAATATGTATAGTAGTTTTTTCATTGGTTTATCCTGTAATTAAAATATTGTCTATTTCCCAGGTGCTTCCGCTAAAATTTGTGCCTGTATACTTAAACCCAACATATACAGTATTTCCTGTATACGCTGAAAGATCAACAGATCCTGAGGGATGAAATCCCCAACTGGAACCATTCGGGTCCCAACTAACTGATGAAGAGATATCTACCCATGTTGCAAGATTTGGATCACCCGAACCGGAATAATCAGTTGAGACTAATAGCTGCAAAGGATCTCCCGAATAATTCACGTCATTATCAAAAGATATGGATGCACTACTGGAAGCAGTTAGATCTAGCTCTGGTGATATATACCAACTTTCACAGGCGTTATTATTTGCACCGTCCCAATTGGTGATCTTTGCAAAGTTGTTACCGCTAAATACGTCTACTATCCAGGGAACTGTACCTGAAACCATTACTACGCTCCATCCACCTGAATTAATGTCTCCATCTTCAAAGTCTTTAGATACGATTTGACCAGCACATCTCGGTCCATCCAATGTAAGTTCCGGAAGTGAACGAATGTAAAGCTGCAATTCAGAATTATAACGACTAACAATTGCAACTATGCTACCGTTTCCTTGTTTTACCGTTTGACCTGCATAGTCTGCGAAACCAGAGGTTCTAACCAAAATAGTGTTCCCTTGACAATCTTCAAGAATTCTGTTTTGTGCACTCTGGCTGATGTGATCTGCATACGTATTTGAAAGCTCTGCGGTAGTAAATTGAACACTGTCAATCACAATTAGTAAACCTTCATGATCTACGGTAATATCTGAAATATCCATATTGGCAGGAGCAAAGCCATTTCCGGAAGATTGCTTGACGATCATCAGGTCAGGGTCAATTGAATCCAACTGAATCACTCCTGCATATTCACTAAGGTATGCGCCCGTCAAATTAATCCGAACGGAATCGCCAACTGCATAATCAGAAGTTGCTGTCAGCCTTATTTGAATACCTGCAGTGTGATCCTGCATATATAAATTTTTATAAAGATTACCGTCCGATTCATCCATGGTAATAATTCCATAAACATGTAAAGAATCTGTAATGGATACGCCATTTGGTGATACGGATTGCTGCCAGGTTCTCAAGCTGTCTATAGTGACAGCATTGGCTTCATTCAGTAAGTTCTCTGGTGGAGAATCAGGCTCTTTCCTACAAGCGGTTGCAAGTGAGAGAATCGATATGATGATAAATAGTCTTTTCATTGGTAGTTTTTAAAATCTCAAGGTGGCCATTACAAAGTAGTTCAATCCTAGCATGTATCCAACCCTTGGTGGAAATTTGTCAATATTAGTTTTGTCGTAGCGCAACTGTTCGAAACCGCCAGTGATAAAGTTTTGATTATTTGTCAGGTTGGTTATGTTACCAAAAAGACTTAGGAAGTAATCCCCAATTTTGAAGGATTTTCCTCCCATAATATTCACTGTGTAACCGTTGTCCAGTCGAGTTTGGTCAAGAATTTCATTCCATTGTGGGTCAGATGTGGTAAAGCCTTCCACTGCCTCTGCTGTTCGTTTGTCTGGTGAAGGATCAAGGTAGATATCAATAAAATAATTGAAGTTTACTGCTACAAACCAGTAGTTCTTTCCGGAGTATTTTAACCCTACAGAAGCAGCAGATTGAGGCATGCCACCAATCTTGTAATTTCTTAAATAAACAGTTTTGTTAGAATCTATCATTTCTGCTGAGTTGTCACGATAAACATAGGCCGTAGGTCTGGAGTTGTACAGGTGCTGCCCCCAAGCCATTACTCCGTTAGCACTTAATCCTCCTACTAAATTACCATCTACTCCAAATTCAATACCCTGGTGCCAGTAATCAACGCCTTCCATTACATAATTGACAAAGGTGTTGTACTCATCATGGTAAAAACTTCGCGACCAAATCGCATCCTTGCGCTCCATATAATAGTAGGTGGCACGCATTTTCAATTTTGGATAACTCAGGATATAACTGATGTCACCCGTATAAATGGTTTCATTCATTAGGTTATTTACAGTAAAATCGCGTGTTCGAGGTGAAATAAATGCAGCTCTTGAAGTTGGTGCTTCTGTTAAATATGCCGCATTTGCTGTAACAAACATACGCCCTGAAATTTTGTAAACGATTCCAGCTTTACCTGCATAATTGAAAAAGTTATAGGTTTTTGATTTCCCTAGTGAATTTGCCAGGAATCGTCCATTTTGCCAAAGACCTTCTCGGTAGAATATTTGGTCCGATAATTCAGCTGCCACGTACCAGTCAATTTTTTTGAGCTTGTATTGGATTTGGGCAAAAGCTGTTGCTTCATGGTTGTGCATATAGTAGTTCCATCCAAATTTGTCTCCTACGCGAACGGTATTGTTGGTTATTGCAAGATTGTTTTGTGCAGCAATCGGATCCAGGAAATCTTGTTCTGCAAACTGATCAACATCCACCCAATAATCTCCTCCTAAAAGGTCTGAAATTGTCTTGTAGACATGATTTCTCTGGTATTGGTGATAAACTCCCGCTGTCAGTTGCATTTTATCAATTGTTTTATTGAGAACTGAGGCAAAGGCAATGGACAATTCGTTGTTCCATTGGTTCTCCATAATGTATTTCGAACGTTTCCCGGTTACTGTATTACCTGTAATGCCATCCGCATCTTCCTGTGCGAACAAATTGTTATCATTGGCACGATATAATCTCGTCCAGTCTATTTGTGTATACCTTGTATTCCCACTGGTCCATCTTTGTCTCCACAAGTCTGCCATAGCTTGATTATTCAAATCTTCCCAGTAAGAAGGCAACTTTCTGTAATAGTCAGGTCGAGGGTCTTGAGCATCATACCAGTTCAACCGTTCTCTACCGCTCTTACCAAATGACGTTAAAAGGGAGGTCTTTAGTTTGGTCTGGTCATCAATTTCCCATTCATGGTTAAGTGTAATTATCGGAACATGCTCTCTTTTAATGTTCGCATTTCGCTTTATCGAATCCCCTGATGATAATACCTGCCATCCCCAATTGGTATTGTGGTAATTGTTACCGGTAAGCTGGTAAACTTCATTGACAAAGATGTTTGTTCGACCTCTTTCTCTGGCAGATCCTAATACACTCAGGTTTAAGGAATGTCTTTCGTTGAACTTCTTTTTAGCTGAAAGGAAGTAGCCAGCAGCATTGTAGTGTGTTCCTTCAATATATCCTTCTTTAGCATATCTCCCTGAAAGAGATACTGCGAATGCCCATCCATTGGCCTGCATTCCGGTTCCCCAGGTAGCCATTAATCGGTGACTGTATGCTCTGTTGGCGTTGGCGTAAGATATTCTCCAGCCTTTTCGTATTGCCGTGGCAGATGCATCAATATTTGAATATCCACCTATTCCACCAAAATGATAAGGATTGGCGGTTAACCATTTTTTAGTCTCTGCGTAACGGGTAACATCATTTAATCCACCCCATTTGTAGTACTGGCTCCATCCATTGACCAGGTCACCAGTTGGAATACCATTGACAAAAATGGTGGTTTTGTCTCCATTATAGCCTCTAATTCTGAAACGTGCAGCAAAGAAGTTAAACCCTGCAGTAGAGGCGAATACATCTCTTGAAGATTGAAGTAACCCTGATACGTTACCGGTAGATGAATTTGGATCAATGTCATCTAATGTGGTGACAAATACGGGTGTATTGTCATTTAAGGTATCTTCAAATGTACTTAGCTTGGTAGTGTCCGGTTGGGCGTTAGCGTTTAAACACGAAAATCCGAGGACGGCGATTAAGGAAAAGTTCTTCAGCATCTATAATAAAGTGTGTAGTGTGTGCCTTATTTTATTTGCGAAAAGGCCTGTCAAAATTACAAACTTTCAAGAGACTAGGCCTAAATTTAGCCGTAAGTTTTCCAATGTTATAAACAGTTGTTAACATTCTGTTCATCTCTTTTGGCTTGGGTTTTGATTAGAATAAATAACTTTGAATCGTTTTAATTCAACACTATTCATGAAGAAACCAATTCTATATTTATCGTTTACCGTTTTATTTGTATTACTAAGTTTTCAATCAAATGCACAGGGAGAACAAAGACCTTATAAAGTAGCTTGTGTAGGTTTTTACAACTTAGAAAACCTTTTTGATTACTGGGATGATACCTTAATACATGATGAAGAGTATATGCCAGATGGAGCCAAAGCCTGGGATTCATTGAAATATGCCAGCAAACTGGAGAATATGTCTCGTGTAGTCAGTGAAATTGGAACCAGTATAACTCCAGATGGCGCGGCAGTGCTTGGCGTTTGTGAAGTTGAAAACCGTGGTGTTTTGGAAGACCTTGTGGCAATGCCTAAATTAAAAGATAGAAATTATCAGATAGTTCATTTTGATTCGCCCGATAGGAGAGGTGTGGATGTAGGTTTTCTTTATCAGGAGAAATATTTTCAGTTAAAACATGCCGATAAATATCCGCTCATTTTTACGGATGATGATGGAAGAAAGCGTTTTACCCGTGACCAATTGGTGGTGACTGGTGATATGGATGGAGAAGAAATATCATTCATAGTTTGTCACTGGCCTTCAAGATGGGGAGGGCAAAAAGCGTCAGAACCCAGAAGAATTGAAGCTGCCAAAGTCAGTCGAAGAATAATTGATTCATTGCAAAACCTGGATCCAAATGCGAAGATCATTCTCATGGGAGATTTAAATGATGATCCGGTAGATGTATCAATGACGGAGTACGTCAGAGCAAAAGGGAAAAAGAACAAGTTAAAAGAAGGCGATCTTTTCAATACTATGTGGAAGCATTATAAAAAAGGAAATGGAACATTGGCGTATAGAGACGCCTGGAATCTATTTGATCAAATTGTGATTTCACAACCATTCCTGTCTAATGATGCATCCAGTTACATTCTGCATCAGGCGTATGTTTTTAAAAGAGATTACATGCTTCAGAAAGAAGGGCAATATGCCGGTTATCCATTACGTACGCATGCAGGCGGAAAGTGGATGAATGGGTATTCAGATCATTTCCCCGCCTTTATTATCCTTAAAAAATACGCGGATTAAAACGTATGAACAGATTCCTTTACCTCATATTTATATTTCTGCTTGCGTGTGGAACGCAAAAGATTGCAGAATATGAGGATAAGAGTGTTCGAATTGATTCATCCCTTGCAGAGGGTAACCTTGATTCGTTAATTGATCCGTATAGAGAAGCTATGGAAGAAGAGATGAATCAGGTAATTGGGGAAGCTACAGTTGCCCTGGAAAAAAGTGTTCCGGAATCTCCTCTAGGGAATTTTGCTGCAGAGGCCACGTATTTAGCAGGAGTAGCGTATGGATCTCGCACAAAAGATGTTGGTGGACCAAATGCCATGATTAAATCATTTGCCTTGTTAAACTATGGAGGTTTGCGGGCTCCTATCAGTAAGGGTGATATCACAATAGGGAACATGTATGAATTAATGCCTTTTGATAATACCTTGGTCCTGGTGAAACTTTCAGGTGATCAGGTAAGGGCTTGTGCAAAGTATTTATTTGGTGTACATGGACAGCCTGTTTACAATGCCCGTTTCAGACTCTCAAGTAATTCGGAAACCATGTGGATTGGAGAAAAAGAATACAACTTTGACGAGGAAATTATTGTTATTACATCAAATTATTTGGCGGATGGAGGTGATAATATGACTTTCTTTAATGAACCTCTACGCAAATGGGATTCTGGAATATTTCTAAGAGATATTTTTATTGATTATGTCAAGGAGAAGAAGGTTTTGGGCAGATATCCTACTACCGGTAAGTTTCACTTTGTAAAAACCGGAGAATAATGGATAGGCGCCGATTTATAACAAAGATGGCAACAGGTGGTGTGGCATTGGTAGCATTGCCTTCAATCGCAGCTGGTAATAAAGAAAATAAGCTTACTATCCTTCATACGAATGACACCCATTCACATATCGATCCGTTTCCAGCTAATCACAAACGGTATCCCGGACAAGGAGGTGTAAACAGGAGGAAGGCACTGATCGATCAGATTAGAAAAGAAGAAGAACAGGTACTGTTGTTGGATGCCGGTGATATCTTTCAGGGAACCCCCTATTTTAACATGCATGGGGGAGAACTAGAGTTTAAAGTAATGTCGGCAATGAAATATGATGCCGCAACAATGGGGAATCATGATTTTGATGCTGGTTTAGATGGATTTGTAAACATGTTGCCACATGCTGAATTTCCATTTTTGTGTACCAATTACGATTTTGATAACACGGTTGCTAAAGGTAGAACACAACCTTATAAAATATTCAATAAAGGCCCACTGAGAATTGGTGTTTTTGGTGTGGGTGTCGAGTTAGAAGGACTGGTATCCAAAGAGCTTTACAAAGACACTGTTTATTTAAACCCAGTTGAACAGGCAAATCATTACGCAACAATTCTGAAAAATGACGAAAAGTGTGATTTGGTGATTTGCTTATCCCATCTCGGTTTTAAAAAGCGTCATAATGATATGTGCGACCCTATTTTTGCAACTGAAACAGAAAACATAGACCTGATTATTGGTGGTCATTCACATACGTTTATGGACAAGCCCGAAATGCACAAAAATAAAGCAGGTAAATCCGTTTTGATTAACCAGGTAGGATGGGCCGGACTCATTTTAGGAAGAATCGACTTTTATTTTGATGCCAAAGGGAATCCGGACGTATGGGCATCAAACGTACTAAGTACGAATTATGAAATTGCTTAAGCGAAGGCCCTGAAAATAATTACGTTCATATCTTTCCAAACGGTTCTTTTATCGACAGACATTCCATTCCTTTTAGCAACCGCTTGAGAAGGTAGGTTGTGCTCATGAATAATAGAGATGATAGAATCAGCAAGATTTTGTTTAAAGGCATATTCTTTAAAATGACGCGAGGCTTCGGTGGCATATCCCATACCACAAAATTGGCGAAACAAATGGTACCCAACTTCTACTTCGGGTATGCCATCCACTTCCTGTTTTAACAGTCCGCACTGGCCAACAAATGTGTTGTCTTTTTTTCGGATGATTGCCGTCATCCCATAAGAACCTTCATTATAGCGTAGTAACTGTGATTTTATCCAGGATTGAGCCCTTTCTTCCACAGATAATGGCAGTTTAGGAAAATACTTTGTACTTATCGGGTCGTCCAGAAATTTCATCCATAACGAAATATCGGCCTCATTTAAAGGGCGATATTTTAATCTTTCCGATTCTGCATCTTTCAAATAAAACAATGTACTAAACTTTTTCTTTCGGTTCTTCCCGATTCTGATCTTCTTTAGACATACGTTCTTTACTAAGAGCCTGCATCCTGCTTTCAATGTCTGCTACCATAGCAGTTGCTTCTTCTCCAGTAATTCTCCCAGCACTCAATAACTCATTCACTTTGGACTTTTCAGTGTTCAATAGTGTACGAATAGCCTGTCTTGTGGAAACGTGTCGATAAATATTCGGATACTGATTTTTAAAGTTTCGCAGGAAGGTTAATGCCTGAATGTTGTTTTCTTCAATCTCACCTTCAATTTCCTTTAGAATAGCACTTTCTCTGTCATTTGCAGCAGCAGCCTGCATTCCTTTTAACATTTTCAAACACTTCTGTTGTGCCGTGTAAAATCCTTTCGCGGCATCAAATGATGCGGCCAATCTATCAATATATCGTTTGGAGAAAAATCGACCTAGAATTCCGAACTTCCTTAAAGAGTTTTTAGTATCCAACAAGGCATCCAAATCCCCTCGATCTGAGAGTAACTTTTCTCCACCTGAATCAATAATTTCGTTGATCTCAGAAATTAGTAGGTTGTAAGCCCCTGAAGATATCAACCCTTCTTTAAATTGTGACCAATACGAACTCTTCTCTTTTTCGAGTATCCTTCTTCTGGATTCTTCCTTAAAGTTATCAATGTCCTGGATATCTTCAGTTCTGGATTCAGGCGGTAAATAGGTGCCAACGGCTTCCCAGTTAACTTTTCTAAAGAACCGGTCTTTTTCCAGGTTGTCAATTGTTGCAACAGTTTCATTAAAGACATAATCCTTAGCTGTTTCCAACACATATTTTTTTGTTTTCGAAACTGCAGTAAGACCAAGTTTATTAGCGACCCATTTCATAGTGGTCGCGTTAATCATTAGGGTCATGGTCACAATCCCGGCTGTTAGAAACAAGAACTGATCTCGAATTTCTTGTGGAATTGCTTCTGTTGATTCCACAATCAGGGCTAGTGCCAATCCGATTGCTCCCCTCAATGCTCCCCACCACATAGCTTGAGGATGGTTTTTGCCGATACCATATCCCGCTCGTTTCATTACTGGTAGTAGTATAATGATCACTACTGCTCTCACTAAATGGATGATGACGTAAACGATCAATAGCATCCAAATATCATTCGTTGTAAAGGTTGTTCTTTCTGCAATTACCACACCTACTATTAAGAAAATCAAGGTGTTGGCCGTAAAGGCTGTGAATTCCCAAAATTCATGAATAAAGTGTTGTACTTCCGGGGATATTTTTGTTCGTCCCGGTCCGGCCATTATTAAACCTAAGGTTACCAGTCCAAGTACTCCTGATACTGCAAAGGCATGCTCACATACAAAGAAAGTCAGGAATGCAAGGGCCACGATTATGGTAATTTCTATTAACATATCGTTGAAAACAGCTCTCATCCAACGCAAACCAAAGAAGCCAAATACAGCACCAATAGCAACACCACCAAAAGAAACTCTAAAGAATTCAAGGAGCGGGTGAAGACCTTCTTCTCCACCTGAACCAGCCGTTGAGGTTAGAATACCCGCAAAGATTACATTAAAGATCACGATTGCTGTACCATCATTGAGCAGTGATTCTCCCTCAATCAAAGTCCCCAATTTTTTACTGGCTCCTAATTCCTTCAAAATAGCAACTACAGCAACGGGGTCAGTAGCAGAAATCACCGTACCAAAAAGCAATACCATTGGCCAGGTCCACTCGTTTAGTCCTACACCAAATTCTATGAGTGCCCACATCAAACCAGCCGTAGCAAAGAGTGCCATTAAAATTCCTGGAATCGCCAGCAATACGGAGTTTACAAATGATTTTTTAAAGGTGTGCACATCCATGGCAAATGCAGCCTCAAAGATCAAAATAGGCAGGAAGACGGTCAGAATAACATGAGCATCCAATGAAGAGGCCCAGTCAAATGAACGATCAAGCATGGAGGCATCAAATGTGGTTCCTAAAAACTCCATTTCAATTAACCAATCGTTTCGACCGACAAATCCCAAAACTAAACCAATGATCAATAATGCTACGGTAAAAGGTATATTGACTTTGGCTAATAAAAACCGTGTAGCTGCTCCAATAATTAAAGCAAGTATGACAAATAAAATTGGTGCAAAATCTGTGTGATGACCACCACCGTGCTCTTCGTGTTTATCCGGTCCGCCGGCATGCATTTCTTCATGCTCGTGCTGATCAGTATGTGTTTGATTATCTTGAGTTACAACCGAATCATGGTGATCTTGTGTGTTCTCAATTGAATCGTGTTGATCTGGAATCGAATCTTCCTGGGCGAATGAATTTCCCGTAAATAATGCAATTGCTGTGAAAGATAAAAATACAGCCTTACGAAGAGACTTAAGCATTTGTATTGATTTGAGTTTCGGTAAATGTAATGAAATCAATTTATTATCCGAACTCGAGGCAAAAAAAGTGGTTTGTTCCTGGTAAATTCTGACCTAGGGAATTTCGTATTCGATACCTTCCTTCATCTCACCGATTAGTTTCGATTTGAGGTTTTTGAAGTCATAGAGGTCCTCATCCAGCATGTGCGTTGGAGATATGTTCTTAAGGGCGGTAAACATTATCTCTGATCTTCCTGGATATTTTTCATCCCAAGTACGAAGCATTTTTTTCACAACTTGCCGTTGAAGGTTGTCCTGTGATCCACATAAATTGCACGGTATAATCGGATAGTCACGGATTTGCGAAAGTTGTTCGATATCTGCTTCTTTCACAAAAGCTAAAGGTCGCAGAATAACAAAACGATCATCATTGGTTCGGTACTTCGCCGGCATGGTTTCAATCTTTCCAGCAAAGAAGAGGTTGAGAAAAAAGGTTTCCAAAATATCGTCCCGGTGATGGCCCAGCGCTAGTTTATTACAGCCTAATCGTTCTGCTGCAGTATATAATGTGCCTCTCCTGAGTCTTGAACAAAGGCTGCATGTCGTTTTACCTTCCGGCGTTTTTTCTTTGACAATGGAGTATGTGTCACGCTCTACTACTTCAAATGGAACTCCAACTCCGGTGAGATAATTAGGAAGCACTTCTTCTGGAAATCCGGGTTGTTTCTGGTCTAAATTAACAGCAACGATTTCAAAGTTGAAAACAGATGCCTTCTGTATTTGCATGAGAATATCAAGCATGGTGTAGCTGTCTTTACCTCCGGATAGACATACCATAATCTTATCCCCATCTTCGATCATGTTGTAATCGTTGATAGCGTTCCATACCGTTTTCTTGATCTTACGGTTGAGCTTTTCTTCTATCGCTGCTTTTTCGTCCTTCAATTAAAGTTCTTGTTTGTTTATCCGATCGTACATCACGATACTCCCGCTAACCGCCACATTCAATGAATGTTCACCAGGAAGTTGAATCAAATGATGACACCGTGTTAATACCTTATCCGGCAAACCATTATTTTCAGCTCCCAAGAGGTAGGCGGCCCTTCTTGGGTGCGCAAAGGTACGAATAGGAGTTGAATTTTCATAGAGTTCTACTCCAACCAACTGGGTGGAGTGAGGGAGGGACTTGTAGAAATGATCAAAATCCTCGTATTTGTAAAACGGAATTTTGGACCAGGTTTTATGCGTGTCAGAGGTCTGATCATTGTATTTACCGTCAATAATAAAAATAAATTGGGCACCCAGGCAGTAAGCTGACCTCCAAAGGGTACCAATGTTGTGATGGGTTTTAGGTTGATAGACACCAATGCCAAAAAATTGTTCATCTTCTAGTTTCCAGCGCTTCTTCATTACATTTCTTTGGATTCTGCAGCATCTATTAGCTCCTGTTTACGAAAGATAGTTTCATACTGTCCATGCAATTGCATCAACTCATCATGTGTGCCTTCTTCAATGATTTCTCCATCCTCCAGTACTACAATTTTATCAGCATACTTAATACTGGAAATCCGGTGAGAGATAATGAGGGCCGTTTTATTTTTTAGATCTTTTCTAATGGAATTCAGAATTACTTCTTCTGTTTCATTATCCACTGCGGACAGGCAATCATCAAGCACAAGAATTTCAGGGTTCTTAATCAGTGCTCTGGCAATGGAGATTCTTTGTTTTTGACCACCTGATACATTAATTCCTCTCTCGCCCAAACGAGTTTCGTATTTTTTAGGGAATTGCATGATATTGTCATGAATGCCGGCATCCTTTGCAGCCTTAACAACAGTGCTTTCTGAAACATCTGCTGCATCTACACCAAAGGCTATATTGTTTTTAATCGTATCAGAAAATAAAAAATGCTCCTGAGGTACATAGCCAAGATGCTTACGCCAGGATTCTAAATCTACATCCCGAAGGTCTTTTCCATCCACCGTGATACTTCCTTTGCTTGGGTCCACAAGGCGCATTAGTAAATATGCAAGGGCAGATTTGCCACTTCCGGTCCTTCCCAATATCCCGATAGTAGATCCTTTGTCAATTTCAAGATTAATGTTTCTCAAAGCACGTACTCCTGAATTTTCAAAGGTGAGGTCAACATTTTTAAAAATGATTTTATCTTTCAATTCAAGTGTATCCTTACTCGTAGAAACAATATCCGGTTTTTCTTTGAGGAATTCATTGATACGTTTCTGTGATGCTGCCGCGCGTTGAACCAGGGAAGTTACCCAACCAACTGATGCAAACGGCCATGTAAGCAAGTTTACGTAAAGCACAAATTCAGCAATTTCTCCAGCTTGTATGGTTCCAGCCTGCGCTTGTGACCCACCAATATATATGGTTAAAATTGTACTGACACCGATTAACAACACGATTGTAGGCATAAAGAATGCCTGCGTTCTAACAAGGGTTAGCGATCTGTTTTTGTATTCATCTGCCTCGGCATTAAAGCGTTCTTCTGATTCTGCTTCCTTAACGTGAGATTTAATAACCCGGATTCCTGAAAAGGTTTCCTGTATCATAGTAGACAAATATGATTGTTGCTCCTGAACGCGCTCACTTTTTTTATTGAGAATCTTACTGACAAAGTAAATCAGAACAGACATAACAGGTAAAGGTGCCAAAACATACATGGTTAACGTTGGGTTTATCGCTAACATAATATACAGGGCCATTCCGAACCGAACAATGAGCCCAAGGGTGTACATAATAGCCGGACCAAGATACATGCGTACTTTACTGACATCCTCTGTAATTCGGTTCATTAAGTCACCGGTAGAATTCTTTTTATAGAAGTTGAACGAAAGATTTTGGTACTGCTCGTAGATCTCATTCTTCAGGTCATATTCCATATATCTGGATGCTCTGATGATGGTTTGCCGTTGAAAAAATAAAAAGACGCCAGAGATCAGAGAGTAGAGAGCATAAAGTCCTGCAGATAGTAAGGCTACTTCTAATAATTTGTCGGGAGCAATGAAATCTGTGTCTTTACTTGACTCAACCATTTTATTGATGGAATCCCTCACGACGCCTGGCATACTCATTACAAAAATGTTTTGACCAACAATAAATGCCAAACCAAGTAGCAGATGCCACTTATATTTAAGTAAATATTTATTTAAATAGGATAATGATGACATTTAAAAATTCGTACTTTTGTCACGCCTAAAAAAGGGTACATATTGTGCCAGGGGCTTTTCGCCGGCACAAAGTTAGTTATAAGATTGAGTTTAATATTTAAATCCCCTCATTTATGTTTGAAGTGAAAGATATTAAGGAGACGTCCCTAAGTGAGAATCCTGTTATTGCACGAATGTCACAGTATGATCACGAACAATTATTATTTTGTAATGACAACGCTACAGGCCTGAGGGCAATCATAGCCGTACATAATACTACATTGGGTCCTGCACTGGGAGGAACAAGAATGTGGGCGTATAACAATGAGATCGAAGCATTGACAGATGTTTTGCGATTATCTAGAGGGATGACCTACAAAAATTCAATCTCAGGACTAAATCTTGGAGGAGGTAAGGCTGTTATTATAGGAGATTCTAGAAAACATAAGAGTGAAGCGCTCTTCAGAAGATTTGGGAAGTTTGTGGATAGTCTTGCAGGGAAATACATTACAGCTGAAGACGTAGGGATTTCGCCGACTGACATGACCTGGGTGAGTATGGAAACAGATCATGTGGTTGGGTTGCCTGGAAAAAGTGGAGACCCATCACCAGTGACGGCTTATGGCGTATACATGGGGATGAAAGCAGCTGCTAAAGTGAAGTACGGAACAGATTCACTTAATGGAAAGAAAATTGCGGTTCAGGGAGTTGGACATGTGGGAGAATATTTGGTAGATCATTTGGCCAATGAAGGAGCGGAAATATTTATTTCTGATATTCATGATGAAACACTAAAAGCGGTTGCAGATAAATACAAAGCCAAAGTAGTAGGACTTGAAGAAATCTACGAAATAGATATGGATATTTATGCGCCATGTGCCTTGGGAGCAACTGTAAATGATGAAACGCTTGCCAAATTGAAGTGTTCTATTATCGCAGGAGCTGCGAATAATCAGCTGCAAGACGAAAGCGTACATGGAGTAACCGTAAAGGATAAAGATATTTTATACGTGCCTGATTTCATGGTCAACGCCGGAGGTGTTATCAACTGTTATGCAGAAGTGAAAGGACTTTCAGCTGAATGGGCCATGACAAAGGCAGAAGAAATTTACAATAGAACTATAGATATATTATACAGAGCTTCGCAAGAAGGAATACCAACTTATCAAATTGCCAATACCATGGCTGAAGAACGAATTGAAGCCATGGGTAAAGTCAAACTACCCTATTAAAAATGTTGAACAGACGACACCTTAGAATTAAGGTATTACAGATTTTATACGCCTATTATCAAACCGAGGATAAAGATCCCGTTCAGGTTGAGAAGGAATTGTACAGGTCTATTAACAAGATGTATGAATTATACCTGTATTTTCTATTGACCTTTGAAGAACTCGTGCATTTTGCAGAGCAGCAAATTGAAGATAGACAGAAAAAAATTAGACCTTCTGAGTCGGATCTGGAACCCAACAGAAAATTTGTAGATAATGCAATCTTCAACTATTTCCAAAAAAATCTGGAATTGCGTAAAAAGTCTGAAGAGCTGAAAATCAACTGGGGTGGAGCAGTTAAGAACGATTTAATGAGAAAATTATTCGTTCATATAAAAGATTCTGAACTCTACACCGACTACCTAAATACAAGAGATGCTTCTTTTGAAGATGACAAACACTTTGCTATTTCACTTTTTAAAGCAGAAATAGCCAATTTTGAACTCTTACACGATTTCTTTGAAAGTGAAAGTATTTACTGGATGGACGATATTGACCTCATTTGTTCTATGGTATTAAAAACCATTAAGTCTATTCAGGAAGGAGAAGACGAAAAAACACCAATTCTCCCATTGTATAAAGATGAGGAAGATGAAAAAGAGTTTATTACATCTCTCGTTCGAAAAACACTGGAAAAAGATGAGGAGAACACAAAGACAATTGATGAGTTAACGCAAAACTGGGAGTTGGACAGAATTGCCAAGATGGATATAATCTTGTTAAAGATGGCTTTGACTGAGTTAACGGAGTTGCGATCTATTCCTAAAAAAGTAACTTTGAACGAATATATTGAAATATCAAAATATTACAGTACACCGAAAAGTCAGGTGTTTATTAATGGCATCCTTGATAAAGCGGTGGAACAACTTGGTAAGGAAGGTAAATTAATAAAAACTGGAAGAGGACTAATAGATTGATAGTATGAAAAAAATGAAATTTTTATTGTTTGTTCCGTTTTTAGGTTTGGCATGTACAACGGATGCTGGCGCAGATACGGAACAGAGAAGAACAGACTATGCTGAGTATATTGATGACCCGACGGAAATTTCCTTTGAATCTATGGAATATGATTTCGGGACGGTTAAGGAAGGAACTCAGGTAAAACATACCTACAAGTTTAAAAATACTGGTGACAAGAGTTTAATTCTGGTCAATGTGAAAGGTTCGTGCGGTTGTACAGTGCCTGAAGATTGGCCTAGAAACCCTATAGAACCAGGAGGAACAGGAGAAATAAAAGTTGTTTTTGACTCGCATGATCGGGTTGGAAATGTAAGAAAGAATGTAAGGGTTGAAGCAAATACAAATCCTTCTATGAGCGTACTTACCCTTACAGGTGTTGTAGAAGAATAAAAACTACTGAATGAATTTATTGACAATTTTATTACAAGAGGGCGGCGGTGAACAAGGCGGCGGTCCAATGACTCTTATTATGTGGGGTGCGATTATCGTAATCATGTATTTTTTCATGTTGCGTCCCCAAATTAAACGAAGTAAAGAAGCGCGTAAGTTTCGTGAAAATCTGGCAAAAGGCGACAAGGTTGTTACCGCAGGTGGTATCCACGGAACGGTTCTTGAAATCAACGAAAACACCGTTGTAATTTCTACCGAAGGAGCAGGAAAACTGAGAGTTGAAAAGAACTCATTGAACCTGAACCCTGATAACAATTTACAGGCTCCAAAGCGATAAGCTAACAAATTTTAAAAGGTGGCAGTCGGATTATACGGCTGCCCCTTTGCCTTTTTCACAATATTTTTGAGGCTCTCCAGGTATTGGCCCCACTGGAAATTACAGTGGGCAAAAAAGTCTGTGATTTCTCGCCATAGTTCTGGTGACCAAACCGCAATACACATTTGCCTCTTACGTTCTCTAGTTCAAATGTGATATTGGTTATTACTCATTCAGGATCAGCTTCCAGACACAATTATTGAATCGCTTAAAACTCAATATCCAGATTAAAGAGTTTTCGAAATTTATGGAGGGATGAGTTTTCCTCTGCCAGTTTTTCGAAGGTAGATTTACTGTCCAAAATACTGACAGTTTCTGTCTCTTCCATAACATACTTCAGGCTGATCTTTGTATTTTTCAGATTCTGCCTCAGATAACGTAGAAGCTTTGCTTTTTCAGCATCCAGTTCGTTTGATTGAACAGAATTTTTAATCTTCAAGGTGATGATGTGATTCGAATCAACCTTCATGTCTGAATTCATCAGAGTAGAGAAAAGGCTGTCCCTCTTTTCATGTTTGAGTTGATACGCATATTTTTTCCACAGAGCTTCTAAATCGGCTACCTCATAGGTTTCATTCTGCTCTGCAAGTTGTTCTTCATTGTCCTGTTGTTTTCGGACACGTGGGTTTAAAGTAGATTTTATGCCAATATTATTGCTCGACAATTTACCTACAGGTTGGGACGCCGTTTTGCGTTCTGGCTGAACCATTACTACAGATTCCTTTTTATCAGCAATTACATGTGTTTTTTCTTTTGCTTCGGAAGAAGTGACCAACTCTCTTGGCTCATGTTGCCCTGCATAAGGCAAAATTTCTATTTCGAGATAACTTAAGATACCGCCTCCTTTTTTTGAAGAGTACTAACAATACTACAGAACTTCATCAGTCCTACCTCTACGTGCAGACGTTTATTTTTACTTGCTTTATATTGCCCTTCAAGCGCTCTTAAAAGGTCAAGAGCAGTAAGTAAAAAACTTTGAGGTGCCTTTTCAGCTTGAGAAACATACGTTTCTTTTAAGTCTTCCGGAACATCTAAAATCTGAAGAGTTCTGGGGTCCTTGCAAACCAATAGGTTTCTCAAATGCTCTGCTAAACCAAGAATAAATTGGCTACCATCAAATCCATTCGAAAGGATCTCATCATAAATGAGAAGGTTGTCGGGAATATTGCCCTCAAGGGCATGGTCAGTAACTTTGAAGTAATAATCGTAATCCAAAACATTCAGGTTTTGGAGTACGGATTCGTAGGTAATGTTATTGTTACTAAACGAGACGATTTGATCAAAAATTGAGAGGGCATCTCTCAGGGCACCATCTGCCTTTTGTGCTATAATGTGTAGTGCCTTGTCATCTGCATCAATTCCTTCTTTTTCGGCAATCCCCTTAAGGTGATCTACAATATCCTGAATTTGTATCCGGTGAAAATCAAATATCTGGCACCTGGATAAGATGGTTGGAAGAATTTTGTGCTTCTCCGTTGTGGCAAGAATGAAAATCGCGTGTTTGGGTGGTTCTTCCAGTGTCTTCAGAAAAGCATTAAAAGCTGAAGAAGACAACATGTGCACCTCGTCTATGATAAAGATCTTGTATTTTCCTACCTGGGGCGCAATTCTAACCTGATCAATCAGGTTACGAATATCATCTACAGAGTTATTTGATGCGGCATCCAACTCAAGAATATTAAAGGAGTGTCCTTCATTAAATGATTTGCAGGACTCGCACTCATTGCAAGGTTCAATATCTTCTTTGAGATCAAAACAGTTGAGTGTTTTCGCCAGAATTCTGGCTGTAGTGGTTTTTCCTACTCCTCTTGAACCAAAAAATAGAAAGGCCTGTGCCAGATGATCATTTTTAATGGCATTTTTTAAGGTAGTAGTAATCGCAGATTGACCTACGACAGAATCAAAGGTTTGTGGGCGATACTTTCGTGCCGATACTACAAATTCACTCATAAGAAAAATTGATGAACAAATATACCAAATTAAGTAGCGAAAAGGGGGCTCAAAAGGCTATAGTTATTAACATTTTCAATGCAAAAAACACGATTAAATTGAATCGTTAAATTTGTATCCCTGTGATTTCATAAATATCGATTAAAAAGCTTCTTCCTGAAATCTTTGTTTTTCACAATAAATACGTATCTTTGCACCCGCGTCAGCTGAAGCACGGTGCCGAAGCAGGCCTTAATTAAAAATAATTTTAGTATGAATAGGTACGAAACTGTTTTCATTTTAACTCCCGTTTTGTCTGAAGAACAGGCAAAGGAAGCAGTAAAAGAGTACGAGAATTATATCACCAAAAATGGTGGTAAGATTAAGCACAACGAATTCTGGGGCTTGAAAAAGCTTGCTTATCAGATCCAGAAAAAATCTACAGGCTTTTATAATCTCGTGGAGTTTGAAAATGAAGGTGAATTAATTAAAAAACTGGAAATTGAATTCAAAAGGGATGAACGCATCATGCGTTTCCTAACGGTGAAGATGGATAAACATCACATTGCTTTTGCCGAAAAAACAAGGAATTCAAAATCAAATGTTAAAACTCCAGAGGAGACGAAAACAGAAGCTTAGTGTTTAATCCGAAAATAGTATAAAATGGCACAATCAGATATAAGATACTTAACGCCGATCAATATTGAGATCAAAAAAGACAAGTATTGTCGGTTCAAAAAAAGTGGAATCAAATATGTGGATTACAAAAATCCCGATTTCCTTTTGAAGTTCATCAATGAACAAGGTAAGATTCTTCCTCGTCGTGTGACTGGAACATCTCAGAAGTATCAGAAAAAAGTCAACAAAGCGGTAAAAAGAGCAAGACACCTTGCTATTCTTCCGTATGTAGCTGACTTATTGAAGTAATTGTTAAATGAAATTAATCCATATATCATGGAAGTTATATTAAAGAAAAACGTTGATAAGTTGGGATACGAAGGTGAGATCGTTACCGTAAAACCAGGATATGGAAGAAACTTCCTTATTCCACAAGGGTATGCAGTTCTTGCTACTGCAACGGCTAAAAAAGCCCACACCGAGGTGATGAGACAAAAATCCCACAAAGAAAATCAAATCAAAGAAGAAGCTGAAACTATTGCTTCTAAACTGGATGGACTAACCGTTACTGTGAAAGCGAAAGTTGGTGAGAATGAAAAGATCTTCGGATCAATCACAACGATTGCACTTTCAGACGCATTGAAAGCAGAAGGAATTGAAGTGGATAGAAAATCGCTTAAAATTCACACAGAACCGGTAAAAGAATTAGGTACGTATGACGCAACAGCAAACTTGCACAAAGAAGTGTCGCAAGACTTTAAATTTGAGGTTGTAGCAGAGTAACTTAAGACCAAATTTTATTATTAAACCCTGATAAGCAATGCTTCATCAGGGTTTTTTTTGGCCTTTGTCTAAAGGTCGTCGCTCGTGCTACCTATTTTGTTAACTTTAGTAGCATTCAAAATTCAAACTTGAAAGTAACGAAATCACATCATCTTAAATCATTTCTGATCATTGCTTTATTCCTCGGGATAGTAATTTCCCCTTTTGATTGTCATGGACAAAACCGCAATGAACAAAAGGTCGATTCTCTGATTACTATTCTCATTACATTGGATAAATCTGAGAAGAAAGCTGATGTACTGAATGAAATTGCTCGTCTGACGCTCAAAGATGATTTCGAAAAAGCATTGAATTACGCACAGCGTTCACTGGCTATTGCGGAAGAACTGGACTATAAAACCGGAATACTTCGCGCATCATCTACACTTGGAAATATCTATACCAATTATTACCTGGATTACTTCGAGGGCAAGCAGCACTTGTCAGTAGCACTGGAGATTGCAGAAGGTCTTGACGCAGGTCCATTACAAATGAGCGTGTTTCAGGATTATGGCTACCTGATGCACATGATGGGAAACTGCAATTACAGCATTAACTATTATCGAAAAGCTATTAAAATTGCTGAAGAATTTAAAAACTATGACAAGTTAGCTGAACTGTATGCTTATGTTGCAGATGTTTACCTTGATTGTGGTGATAAAAAAAATGCAGTTGATCATTACTCGTTAACCTATGCCCTGTTCAATTCCAAAAAGATTCGGGAAATTCATCCTCAAGTTTATCTTTCATCTGCGAAATATCTTAGAATAAAAGGGGATCATAAAGAGGCAAAGGAAATTTATAAGGATGCGATTTTAACCTTTAAAACGAATAAACTTCCACGGTTTGAATCATTTGCTTATTCACAATTGGCTCAAACAGAGCTTATTTCAGGTGATTATTACTCTGCAAAAAATAGTGTGAATACAGGCCTTGAAATCGCAAATAAAAATTATCTCATCCGTGAAAAACTGGCGAATTATGAAGTTCAGGTAAGTATATATGACTCTATTGGAGATTACAAAAAAACGTATATATCCCTCATAAAATATACAAAGCTGAAGGACTCCTTAAGCACAGCTCAGTTCAGAGAACAAAACCGAAAATTTCAGACGAATTATGAGGAGATGCTGAATAAGAACAAGTTTGAGAAACTGAAGGAACAGCAATTGAACCATCAGCTCGAACTAGAAAATCAGCGGCTGAACAGAAATATTATTATTGGCATTCTATGCTTTGTGACAATTCTGGTCATCCTGATGATTCTGAGGTTGCGCTACATTCGTAAAAAAGAGCGTGAAATGAAGGTGCTCACGCTCGCTACATCCCATACCACGAACTCCATTATTTTATTTGATAAGAATATCTGTGTAGAATGGGTGAATAGAGGATTTGAACGCTTAACCGGTTTAGCACTGGAAGAAGTTAAAGGCAAATATTTTCTTGAGTTTTATAATGGTCCGGAGTTAGGTACATCTAAAATAGAAGAGTTTAAAAATAACTTTCTATCGGGAAAAGCCTTTACAATGGAAATGACCAGCTATCATCATGAAACGGATGAAGATTTCCGTATTTCCATTTCTGTAACACCATTGTATGAAGGTGAATTTTTGAAAGGTTATGTTAGTGTTGCGACTGATATTACTGCGCTCCATAATGCTCAGGTAGAACTACAGAAAGTACATGATGAGACGATACTTCTGAACGAAATTGGCCGACAAATCACATCCACCTTATCCGTTTCAGAAATCATTGAGAAGGTCTATGAAAACGTTAATAAGTTGATGGATGCCCAAAATCTTGGGATTGGGATTTATGTGGAAGATAAAAATGAAATATTCTTTCCAGAGCCTATAGAAAAAGGGAATAAATTAAAATCATTTTCATATTCTGTTGATAAGAGTGATCGCCTGGCCATTCAATGTTTCCGTGATAATAAAGAGATACGCGTTGGAAGTATTGAAGAGATTGAAATGCTCACGGGTGTGGTTCCGTCACCATTAGAAGGTGACCAGCCAGAGTCTGTAATCTACGTGCCTCTAATTTCTAAATGGAAGACCATGGGAGTTATCTCTGTTCAGTCATTTTCGAAAACCGCTTATGGTGTAAAGGAGATGGACATGGTGCGTACACTGGCCACTTATGTGGCAATTGCAATGGAAAATGCCGGCTTGTATGAGAACATGGAGGAGATAGTAGAAGAGAGAACAAAGGAAGTGATTAAGCAAAAAGAACAGCTGGAAACCAACTTTGCCAATATTAAATTACTCAGTGAAATAGGCGTGGAGATTGCTTCTAGCCTTAATTTTGAAGATGTATTTGAAACTTTATATGAAGCGGTAGCCAAAATGATGGATGCCGAGATCTTCGGCGTACGCTTGTATCATGAAGATAAAAACGAAATTGAATATAAATACGAGATTGAAAGTGGCAAACGAGATCCGGTGATTTCGGTTTCCATGGATGACAAGGCTAATTATTCGGTCTGGTGTGTTGAACACAGAAAGGAGATTCTGATTAGCGACAATCTCAAAGAGTACAATAAGTACATCAATGATTTAGTTGTTCCGTCGGGTGGTATGCCTTCTTCACTTATTTTTTATCCTATGATCGCTGAAGGCCGCGTATTCGGTGTTATTACGGTTCAAAGTTTCAAGAAAAACGCGTATACGCCTTATCACGTGGCAATGGTAAAAACGCTTTCAGCCTATACAGCAGAGGCACTCAGTAATGCCGAAATGATTGATACGCTAGAGCATAAGGTTCAGGAAA
Source organism: Crocinitomicaceae bacterium (assembly GCA_014762645.1). GTDB lineage: Bacteria > Bacteroidota > Bacteroidia > Flavobacteriales_D > Crocinitomicaceae > Paracrocinitomix. Next base: position 33,596 of record JABURP010000017.1, read on the forward strand.
GAACCAAAGAATTAGCGCAGAAAAACAAGGATATACTGGCCAGTATTAACTATGCCAAACGAATTCAACGCGGTATTTTACCTACAGACTCCTTTATGAGTTCTTTGCTACCAGAGAGTTTCGTGCTTTATCGACCAAGAGATATTATTTCAGGGGACTTTTACTGGGTAGAACGTAGTCAGGGGAAAGTGTTCTTTGCTGTAGTGGATTGTACAGGTCATGGTGTACCGGGAGCCTTGATGAGTATTATTGGTAAGAACATCCTGGACCAGGCGGTAAATGAAAAAGATATAGACGATCCTTCAATGATATTAACCTATTTAAGAGCTGGATTACGCGTTGCTTTCTCTGCGGATGAAACATTGGAAGGTACAGAAGTAGAAGATGGTATGGACCTGGGTGTATGTGTATGGGATCAGAAAAAGAATACGGTAAATTTTGCGGGTGCCAATAGTAATCTCTACCTGGTGCATGACGGAGCACTTGAAATAGTAAAAGGAGATAAAACCGGAGTAAGTGCAAGTAATTTTGATATGCGAAATTATAGTTCGCATGAATTTGATATTCTGGAGGGTGATATCATTTATCTTTCTTCAGATGGATACCCGGATCAGTTTGGTGGAGATCGAATGAAGAAGTATTCGCAAAGAAGGTTTCAGGAGTTATTGCTCAGGTTAAGTGCACTTCCTATCAACACACAGCTGGATGAACTGGAGCAGGAACTGGAAAGCTGGATGCGGGAATATGATCAGTTGGATGATATTTGCGTGATGGGTGTGAAATTCTAAACTAGGTTCCTACATCTTATTCATCATTTCCTTGGCTTTTTTATTCGCTAACACCTTTAAAAAACTGAAGTTATACGTAACTCCAATCTCTGCGAACCAACGGTTATATTCATCCTCAATATTCAGCAGACCACCAAAAACATCCAGTTGTAAACTACGAATTGGCACATAGGAAAAACCACCATCAACATTTAGGTTCATATTTCTGAATTCGCCAAATCCCTCTATAAATGTTCCTACTTTATCACCAAGCATCCATCCAAAATTCAACACCCAAGGATAGGTAGGTTGTCGGGATGCATCACCGGTAAAACGAATACCAAAATTGGTATTGATGGACATAATATCAAAACGATTGCTTGTAGCAAGTATGAATGAACATCCATATTGTTGTTGCTGAAAATCTCCCTTGTGGGAAAGAAAAGACAGATTAGACTGCAAAGCCAGATAAGGTTTCCAGCGATCACCAGACATAAATGCATAACGTATACCAACTTCCGGACTTAAAAAACCGGATGTTTTTGTAGTTGCCACGGTATCCATCATTTGCTGGTTGAGATAATAAAAACTTGTGTTGAACTCCCATTTTCGTGTAAGTCCAAATCTCAAATTAGTTGGCACATAGTAATGCTGATATTTGTACAACTTATCATCATTCTTCGAAGAATAACTAAAACCGGTTTGAAGTTGAACTGCTAATATTCCAGCAGTTACTGGATTTAAAGCTTGTCCCGGTCTGTCTGATTCAACCGGTCCAATTAACTTGTCAATAAATGATCCCGGATCAAACTCAAATTGAGCATTTGCAAAATTCAAAGTAAACAGGCTGATAAGGAGTAATGCAATCTTATTCATGATGTCGAATCTGAAGATAAAAGTATAGAAATCCAACTAATATTCAGTTTATCTTTGTGTCTCAGTTATGCGCATAGCTTTCAGTCCGATATACCGATATAAGAAATTGCCAGCCGAACACCGGTTTCCAATGGAAAAATACGAACTGTTACCCGATCAGTTATTGTATGACGGAACGATAACCAGGTCAAATTTCTTTCATCCTGACCCTGTCACTGAGCCTGAAATATTGCGTACACATACACAAGAATTTTGGGGGAAATTAAAGACCGGCACACTCACACGCCAGGAGATTCGGGCAATGGGATTTCCCTTTCATGAGAGTCTGGTTACCAGAGCAAGACATATAGCGGGAGGTACTTTACAAGCTTATTACTTTGCAAAAGAAGATGGAGTAGCGCTGAATATAGCAGGAGGTACGCATCATTCTTATGCTGATAGAGGAGAAGGGTTTTGTTTGTTCAATGATTTTGCCATTGCAGCGAATGAACTTTTGTACAGAAAAGATGTTCGTCAAGTCCTTATTGTAGACCTTGACGTTCATCAGGGAAATGGTACTGCGAAGATTTTTGAAGATAATCCCAACGTATTCACTTTCAGTATGCACGGTGAACACAATTATCCACTAAAAAAAGAACGATCGGATAAGGATGTAGGATTACCTGATAACACGACTGATGGTTTATACCTTCAAACGCTTCATAAGGAGTTGCCTCCAATAATTGAACAAGTGAAACCAGATGTTGTATTTTATCTGAGTGGAGTTGACATTTTGGAAACGGATAAACTGGGTCGTCTCTCCTGTACGAAGAATGGTTGTCGCTTGCGGGATGAGTTTGTATTTGAGCTTTGTCGGTCAAAAAATATCCCTGTTGTGGTGGCAATGGGAGGTGGTTACTCCAAACAAATAGCAGATATAATTGATGCACATGCAAATACCTATCGAGTTGCAAAGCATGTCTATGGTTAAAGGACTGAAAAACCTAAGAAAATTGCGTGTTCATCAGCGGAAAATTCATATCTTGCCAGCCGCAAATTTTTGACAACTACTTACACAACATATAATATGACACTAGAACATAAAGATTGGAATGAAATAAAAACGAATGATAGTTGGGCGATTTTTAAAATCATGTCCGAATTTGTTGAAGGATATGAGAAGATGGCAGCTATCGGCCCTTGTATTTCAGTATTTGGATCAGCCAGAACAACAAAAGAAAATCCTTACTATCAACAAGCAGTAGAAACTTCAAAGCAGTTAGTAGAGGCTGGATACGGAGTGATTACCGGTGGAGGTCCGGGTATAATGGAAGCGGGAAATAAAGGTGCGGATGATAATGAAGGAATTTCTGTAGGACTAAATATTGTTTTACCCTTTGAACAGTCGTGTAACCAATTTGTCAATCACCCGGTAGACTTCGATTATTTCTTTGTGAGAAAGGTGATGTTCGTAAAATATACCCAGGGATTTATTGCGTTTCCAGGTGGATTTGGAACACTTGATGAATTGTTTGAGGCGATTACCTTAATGCAAACTGAAAAAATTGAAAGAAAACCTATCATCCTTTTCGGAACCAAATACTGGAGAGGATTAGTTGATTGGGTGGAAAAAGTAATGCTTGGAGAAGAGGGAAATATATCTCCTGAAGATTTGAGCTTCCTGAAAATGACGGATGATCCTGCTGAAGCGGTTCAGTATATCAAAGATTTCTACAAGGAACACAAGCTACGACCAAACTTCTAAGGCTAAATTACTTAAAACGGTTAGACAGGGGCTTTCGCCCCTTTTTTTACGCCTTTTTTAAACAGTTGTTAACACTTTGGTTCAAAAATTAACAAAATCAAGGTGTTTTTAGATTACGGAACGATTGTTGGGAATCCACAAGAAATTAAAATTCACGTTATGAAAAAATTGCTACTAATTAGCTTGCTCGCAGTATCAAGTACTGGGCTGGCTCAAGAGAACTTTTTTAGATTGGATGGAGGTATTGGTTTCGCTACGACTTTCGGTAATGTTCGTTCGTATGGTATATCTGCCTCAACTGAACCTAAGTTTTTCTTCAACCCCAATATTTCGGTTGGTTTAAGGCTTGAGGGAAATGTGTTATTTGGGGCTAAGATTAAAACTTCAACGGAAGATGTCAATGCCGCAATGTCTGCAAGATCTGCCTATTTATTAAAAGGTGAATATTATCTTGGAGATGGTAATACAAAACCTTTTTTTGGCCTAATGGGTGGATATTATGTTCAGGCCAATGTTGGTGGAGGAACATCTGGAGTAAGTGCGTATGGAGGAAAGACCTGGGGGGGAGCACCTGAAATAGGTGTGACCTTTGGTAACTTCAGAATGTCTGCGCTTTACCATTTTGTTGCAGGTAAAGATTTAGTGAGTGCATCTACAAGTGTAGGTACCGAAACTATTGAAGTAGGACGAAGCTACTTCATATTCCAACTCGGCTTTAGAGTATTCGGTGTTGGAGATCAATAAAAGAAGTTAAAAGAATCAATGGAAAGCCTGACTCATGAGAGTTGGGCTTTTTTATTTCTATGGACAATACCAGGTTTCACTGGCGTGTTCCGGATAATCCGAGCAAAAAAGTAAACCGCCAGTATACAGTCCGGTACACAATTCTTTTACAGAAGCCGGATTCAAATTAAAATTATTCATTTTAAAAATGATCCGAGAGGAAAACAATCCTCGACCACCTGTTAAATTGGTGAATTCTGGCTGTACCTGAGCAATTCCTGTAACCGGTTGCGAAACTTCCATAAATTGATTGAGGTCATCATGAGCGATTGCAATCTGAAGGTCCAGTCCATCCATTTTCCGTTGAATAACATCAGGATCTTGAACTATAGCATCTGCCACAAACTGGTAAAAGTCTAGTCCGGCAAAACTTGCGCCGTGTTGTCCGGGTTTATCAGGAGAAGATTGAAATACATCACCGTTGTTCCGCGTTGCACTAAATGATGCCGTTGACATATCACTATAAGTTTCGGTCCAACGGAATGTGTATTTATAATTGTATCTGGCGGCATGTAATCCCTCTGATACTGTAAATGTCCAATTATCGTAATCAGCATCTTCGTTTACAGTATTAGGAGCAAATTGTATTTTGTATGACGGGTTGGTTACCGTCCCTGTGATTTTAAATTCAGGAATAAGTGTAGTTTTTCCTGTGACAACATGTGCACCATCATTGATGATTACTGTCAATTCGTATTCAGCGGTTGAATCAAGTGCTGATTCATAGAATACATACGCTTTTTGTTCAGGAGCGTAAAAAAGTCCATCTTCACTCTTGTTGGTTACAATTGTATCGGTAAGAGTCCATGATCTCCCGGTAGCCACATCATTTTTGAATTCAACGATCTCGGCTTCTACTTTTTCAAAGTAGTTAGAATCAGGGTTTTGGGCGTACGTCAGGTTATCACCATCTCCTAAAAAGGCTTTTGTAATTTTTATCATGTGAACATCCTGTCTGTGATCCAATAATCCAAAAACAACAGGCTGTATCTGATAATCACCATTCAGACTAAAATCACTTTCGCAGGAATTAAATCCGACAACGGTAATTACTAGAAATAAAAGTACTCCTCTCTTCAGCATGTGAAAAATTTGATACAAAAGTACGAAATAAATAGGGATGGTCTCTTACCGTTGAGTCAACAAGTTGGACCGTTCAGAATATATTTTAAATACCTTGAAGGTGTCTTTCTTTCTTGAAATCATAGATATCCGCCACAGTTACAAGAATTCCTGTTTCTTCTACGCCTCCAAAATCAGGGTTTTGGGCAGTTCCGAAAGATTTCATAGTTGGTGATAATTGCATATAATTATTGATAAGTGGAGGTATATTCTCATTCTTTTCCCGACAATATTTCTGCAACTCTTTTAATCCATCTTTGAATTCAAGACCTTTTAAGGTATCAATAATAGGATGTTCACCAACGTCTGTGTAAATAGCTTTTTTCGGCCAGGCCAATTTTTCACGGTCAGGAAAATAATATTGCATAAAACCCAAGACAGCTTTTTTTGCATCTTCATTGTAGTTGGTATACATGGTTACTTTACCGAAAAAGTATCTCATGTGTGGATGCCTGATTACTATTGCACCCAAGCCGTCCCAAAGGTTATCCAGGGCAAAAAGCCCTTTTCTTGGATTTACAGCTGGCTGGTAGTCCGGGTGCACCCAGGATCTCCCAAGTTCAATGGAATAGGGGAGGTAATTCGTGATGAATTTTTCTGAAAAATTGAAATAATGGGCTGTGGACAATTCGTGTTGATCGGGACTTGTTGATTTAGCGCAATCAAAAAACCTGTACCCTCCGGTAATTACTTCATCTTCCGGACTCCAAACGATAAGTTGTTCATAGCAGTTTTCTGCGGTATCCTTCTCGTCTATATCTACTTCAAGACCTGTTCCTCCACCAGCAAGTGTGAAGGTTAATTCACGGAGTCTCCCAATTTCTTGCATGACATTAGGAGAGTTGTGATGATTGATAATAAAAACTTTGTTTTCACCTTTGTTAACATCCCTGACGAAACGTTCATCATTAAGTTCCTTTTTAAGAATTTCCACCGGTACTGGTGGAATAATATGATCAACAGATTTGTTCGTCATTTATTTGTCATCTTTCAATTCATAAACCTTTGATTTCACCCATTGCGCCCATTCAATGTCTTTTTTAGAACGATCAAATGTGGTATATGGTATAGGTTTTCCGAATCGTACCCGAATTGTTTTATTTTCTTGTTTAAATAATTCGTCTACCAAATATAACATTTCAATGTTTGCTTTGATGCCAATTGTGGTTCTGAAATTGGCTAAACGGTAGAAAAAGTTGGTTAATTCGCCATCAATGTGGCATGGAATCACATCTTGCTTATACTTTCGGGCTCTTGTTACAAAAGTTTTTTTCCACTCCAAATCTTTTACTTTCCCTTTCTTTTTACGGCTCACTAAGCCTGCAGGGAAAACGAAAACAGCCTGATCAGATGCGTAAAGTCTGTCTACTTCAGCCAGCGCTTCCTTCGTATTTACACCGTGTTTATTTACCCCGACAAACATCTCATTTAAATTTTCCAGGTTCATGAGTAAATCGTTTACCACAAACTTGAAATCCTGTCTAATTGGGTAGATATCTTTTATAATCGCAATGGCATCCATACCACCCAGTGGGTGGTTCAGGGTAAAAATAACGCCACCTTTCTTCGGGACGTTCTCAAGCCCTTTAGACACTATTTTAACCTTGAAGTATTTAATGACATCAATTGAAAAATCATATCCGGAAGCCCCTTTTTGTCCCCGAAGAAATTCGTTTATTTTTTCCTGATGAAGTTTTCGCTTTAAATAATTGATGAAAAATTTAGGTGTTCGCTTCAGCAATTTGGGATTTTTGCTGGCAATGAGCTTTTCTACATCAATAAATTTGTCCTCTTCTTCCATTTATGTAAAGTAATCGGAACAACAAAAATATAAAAATGTGCTTTAGCCCTTATCTTAAGTCTTATTGTAATTTAAACGATCGGTGGTGGACAACTATTTGATGAGATAAAGAATACCTAATTTTTAACCTGAAATTGTTTTCTGATTAGACCTTGATTGGTAGAAATACATAAAAAATAAAATCCATCTTGTAAGCCATCTATTGTTATAGATGGAGGAATGGTTGTAAACTCTTTAACACATTGACCAGAAGAATTAAAGATTTGAATCTCCGATATGATTATGTCTCCAGTATATTCTAAATTCAAAACACTATTCGCAGGATTTGGATAAACCGAAAATTCAAATCGGTTACCAGTCGTTTTTGTTCCGAGTATCGCATCCGCTGTAATACTTAAATCATCAAACTTAGCATCTAGCCAGTTTACAGTGGTTTCGTACCTAAAAGCTATATAGGATGTTCCCGAAGTAGGAGGGATAGTAATGTTGGAATCTTTTCTCCAGGTGTTGTCGTTTTGATATAGAGAATCTGTATAACTATAAAGAATAGTTTTCGAAGCCAAATCCGGATCTGGAGAACCGTTTAACAGGTAAATAGCTATTGTATCATCCGTCATTGGAGTGCCAAATCCACCGAACCATGACCAAATAGTGTCAATTGAACCACCAGAAGAAAAGTCAAATCCCGGGGATACATACCAGTCATCTGTTGGAACTGATCCTCCGACGGGATAATAATGAGCGATATTGTTTGGTGCAGAAAGCGAAGTTCCCGTTTCAACTGACCATTCATACAAAGAATTGTCTCCCTTTCTGATTTGCTGCCAACCTGATTGCTGGTTTGCGTCATCCCATCCGGTATAATAGTTAACCTGCCCAACTGATAGTTTGCAAACCAATAGAAAAACTGAAATGGTAAATAAGTGATTCATAACTTCTTTTCCCTAATTAATGCAATATAGGGCAAAAGGGTTGCACGAAGAAAAAAAAGCACCTCTGAGTGAGGTGCTTTAAACTTTTATCCTAAAAACGGATATCGGTAATCCGTTGGTGGGTTGAACGTTTCCTTAATGGTTCTTGGCGTAACCCATCTAATAAGATTTAAATAGGAACCAGCCTTGTCATTTGTTCCGGAACCTCTTGAACCTCCGAAGGGTTGTTGTCCAACCACAGCTCCTGTAGGTTTATCATTGATATAGAAGTTACCTGCTGCATGCTCAAGTACTTGTGAAGCATGAACAATGGCGTAACGATCTGTTGAGAATACAGCTCCTGTTAATGCATATTCAGAAGTGCTGTCCAACAGCTCTAATGTTGCGTCCCATTCATTTTCAGGGTACACGTAAACAGTAATTACCGGTCCAAAAATCTCTTCGCACATAGTACGGAACTTTGGATTGGTTGTTTTAACCACTGTTGGGGAAATAAAATATCCTTCAGACTTATCATAAGTTCCTCCCACTAAAATCTCGGCGTCATCTTGTTCTTTAATGTAGTCTATATATCCCGCGATTTTGTCAAATGCTTTTTCGTCAATTACTGCATTAATAAAATTGCTGAAATCAACCGGGCTCCCCATTTTAAATGATTTTACGTCTTCCACTACAGATTTCAAAATTTCATCTGCAATATTAGATGGAAGGTAAGCCCTTGAAGCTGCGGAACATTTCTGCCCCTGGAACTCAAAAGCACCTCTTGAAATGGCTGTAGCCACTTGTTCAGGATTAGAAGACTTATGGGCAATGATAAAATCTTTACCTCCTGTTTCACCAACAATTCTTGGGTAGGTTTTGTAGTTACCTATATTGGCACCAATTTCTTTCCAAAGGTGTTTGAAAACTGCTGTAGAACCTGTAAAGTGTAATCCTGCAAAATCAGGATGTTTGAATATAACATCTCCTGCCACAGGTCCATCAACTGTAATCATATTGATAACACCATCAGGAACACCAGCTTCTTTAAATAATTCCATGATGACCTGAGCAGAGTAAACTTGCGAATCTGCCGGTTTCCAAACCACTACATTACCCATCATTGCCGGTGCTGCACAAAGGTTTGCACAGATAGAGGTAAAGTTAAACGGTGATATAGCAAAAATAAAACCTTCCAAACCTCTATAGTCTAAACGGTTCCACATTCCTGGGTTTGATTCAGGTTGATCGGTATAAATTTGTTGCATATACGCAACGTTAAATCTGAAAAAGTCTATCAACTCACAAGCCGCATCAATTTCAGCCTGGAAAGCATTCTTTGATTGACCCAGCATGGTTGCTGCGTTCATTCGGTCTCTGTACGGTCCTTCAAGTAGATCGGCACACTTTAAAAAGATAGCTGCCCGGTGTTCCCACGGCATTGCGGCCCAATCTTTTCTTGCTTTTAAAGCCGCGTCAATTGCTGCATTTACATGTGAAGCATCACCGTAATTAAATTTACCTAAAACATGTTTATGATCGTGTGGAGGGGATATCGTCTTCTTCTCGGATGTTCTGACTTCTTCTCCTCCTATATACATAGGAACGTCAATTGGATCCTGACTTCTTAAGGCTTTGTAAGTTTCTAAGAGTCGCTCTTTTTCCGGTGAATTCGGGGCATAACTTTTTACCGGTTCGTTTACCGGGTAAGGTACATTGTAAATAGCGTTTGGCATTTGATCTTAATTTTTTTGTGCGATCAAAATTAATCAAATTTTTAGCATAGCTAAGTGCCAAATGTTACAGAAGAAATAAGGAATTCTTGTGAACTCAGTTAAGCTTTGGCTTCGTGAACAAATCGAATTTAGGAACCTCTACTTTAAAAGTTTCTTTGGTATCCACTTTCTCAAAAATATAATGTCCTTTCATGTAGCCAATTTCAGAATGAAGATCACATCCTGAAACATACACGTGCTTACGTCCCGGTGATAAAACGGGTTGTTCACCAACAATGCCTTCACCTTCTACTTCACGCGCCGGATTTAGTGAATCAAATATATACCAGTATCTTGTCTTTAACTGAATGTCAAAATCGTTCTTGTTTTCAATTACAATGCGGTAATTAAAAAAGAACAAACCATTCTCAGTATTGGACAAATCCTTGCGGTAAATACTCTCTACACTGATTTTTACGCCATATGTTAATCCAGTAATCACTTGTTTAAATATACAAGATTAAATTATTATTAATTCACTTTTTTAATAAAAAGCTTTCAACAATAAGAACGTTATAAGTAGTTAAATGGTTTGCTATGATTGCATAAAAGCTAAAAATTCCATTCCCCACGCTACGCCCAGATGCGCTATGAGACCGCCAAAAATATTGCGGGATTGATAGGCTAAAATTCCAAGAGCATACCCACCAAAAATCGAACTAACTGCTTCACCTGCTGGTTTTCCGAAATGTAAAAAGCAATAAACCGCCACCATAGGTAAAATGGCATCTCTTCCAATAAATCTGGATAAACCAACGACCATAAACCCTCTGAAAAATAATTCTACAGAAATGAAATCAAATCCGTACGTAAATTCGTAAATAGCAACTGTTTGCCATTGTTCAAGCGGTAAATGTTCATATTCGTAATGATCGGTATAAGTAGGGTAGTGGTCCAAAAAATCCGGACGCAAAGAAGCAAGAAATATGAGTGGAATCATGAACAAAATCAACCACAGGTAAGGCTTTACCCTTGCTCCGTTTAATTTAAAGCCGTAAAGTTCAGGTTTGAATGCGGTGGTGAAGGCATAAATGAGAAAAAGTGGAATGATTACAGTTAATGTACTGGATAAATTGCTGAAACATGCATGGGACCACCCATAAATAAAGGGGTTGTCGGAAAACCATTCGTTGGCGTACTGCATGATGTAATAACTACTATCTACCGCTAAAAACAGAATTCCAATCAAGCCAAAAAGAATATATTTTTTATTAATGATATTGGCTTTCTTTTGGCTAAATCGAACAACATATAAGGTGAATAAAAGAGGCGTAGCGTAGAATAAAAGAAGATAAAAAATGGATTCCAATGACTTATAATTAGCATGTACCATCTCGTCGTATAAGGAATCGTATTCACCAATTTGAATACCGTAATTTAAATAAAGACAAACTGCGAGGAAAATTCCGATTATTGCATGTGATTGCCAATGGAATTCTTCAATAAAGTAGTTTTTAATATATTCGACGAAAGTGCGCACAGGGGCGCAAATGTATGATAATAAATTATGGAATAGGATCAATTTTTGCATCCAGATTAATATGACACTACTCAAGCACTTACCGTTAGTTATTTTTCTTCTCTTTGTTCAATATGCAAACAGTCAGGAGATAACCTTTTATGGTAAGGTGGTGGATATAGATGGGGATCCAGCGCATAATGTGACCTATTTCTTAAAGAGTCGGCCTGAAGAAAAAATGAAAACCGATCGGGAAGGTAATTTCGAGGTAAAACTGGATTTTAAGGATTATGACTCACTCATTTTCAAAAGTGTTCAGTTTGAACGCCAGGCCATTTATCTGGGTAAGAGATTGCATAAGCGCGCCATTCGAAATAATCGGTCGTATAGCTTCCGGGTGGAGTTGGAGGACCGGCAATTCAATATTTTAACGGTCCGGCCAAACGTGCCCGATACACTGTTCGGAACACAAGAGTATAGTGTAGAGGATTTTGAGTTTTTGGAAGATGGGAGGATGATTCTGCTTACATACGAGAAAACATTGAAAAAAGGCGGTGTTTTACGATTATTGGATGAGGATATGGTTGAAATTGATAAACATTACATTGCCGGAGATGCCATAGAGTTGCGTAAGGACTTTAGAAATAAAATTCACCTGTTAGCAGAAGAACGCGTTTTTCTGGTTTATGTTGATGAGAATGAGCTTCACATAGCTATGGAAAACAGGGATTATTACTTCAAATATGTGGCGCCACTTATTGATACAATAGGGTCCAACATCTATTTCTCTAATTATTCCGATATCTATCCCGCATTTGATTACTTTGAATTTAATAGGGATGATTCCACCTACAATGTGTTGCTTAAAGTAGAAGATACATTGATGATGGAATTGTACCGTTCAGAATTCAAATATGTAGACGTCAGAACCAAACTTTGGGCCCACCAAAAGCAAATAGAAACTGGCATTGATAAAGAGATTTGGGTAGGGGCAACTGTTTTTACGAACTCTATTTATTATGAACCGTTGTATGCTCCCTTGTTTAAAACAGGGCAGGACAGCCTATTGGTTTTTGACCATTACAAAAATCGGATGTTTCGCTATACCCCACAGGATGGATTTGTAGACAGTACACGGATTTCATATCATCTTGATCACAGAAGATCAGGTTGGGAGCAACCGCTCATTCAGGATGAGAAAACCGGAAGAGTATATGCCCTGTTTTTGAAAGGTGGTTATACTTATCTCAGTGAGATAGATAAGAATACAGGACATGTTAAGAAGTCTTTTAAACTCTATTTTAAATACGTTGAACGCATTCGTATCATTGATCAAAAGGTGTATTACATTTACCGTCCTTTTGAATCTGTACAAAAGAAATATATTTATCAGGAAAAACTGAGCTAATCGGCACCAATAGCGGATCTTGGTTTTTTCTTGCGTTTAAAAAGGTCTTTAAACTTTCTTCGTCCTTTTTTAGATTTCTTCTTGCCGTTTCGTTTGTCCTTACTGTCGCGAACATCCTCTACAGGAGCAGTGGCATCTGCACCACCGCCTACTGGCGAGTTGGGATCAACCGGATTGATCCAAAAATCTCTGACTTCGTCATACTCTGAACTGTCACCACCATCTGTTGGGTGCCATTGCCTGATTCTTTTATTCTCATTGTTGTAGGCAATCACATCTTCTTCATATCTCCAGATTTTTCCATCCCACTTGTAGGCATCATAGGTCATGTCAGGAATATAAAAATCGTACATACCTTTTAGGTTTTCTTGCTCCGGTACCAGGTGGTCAAAAACAATACCTCCGAGTTTTTCATTCATATTCAGGGAGATCATGGCACGTTGTGAATACTGAAAAAATACTCGTCTTACCAGCCGTTTCGAATCTTTTGCTTCCTGAAACATAGGGTAACCCATTCTCAACGTTCTTCCTTTAAAGTAAAAGACGTCGATTAATTTTTGATTGGTCATTCTATCTTCGCCACTAAAGCCAAGAACTGTATAAAATGTCTTATTTCCTCTGGGCACGGGAATTATCTTGTAATAAAGCGCTCCATACCACATGTCTGGTGTAAGTGTATTTGTAGGACGGGGAGGCAGTTCTACTGTGTTTTCCTTGAATTTGTAAACGTAGTTTGGTTTGTTGCTACGTGTTCGTCTCACTAAATAACAATAATGGGAGTGGTTGAGGTTTTCATCCTCTATGTTCCAGTTAAAAATTCTAAACTCACCATCTGGTGACGTTATGGTAGACATAGTAGTCCATGATTCAAATGGATAATCCAAAACACGTGGATCCTCCAAAATTTGCTCTAGTTCAGATTGGAGTTCAATGTTATAAAGTTCTCTGGTTCCATCATCTTCAGCACCTCTAAGTTTGGATAAGGCTTCGCCAATCACTTTTTCTTTGTGCACTAAAAAAGTGTCGATTTCTCCGTCCTCTGCAAAAAGCAGTGAAGGAACAAACAATAATATGGCTAAGAGTATTCTCATCTGTACAAATAACGCACTACCTTATAAAGGTAACACTGCAAAGTTACAAGGTTTTACGCGAGTCACAAATAAAAGTTTATTCGTTCTATATCCACCTCACTTTTAAGTGTTTTGAGTTCTAAGTCAGTATTTATAGGTTCGAATAGTACTTAGACGCTCACGCAGCACCTAAATTACAAACCGCTCGTGCTCATTAGAACTAAACAATTTAACTAAATTCGCCGCATGGACACAGTCAAAATAAGAATTGGAGGCGTTCCGGAACATTATAACCTACCCATTCATTTAGCCAAAGAACAAGGGGCTTTTTCGAAGCGGGGTATCGACCTTGAATGGACGGATTTTGGAGGTGGAACCGGGCAGATGACCAAGGCGCTTAGAGATAATGAAGTAGATGTTTGTATCCTTTTAACCGAAGGGGTTATTGCAGACCTAATTAAAGGAAACCCATCCAAGATTATTTCTGAATATGTATTAACGCCATTAACCTGGGGAGTTCATACCGGAGTTAATAACCCTTTGGAAGACTATAGAGATATTTACGATAAACAATACGCCATTTCCAGATTTGGATCCGGTTCTCATCTTATGGCAATTGTGGACGCCGAGAGCAAAGGATTTCGTCTTAAAAAAGAACAGTTTACTATTGTTAAAGACATCAACGGTGCATTACCCTCATTGGCTAATAACGAAACAGATGTATTTTATTGGGAGAAGTATACCACCAAACCTTATGTAGATGAAGGAAAATTGAAGCGCATTGGAGAATACAGAACGCCGTGGCCATGTTTTGTTATTGCAGCAAGAGATGAGCTGTTGGAGAAACACCCGGAGCATGTCATTCGAATGTTACGGATTATACACGATCAATGTGACAGGTTTATGGAAAGCCGGGATGCACCGGCCATAGCTGCAAGTCGGTACGGGCTGCAGGTAAAAGATGCCGAAAGATGGTTCAACAGTACTGAATGGGCCATCCATGGTTGGGTGTCAGATAAAATGTTAGAGAACGTTATTTATCACCTGAGAACGGCTGAAATTATTGATCAGAACCAGGAAGTACCTGAGCTGATCTGGAAGAGAAATAAATGACAAAACCATTTTACATAAAAGAAGCAGAGACGGAAATGGTTCCCCTGGTGCTAAGTATCCCTCATTGTGGTACAGAATTCCCAGAAGAATTAGAAGAAGACTTTATTACTGAGCAGAAAAAATCTATAGACGATACCGACTGGTTTTTACAGGACCTGTATGATTTTGCTCCTTCTATGGGGATTACAGTGATATACGCAAAGTATAATCGCTGGGTAATTGATTTAAACAGGGACCCCGATAGTGAACCGTTATATGATGATGGGAGAATTATTACTGGATTGTGTACCACGACTGATTTTGAAGGAAATCCAATCTACAGGGAAGGGAGGGAACCGGATCAGGTAGAAATAGAAAGACGTCTAAGTGCATACTATTGGCCATATTATCAGCAAATTAAAACAGAGTTAAAAAAGAGGGTTGACAAATTTGGGAAGGTTCTTTTATGGGATGCACATTCTATTCGTCACCACGTACCTACCATTCGAAAAGATCCTTTTCCGGAGATGATATTGGGTGATAATGATGAAACATCTGCTGATCCTGAATTAATTGGTGTTGCTTTAAAAAATCTGGCGTCAAATTACCAGTTGAATCACAATGACCCGTTTAAAGGAGGGCACATCACACGCTATTTTGGACAACCTGATAAAAACGCGCACGCACTCCAGCTAGAAAGAAACAAAAATCTCTACATGGATGATTCTGAACGCGAGTTTCATCAGGAACGTGCCGATAAAATGCGTAAAGTACTCAGGAAAAATTTCCAGGATTTAATTGATATCCTTAGCTAAAGTGTACTTTTTAATCCTTTTAGATTTTATAGGAAAAATTTTGATATCTCTAAAAATATTTTATTTCTTTAGTGTAAATATTACAATTCTATTTACCAAATACTTACACTATGAAAAACATAAATATATCTGTATTCTTAGCATTGATTTTTCTCGTTTTCACCTCATGTAAGAAAACACCAAATGCAAACTTTACACTGGATGATAATTACGACAGTCACTATATCGAAAAAGGTGAAGAAATAATTATGACACCAGATTACATGGATGCAAAATCTTACCATTGGGATTTTGGTGATGGCAATATTTCAGAGGAACAAGTGGCAAAACATTCATGGTCCGAACCAGGTGACTATACAGTTACACTCACTGCGAAAAACGGAAACAAAGAAAGCTCGTATGAAAGACAGGTAAGAGTTACCGGTTATGCATACAAATTTGACGGAGTTTATACTGGAATCACCATTAATAATTCTACTGGTTGTGGTCAAACTACAGAGTCTATGAGTTTGGTGATTTCTGCTTCACTTACTTCGGATAGTTTGAATATCATTAATTTATCCAATCGTGTTCCATACTCACTTTATGCTGAAGTGACACAGGCTAACAGTTTTACTCTAAGCCCTTTAAATGGTGTGACATTCAACGATAACTCCCAGTGGGATATGGATGCATGTACGGTTACATGGGTAGAAGAATACAATGACTTAACAGTATCGGCGACCTTTTCAGATGCTAATTTTCTCAATTCTTGTGGAACTATGACTTCCGTCATGACACTGGCAAGAGCAAACTAAGGTAGTTAACAGTACTAAATCACATGAGGTCTTCCAGCTAAATGGAAGACCTTTTTTGTTAAAAAAATGAAGGTTCATATTACATTAATACGCGCTCTTTACTGTAGAAGCTTACCTTTGTAGGCTGTGAAAATCTTACGCTTCATATTTTTTCCTATTGCATTTATTTACTGGGTTATAACCAGTGTACGCAACCGCTTTTATGAGAAGGGAATCATGAAGTCTTCAAAGTTTGGCGTGCCCGTAATAAATGTTGGTAATCTCAATATGGGAGGAACCGGTAAGACACCACACGTGGAGTACCTCATTCGTTTGTTGCAAGACAACCATAAAGTAGCCACACTGAGTCGCGGATTTGGCAGAAAGCAAAGAGGATTTATTATTGCGGATGAGAATTCCACGGCAGAGCAAATTGGAGACGAACCGTTACAATATTATCGCAAGTTTGGTGATCGTGTAATTGTTTCGGTAGAGGCCGACAGGGTACTTGGAGCTATGGATCTCTTCAGAGAACACGAAGATATTGAAGTCCTTTTATTGGATGACGCTTTTCAACACCGGAAAATATTTGCAGGGGTAAATATTCTTTTAACGGATTATTCAGATCCCTATTATAAAGACTTCATTCTACCCGTAGGCAACTTACGTGAAAGTAGATCAGGAAAAAAACGAGCGGATATTATTATCGTAACGAAATGTCCACAAGATCTTACAGAAGAAGATAAAACGCGCATGAAACTCCGTATTAAACCTGAAAATCATCAGAAAATCTTCTTTTCAAAAATTAGGTATGGTGACGTGGTAGATTTTAAAGGAAATCAACTTTCCTTAGACGGCAAAAAGGTTGTGGTTGTGACTGGTATAGCAAATCCTACTCCTTTGATTGAAAAAATATCCGCCAATACGGAGATCATTCAACACTTCAAATTCGGGGATCACCATAAATTTAAGGCTACGGAGCTTAAGGAGATTCATAATTTATTTAATAAATTCGCGCATGAAAATTCGGTGATCGTCACCACTGAAAAAGACGCTATGCGATTAATGTCTCCTGAACTTATGGAGTGTATCAAAGATTATCCGTGGTGTTACCAAAGAATTGAGGTTAAAATAGATGAAGAGGACGCTTTTAACAAACTTATCCTAAACTATGTGGAAGAAAATAATTGAGACAACAGAATATATACACGAAAGAGTGCCGGAACAACCGGAAATTGGTATTGTACTTGGAACTGGTTTAGGAGGTTTAGGAAACGAAATAGACGTTAAATACAGTCTTGAATATAAGGATATCCCAAATTTCCCGGTATCTACAGTTGAGTCTCATTCAGGAAAATTACTGTTCGGTGAATTAGGCGGGAAGATGGTGGTTGCTATGCAGGGTAGATTTCATTATTACGAAGGTTACTCCATGCAGGAAGTTACGTTCCCTATCCGTGTCATGAAAATGCTGGGGATTAAAAAGTTGTTCCTTTCAAATGCTTCAGGTGGTGTAAATCCTGATTTTGAAGTTGGTGAGATTATGATTATCAATGATCATATCAATATTTTTCCATCTCACCCGTTAATCGGTCCTAATATTGATGAATTGGGACCACGCTTTCCGGATATGAGAGAGCCTTATGACAAGAAAATGGTAAGTATGGCAATCGAAATAGCCAGGGAGAAAGGGATTAAAGTGTCACAAGGTGTATATACGGCTATGACGGGTCCAACGCTTGAAACGCCAGCTGAATACAGATTTGTTAGAGCAATTGGTGCTGATGCTGTTGGTATGTCAACGATACCTGAAGTAATTGTAGCCAGACATATGGATATTCCGTGTTTTGCCATTTCAATTGTTACAGATTTAGGGGTAGAAGGCAAAATTGAAGAAGTAACTGTGGAGCAGGTAATTGCAATTGCAAAAGGTAAAGAGCCTCAGATGACTACCATTATGAAAGAATTGATTAGTCGGATATAATGACATTGAGTAAAGAAATACGAGATAAATATCAAGCTATTATTGGTTTGGAAGTTCACGCGCAGATGTTGACCGCATCCAAGGCGTACTCAAATGATAAAAATGAGTACGGTTCAAAACCCAATACCAACGTTAGCGTAATTACGCTCGGGCATCCGGGTACTTTACCAAAAATGAATCGAAAAACGATAGATTATGCCATAAAAATGGGAATAGCCTGTCGTTGCGATATTTCTGAATTTCAACACTTTGCTCGTAAAAATTACTTTTATCCGGATTTGCCAAAAGGATACCAAATTACACAGGACACAACCCCAATTTGTTCGGGTGGATCAGTGTTAATAAAGGATGATGAGGGCAAGGAAAAGGAGATTGGTTTAACGCGTATCCACATGGAGGAAGATGCCGGTAAAAGTATTCATGATATTGATCCGTTCAATACTTTAATCGATCTGAATCGGGCCGGAGTTCCGTTGATTGAAATTGTTTCTGAACCGGATATCCGAACCTCCACAGAAGCGTACAATTACCTTTCAGAAATAAGAAAATTGGTGCGGTACCTGGATATTTGTGATGGGAATATGGAGGAAGGTTCCTTGCGTTGTGATGCCAACGTTTCGGTGATGCTTAAAGATGCCGGTGAATTTGGTGTTAAAGTGGAGGTAAAGAACATGAACTCCATTAGAAATGTTCAACGCGCAATTGAGCATGAGATAGAACGACAGATTCTGGCTATTGAAAAGGGAGAAAAAATTTACCAGGAAACCCGAAATTTTAATGCGTTAACTGGCGAAACAGTAGCCATGAGAACAAAAGAGGCGGCTATGGATTACCGTTACTTTCCTGAGCCAGATCTTCAACCAATAAAGGTAACTCAAGAACATATCCAAAGAATTACGGCAGATATGCCACCGCTTCCTAATGAATTGTTCAAAAAGTATGTCAATGAATTGGGATTATCAGAGTATGATGCAGGAATCTTAACGGATCAAAAGCATATTGCCCTTTATTTTGAAGATATAATAGCACATACAGATAATTACAAAGCTGCAGCCAACTGGTTGATGGGGGATGTTAAATCGTACCTCAATGAAAAAGCCATTGATATTCGTGAATTTCCAATCACTGCACAACGAATAGCAGAGCTAATAGTGCTCATTGATTCCGGAAAGGTATCCAATAACCTGGCGTCTCAAAAGTTGTTTCCGGTAATGTTGCTGGAAGATGCCTCACCACTCTCATTGGCAGAAAAGAATGACTGGATTCAGGATTCAAATGAAGACAGTATTAAAGGACTAATTGAGGAGGTGTTTGCAGAGAATCCGGATGAATTTGAACGGTTTAAAGCCGGTGAAAAAAAATTAATGGGATTCCTGATGGGACAACTCATGAAGAAAAGTAAAGGGAAAGCAGACCCCAAGTCAGCTAGTAAACTAATTAACGAAATGGTAGAATCATGAAAAGTATAGGAAGTTTTATTGGAATAGGTATCGTGTTGTGTGGTTTTACAAGCTGTAGTGGAGAAGGCGAGGGGCAAGATGCTGACGAATCGAGAGAAGGCATTAAAATAACTGGCGAAATTTCCGGAGCAGAAAATCAAAAAGTGAGAATGTGGGTATTTGATGAGGAAAGTGGCAACAGAATGGTGGATTCTGCACTCATAGAAAATGGAACATTCGAACTTTGGACAGATACTGAGGAAATGAGAGAGTATATGATTCAGTTTGGACCAAACAACCCTTCATTAACAAATACGGTAAATAACAAAATTTACATTTTTCCGGATGAAACAGCTGACGATATCGAGATCACAGGCTCGTTCCCTGGTATAGGTGACAATTATACAATTACTGGCGATCAGAACTCTGAAGATTACAAGGAATATACAGCCTTTTGTAAACCTTATTACGATCAGATCTATGCATTCCATGAACAAGCATCTGCGGCAACGGATACTGTCGCAAAGAACCGTTTTTATAAGCAGATGGATAGTTTGAATTTGATCTGCAGGAATTATTCCATTGAATTTATTGAAGAAAATCCGGCTTCTCCTGTATCATGGATTATGCTTCGTGATTTTTATCCGCCTTCTGGAATGACAAATTTTGATTCAACACACCTTGCATACTTCGAAAAGGTTTCTGCTGCCATGAAAGAGAAGTATCCGTATTCAGCCTATCCTTCATATATTGACAGGAGCATAGATAACACGCTAGCTCAACTTGAAGAGTTGAATAAAGCACCGTTGACGGATTTGGCACCTGAACTTGCTTTTAATGACCCGGATGGGAATGAAATTAAATTATCCTCCCTCAGAGGTAAAGTTGTCCTGATTGATTTTTGGGCCTCTTGGTGTGGGCCTTGCCGCATGGAAAATCCAAACGTCGTTAAAACATATAACAAATACAAGGATAAAGGATTCACCATTTACTCGGTGTCTTTAGATTCTAAAAAGGATGATTGGGTCAAAGCCATTGAAAATGACAACCTTTCATGGCCTTATCACGTCTCAGACCTGAAAGGATGGCAGTCTGAAGCTGCGGCTATTTATGGAGTAAATTCTATACCGGCCACCTTCTTATTGGATAAAGAAGGGCACATTATTGACCAAAACCTACGAGGTGAACAATTGGAACAAAAATTGCAGGAAATCTTAGGGTAAAAACTACATTATGCTTAAACAATTGACACTTATTTTTTTGATCGCGATTTCAGGGTCCGTACTGGCACAGCAAATCGGACCGCAAAATAAGAACGTTGTTGGCAAAGTGCATATCTCCGGTCAAATTGTGGGAGCCGGAGATCAAAATGTAGATTTTGGAAATCAAAACAAAGGAGGGGTAAGAGCTCCTTTACTAACTGTAAAGCTGGATGAAGACGGAAAATTTGCGTTTGATTATGACCTTCCTTTTGAAGATTATTATTTCTTGAAATTTGAAAATAATCAATTGCTCAACTTAATTCTTCACGCTGGTGATAGCCTAAAAGTCTATGGCGACATTAAGGATATCATGGATCTTTCAAATGTTGTTGGTTCTGAAGATTCTGAAGTGATGAATCAATTTATATCCACTTATGCCTCATTTAATAAGGTAAAAGACTCATTGACGCGCGTTATACGAGTGGATAGAACCAAAGGACCTGAAGTTGATGCTTACTTTAAACCTATTGCGGAAGACTTCTATCAAAAGCGAAATAACTTCATCAATAAATTTTCATCCTCACCAGCTATAGTGGTAACATTAAACGCAATAGATCAGGATAGAGAATGGAAATTGTACAAAACGGTGGTGGAACTCTTGACAAAATCATTCCCGCAGTCACCGACTATTCAGAATATTGCTAAACAGACCACAGAGATTATAAAGCAAAAAGAAGCAAGGAAATTTTTAGAACCGGGTAATTTGGCAAAAGATATCGCACTGCCAAATCCTGAAGGAGATACTTTACGACTGTCAGAACTTAAAGGAAGCGTTGTTCTCCTTGATTTCTGGGCATCCTGGTGTGCGCCTTGCCGAAGAGAAAATCCGAATGTTGTAAATCTTTATCATACATACAAAGATGAAGGATTTACCGTTTATTCAGTTTCTCTGGATAAAGACGGTCAAAAGTGGAAAGGTGCAATTGAACAGGATGGACTGGTTTGGCCATATCATGTCAGCGATTTAAAATACTGGAATTCAGTAGCAGCGAAAGCGTATATGGTAAAAACAATTCCCTTTACGGTGTTGATAGACAGGGAAGGGAAAATTATTGGCACCAACATACGCGGTGCTGAGTTGGTAAATCAATTAAAAACTATCTTTGGGCATTAATGTCAAAAAAGATATTCTTCGCATCAGACTTTCACTTGGGCGCTCCTGATCGGGAAAGTAGCCTGTTAAGAGAGAAAAAAATCATCCGCTGGTTGGACAGTATTAAGGATGAAGCGGAGGAAATTTATTTGATGGGGGATGTCTTTGATTTCTGGTTTGAATATAAACGATCGATACCCAAAGGTTTTGTACGATTACAGGGAAAAATAGCTGAAATTACAGATAGTGGAATTCCGGTTCATTGGTTTATCGGTAATCATGATATGTGGATCTTTGACTATATCCCAGAAGAACTGGGAGTAGAGTTACATAAAACAGAAATACAACGGGAATATTCAGGTAAAAAGTTTTTTATTGGCCATGGAGATGGCCTTGGGCCAGGGGATAGGGGCTATAAATTCATCAAAAAAGTTTTTAGAAATCGAGTTTGCCAATGGTTGTTTGCAAGATTACACCCCAATTTTGGTATCGGCCTGGCAAATTTTTTCTCACGAAAAAGTCGAGCGGCAACGGCAGAAAAAGATGATACCTTTTACGGAGAAAAAGAAATGCTGATTCAGTATTCAAAATCAATTCTAGAAAAGGAGCATTTTGACTATTTCATTTTTGGACACCGGCATCTGCCCATGGAAATCGACTTACCGAACAATGCTAAATACATGAACCTGGGAGACTGGATCAATCATTTTACGTATGCTGTCTTTGACGGTGAGAAGCTGGAGTTAAAGACGTTTGAAGACTCTCCCCAACATTAGACGATTATTTAATCTGGTTATATCTAAAATGTATTTCAATAATATTGAAATTCGTTTAGATAAAATTAATCTAAAGTGAAACCTTTATTTCTCATTTCCGTTTATAAGACTGTAAACGGATCAATTATGACGATTACAGGTTAAGGGTTAGGGGGCAACTTGTTTGCCCCCTTTTTTTATTTATCCGTTTATTTCCGTACCTTCACGCCAAATAATGTTATTATCAATGAATAAAGGAAAAGTAAAATTCTTTAATGAAACAAAAGGTTTTGGTTTCATTATAGACAATGAAACGAAGAAAGAACATTTTGTTCACATTTCAGGATTAATTGACGCCATCCAGGAAGACGACGAAGTAGAGTACGAACTTCAGGAAGGCAAAAAAGGTTTAAATGCGGTCAATGTTAAAGTAGTTTAATTTTTTACCCATATAAATTTACATCCCGGAATCACAAGGTGGCTCCGGGATTTTTTTTGCCCATAAATTGCGCAAATTATAATGCCAAAAACCAATTCAGTTTACCGGTCATTAAATCAAACTCAAACAGGACATTCGCAGACGTGATATAACACTTATCAAAAGCTAAAATAGAGCGGTGAATGTATTTTAGATCACTGCGTCCGGATAATTTTTTGAGTTGTTCGAGATTTACTTCCCATAGGAGTTGGCCTGAGTGGTTCACCAGGCTGAGCTTGGGATTCGTTTTTTTCAAACTGTTCAATGAATAAATCATGGCAAAAGACTTTCCATTATAGTTATGCTGGTTGACCAGATTACCTTGTAAGAAGCTTAAATCTGTGGCTTCACCATCAATTGCCAGGTCTTTATTATCTGGATGAAGTTGATTGGAATAGAGATAGTATTTAACACCGGCTTCTTCTCGCATCTCCTGGGTTAACCAATGAAAGACAGGTTCATTTTCACTGAGTTCAGCTACTTTACCTACAGAAGTTTTAATTCGAATTCTGTCCTTATCCTCATAAATGTCAAAAACTTCGGCCTCCTCTCCATCAATTTGGATTATTAAGCCATCCTCTGCAAGCAGTTCCGTTTTCTTTTTGTCAACATTATAACGCACTACGGATTGAATTTCATCCCGTGCGGTGTAGTCAGAATAGGTATTGTTCTCAATTATAATCGCTTGACGACCAATCTGTCTTGGGAAATAGTAATCGCCAATATGATCAGTATATAATTTTTTTCGTTGCACCGGATCTACCACGTGCGCCCGTAAATTGGGAACCTCAGTTGCATGATTATCACTGCTGTTTCTTTCTTCATGGTAAGAATACTGTTGATCATACAAAAGAACATGGTCATCTGTAACCTGAATGTATGAAAAATAGAGTGGGTTACCGTAACCCCAGTATTCTGGATTAATCCAATTTAATAATGGAATATTTATAACCAGTAAAAGTGTACCTGTCCAATACCACCATTTTTTCTGGAGCTGCTTGAATCCACCCAGTTTCTTTGAAACAACCATCATGGAAAACATCCAAACCATGAGCAATCCAACTGCGAGCACAATACTATACCTCCATGAAAAGTACCAGTTTAAGAAATCCTCCATATCAGAATTTGTGTGTCTCTAATCTAAGAAATTGTTATTGGATTTGTTTAAGAGATTCACCTTTAATTGATTCAAGGACCAAGTTCTCTGATCCTATTAAGAGGTTGGTTGAAAAGATGTGTAGTTTTTTTAAATGTCTTAGTATATTTCGCACATTCTAATTAGATCCAATGATTGAAAGAAAATGCCTGAACTGCGGCACCTGGAATAAGGATGAGGATTATTGCGTTGAGTGTAAAAAGCCTCTATCCCCCAAAGCTCTGGATAAAGAGAAAGAAATTCAGCTTCGGCAAGAACAGAAAGAAGCGAAACCCTCTAAAATGGAAGTATATCTCAACCGCGCACGATCTTCCAGGTATCTGCTCGTCCGTTGGGGGTACTATGCGCTCTATTCGCTTTTTGTTTTTGTAGGCTTAATGGGGGCTGTAGTAGCCTGGATGGCAGCAATGGCCAATGCTTGATGAGAATTTTAAATCATCCATATTTTGTTTCGTGTACAGTTGCCTATTTTACTGTGCGAATAATGCTGCTGAGTGGTATTCAGATAACCGGAGTCTTTAAGAATTATATAACGGATCTACTATGTATGCCGATTGTCTTTTGTTTGATCTTGTTTCTGGTTCAAAGGGTCCCCTTTTTTCAGCGTCAGGGAAAAAGAAGCCCCAGGTTTTTACCTGTAGGAGCGGTGTTGTTTGTTACCTTGTATTGGTCCGTTTACTTTGAATATTATTTACCCGCTCAAAGTAATAGCTACACAGCAGATCCGTATGATATAGTCATGTACGTCACTGGTGCGTGCACATTTTTATGCTGGCAATATCTGCAAAAGAGAAAACTACTTCAAGACGCCTGAGCATCCAAAATGTTATCCGTGGGATACACCTTAAAGTCAATTGACTCGGCGTACTCCATCACTCTTGAAATGTAATCTTTCATTCCTTTGTCCGACTCCTCGTAATACCACGCACACTTCACTTTTGTCTTGCCACTTTTCTGCAACCTGTCAAAGCATTGGAACATTTTAAAGATCATGCTCGAACTGGCAGAGTTCAAATACCTGAAAGAAACCGTTATGAACGTTTCCTTGCTCGGGTCGCGGTAATAATCGCTTACCCAGTCTAATATTTTAAAGTAAAAATCAGCGGCATCTTCTGGCATAGATACACCACCAAAGCTGATGTCGCCATTGGTCAATAGATTGAAGTGTGGAGTTTTCTCAGAGCCATGTAAAATCAGGTTTTCCATAGGGTCGAGATTTAGGGATTGAATGTTAATATACAAAAGTATTGTTGAAAGGAACAGGATTTGTATATTTAATCTGCTGAATTTTCGACGGATACCGCGATTTATATAATAAAAATCTAAAAGTTTTAGATGAAACTAAAATTATTGAATATTAGTGTGTTAACATGTGTGTTAACCCTAAATTTTGCAGCAAAAGCACAAGAAGATAATGTTCAGGTAGTCATTGCTACGGGCTTATCTATGTCTCAAGCTTCTGCCTTTAGTTCGGATAATCGCTTTGTTGCACAGGCGCTTTATGATGCCGTCACTATCTGGGATGTGAAGACAGGACGCATGATCAGAAATGTCAATTATGCAGACAATATTTCCAAATCTGCTGATTCCATTTGGTTCTCTGAAGATAATACCAAATTGATAGTGGGCATGATGATGACTCATGACACCTATGAAGTAGATATCGCAACAGGCAAATCAACCCTGATTACAGGACCTGCTTTTGACTATAACAACTATACGTATCAACAGCCTATTCGAATCACATCTAACATTCACTTGTATAGTGGAAAGAAAACTCCTCTTGAATATAAAGCACCGGACGGAAAAAGTTCTCTGGTTTATAAAATCATCCCCAATCCTTATGGCAATACGAACCTTGTTCCACATGCCTATGAAGTTCACACAAAATATAAAGGCAAACTAGGACCTGCGGTTGACACGGTTATGCACGCAATTTTTGCCTTTAGTCCTGATTCTAAATACGCGTTTTTAGAATCGCATATCGTTGATTTGGAAACCGCAAAAACGATTAGTGCGCTTAAAATTGTTCCGTATTCTGGATGGGGGGTTATTTTTTTACCAGGGACCCGGACAGCGGTCACTTGTGGTGTTGAGAATATCCGAATTTGGGATTTTCCTGATGTTCAAAATGTGAAAGTAAAAGGGTTGATAAACTTTATGCCTTCGGCTGATAAGAAATATGTGATTTGTGAGACATATAACGAAAATATGGCGCACCGAGAATATTTCCCTGTTGATGTAGAAAAGAAGAAAAAAGCGGGAAGATCTGTTAAAACGAATGAGACCAGTTATTTGCTAGATGTTTCTCCGGATGGTAAGTATTATGCGTTTCTTGAGCAGGGAAAAGCAAAAATCGGTGATATGCAGGTGCATTTCAAAGTAAAAATCTGTGAGAGTAAATCAGGAAAGATAGTCCGCGAAATAGATAATGCAAATAAGGTTTTGTTTACTGCTGATCCTAACATTATCATTACAGATTCAATCGGTATGATTAACCGTAAATTGAACTTGGAAACAGGTGAAGTGAAGATATTTCCGAATGAAAAAAATGGGGTGGGTTCGGCGAGCCGTTTGGTTGATGACAGCAATAAATACCTAATGGGATCCACAATGGTGAGAGATGAAAATGGAGATTATCATACACAAATTATAGTATGGGATATTCTTACCGAAGAACGTGTTTTTGAAACTTCTTGCCAGGGAATTGATGTATCCGCATTTAATGTCAGCCAGGATGAAAAATACGTTTCTTTCGCTACATCTGCCGGGTTTAATATATATGTTCATAATTTTCAAACGGGTGAACGTCTACATACATTAGAAGCGCATACTTCTTTTGTTCAACAAACGCGATTCTCGGATGATGGTCTTCGACTTATTTCTAGCTCTTATGATGGAAGTAGGAGAGTGTGGAATCTTGAAAAGGGTTATGAAATGGTTAGCCTCATTAATACTGGTCCGAATGACTATGCGATTGTCACGCCTTCACAATATTATTACGCTACAAAAGGAGCGAAGCGACTTATCCATTTTGTTAAGGGAATCAACATTTATCCTTTCAGTCAGTTTGATTTAAAATACAACCGACCGGATATTATCATTCAGAGTATGGAAGCAAGCAATCAGGATTTGATCAAACCCTTCTACTATGCGTATAAAAAACGTTTAAAACGCCTTGGGTTTACGGAGGAGATGTTAGACGGAACCTTCCATTTACCAACGGCTTCGATAACAAATAGCATGGAAATTCCTGTAAAAACTGAAGAGGGCAAGTTAAAGCTCAATATCGCTGCTGTTGATGAAAAATATAACTTGGATAGGCTGCTTGTGAGAGTCAATGAGGTACCAATTCATGGAAAAAATGGTATTCCACTCAGAAGTAAATCTTTAAAAGATTATAATAATGAGATTGACATCATCCTTTCTGAAGGGAAGAATTTTATAGATGTTTCTGTTATGAATGAAAAAGGGGTTGAGTCCGTCCCATCAAATGTGGTTATTGATTACCAACCGGAAAAGAGCAGAAAACCTAACCTTTACCTGTATACTATCGGCGTTTCTGAATACGAACAATCCGACTTTAATTTAACCTATGCAGCAAAAGATGCAAGCGATATCCAAAGTCTCTATAACGGTCCTGTTGAGCCATTCAGCCAAGTGATAACAAAGGAACTGACCAATGAACAAGTGACCCTGGAGTCAATTAAAGGGATCAAAGAAGAATTGATGAAGACTCATGTTGATGATGCCGTGTGTGTGTTTTTCGCTGGTCATGGTATCCTGGATGTTGAATTAAATTATTTTCTGGCATCTTATGATATTGATTTTAAAGACCCGGCAAACAGAGGTATACCCTATGAAGTATTTGAGGATATTTTGGATGAAATACCTGCCCGAAAAAAGTTAATAATGATAGACGCCTGTCATTCTGGTGAAATTGACAAGGAAGAAGTGGCCATGGTTGAAGAGGAAAATGCTACAGATGCCGGAAGTGATGTCAATTTCAGAGCGGTAAATTCAACCAGCCTTAAACGTGTTGGACTCAACAATAGTTTTGAACTGATGAAGGAGTTATTTAATGATGTTCGCAAATCTTCAGGTACGGTGATTATTTCTTCCGCTGGAGGTATGGAATATGCTATGGAAGGAGGAGAATGGAATAACGGCGTATTTACGTACTGCTTTTTAAATGGGATTAAGAATGGTAAGGCTGATATTAATTCAGATGGAAAAATTATGCTGAGTGAGATGAATAGTTTTGTTCGGACAGAAGTATTTAATTTAACTGACGGTAGACAACAGCCGACCAACAGGGCAGAAGTGCTGGAAAATGACTGGCGTATTTGGTAGAGAATCAGTAAGTAATTGAGTAGAAAATCGTATCGTTCGGTGTCATGTAAATTGAATCGGTTGTAGATTGTCCACCGGAAACATCTATATACGTGAACTTCAAGTATTGTGCAGCTGTATTGGCATAAGTAATCGTTGTGTCAACCACACCCGAAAAATAATTGTAATCTGACGCTATACACCCGTTACATCCCTTTCGGTATTCATAAAAAATCAGGGTGAGATCATCTCCCGGATCGGCAGGTACCACATTTTTAATCGTAAACTGTGCCCAGGATTTACCATCCATGTTGGCATTGAATACATTGGTGTTCTCTGAAGAAACATCTGCTGAACCAACAATCATTTCGTAATTGAAATACCCCTCTTTTGTAATTAATATTTTGAATTCAGTGACCTTCTCGCGGTCAAAAATTACAGTATAATGTCCATTTGCATCAGTATTGTCAGTGCCGACAAGTTCAAAGGTATTGGATGAAACCGAATTATTAAATGGCTTTTGATAAACTTTAACGGTAGCACCAGACAATCCTGATCCGGAGGTATTATCTGTCACTGTTCCTTCAAAGGAATACTGAATAGTATCTTTTTTACAAGACACAATTAGTAGGATACAACAAAGCAATAGCAGATTTTTCATCTTGTAACAAATTTATATCGTTTTTTTTCTGAAAACAAGCTTGTAAGTAAGTCACTGATTAATAATTCGCTCACCAATTACAATTTTGGCAAAATTTTTGATTTATATTGTATGGCTATTTTTAAAGTTTTCGTTTGATTATGAAAGCTGATTAAAATCGCTTAAATTAGTAGTAAACCTATCCCATATTATAATGAAAAGATTGTTCATACTCGGCATTGCGCTATTATCCTCTCAATTTACTAACGCAATGGACTTGCCTCAGGACACCACAAAAACTGAGATGGTTTATGATATGCCTGAGCAGATGCCCCAGTTTCCTGGTGGAGCAGAAGCCATGGAAAGATTCATTAGTGAACATATAAAGTATCCGCCAACGGCAAAAGAAAAGCGTATCCAAGGAAAAGTTTATGTGCAGTTTATTGTGGAGAAGGATGGGAGTTTGACCGATATTAAGATCAGACGTGGAGCGCATCAGTTGTTGGATGATGAGGCCATTCGTGTCATCAAATTGATGCCGAAATGGAAACCAGGCTCTATGCGCGGTAAAATTGTAAGGGTGCGTTATACAATTCCTATTACGTTTGCGCTTTCTTAGGTAAATTGACCCTTGTATTATTCTCCATTATTGAACAAATCCGGTCGCTTTTCCTTCGTGCGTTTAACGCTCTCTTCATGACGCCAATCTTCAATTTTAGCTGTATTACCAGATAATAAAATTTCAGGAACTTTATGTCCCTTGTATTCTTCGGGTCGTGTGTAAACAGGCGGAGCTAATAGTGAATCCTGAAATGAATCGGTGAGGGCAGAGGTCTCATCATTCAACACACCTGGAATGAGGCGCACTATTGCATCAGTCAACACCGCAGCACCTAATTCTCCACCAGATAAAACGTATGATCCAATAGAAATTTCCCTGGTGACAAATAAATCTCTCACCCTTTGATCAACACCTTTATAGTGACCGCAAAGGATAATGATGTTCTTCAGTGTTGACAATTGATTACAGATACTTTGCTCCAAAACCTGACCATCCGGTGTCATGTAGATGATCTCGTCATATTTTCGTTCTGATTTTAGCTTTTCAATACAATCGGCAATCGGTTGGATGGTCATAACCATTCCTGCTCCGCCACCATATTGATAATCATCCACACTTTTTTGTCGGTGAGTAGAGTAGTCCCTGATATTATGTATGTGAATCTCAACATGGCCCTTTTCCTGAGCACGCTTCATAATAGAATCACTTAGCGGGCCTTCCAGTAATCCGGGTAATATGGTCAGAATATCAATTCTCATTAAGCCAAAATTACAATTAAGAAACAGATAAGGGCAAATGCAAAGGTGGATAAGGCAATTTTCTTTAATTCCGGGTCATAATCTGCAGGATCTTCAACACTAAACACCTTGGTAATATGAAATACATGAAATATAAAGATAGGAAGGAGAGCTACTACAATGAGCCATTGGTCAAATTCTATACTTCCCAACACGGGCACAGGAAAAGCTAAATACGCCAGCAAGAACAGAATAAAATGGTAAATCTTACTTCCTTCAAAACCCAATAAAACGGCCAGGGTGCTTTTCCCTACCTTTTGATCATTTTCCCTATCCCGCATATTATTCAAATTCAACACAGCAACTGAAAAACAGCCCATAGTTATAGCCGGAAACAATAAGATCCAATCAATTCTGTGAGACTGTAAATAAAATGATCCAATAACTCCGACTAATCCGAAGAAGATAAATACAAACACATCTCCCAGGCCTGAATAACCGTAAGCTCTTTTGCCCACGGTATATTTAATTGCCGCTGCAATTGCGCCTAATCCCACTATCAGAAAAACAAAAAAGATCCAGTGGATTTGAAAATCAAAAGAATACAGCAGAAGATATATGCCTGAAATTAATGACAAAAGAGCCATGACCACAATTCCGACCAGCATTTCTTGTTTACTTAAAGCTCCACTTTGAATGGCTCTTTCCGGACCGATACGCCCTGAATCATCTGCTCCTTTTTGTGCATCACCGTAATCGTTAGCAAAATTAGAGAGTATTTGAAGAAATAATGTTGTAAGTAGCGTGAGATAAAAAATATTCCAGTTGGATTGTTGGTAAGAAGACGACATTAGGTAACTATCTCCAAAAGCATAAGCCAGTGCATTCCCCATCAGGATCACGCTGAAGCTAAGCGGTAATGTGCGTAGTCGCATTGCTTTAAACCATGCCGCAATTTTTGATATGTTTTTTGCGTCCTTATTCACGTAGGTTGTGACCTCACTTAAGTAGAATACTTATCTCCCCAAAGGTTTTTAATGGTTTGGGCAATCTCCTGTTCCTTTTTAGAAGAACCGGCTTTAAAAAAGTTAGTTCCTGTAATTTCATCCGGCATAAATTCCTGATTGATGAAGTTGTTGCCCCCATCATGAGAATATTTGTAGTTTTCACCATATCCCAAATCTTTCATCAATTCGGTAGGTGCATTTCGCAAGTGAAGTGGAACAGGTAGGTTTCCGGTTTGTTTCACCAGACTTTGCGCCTGCTTAATGGCCATATAAGATCCATTTCCTTTGGGAGATGTAGCCAGGTATACCGTGGCCTGAGCAAGGACAATTCTACCTTCGGGCCAACCAATTTTGTTGATAGCGTCAAAAGCCGCATTGGCAATAATCAAAGCATTCGGGTTGGCCAGGCCAATATCTTCTGAAGCAGAAATAATCAATCGGCGCGCAATGAATTTAGGGTCTTCACCTCCTTCAACCATTCGGGCAAGCCAATAAAGAGAAGCATTCGGGTCACTTCCCCTAATAGATTTGATAAAGGCAGAAATGATATCGTAATGCTGCTCACCATCTTTATCATAACTGGCAATATTCTGCTGTAATACTGAGGTTACCAGATCATCTGTAATGTCAATTGTATCCCCCCCGGTTTGGGAGATGACCATTTCAAGTCCGTTGAGTAATTTTCTGGCATCACCACCGGATATTTTGAATAGTGCTGCAGTTTCTTTCAGGTTAATGTTTTTGCCTTTAAGTTCAGGGTCCTGCTGAATAGCTCTGTTCATTAATTGCGTTAGCTCTTCAATTGAATGGTGTTTTAAGGTGTATACCTGGCACCTGGACAACAATGCTGAGATCACTTCAAAAGATGGGTTCTCCGTTGTAGCCCCTATCAGTGTAATAATACCTTTTTCAACAGCACCTAAAAGCGAATCTTGTTGGGATTTACTGAATCGGTGAATCTCATCTATAAATAGGATGGCATTTTTATTTCCAAATAATCCTTGAGAATTTACCTTACTGATAATTTCTCTGATGTCTTTTACACCAGAGTTGATGGCGCTTAACGCGTGAAAAGGACGATCAACGGTGTTGGCTATGATTTGTGCCAGGGTAGTTTTACCAACTCCCGGAGGTCCCCAAAATATCATGGAAGGAATATTACCGGAAGTTATGGCTTTCCTCAAACCGGTACCTTCACCTAATATATGTTCCTGCCCAATGTAATCATCAATGGACTGCGGACGCATTCGTTCAGCTAAAGGTGTTGCAGACATAGCGTGTTGAATTTACGCATTAATTAGAAGTCTTCCTTGAATGTTTCCATCTCTTATGAGACCACAACCAACTCTCAGGTGTTTTGTGAATCAGTTCTTCCAATATTTTGCTGTAGGTGTCAATAATAGCACCTTCCTCCAAGGATTGCGGATCTTCAGTTATCGATTTAAACTCAACTTCATAATAGCCACGTTTTACTCGTTTTGCGTAACCAAAAACTACTGCGTAATCAAACTTCCTGGCCAGTTTTTCAGGACCTATGTTCCAGCCCGTTTCCTGATTCAGAAATGTATTCCAGTAAGCAGTTTCTTTATTTGAAGGGGATTGATCATTTACAATCACTACCATTCGCTTTTCATTCACTTCTTCCTTAAAGAAAGGAATCAGTTGTTTGGTTTCAATCAAACGCATTCCATTTCGCGTTCTGGATTTGTAGAGGATTCGATCGTAAAAAGTATTCTTGAGTGGTTGGTAAACAGAAAATGTTTTGAACGGAACCTGTTTTGGCAGACTTAATGCATAATATTCCCAATTGTTAATATGTCCGCAAATTACAATGACGTTCTTTCCTTTGTCAAATAAATCCTGAATAAACTCCGGATTCTTAATGCTGGTTCTTTTCATCAAACTGGCATCAGTTATACTGACAGCCTTTATGCTTTCAAAAATAAAATCAACGAAGCGTTTATAAAAATCCTTTTCAATGCGTTTTATTTCGGTCTCAGATTTGTTGGGAAATGCATTATTAAGGTTGGTGCGAACCACAGCGCGTCTGTACCGTACAACATAATACGTCAGAAATCCTACTATAGCCGAGAAGAAGTAAAGTAACCCCAGAGGAAAGTAGGAAAGTGGCTTTAAGATGAGATAAAACAATATACGGTCAGCAATTTTTACCATTCACTTCAAAAGTGTAAGCGTGCAAATTTACAAGTATAGCTTAATTGTAAGACATTAATTGGTGGAATAATTATAAATAGAAAGCGTAATGTATTCAGAATGCCTTATTATATTAATACAAACGGGAAAAGTTTAATTTTGTTGGACGATTTAAAAAGATGAGGGTAATTTTTCTTATAGTACTGATAACTTGTGGGATTACCGGCTATGCCGGTAAGCTCAAAAAAGGCTTTGAAGCGCTTGAGATCTATAATTATTTTGAAGCAAAACGACTTTTTGAAAAATCATTAAAAAAACATCCGGTACCTGCCGCTTATGGATTAAGTATAATTTATGCCCGAAATGACAATCCATTTTCCAATTTGGATTCGGCTTATAGTAAAATTAAACGTTCATTTCTCTTATATCCTGGCTTAAAGGATAGTAAAAAAGAGAAATATGATAAACTAGGAGTGGATAGCGCGGCAATTGTGGTACAAAGGGATATAGTATCTGAGTTATACTACAGAAGGGCCGTAGACGTAAATTCAATATACGGTTATCAGGATTTTATTGATAAACACCCCTGGAGCATTCATTTGGATTCTGCTATTTATAAAAGAGATCAATTGGCGTTTCAGCATGCTGTCAAGTCTGGTAGATCTGAAGATTTTGAATTTTTTATAGCAGCATATCCGGATTCCTATTTCAGAGAAGAAGCTAAAGCGCTTATGGAAAAAGCGCTTTACCAGGAGAAAACATTCAGCAATAGCTTTGTGGATTACGTCAATTTTGTCAAATCATATCCCGATAGTCCTTACAGAGATGAGGCAGAGAATAAAATCTATCAAATAGCTACAAAAACAGGAACCGTTGAGGCTTATCGCAACTTTATTATTGAATTCCCTTCTAATAGAAATGTAGATAAGGCGTGGAAGTATCTTTATAACGCCAAGCTTCAGGAAGAATATTCCTCTCAAAATATTATGGAATTCAAGAATGAGTATCCTGAGTATCCGTTCCAGGAAGAGCTCACAGCTGAATACAACGTAGCGGATAAAGTTCTTTATCCAATTAAATCTTCAGGTAGTTGGGGGTTCTGTGACAAGTCAGGACGTGTGGTAATTCCACCCATTTATAGTTCAGTTGAGTGGTTTACGGAAGGATTGGCTGTTATTCGCACAAAAGATAAATATGGATATATCAATAAATTAGGAAAAAGAATAGTGGAGCCTCAATTTGATGATGCTATGCCTTTTAGTGAAGGGCATGCTTTGGTTGAGCAAAACGAACTTTGGGGAATGATCGATAGAAATGGTGACTTCGTTATTCCTTGTGAATATGAAGATCTGGGAACACTTAGCGAAGGACTTTCTTATTTTCTGGAAGATGACTTGTATGGTTATTTTGATTCAAAAGGAATTCGAAGGCTTCAACCACAGTACACCGAAGCTTTTGACTTTGAAGAAGGAACCGCTGTAGTGAGTAAAAATGATTACTACGGTGTAATCGACAAGTTTGGAACAAGCCTAATCCCATTTAAATATGAGGACCTCTTCCTTTTCAGGTCTGACAAATATGCTGCCTTATCTGCAGATTATTGGGGAGTAATTAATTTGAAGGGAGATACTATAATCCCGTTTGAATATGATTATATCGGAAAACCTATTGACAATTTAAGTATTGTTGAAATGGATGGCGAGTTTAATTACCTGGATACTGCTGGTAATTTCATTTTACCGGAATGGGTGGAAACATATTCAGAGTACCGGTTACTTGCGCGATTTAAAAAAGGATATGCTAAAATTCAATACGAAGACGGGTTCAACCTTATTGATTCTCTTGGTAATAAACTATTCAAAAAAGAATGGGATGATGTGGGGTCTTATAGCGAAATAATTGCAGTAAAGAAAGGAGATAAGTGGGGATACGTCAATAGAAAAGGACAAAAAGTACTTCCTTTTGAATACACGTATGCACAAAGCTTTAAAGGTAATGCCGCCGTAGTGCAACTTTCTCCATTTTACGGAGTTATAGACAAACAAGGGAACTACTTAATAGATCCGTTGCAGGAAGAACTACGTCCATTGAATGATTCAATATATATTGCAAAAAGTCTTGGAAAGTATGGTTTGATTACCTTTTCCGGTGATACTTTGTTATCTTACAAGTACACACAGATTGAACCAATTGATGAATTAGTGGTAAAATTAGAAGAAGGAGGTGAAGTTTTTTATTACAATTGTCAGAATAAAAAATTTATTCGAAGAGAAGATTGATGGACGCGTTTTTAGATTACATAGAGAAATATAAGTTTGCCCTGCTTGGTACAGCACTGATCCATGTTGTCTTTTTCTTTTATGCGAATTTTGCCACGCTTGAAAGACCGTATGCCTCTATTGACCCGGAAGCTGAAATTCTTTTGCCACTTGAAGATGTTGAACTTGATCCGGAAATCATGAAACAACTTGATTTGAATAAAAAAGAATCCGTTCCTCAAGAAATAGCCAATATATCTGCTGATGCTAATGATCAAAGAGAAAGATCATACGAGAACTTTTCTACGCAAGAACTTGACAAACAGGTTGAAAATGAAGCGCGGGAATTAGAGCAACAATTTTTTGAAGAGTGGGAGGCAACGCACGATAATAGCGGGGAGAATAAATCAAGTGCAGACATTGAAACAGAAAACGATAAAAGGAATAATAACAATACGCTTGATCGTTCGAATATAGACACAGAAGGCTCTAATGCCTATGCAGGTGAGGTTATGGTATCTTACAAACTGGATAATAGAAAAGCACATTCACTTCCGCGTCCGGGGTATACCTGTAACAGTTCAGGTACAGTTGTAATTGACATTAAGGTGGATCAAGCGGGTAATATCAAAGGAGCCTCATATAACTCGTCACTTTCATCTGGTGCAACAGAATGTATGATCGACAAAGCATTGCGCTACGCTAAAAAATCAAGGTTCAATTACAGTGGGTCAGCATCTGGTAGTCAATCAGGCACTATTACATACAAATTTGTGAGCAGATGAGTATAAAGGATTTTGTGCGAAAGAATACGCCCAAATTTTTACTGGACTGGAACAGAAGAAGAAAGAAAAAGAAACGAAATTCCGAACTTCAACAACAAAAGGCCATCACGCGAGAGGAGTTGGTCAGGAATCTTCGAGATATTGGCATTGTTGAAGGCGATATAGTTCTGGTTCATTCAAGCCTTAGCCGTATCGGGTTTTTGGAAGAAGGGCCAAAGACACTGGTAGATGCCTTACGAGAAACTGTTGGTTCAGATGGACATATCTTAATGCCTACATCACCCAATAATGTTTACCAACTTGATTACATACAAAATACGCCCTCATTCGACGTATTAAACACGCCATCACAAACCGGAAAGATAACGGAGTATTTTAGACAGCTCCCTGAAGCTGTTCGCAGCCTTCATCCCACTGAACCAGTTTCAGCCCTTGGTCCAAAAGCAAAGTATTTTGTGAAAGATCATTTTGGACAACTTACGCCATATAATGAAAACAGTCCTTTTTATAAAGTTTCCAAAGAGGGAGGAAAAATACTCTACATTGGAGTGACACTATCCATGGCCGGTACCAATTTGCACACCTTGGAAGATGCCGTAGATTTCAAGTTTCCGATTTACTACCCCGAGATCTTTGATTTTAAGGTGATAGATGAACAGGGGCAGTCACATATTATACAGACGAAAGTGCATGATCCGGCTTGGTCCAAGAAAAGGAAATGTGATGAGTTGATTCCAATGTTTCAGGAACAAGGCGCATTAAAAAGAGTAAAGATTGGACAGGCGGATACCTTATTAGTAGATGCCAAAAAGTTTCTGGATGTGATGATTGATCAGTACCAAAAAAAAGGTGTGACCATGTACACGCCCAAAGGCAGTTAAATGAATCTACCCTCACCAATAGAGCAACTTCATTCAGATTTATTTTCTCAGCATAACGTAGAGGTGTACGTGAAGCGAGATGATTTGATTGATCCGGTAATTTCAGGAAACAAGTGGCGGAAACTCAAGTTTAATATTGAAAAGTTCAAAGCAGGAAGGTATGATAAGCTCCTCACTTTTGGTGGAGCTTATTCCAATCATATTTCAGCTACTGCAAGAGCAGGTAAAGAGTTGGGGGTTAAGACAATCGGTATAGTTCGCGGAGATGAACTAAAGGCAGATGCGAACGACACTTTAAGACAGGCAAGTGCGGATGGAATGGAACTGATCTTTACGAAACGAGAAGAGTATGCACTAAGGGATGAAAAATACTACCATGAAGAATTGAGAAGAAGGCACGGTAATATTTGGATTGTTCCTGAAGGTGGATCGAATTATTACGGCGTTTTAGGGTGTCAGGAGATATTAAAGGAGGTTGATATACCGTTTACACATGTTATCACGGCATGCGGAACGGGAACAACGGCTACAGGATTACTTCTAAGCAGTTCTTCAGAAGTGATTGGGGTGTCAGCACTAAAAGGCGGAGACTTTTTAACTGAGAACATTAAAAACCACCTGATGACCCTATCCTTGCCGGAATCGCATATCAGTGATGTAATGGGTCGATTTGTGCTTCAAACAGGTTATCATTTTGGAGGATATGCGAAATACAATAAAGAGTTGCTGGAATTTATCGAAACGTTTGAGGATCAGTATAAAATCCCATTGGATCAGGTCTACACAGGTAAAATGATGTATGCTTTATTAGATTTGATCGAGCAGAATTATTTTCCTGAGAATTCCAAAATTATTGCACTACACACAGGAGGTTTGCAAGGAAAAAAAGGATTGAAAAAGTAAATTACTCTTCTTCTTTTAGGTTTTCCTCTTTTATAGAGTAGTCGTGAGGAACGTACCAATCCTCCTTATTAGGTTTAAGGTGGTAAACCGGTTCAAATCTGCGTTCGTCAAAAAAAGTAGAGAACATCAACATGTATGATTTATGCTTCTTCTTAATATCAAACAGGTTCTTGCCATAAACATCTCTGAAAATCACAAACAACAACTCAGAACAATAAAGCTTATCCGTAGAAAATAAACTAAAACTGTGATCAAATGGTGTGTGCTCTTCAAAGTAAAATTTAGCGCGTTCGGCTATTTTTACTCCTGCTGAGTCCATAAATACCGGTCGACAAATAAATAACATTGAATCGGCGGCATGTGTTACGAACTCATCTACCGAACACATTTGCACCCCGTCAATATCATCTTCACTGGCAGTACCACCAAGCGTATGAATTACTTTCCATTCATCATTGTCTTCAACTATAACACCGCAGTGAGAGTAATCTTCTTTGGTTGTGTTCATTAAGTGATAGGAGAGAGGACCATTTCCTTTACGGATGATACAATCTCCCGGTTGAAGTTTGGAGTAAATATCTTTTGGTAGTTCAGGTGGTACATGAACGTATTTTTTTGAAGCATCATCATCTGTGTCCTTACCACATGAGAATGTAAATAATACCAATAAAAAGTAAAGTAATTTTCTTGAGTTCATTTTAACACATTAATTCTGTTTGCTCAGCCATAGAAGTTAAGGCAAACAAAAAACCCGTTACAAAGGTAACGGGTTTTTTAGAAATTTCTTAAAGAGAATGAGTTCTTATTCTTCAGAACCTTCACCTTCTCCAAGGTCCATTCCCATATCTTTTTGGTAGTTAGAAACTTTCCACTCACCGTCAACTTTTTTCAAGTCGTAGTTGAATGTCATGTCTCCCATAACACCTCTTGCCTCTTCACAAGTACAAGTAGCGTTGTCACCATCAACTTCGCAATCTACTGATTTGATCTCAGTGTCATAAGCTTCACATCCAGCGTCGATAGACCCCTGAACAGTTTCTTTTGCGTTGTCAACAGCCATTTTCATAGCGTCGTCACATTTTCCGTCAGCTAATGCCTGAGCGAATTGTTTTGTAGTGTCTTCTGGAGTTCCTCCACCACCACAGGCAGTCATTACTAAACCAGCAATTGCTCCTACTAATAATGTTCTTAATTTCATAACTTGGTTTTACTTACTTAAATATTAATTACCGTGCAAATATATATGCATTTTCAATAAATCAAAATTTTTTTCAAATAAAAGATGATTTTTTGAATAGGAAGGTTGTAAATTTGCGCATCCTTAGAAATACTGAGGTATACAAAGCAAAATAAAACGGAGTAAATCATGATCACGGTAAGCAATTTAAGTCTGCAATTTGGCAAGCGGGTTTTGTTTGAAGATGTAAACCTAAAGTTCGTCAACGGCAATTGCTACGGGGTAATTGGAGCGAATGGTGCAGGGAAATCTACCTTTCTTAAAATATTAACCGGAGACCAAGATCCCAATAAGGGAAGCATAAGTATTGAACCAGGTAAGCGAATGGCGGTTCTGAAACAGGATCACTACGAATTTGACGATCATACTGTGTTAAACACAGTAATGATGGGGCATTCAGAGCTTTGGAAGATTATTGAGGAGAAAGATGCATTGTATGCTAAACCTGATTTCTCTGAAGAAGACGGAATGCGAACGGCTGAACTGGAAGCAAAGTTTGCTGAAATGGACGGTTGGAATGCAGAAGCAGATGCTGCAAACCTTTTGAGTAACCTTGGAATTAAAGAGGGGTTACATTATACGTTGATGGCAGATATGCCTGCTGAACTTAAAGTTAGAGTACTTCTTGCTCAGGCGCTTTTTGGAAATCCGGATATTCTGGTCCTGGATGAGCCTACCAACGATCTGGACATAAAAACCATTAGCTGGTTAGAAGATTTTTTACTGGAATTTAAAAATACTGTAATCGTTGTGTCTCACGACCGTCACTTCTTAGATACGGTTTGTACACATATTTGTGATATAGATTTTGGAAAGATTAATCTGTTTACTGGTAACTACACCTTCTGGTATAAATCTTCGCAATTGGTATCCAGACAAATGTCAGATAAGAATAAGAAACTGGAAGATAAACGTAAAGAATTGCAGGAGTTTATTTCCAGATTCTCGGCGAATGCAGCCAAATCCAAGCAAGCAACCTCGCGTAGAAAACTACTGGAAAAATTACAACTAGAAGATATTAAACCTTC
Source organism: Crocinitomicaceae bacterium (assembly GCA_014762645.1). Lineage (GTDB taxonomy): Bacteria > Bacteroidota > Bacteroidia > Flavobacteriales_D > Crocinitomicaceae > Paracrocinitomix. The sequence goes on from JABURP010000017.1 coordinate 74,686, forward strand.
CAGTAGAAAGTATCCGGGAATTATCTTTGAAAGAGAAAGAGAAGAAGGCGATCAAATACTTCATGTGGAAGGTTTGTCAAAATCAATGGACGGTGAAGTACTTTTTGAAGATCTGAACATCAATGTGAGCAAAGGAGATAAAATTGCGTTTCTGTCTAAAAACAGTATGGCTATTTCAGCTTTCTTTGACATCATTACCGGTAAAAGTCAGCCGGATTCCGGATCATACCATTTTGGTACTACCATAAAAACCACCTATTTACCCTCTGATAACTCTGAGTTTTTTCAAAAAGATATCTCATTAATTGACTGGTTGAGAGAATATGCAATCACAGATGAAGAAAAAGAAGAAGTGTACTTAAGAGGTTTTCTGGGCAAAATGCTTTTTTCCGGAGAAGAAGCTCTTAAAAGCGCAAAAGTTCTTTCAGGGGGTGAAAAAGTGAGGTGTATGATTTCCAAAATGATGTTTGGAAAAGGTAACCTTTTAATCTTGGATGAACCAACCAACCATCTGGATTTGGAATCAATTACTGCTTTTAACAACGCATTAATAACATTCCCAGGAACGGTATTGTTCTCATCACATGACCACGAGTTTGTTCAAACGGTGGCAAACAGAATCATAGAATTCACCCCTAAAGGGAATCTTGATAAGCTCATGTCTTATGATGATTACCTGGCTGATGAAAAAATTCAGGAACAGGTTGAGGAGATGTATGCTTAATACTTACGGTTTGTAAAAAAATCAAAATACCACTTTTGTGGTATTGTGTAGAATGGTTCTAAATAAGAAATTTGTTCTTATGAATGATCTACCATTTCTTCGCAGTTTTAATCCCTCACTTAATGAGGTAGATTTGCTGGATACTTGTGGCAAGAAGAAAAAATGCTGCAAGAAGTACAAGAAGAAAGGCAAACACTGCGGTGGATGTCCAAAGCGTTAATTCGTTTCCTTTGTTTTTTCTTTTTTTAATAGTCAGAGTCATTGTTAATTCTGATCTTAATCACACATTACAGTTTAAGTAATTACATCTTTGTAATGAAATTTGCTCACAGTAATGAAACGAAATAAGATTATTAAAATAGTGATATGGAGTTTGATCTCTATAGCAGCTTTGTGGGGAATCTATGCAAAGTTTATTAAGACTCCTGATCCGATTATAACCTTTCAGTTAGAAACTGTTCAAACGGAATCGTTGTATTATGAAGTATCAGCTACAGGTACAATCGCTCCAGTAGAGTCTGTTGATATTGGAACGCAAATATCAGGTCAGATTTCGAAAGTATATGTAAAAAGTAATGATACGGTTAGAAAAGGACAGGTTCTGGCTAAAATGGATACGCGTAACCTCTATATTTCCTTAAAAGAAAGCAAAGCGAATTACGAAAAGGCGAAATTATCTTTAGATCAAGCTGAGCGAAGCCTCAAACTGGAGAAAAAACTCTACGATCAGGGTGCATCTTTTGAGCAGGCTTTAAACCAGGCCCAGGATGCCTATGACAATGCACTTATCACCCTTAATATGGCAAAAATCCAGAAGGAAAAGAATGAGCTAAACATTGGCTATGCGCAGATCGAATCTCCCATTGATGGTATAGTGATTGCGGTGAATGCCAAGGAAGGACAGACAGTCACAGCCACATTTACCTCTCCCAATTTGTTCTCTGTCGCTAAAGATCTGTCTAAGATGAAAATTGAGGCCAGTGTAGACGAAGCGGATATTGGGAAAGTGAAGACCGGACAACCAGTCAGTTTTACTGTTGATGCTTATCCTGAGGAGTCATTTTCCGGTGTTGTGGAAACCATTGAGATTCAACCTGTGGTTTCGCAGGGTGTAGTCACATACACCACGGTGGTTTTAATCGATAATCCAGGGCTAAAACTTTTGCCAGGTATGACTGCTACACTATTGATTAGAACCAATGAATATCCTAAGTCTATGACGGTTCCAAATGCAGCTTTGTCTTTTAATCCTGATGAACTGGACTGGCAGACTATGAAGAAATCCGGATACAGTAAACAAGCATTGGAATCAAACCCTGAACGCTCATTATGGATATTAAAAGGGAAGAAGCTTATAGAGTTACCGGTACAAGTTGAGTATACAAATGGGATCAGGACTGCAATAACTGCTGAAGTTGGCCCGCAGGATTCAATAATAACCTACTGTAAAGTTCAGTTAGAGGAGGAAAAGGAAGGTTTGTTTAGTCGTGATAGATCCAATAATGAATAGTCAAACACCGGTTATACGAGCTGAGGGAATTACCAGAATATTTAATCCTGGTCCAAATGAAGTGCGAGCATTGAGTAATATCAATCTTGATATATACAGTGGTGAATTTGTTTCTTTGATGGGGTCGAGTGGGAGTGGTAAATCCACTCTCCTGAATATTCTGGGATGCCTGGATCAACCAACATCTGGAAGATATATGCTGGATGGTGAAGACGTAAGTCAGTTGTCCCAATCAGCATTGTCTACAATTCGCAACAGAAAATTTGGATTTGTTTTTCAGTCCTATAATTTATTGCCGAAAACTACCGCCCTGGAGAATGTTGAGTTGCCATTAATGTATAATCCTGAAATTTCTTTAAAACAAAGACGGGAAAAAGCGATTACTGCATTAACCAAAGTGGGCCTGAAAGACCGAATCATGCACAAAACAAATGAGCTTTCTGGAGGGCAGCAACAAAGGGTGGCCATAGCTCGTGCACTTGTCAATGATCCTGTGGTGATTTTTGCAGATGAACCTACTGGAAATCTCGACACGAAAACCAGCTATCAGGTGATGGAGTATTTTCAGGAATTGAATGCAAGTGGTAAATTATTGGTAATGGTGACGCATGAGCCCGACATTGTTGCGTTTACAAATCGAAAGATCACGTTACAAGATGGCAAAATACTTGAAGATACACCGATTTCAACGCCAAAAAACGCAAAAGCGTGCTATCAGGAACTAGTTAGTAATGAAGACCATTGACCTCATAAAATCCGCTTTTCGATCTATCAATCGAAACCGAACCAGATCTCTCTTAACAATGTTAGGAATTATCATAGGTGTTGGGTCCGTTATTGCTATGATGGCAATCGGTAGGGGATCCGAAGACAGCATTAAATCTGAACTCGGCAAGTTGGGGACAAATATGATTATCATTTCTCCAGGACCGGACAACCGTGGTGGCGTGCGAATAGATGAAGCGAATATTGATATATTAAAAGAAAAAGATGCTGCCGCTATTATTGATAATTGTCCGTCTGTCAAATACATTACCCCTGTTGTGCAATCCAGAACTCAGGTTGTAAATGGTTCAAGCAATACACGAACAACAGTTGTTGGGGCATACCGGGATTATTTTATTATAAACAATTACAATACAATGCGTGGCCAGTTGTTTGATGAAACTACAGGTAGGTCGCTACAAAAAGTATGCGTCATAGGAAAAACGGTTGCAGACGAACTTTTTGAGAACCAGGATGAGGTGGTGGGGAAAATTATTCGTTTGGATAAAATTCCTTTCCGGATTATCGGGGTACTTGAAGAGAAGGGCAGAACTTTTGGTGTAGATAGGGATAAGATCATTGTTGCACCATTTCAAACCATTCAAAAAAGAATGCTAGGTGTGACTTATGCGCATCAGATATTAGCTTCAACGGATTCAGAAGATCAGGTTGAAAGTGCGAAAAACGAAATATCAAATCTATTTGTGAATGAATTAAAGAAAGAGAGTGGAGGTGAGCCTCAGTTTAATATCCAAACTCAAAAAGAATTAATGGAGATAATGGGCTCGATTACCGGAGTTTTAACCTTGCTTCTTGCTGCAATAGCATCTATTTCATTACTGGTAGGGGGAATAGGGATCATGAACATTATGCTGGTTTCGGTTACAGAACGTACAAAAGAAATTGGATTGCGTTTGGCGGTAGGAGCACCAGCAAGGATTATCCTACTTCAGTTTTTAATTGAATCAATTGTGCTTAGTTTGATTGGAGGTTTAATAGGAGTCGTTTTGGGGTATGTCATGGCAGAAATAGCCAGTGATTCATTAGGGATCAAATCCATTGTGACGCTTAATTCGATAATACTCGCATTTGGATTTTCCTTTTTCGTCGGTGTGGTTTTTGGATTTTTCCCGGCAAGAAAAGCAGCCAGATTAAATCCCATTCAGGCACTTCGTCATGAATAAACTAACTGTTAGCTCCAATAAAAAAAGATTGTTCTTCAGGTTGAGGTAAAGCACAATATCCGGCTCTGATTTTATGTCTGCGTCTTGCAATGAGATTATAGACAGCATCACGTATAAATCGCGGTATCACGTAAAAGACTACCAAAATTGGATACAAGCCCTTTAGACCTTTGCTGATTTGAAGTGCAGCTGAAGATCGTTCGTATAATTTCCCATCTTTTAGGTAGTAGATTGTGTCCATTTCTATATTTACGTCATGTTCAGATAATAACTTTTGAGCCAGCTCTGATTGAAGTGCACAGAAATAAAAATCCCTTTTCCGTTTTTTCAAAATGAATTGAACAGTTGAATTGCAGAATCCGCATTCACCATCATAAAACACAATTGGATTAGGTTTTGCATCCTTCATCTTTACAAATTTACCTAAATTTAGTCCTCAGGAATAAAAAACTACAAGGATGAAATTTGGTGTATTATTATCAGGGTGTGGTGTATATGACGGAGCAGAAATACAGGAAGCTGCTATGGCTATGTTGGCCATTGTAGAAGCCGGGCACGAATATCAGTGTATTTCAATAGATAAAGAACAACATCACGTAGTCAACCATCTTACGGGAGAAGAAATGGATGAAAAACGGAACATGATGATTGAGGCTGCGCGAATTGCAAGAGGAGATGTGAAAAATATCGGAGAGATAACACCGGCGGATATTGATGCTTTGGTGATCCCGGGTGGATTTGGTTCGGCTAAAAATTTTTCTAAATGGGCATTTTTGGGCCCGGAAGGTGAAATTGACGATCAGGTTAAGTTATTAATAGTAAATATGGTGAATGTAGGAAAACCGGTTTGTGCCCTATGCGTGAGTCCGGTTGTTGTTGCAAAGGCATTAGAAGGTTCAGACATATCTCCTTATTTAACCCTGGGAACAGATCAGGAATCCTCTCCTTATGATATTCCATCATTTAATGAAGGTATTGAAAGTGTGGGTGCAGTTGCACAAATGAAAACCGTTCGTGAAGTTCTGGTAGATACTGAAAACAAAATTGTTACGGCACCTTGTTATATGATGGATGCAACAATTCTCGATATTCGAAACAACACGAAACAAGCCATTGAAGCAACATTATCGCTTATTTAGGAATTCAATTATTGGTAAACTAAGTTGAGCAGCTGCACTTCTAAAAGAACTAATTTTGTAGTGATATGAAAGGATTAACAATTATTAGTTTACTGATCTCAACGTTATCTTTAGGACAGGTCAATAATACCACCTGGGGTGTTGATGATACCATCCTTGTAATTTCCAAAACTACAGATTTCGGTCCCGTTCATGATTATATTGAGGTATTTAATAATGCCGGACAGGATCTGCAAATGAGATGGGTGTATCACGAACCAGCTTCGTGGCCGACATTGTGGGAAACTAACTTTACGGATCTTGAAAATAACTACTATGACCTCCAGCATCTGGATAGTGCAGACTTCACCTTACTGAACCCTCCAGGATGGTCAAATAAACTAATAATAGGTGTGCAGCATTTCTCTTTCGCACATACAGATACGATAAAATTCAAAGTATGGCCTATTGGCTTTCCTGAAGATTCACTTTGGCTGTATTATGTAATAGAAATAGCACAGGGAAACGCCTGGGCAGGAATTGCAGAAGAGCAACAGGAAATTGATTATTGGTTGGATCAATCGTCCAGACAGTTCATGTTCATGGAAGATGTGGGAACTGTGGATATAAGTGTCTATGATCTTACTGGTAGGCTAGTTAAAAGAGTAAACGCTTTTCAGGCAATAAGTCATTCTGTGCTGGATTTTTCGGGTCTTAGAAACGGAACTTATATCGTTGATATTGCCGACCCTTTATCCGGAGCCCATTCCATTAAGGTCAATTTACGCTAGGGTCTTAATCATTAGGTAATCGTTTTCTGTGTGACCACTCCCGTAAGTGTTCGTCACTTCATCAGTTACTTTGAATCCGTGTTTTTTATAGAAGCCAATCGCTCGATCATTTAATTGATTGACAAAAAGTTCGAGTGTTTTAATGTTGTTTTTTTCAACCAACTCATTAATAATACCCATGGCAGCTTTACCGGCTCCGGTATTTCGTTGATTGGCCAAAACATAAAGTTTACTCAACACCATTTTGTCGTTCTCTATCTTGACGCTCATATAACCAATGGCCACACCATTTAGTTCTATAAGGAAATATTTCCAGGAGTTTTGAAGTTGTTCCTGAATGGCTTTTTTTGATTGATAAGTATCCAGATAATAATTGATATGATGCTCTGGCATTTGAGGTCCGTAAAACTCATGAAGTATTGAGTTTGCTAATACAGAGATAGTCTGGATGTCTCCCTCCTGATCATGATTTATCTCTCTGAATGTTGGCTGCATCATGAACTAAAGATATTGATTTTGTTATAATTAGCTGCTCCGTTCAATAAATTGTTACACGCATTCAATAATCCTTTTTATGCATGGGATATACCTTTCCATCAAATTCTAACCCCGATTACACACACGTCATCCAATTGTTCAATTTGCCCTTTCCATTTATCAAATGAGTCCACCAGATAATTCTTCTGTTGATTGATTTCCATATCTTTTGCTGAAAGCAATAACTTTTTAAAGTTTCCGGTCTTCATTTTCTTCCCTTTATCTCCACCAAATTGATCAGCATATCCATCTGAGAATATATAAATGGTGTCACCTGGGTAAACTTCTATTTCATGTGTATCAAATGGCTTGGTATCAATATACTTACCGATAGGTTGTTTATTCGCTTTGATCTCGATCATTTCATCTGATCCCTTGCGATTGATCCAAAGTGGGTTATGGGCTCCTGCATATTTTAAAATAGAATGGGTATCGGAAGTCCTGTGCAGTGCACATAGCGCAATATCCATTCCGTCGTTTACCTGCTTATCCGATTTACCAAATTCGTCAAGCACAATTTCCCTTGTTTTGGTGAGTATCTCACCCGGATCAATTAAACCGTGTTCACGAACAGATCGGTTTAATCCATTATTACAAACTACTGAGACCATAGCGCCTGGCACTCCATGCCCGGTACAATCTGCTGCTGCAAACAGGGTAATGCCATTTTTTTCTTCCAACCAGTAAAAATCACCGGCAACCACGTCTTTAGGCTCGTAAAGAATGAATGATTTGGGCAACAGTTTATCTATTCTGGCTTTAGGGGGAAGTATGGCAAACTGAATTCTTTTGGCATAACGGATGGAGTCAAGAATTTCATTGTTTTTTTCTTCGATTTGAAGGTAAGCCGAGTGAATCTCTTCATTTTTATTCTGAATAATCGTGTTTTGTTCCTGTAATTTCTCATTGGCCCTTTTCTTCATAATCATCCCCCGGATGGCGAAAAATAGAATTACAGCAAAACCAAGTAATCCACCAGAAAGTAAATACTGTTTAGTCTGTTCCGATTCCAATTCTTTCTCATGTTCCAATGCTGCAATTTGCTTTTCCTGAGTAATAAGATCAATTTCACGGGCTTTATCTTCCAGTTGATACTTCACCTCCATTTCATCCATGATCCGTTCTTTCTCCATGTTGAAAATACTATCATTAAGGTATTTGTATTGCTCAAAATTATCTAAGGCCCTTTTATAGTCTCCCTGTGTTTTATATAGATTATAGAGTAAATCATAGTTCTGAGACAATTCGGGTAAAGCCTCAATTTCTTTGCATATTTTCACATTTCTTTCCAGCACTCTTACAGCTTTGTGGTATTCTCCAGTTTCCTGATAAAGCCCACCAAGGCCTCTAAGGGGATTCGTTTCTGACCATGGATCGTTGATGTCTTCAGCAATAACCAGTGCCTCCAACAGGTTTTTTTCTGCTTTGTCATATTCCCCCAAGGCCGTATAGGTTTCACCAATATTACTCAGTGTGATGCACTGGCCGGCTCTGTCACCGAGAATTAAATCAAATTCAAGTGCTTTTTGATACATCTTTAGCGCAGTTGACAAATCTTCTGTGTCAAAAAATGTATTGGCCATATTGTTATAGTACATGGCAATTCCTGCTGTATCTTTTAATTCTTTAAATAACTCAAATGATTTGTTGAGATATTCTTTTGACTTTTCGTAGTCTTCCGAATAATAATGGAGTACACCGATATCATTATAGCTGTTGGCTTCACCGACTTTGTTGCCAATCTCTATAAACAAACGTAAACCTTCCTGACTACAATTAAGTGCTTCCGGGTATTGACCTAAAAAGTCATGAATCATGGATTTGTCCCTATAGGCTTCGGCCAGTTCATAGGTCATGTTGTTCTTTTCATATAGCTGAACGAGTTCTTCTGAACAATAGAGAGCAAGGGAATAATTGCTTCTGGACTCGTGTGAAACTTGCATGCTCGCGAAGTATTCGATACGTTGACTATCACTCATGGAGTTATCCGATCGTAAACAACTATCCAGGAAAAGACAATCTTCTTCACTTAGATCTTCCAGGTTAAGTTCTTCAATGCTTTTTGTTTGAGCAAAGGAATACTGAACTGATCCACAAAGAATCAGGCATAATAAACATGCAATAAGTTGGATCATTAAAATCCGAGGCCTAATCATAGTGCAGCATGAAGATAATTATTCTAATAAAATTGCCTTTGTTTTATCGACGAATGGTAAGATAACCTAAACGATTTGCACAATATCTCGTTGGGTGCGAATTCCTCGTTGGTAAATCATCTTTTATTTATTTTCATAAAAACATAGGACGAAATCAAACCAACTAAAGCAAACAGGGCAAGTGTGCCAAAAATCATTTGATAACCCTGCATGCCCGGATGATTATCCAGCATGTTTCCTGTTAACGGACCCACAAAAATATCTGGAGTATATCCTACAATAGAAACGATACCGACTGCTGTACCTGTGTATACAAGCGGAATTTTACCTTTTTTCATGACGGCGTAGTACAAAGCTCGTGTAGCATATACACCAATCCCGGTAATTAAAACGGAAAGGATAAAGAATAAATACTCTGGAGGCCTTATCCCGCCAAAAGAAAAAATAAGTGCACCAAGTAATAAGCATCCAAATCCACCGAGGAGTAAATAAAAAGGATTGAAACGATCTGCAATAAAACCTATCATTACTGCAACGACAGCTCTTAACAAGAGTAAATATGTTCCGATTTTTCCTGAGAGTAACTCGTCATAATTCATTATTTCATTAGCATATTGAGCAAAATAGTCCGTTATCTTATAGCCTACATACGCACTGAGTATGATGAACATCAACAACCAAACAGAAGGTAGTTTCAGACAGGCCAAATAGTACAATACAGGATTCCGCTCTGTTGGTTGAATGTCTTTTGGCAGTTTCAATCCAGTCAGTACGAATATTGAAATGAGGATGATTAAAAGAGATGAATAAAGAATTACCTGCCTGAAAATTTCTTGTTTATTTTCAATATTCAGTAGCTCCGGATTGACAGGATACAACGTGGACAGCAGATAAACACCCATAAAACCAAACCCAGCAGCAACAAGTCCACGGCCGCCATCCAGCATACCAAATGCTTTACCTTGCGATTTATTTGCTCCCCAAACTCTGGTGGCTTTTATGAGCGGAGACCAGAATAGAAATATTGTAGTAAACCCCCAGAAGCCAAAAAGAACCAACATCATTTCGTAGGACGGAAAAGTAGACATATAAATTCCTCCACAAGCTGTCAACAACATAGCAAAAGACATTAGGTGTCGAGGTTGATATTTATCTGCTAATCCACCTCCAAGAAAGTAGGATATCAAGGCTACAATTCCATAGACCGAGAAGCAATAACCCAGTTCTTCATTGCTTAAATCAAAAACATCCAAAAAAATTGGACGAAAAACTCGGGCCAAAACAAATGGTAATACAAAGATGGATTCACCTGCCAATACAAGCAGTAGAATTATATAAATAGGCTGTTTGTTTTCGGAAGATGTGATACACGAATATATGGATTTCTGATTATTTACCTCTCTAAGTCACTGTAATGCAGAGGACTATAAATTAGGCGCTGAAAAACTTGACTAAGCACTTGATTTTTAGTACCTTATATATAGACAAATCAAAATAAAAAAGGAGACGCTATGAAAAAGATATTTAGTTTAGAAGCATTAGGGATAGGAGTATTGCTTATGCTTTACTTTATGATTGTTGACCTTATTGGTATGGCAGATCAGATCGAGTTGCGTTTCTTCAATATTGTAATACTCGCGGCTGGTATGTGGTATGCATTATACCGTAAGGCTACAAAAGGAAAAAAGTTCGGAGTGGAGTACCTGGATGGCTTTAAACAGGGATTACAGTTGACCTTCGGGGCGGCGGTGACTTTTGCTGCATTATTCGTGATTTATTCATTTGCAACAGATCACGCATTGGTGCAAGAGCTAGTAGGTACAGCTAATATTCCGGATTTCATAACTATTTGGCATTTGGCAGCAGTAATTATATTTGAAGGTATGGCCTCCGGGTTAATTTTAAGTTTAATCATGATGCAGTACTTCAAATATGAACAGCATAAGTCAAAAGGTATGGAACTTCGTTAGTGACAGAATCAAATAGTTATGATTCTCATGTAAAAAGGGACAGGTAATCTTATCTGTCCCTTTATATTTTACCTATAAAGCAACGTCAGACTAATTATTCATTTTCTATCTTTGTGCGCCAAGTTTTAAGGATGAAGAAGCTTTACAAATGGTTACTCAATACGATTCCGCGCCCATGGCTGATTAGGTTAAGCTATGTATTCAGAGTTTTTGCGCCAGTATTTTATCGTGGAGATAATGTTGAGTGTCCGGTATGCGAGAAATCTTTCAGAAAGTTCCTGTCGTATGGCTCAAAAGTGAAACACAGAGATAATGTTCTTTGTCCTTATGATCTTACCCTCGAGCGGCACCGTTTAATGTGGCTGTATCTGAAACAGAAAACGGATTTTTTTACCAAGCCTGATCTTACGGTAATGCATATCGCTCCTGAACAATGCTTTCATAAAAAATTTAAAAAACAGAAAAACCTGAAATACACGACCGGTGATCTCGAATCACCTATTGTGGACCTGCACTTTGATTTACATGATATCCCACTTGAAGACAATCAGTATGAGGTGATATTTTGTAATCACGTCATGGAGCACGTAAAGGATGATCTTCGGTGTATGAGAGAACTCTATAGAATAATGAAGCCCGGAGGTTGGGGGATAATGCAGGTTCCGATCGACTCTACCCGTGATACCACATACGAAGACTGGTCCATTACAACACCAGAAGAACGCGAAAAACATTTCTGGCAATATGATCATGTTCGCTTGTATGGAACTAATTATCCGGACAGACTTCGTGAAGCCGGATTTAAAGTAGATGTGATTGATTATTCTAAAGAACTCCCTGAAGAGCAGTTTAAACGCTACAGGATTCCGAAAGAAGAGTTGTTGTATGTGGTTAGAAAAGAGGTGGGGTAGTTTCTTGTTATTTTATAAATTGTCTGTATAACTTATACCCGTGCGTGTTCATCTTAATAATATCCTTACTGGCCGCATCCGCTTTTTCATTCTCTACTTTTGAAAGATCACCTTCTTTATCGGCGTCAATTTCAACTTCTTTGGACAAATGTCTGATACAGGTTTTATCAAGAAAATAGTAGCGATTTTCGTAGTAAATCAATGTTTTTGCTTCTCCTCCTGACTCCCATAATTCATCTTCAGATATACCCAATTCGTCTGCCGTATACATTTCACCTCTGGAATTTCCTTTAGAGAAGATGAAAAATAACTCACCCTTGTGAAAGTAATAGGAAGTAACATCTTCGGCCCAGTCATAATAGGAGGTTTCGGTTATTTTAATCAACTCTTTTTTGGTTGTATCATAATATCCGACTGTTTCTGTTGACCCTCCAGTCACGTAATCTTCATCATAAAACAAGGTCAGTGGTATTTCCCTGCAATTTTTAAGTCGGGATTCAACATCCTTATAAAGTGAACGGATCTCCTCAATTCTGTCTTCATTGGTTTGAGCAGTTAAGACAAAAGAGGTGAACAGGAACAGTGCGATTAAACTTTTCATAGGCTCTTTTATGCAAAGTATACAATTTTCAGACCTGAATCAATAATATGCATATAATCTTATACTTCAACACCGATTACACAGATATCATCCAACTGTTCAAGATCACCTTTCCAGGTGAAAAATTCATTTCTAATAATCTCTCCAAGGGTATCCGGATTTTCTTTATAATGCTTCAGAAGTAGTTCTCTAAATCTTGAGTATTTAAATTTCTTGCCGTCGGGTCCTCCAAATTGATCCATGTAGCCATCTGTAAATAGAAAGAACTTGTCCCCTGAATGTATTTGCAAATGATGATTTGTAAAAGAGGAGGCCTTTTCAAAAGTTCCTATGGGCTGTTTGTCAGGCAATGTGATTTCGACTACTTCAGGGTTATTTTTTCGAATGATATAGAGTGGGTTATTGGCTCCTGCCCACTGCAATTCATTGGTTTTTATATTCCAGGAACAGAGAGAAATATCCATACCATCCTTAACATTCCGCTGTGTTTCCGCAAATGTTTCGATTACAATTTCTCTCGTTTTATCTAGAATTCTGGCGGGTTCTGTTATATCAAATTCTCGCACCGCCCGATTCAGCGCGTTATGACACACAACAGATACCATGGCACCAGGAACACCATGTCCGGTACAGTCAGCTGCTGCAACCAACGTATTATCTCCTTTTTGGACCAACCAATAAAAGTCTCCACTTACTACATCCTTTGGTTCATAAAAAACAAAGCCTTTCTTTAGGAATTTATTTAAGGTATCTGAAGAAGGAAGAATAGCCTCCTGAATGCGTTTGGCATAAGAGATAGAGTCGGATATTTCTTTGTGAGTTGCAGCGAGTGCAATATGTTGCTTTTCAATTTCAGCTTTTTGTGACTCAACTTCTCTTTTTTGCTCATTTATCTTTTTGTTATCTCTTTTCTTTCTCTGATACGATCTCACACCAATTAGGAGTGCAACAAATAATACAGCCATTCCACCAAATAGGGCGTAGTTTTGTGTTTCTTTTTCTTTGATTTTAACTTCCTGAACTTCTTTCTCCTTAGCGTGTTGCAGACTATCTTTTAATGCCAGTTTTTGATATTCATACTGCATTGTTTTTTTCATGATAGACTTAGCATTTTCGGTACTTTTAACGCGATCCTGGAGTTCAATGTAAGTATCGGCGTATGATAAGGCAGTTTTATAATCTCCTTTTAGACGGTAGATATTAATCAGGGTAAATGCAGCGTTTCTAATATCCATAGGAAAACCAAGTTCTTCAGCAATACGCATACTCTCAAGCCCATAACGTTCAGCTTCTGAGTAATTTTTTAATTGTATGAGGACGCTTGCCAGATTATTTAAACTGGTCGTCAACCCAACAGCAATATCGACATCCTTCCATAAATTATATCCTTTCAGGTAGTATTGATATGCCTTTCCATAGACTTTTTCAGAAAAATAGATGTCTCCAATATTATCATAGGACATAGCAATTCCCCTTATATCATTCAACTCTTTTCTTATTTTTAAACTGGCTTCAAAATACTCCAGGGCCTTAAATGGTTCGTGGTTACTTTCATAAATGGTACCTATGTTATTGTAGGACATTGCAATACCTTCAAGGTCATTAATTTCTTTCTTAAGTTTTAGACTTTTGTGATGAAATTCCAGTGCTTTGGTAGTATCTCCGATTATGCTGTAGATAACGCCCAAATTGTTATAGTTGGTGGATATCCCTTCTTTGTTTTCAATGCTTTCATAGAGTTTAAGTCCTCTATGATAGTGATCCAGAGCCTTTAAAAGATCCCCTTTTTCGTCATAATAAAATCCGATATTGCTTATTCCACCGGCAATGAAGAAAATTAACCTGTCCCTTACAACTGGGTTTCTTTCATAGGTCAATTTTTGTTTGGCGGTATGGATCATTAATCGATTGTATTTAGGCCAAACTTCTGGATTCCAACATCTATCAACAATGAATAGGATGTGGTCTAACTTCACAGTATCATTGTCTGTTGCATGATATTTGATCAAGGTGGTGTCAATCAAGTCCCTATCAAATTCTGATAGTTTTTCAAGATCAAGAGAATCGATCAAGTAGAACTGCTTGTCCGCAAAGTTTTGAGCACAAAGAAGCTTAGGAGCAAGTGCCCAGGAAACACACAAAAACAGTATCAAATGATATTTGCGCAATTCAATCGTTTTAATCGGCTTAAATTAATAAATATCAACTGTTCAGCATTAATTATATCGATTACTCGTTCCATTGATCAGATTAATACAATCTAAAAAAGGCGAATAAAGAGCTAACACACTGATCAATATGATTATTTTTAAAAGAAAACATCATGCGTTATTTGTTCTTAATTACCCCGGTTTTGCTTCTGTTTTTATCTTGTACAACAGATAGTGATTGTGATGAGCAGTTAGCTGGAGCGGATAGTTCTGCTGTTGAAGAGATTGCTGCAGATACGCTACTTTATGATTCATTGTACGCCGCTGAATTAGGTGCTGATGATTACGGAATGAAGACCTATGTCATGGCGTTCTTAAAAAAAGGGCCAAACAGAGATTTAGATTCAGCAAGTGCCGCGGAACTCCAGCGCGCTCATATGGACAATATTAATCGCCTGGCAGAAGATGGGAAACTGGTGTTAGCTGGACCGTTTTACGGAGATGGAGAAATACGCGGAATATACCTTTTTGACGTAGCCACGATAGAGGAGGCAGAAGAATTGACGAAAACTGATCCTGCCATTCAGGAAGGTAGCCTTGTTATGGAATTGGTTCGTTGGTACGGATCTGCAGCTCTAATGGAGGTAAATAACATCCACGAAAAAATACAGAAAGAATCTTTTTAAGTTTAGAAGGTGATTTTACCCAACCGCTCCATTCGCTTCTTTTTACTGTAAATATAAAGGACGTTAGCATTATAGTCGCTGAAATGAATTTTAGGTACGGCAATTGTTCCAAGATCTGCTTTTCCAAACAACTTGTTTTTGGAAAACTTACCATCTGATAAATTGATTTCGGCAAGAGACGTAATGT
This sequence comes from Crocinitomicaceae bacterium, assembly GCA_014762645.1. Taxonomy (GTDB): domain Bacteria; phylum Bacteroidota; class Bacteroidia; order Flavobacteriales_D; family Crocinitomicaceae; genus Paracrocinitomix. The sequence continues at coordinate 89,976 of JABURP010000017.1, forward strand.
TCTTCTTATTACTCGTAAAACTGGTCGGATAGGTTCTTCCACCTGTTGCGTTCCCATCTTCAAAGTTTTTAATGTTGTCATTAAACATGAAGTATAGTTTTTCCTGTCCTACATGAAATGCAAAGCTCGAATAATAACCATTATCATTTGTGGAGTGCTGATATTTAGGGATTTTCGTGTGCCATTTAAATTCTCCTTTCCCGTCAAGTCGCATAACTATTATGTCGTTATAGTAATAATGATAGGTGGTTCGGGTGTTTCCATTGGCATCTCTGTATGTAGTGATGACAATGTAGAATTGTTCTGCTACAAATACAGCTCCTCCATCTTCCAGGGTTACAATTGCACGGATATCGTAATTGTATAATTTCGGACTTCCTTTTCCCTTATCTTTCTTTTTCTTGGCTTTTTTCTTCGCTCTGTCACTCCAACCTGATGTTATAAATTCATCTGGAAATTCCCGGTAGTTATCCTGTTCAAGTTCTCTGGTTTCACTATTGAGTCGTAAATAAAAGCCACCACTAACCCCGGATTTTCCTTTGTCACCGTAGAGCCCGGTACAGACTAATTCTCCTTTACTGTTTTGACTGAAGGTGTAATCATAAATATAGCGATTTGGTAAGTCCAGTTTGTGTTCAACCAGTTCACCCTGGTCATCAACACCAAAAATGATATGCGAAACAGACTTGGGTTGACCGAAAAAACCTTTTTCGAGTGTTTCCAATGCTGAGATGTAAAACCTGCCATCATTTGCTATATAAGGGGATCCGAGGTGCATCAAATCGTCAAGCATGGGAAGTTTTGTTTCCTTATTTCCGTATAATTCGTTGAGTTCCTGATCGAATACTTTAAATCCAAATTTTTCTGCATCCCCTTTTTCGTAAGGCAAATCATAATAGATGGCCAGTTTGGATTCATCTTCAGAAAAGAGCACTTTGAATGATTCATAATTTCCAAAAAATACCCGCTTGTATTCATATGAAGCCAACTCAACATTTTCTTTCACCTTCTTCATAGTATTGGCTTCGTACACATCATAATACAAACGTGCCTGGTTATCTTGTGAGATACGTTCTTTTTGAAAAATCAGAATCTTGCCATTGAAAATGCTGATCGTCTCAAGGTTTTTGCTCTTAAGATCAAGTTCGAATTCGTTTGTAGAACTTAAAGAATTTGGATCGAATTGAAAAATGGTATGTTTTTCTACACCCAACGGCATAGCTTTAAACTTATAGATATAAAGCTTGCCATCTACATTTCCGAGCATAGTAATTTTATGTCTTTTGTCGGAACGTTCGGCTTCACCAAACTCAACATTATATGCAAAAGATTGTGGAATTGAGAGGAATACGCAAAATACGACAAGTAGAAATGATAACTTCATAGATGGATTTATTGGGTTAAACTTGAATCAAAGTTACACAGATTCTATTGTACAACTAACTTTTCTTTAAAGATAAACTTTCCCAATATCCAGTGCATCAGGAAAAAAGTAAGGATACCTAAAAAAGCTCCGGCTATTATGTCTTCTATAAAATGCTGAGAAATATGAACGCGTGAATAAGCCGCTAAAATGGCCAATATTGCACAAAAACCTTGTATGGAACGGTATTTTCTGAAAACATAGGCGATAAAAATGAACAGCCCGAAAGAGACTGTTGAATGACCAGAAGGGAAGGAAAATCCTCCGTGCATATTTACGCCATCTATTAAATGTAGTTTACCTTCAAGTACTACAGAGGGCCTGAAATAATCTGAAAACACAACACGCTTAAAAAACTGGGCCAGTAAACCCGATATGGCAAAAGTTGTTAAACCAAGTACAAGGTGCGGAACAAATTTTTTAGGGTATGCAAGAGACACCAATAACACAATCACAGGTACGACCAGTCCGTCTCCAATATAGGTATACCAGGCAAAGAATTGATCATAAGGACCTCCGGTAACTCCGTTAACCGATAAGTGAAGTTTTTCTTTTTCAGTGATCAATACTAGAATTAAGCCGGTAAGTAAGAACAAGCCAGCAATTGTTAGAAAGGGTAAAAGCGTGCGGATCAGTTTCATGATCTAGGTTTGAAGTGCTCCCACATTGTAACGTTTTTCGGCTTTTTTATGATTCGCCATTTCAATTCCCATGGAGATTACTTTTCGCGTTTCAAGCGGATCAATAATAGCATCAATCCACAAGCGAGAAGCAGAATAGTAGGGTGAAATTTGCTCGTCATACCGGGATTTGATCTTGTTATACAGTTCTTCCTGCTTTTGTTCATCTACTTCCTCACCTCTGGACTTTAATGAAGCAACTTCAATCTGTAATAATGTTTTAGCGGCTGATGCACCAGACATTACTGCCAGTGCTGCTGTTGGCCATGATACGATCAATCTGGGATCATAAGCTTTACCACACATGGCATAGTTACCGGCACCGTAAGAATTACCCAGAACTACCGTAAACTTCGGTACAACTGAATTAGACATGGCATTAACCATTTTTGCACCATCTTTAATAATGCCTGCATGTTCAGACTTTGAACCGACCATAAAACCACTAACATCCTGAAGAAAAACAAGAGGAATGTTCTTTTGATTACAAACCATAATAAAACGGGCAGCTTTATCTGCAGAATCGGTGTAGATAACTCCACCAAATTGCATTTCACCTTTGGCACTCTTGACAACCTCCCGCTGATTGGCAACAATTCCAACACTCCAACCATCTATTCTTGCATATCCGCAAATGATGGTTTTACCATATTCTTTTTTGTATTCAGTGAATTTTGAATCGTCTACCAAACGTTTTATTATTTCTTTCATATCGTATGGTTTGGCCCTGTCATAGGGGAATAAACCGTAGATTTCTTCTTCTTTTTGTTTGGGTTTTTTTGCTTCTTTTCTGTCAAAACCAGCTGATTCTGCTTCACCAATCTTATCCATCAAATCGCGGATGGTTTGTAAGCAGTCTTCATCATTTTCAGATTTGTAATCGCACACACCTGAGATTGACGTGTGGGTAGTGGCCCCACCCAGTGTTTCGTTATCTATGGATTCACCAATAGCAGCTTTTACTAAATAAGACCCTGCCAGAAAAATGGTTCCGGTTTTGTCCACTATAAGCGATTCATCCGACATGATAGGTAAATAGGCACCACCTGCAACACAACTTCCCATAACTGCAGCAATTTGTGTTATTCCCATAGAGGACATCACTGCATTATTTCTGAAGATGCGCCCGAAGTGTTCTTTATCCGGGAAAATTTCATCCTGCATAGGTAAAAATACGCCAGCACTGTCCACAAGGTAGATAATAGGAAGGTGATTCTCCATTGCGATTTCCTGTGCACGTAAATTTTTCTTACCGGTAATTGGAAACCATGCTCCTGCTTTTACGGTTGCATCATTGGCAACAATAATACATTGTCTGCCACTGACGTACCCAATCTTAATAACAACACCTCCTGAAGGACAGCCACCGTACTCTTTATACATTCCATCTCCGGCAAATGCTCCAATTTCAATCGTTTCTGTATCAGGATCTATAAGCTTGTCTATGCGCTCACGGGCGGTTAATTTACCTTTGGAATGATGCTTATCAATTCTCTTCTTTCCACCTCCTTCATAAATTTTGGAAAGTTTACGTTCCATATCTGAGATAAGCATCTTCATCTTATCCTCGTTCTTGTTGAATTCCAGTTGTTCCTTTTTGATAGCCATAGTGAGCAATTCTTTGTCACATTTTTTCAGTGATGTTCAAATATAGCAGTTTGATAAATTCTATCTTTGTCGTATCATAAATTTCAGTAGCAAAAAATGGAAGTGAGTCGGTATAATCTTCGTGTTTATGGCTTATTAAAGGATGAGAATCAGGTTCTTATTACGCATGAGCACCGTGGTGGGATGATAATGACAAAATTCCCGGGAGGAGGATTAGAAATGGGAGAGGGGCTTGCGGACTGCCTGATCAGAGAGTTTAAAGAAGAATTAGCCATTGAAATTGAAGTGAACGACTTATTCTATGTCAATGATTTTATGCAAATCTCTGAGTTTAATAAAAGTGATCAATTAATATCCTTTTACTATTTTGTTTCTACACAGGATCTGGACGATATCCCTGTCAACCCATTGGTTGAAGGTAAACTGAAACGAGGACAGCAAATTTTTGAATGGAAGGATATTCAAAAACTCAAAGAGGATGACCTTTCATTTCCTCTTGATAAAATTGTATTGGAAAAGTTGAAGAAGAACTAATCCAGTATATCCTCACTTTCACTCAAAGGTTTTTCGGTTGCTTCTTTTTTAGTGTTCCAAACATCAAGGAATAGATTTTGCCAGTGCTGAGATTCCCGAATCATTTTAATGACCAAAATGAGCGCAACAATGTTTATGATGGATGCAACCATTGAAATACGTGTTGAAAGTATCAATTGATCAATACTGGCACCAGCCCTTCTTTCAATATTTGAAGATATAGATTCAGTTGTATTACCAATCAAATACGCAGCCCACCACCAGCCAACTAACGCAACAGTAGAAGTGCCTTTCTGTTTGGTGCTATCCAATTCTTCTGTATCACCTACTTCAAGATTATATCCCCGACAATAATCCTTTGTTTTTACCCATACATCTCTCATAATCTGATAAGGTGCAAACAAGTTCATAATTGGTACGAACCACGCTCCGGCAGCCCATCCTTCACTGTATTTAAGACCAGTGATTTTGGCTTTGTGCAAATTGTGGTAGGCTCTTCTCAACCACTGAATAAAAGTAATAGCGCAAACAATAACTACAATCAATATAGCAATCCTGACAAATGCTTGTCTTACATCATTGGCTTCTGCTTTACTTATGAGTTGTGGGTCGAAAAAGCTCCAGTTGGAAAGCAACTGATGTTGCATAAAATCAGAGATTAATGCAATGACATATAATCCTAGAAGAATGTAAAATGAAGTTACGGCAGTTTTTGATCGTTTAAGATTGTCGAGGACTTTGTTCATGGGTCAAATTTTGAGTCCAATATACTAGAAAATTTATTTATGCCAAACGCTTTAATACGTAGCGTTCAATTAATGAAAACAGTTGTTGAGGGGTGAGTGTACGCCATGAAAAGTCCTCTAAATCTCCTCCCAAAACAAAATACTGATCCAGACTTTCAGTTTGCATTTCTTCTAGCACATGCTTACGTAGATTGAGTAGAGCAATCCACCCGTCATTTTCTTCTACTTCCTCAAACCACTCCTCATAATACTCATCACTATCTGCGTGAAAATTAAGGACATTTTCAGCAATGAGAATGAATTTCCGAATGCCGCATTCCATCATGGGTTCTATAATGTCTCTTTTTAGAATCATAATATCATTCTGTACGGCGTCATTCCATTCACCAAACATTTCAATGATGGCAAAGCCCTCGTCATAATCTGCAAAGAGTATCTTAATAAAGAGAGATTGAGACCCAATATTGTCCCATTGTGGGTGAATAACAAAGTTGTAGATTCTGTCTGTAAACTCAAATTCCGAATACACACGACCATAGAAAGGGGATTGTATATCCTCTGAGGCAATGTAAAATCCTCTCCAGTTATAATATGGTTCAATCGTATGCATATTACAAAGATAACTTAGCTCCGCGTAATTGCAATGAAGAATTGATTAACTTTGAGGAGCAATTTTGATAAAGTATTTAAGATGAAAATGTGGAATAAAATATTAATCGCAAGCGTATTGAGCTTGATGGTTATTTCTTGTGGTAAAGACCGATCAAGAGAACAAAAAGTATCGGCGATAATTAATAAGATTGACTCGCCGTTTTTTGTGGCTTCAACAAGCCTGCAAAATCTAATGGATAAGTCAGAGGTGATGAAGGAGGGAACACTTCCTTTTACGCAGTATCAGGTTATTAGCTTTTTTCTGGATAAAGAATTGACCGGGATAGACTATAATACAGATGCGCAGTTCATTGCTGGAGAAGGAGAGTCGTTCTTGCCAAATTTTTATGGAATTTTCAAGATTGAGAAAGAAGAAAGCTTCATCGAGTTAATAGAAGTTGAAGCCAACGCGAAAATAGAAGAGAAAGATGGAATGAAGTACGCCATTAAAGAGAGTGAAGGATATTGCGTGGTTTGGAATGAAGACATTGCGATTATATCAAATATTCCTGTAGACCTTGCAGCCATGTTGAGTGGAAAAGGCAATGGCGGTCAAAAAATGGTGAATAAGAACATTGAATTAATCAAAGCTGCTGAAGACGGGGATATTAACGAAGATTATGTAGCCTTTTTAGAGCATGATGCTGATATTTCCATGCATTATGAAGGAGCCGCTTTTTATAAGTATATGGAATCTATGTCCATGGAAAAAACGGAAGATCTTGAGGCGGTAAAGGAGATGTATGAAGGGATGAAGTATGACATGTTCATGAACTTCAATAAAGGAAACATGGAGATGGAGATGGTTGCAGATCTTAGCGATAAACTTAAAAAAGAGTTAAGCTTTATGGGTAAAGATGGCGTAAGTAAAAGCCTATTTGCTTATGGAAAATCGGCCAACCCAATGCTTACCGGAACTTATAAGCTGGATATTTCTGGTTTCCTGGATTACTTCAAAACAATTAATGAAGATGCTTATGACGAAATGGTAAATGACATGGAGAAAAGTGGTCTCGATATCAATGAAGTATCCAAAGCATTTAGTGGTGAATTGGTGTACATGATTGAAGAGGTAGTTAAAAAAGAAGAAGTGTACGATTTTGGATATGAAGAGCCTATTACCATTAATAATGACGAACCAATTTTTGGAATAGTGGTAGGAGTTAGTGACAAAGGCTTTATTGAAACAAAATTGAAAGAAGTGATTATTGCACAAGAGATGGAAGGAGTGATGGCTTCTGATGATGATAAGTTAGAGCAGATGGATGCATTCAAGTTAGAAGATGAGATGCCGGAAATTGAGGTTTTAGACAATGGAGTAATTCACATGGGAGATGCATTTATTTTCCTTGGAGATAATGTGTTGTTCATGTCTAATGATGAAGAGTGGACATCCATGGTGGCCGCAGGAAATACCATAACAATTAATGATCCTAAAGGTGTGTTGACTGAGAATCCTTTCTGTTTTTATCTAGACTTTGCCAAAGTTGCTCAAATGGATATGGGTGATGATGAGGAAGCGGCTAAAGCACTTAAGATGTTCAAGTCTTTCCACGGTAGTGCTAATCTTGATGGTGGTAAGTTTACGCTTGAATTCACAGACGATTCTGAAAACTCCCTTAAGCTATTAACTATGGCAGTGGGAGCAGCAATGGCAGATTTTGAAAAGCAAATGAACCCTGGATTGGAAGATGAGTTAGAAGAAGCAATTAAAGATACGGAAGACGCTTTTGAGAAGTTGGATGAAGAGCTAAAGAATGTGAATATTGAAGAGTCAATCCAGGACGTTAAGAGTGAACTGGAAGATATGTAAATCAATTTACATTGAAAATACTATATAAGAAAAGCCCGGTCCTTTGCAGGAACCGGGCTTTTTCTTAAATCAAACTATGAAAAAAACATCCCGACTTAAGGGTCGGGACCACCCTATGAAACTGTAATTACTTTTTTATTCTTCTGCTCATCTTCCATAAGCTTTGGAATCTGGATTTTCAAAATTCCATTTTTATAAGAGGCTTCTACAGCATCTTCTTTAGCGTTTTCAGGAAGTGTGAATCGTCTTTCAAAAGAGGAGTAGTTGTACTCTCTTCGTGTAAAGTTCTCTTCCTTTTCTTCATTCTCAGATTTCGTTTCAGCTGAAATGGTCATTACTCCGTCGTCAATCGAGATATTGAAATCTTCCTTATTCATTCCTGGAACGGCAACGCTTATATCAAAATTATTGTCGTCTTCAGAAATGTTGACCGCTGGAACCTCACCAAACATTTTTTTCTTTCCCTCTCTTATCGCAGCTGACGGCGCATAAAAGAAATCATTAAAAAACTGATCAAAATCGTTGTTGAATGTAAAAGGCTTGTTCAATTTTCTTACTAAGGTCATATCTAATATTTTTTTGGTTTCAACTTTCACTTTAAGGATGTTCAATTTCAATACCAATTAGTGAAAACAGCCATAATGACACTTGTTTTATCATTTTTCTGTCAATTAGACAGGGGCAAGTTAGTGGAGTTGGTGCAGCGGTTAAGCATGATAAAAGCAGAAATTTTGTTAAATGGTGTAAAATTAGAGGGGTATGTTAATAAAAAATAGAAAAAAAATGAGAAACACCCCCTAAAAAATGGGTAGGTTTGTCAAATAAATATAAAAACATAAAAATGTCCACATCTAGAGCTAAAGCTTTTGAAGAAGTTCTCGACAGAGAACCAAAGTTCATGGAAGAGCCCAAAAGAAGGGTATCAGAGTATTTTGGTGAGTTCACATTTCATCTGGATAAGATGCGAGAGTGCCTAACCGAAGAAGCCTACAAGGTAGTTAAGTCGGCGGTTGAGCACGGTACTCCGGTTGATCGAACTCATGCGGATCAAATTGCAACGGCAATGAAAGATTGGGCAATTTCTCAGGGAGCAACACATTATACGCATTGGTTCCAACCATTAACAGGATCTACAGCAGAAAAACATGATGGTTTTTTCAAACCAATAGGACCAGGAAAAGCCATAGAGCGATTTGAGGGAGACCTTCTCGTACAACAAGAACCAGATGCTTCGTCTTTTCCTCATGGTGGTATCCGAAACACCTTTGAAGCAAGAGGATATACTGCATGGGATCCAACATCTCCGGCCTTTGTAATCGGAAAGACACTTTGTATTCCTACCGTATTCATCTCATATACCGGTGAAGCACTCGATTATAAAATGCCTTTGCTTAAGGCGCTACAAGCAGTAGGAAACGCGGCAAAAGACGTATGTCAATATTTTGATAAGAACGTAACAAATGTTAAGCCTACACTAGGTTGGGAACAAGAATATTTTTTAATTGATTCGGCTTTGTTTAATGCCCGACCGGACCTTGTGTTAACAGGAAGAGCTGTTTTTGGACACGCTCCTGCAAAGGGTCAGCAGTTGGACGATCATTACTTCGGTTCAATACCCGAAAGAGCGACGGCATTTATGAAGGAGTTTGAATATGAAAGCCATTTACTGGGAATACCGGTAACAACTCGTCATAATGAGGTTGCTCCAAACCAGTTTGAGTGCGCTCCAATGTTTGAAGAAGTAAACGTAGCGAATGATCACAACCTGCTTTTAATGGACGTGATGGAGAAAGTAGCGCGTAAACACAACTTCAGGGTGTTGCTACATGAAAAGCCGTTTGCCGGAATTAATGGTTCAGGTAAACACAATAACTGGTCATTAGGAACGAATACGGGTGTTAACCTGCTACAACCGGGGAAGAATCCGAAATCAAACATGCAGTTCCTGACGTTCTTTATTAATACAATAAAAGCCATCCACGATAATGCAGACTTATTACGTGCTTCTATTGCGTCAGCAAGCAACGATCACAGGTTGGGCGCCAATGAAGCTCCTCCTGCGATAATTTCTGTTTTTATCGGAACACAGCTTACTAAAATGTTAGATGACCTTGAAAAGAACATCAAGGCTGGTAAAATGACTCCAGAGGACAAAACAGAGCTTAAACTGAGTATTGGTAAAATTCCTGAATTACTTCTGGATAATACGGATAGAAACAGAACGTCACCCTTTGCTTTTACCGGAAATAAGTTTGAATTCCGAGCTGTTGGTTCATCTGCCAACTGTGCACAAGCCATGACAGTGCTTAATACAATTGTTGCCAACCAATTGATTGAATTTAAAAAGCATGTTGATACGCAGATTGCGCAGGGAGAAAAGAAAGATGAAGCTATACTTCGTGAACTTCAGGTGCTCATCAAAGAATCTAAGAAGATTCGATTTGAGGGGAACGGTTATAGTGAAGAATGGGTGAAGGAAGCGGCAAAAAGAGGATTGTCTAACCTGAAAGACACACCGCGTGCACTGGATGTTTGGACACAAAAAGCCACGAAAAAGCTCTTCAACGGTTTGGATATTCTAAACGAAGTTGAAATAGAGGCACGCCACGAAATAGAGCTAGAAAATTATATCCTTAAGTTACAAATTGAAGGCAGGGTTATTGGTGATCTTGCAGTGAACCACATTATTCCTGCGGCAATTGAATACCAGAATGTATTGCTTGAAAATGTAGAAGGGTTGATAAGCGTGTTGGGCGAAAAGGAAGGCAGAAAAGCTGCAACTATGCAGATTAATAACATTAAAGCTATATCGAGACATGTCAATGAACTCAATGACCTGGTAAAACAGATGATTGAGGAGCGTAAGAAAGCCAGGGATATGGAAAATACCCGTGACAAGGCATACGCATATTGTGACAATGTCAAAACCATGTTTGATGATATCCGTTATCATGCGGATAAACTGGAGATTATGGTGGATGATGATATGTGGCCGTTGCCTAAGCTAAGAGAACTACTGTTCACTAAATAGGTTAAACATAACGTTAGCAGAAATCCCGGGATTATATTCCGGGATTTTTTTGTGGCATCCCGAATATATATTACTATTCAACAAATTCGCAATTTTCTTCATCAAACTCTAGCTCAATGGTGTAGTGCTCAAACGGGTAGTTTTTGATGATTTTTTTGATCTCTGATTTTATTCGGAGCAGATCAGTGATTTTAAGTGTACCTTCAATAGAGACGTGGGCTGTAAAGACGTGGTGTTCACCATCTAATGACCAAATATGCACATGATGCAGGGATTGAACGCCATTGACGTATTGGATTTTTTGTTCCAACTCATCTCGGTCAATATCTACCGGATGTGCCTGTAAAAATATTAGGACAGTTTCTTTTAGTCGTTTTACGACATTCCAAAGTATATAGGCTGTGATGAAGAGTGAAAGGGCAGGGTCGAGGTATTGTATATCCTTAAACAATAGAACAATTGATACGATAAGAATAGCTACCCATCCTAAAACATCCTCAAGCAGGTGCCACGTTAAAACACGTTCGTTAAGCGTTTTACCTGAGCTCAATTTCCAGGCAGCATAACCATTTACACCAACACCTATTATCGCAAATATAAGCATGCCTTGTGCGTTGGAATGCTCAGGTTCAATGATTCGACCGACAGCTTCAATCACGACATAGACGCTACCTGCGATTAAAATAAGACTGTTGATTAAGGCCCCCAACAAGGAAAGGCGTTTATAGCCAAAGGTGAATTTGTCATTCGCCGCTTTACCAGATTTGTTTTGCAGATACCAAGAAGTTCCGAGTGAAAAGCTATCCCCCAGGTCGTGAACCGCATCCGAAATAATAGCGACCGAATTCACGTAAAATCCTCCAATAATCTCAAATATGGTAAATCCCAGGTTTAGGAAAAATGCCGTACGCAGATTCTTCGAAGCATGATGATGTTCGTGGTCCATGGAACAATGTTGTGGTTACCTAAATATAGATGATACCAGCGGATACGTCAAATTCTTAGAAAAGTCCGCCCCAGCTGCCCCAATTGAATTCGGTAACAACAACGCGCTTGCGGTTCATATATTCAAAGATTTCAAGCGTTTTATTGATGGTTTGCTCCATTTCTTCTTCATTCCTAATCGCAAGACCTTTCTTTGTCTCAAGGCCATAGGTATTGAATTCAGATTCATCTGAAGGCTGCAGTCCCACGTAATCAACCATCCAGTTGCGGGTATCTTCAGTTTTTCGCTTAAAGAAGTAGACATACCCCTTGTCCTTTCCATTGTCAACTTCAACCTTCTTGATGAATGCCACTGTATCTTCATCTTCGTTATATCCTGTGCTATAAAGCAGTGCAAAAGCCATGTCCTGCTGTGTAATGGTTGGAGTAAAGTAGTCTAACATCTCTGCATTTTCAAGACGGTTGTACGCCCACACACGATAATCTATATCATTTACGACCTCATTTATTTTAGAAGTATCTACCGGTAATCCAAGGGTATGGTGAATAATCTCTGCTTCAAGTAAAAACTTCTTATCCTTAATCCGGTAAATATCTTTAAAGAACTTTTCGGACTCTTGTTCGCCATTCTTTTTAAATCCACACATCAAAGCATAATAATCCAGAAATAGTGTGTGGTATTCAGTACTAAAGCTATTATTGTAATAGTAGTAGTTGTTGTTCTTTTTCTTGTTTTCCTGATCCGCAACGGTTCGTTTTAATTCAATATATGCATCTCTGAATATGATATTTTTCTTTGGTGAAAAATGTGCATAGTTATAAATGTCGTTCAGGTATCCAAAGGCGAGCATCTCCACAACGTAAGGTTTGTACTCCGGATAGACAACCAATTCTAACATCTCAGGGAAATAATCTTCTGCTAATTCAAGTGAATCGTACAGGTTATTAAAGAAGGAGAGTTTATTGTTTTTCTCAGTGAACGGAGTGTTTTCGAGCAATAGTTTTTTAATTGCGTCGTAGGCACTTTCTGTTTCAGTATAAGAAAAGCATTTCAGAACGATAAATTGCAGATCTGCGTTAAAGTTGTTTGAATCATAAACTGCATATAAAAAGTCATATGCTTCATCCACTTCTCTGTTACCCAGTGTCATAATGAGGTCCTCCCGTTCTTCAATTTCATCATCCTCATCATATTCATGTTGATTGTAGAGTTTTATTATACCGGGAACATCATCATCATCAAATATCACTTTATTGACAGATTTCATAGCATTTACACGGTTTAAGCTATCTTCTCCCATTGCATGCTCAAGGAAAACCTGACCTTTATCTTCAAAGATATCTCTACCAATCAGGGTATCCATTGGTGAAAATGAATTATAGAACTTTTGCACATATTCTGATGGACCTATCGTAGTGTCAATCAGAGATTGAAGGGTGTATAAAACACCATGATGTAATCGAAAATAGGTCAGAATACCTTTGGAGCTTCCAGTATCACTTAGCATGAAAGTGAGGGTAGGGTCACCGTCTTCATTCCCTTCTGCTTTTCGGGAGATAATGAAACCATTTTCGCGCGCAAGTCTTTTCGTTCGGTACTTCCAGAATTGCTCCAGAGAATCATATCCATCATAATCATGAAACTTTGTATAACCCACCCAAACTGATTCATTTTGTTTGGCATAATTGTGAGTCTTAGCCTTGGTTTCATTGAGATAAGACTTGTCTTCTTCGTCCTCATTATAATAACCGTACAGACCATAACCTAAGGAAGAATAATCCGGGATATCTGCTTTTTTTATGGTGTTTACCGTGTAAAACAGGGATGTATCTTCAAATACTTCATACTCATCATTGGTGTCAAAGTCAGTAAACTCAAACGAGTCAAAGAATTTCCTGGTGTTTGCATCTCCAGCTGTTGTTGACATCAGAAAGTAAAGGCCTCCGCGGGTGAGTATTTTGATGGATAGCTTCTCTACCTGACCGGTAACCTCTTCTTTTTGTCTTAATTTCTGTTCAACATAGGGATAAGCTCCATCATCTTTGTAGAGCGTTGAAAACACCTCATATCCTAATTGGTCTGCATATTTTTCACCAAGATATGCCAGGTCAAAGGAGTCTTCTTCAATATAATCCAGGTCGTTCAGATGATACCGCATAACCTGATAGTATTCTTTGTTTTCCGAGTCATAAGACTGATAAATCGGGTCAATAGGATCTTCGTCAAGGCCCTCAATCATATCTTGTCCAGAAACCATTCCTTTCATGAGCCATTTTGATCCTCCATACTTTGGAGAAGTCTCCTGCCAGGCACTGCTTAACGGAGCCAATTCTATTTTAGTAAAAAACGATTGTGGCTCTGAACGCTCTATATAATCACTAATACCAGAGCCCTTGAATACGACAATTTCTGTAGGTGTAAAGAAGATCCGATAATTGATAATGGCATTTTTACTGGTCTTGGTGAGTATGTTATAGCCGATATGACCATTTACCGTGATTTTTTCTTTCTTGGTAATATCACCAGGGGTGGCCATGTAATCCAGGCTATCAAAAGTTTCCCGGTAATATTCTGGAGATTTATTATAAATAGGTCCAAATGTAAACAACCGTACCACAGAAAAATATCCGCCATTGATCGGTTCGGGACATAAATATTCCATTTTACCTCTTTGGTTGGTGGGCATTTCAAATAGTTCACCGGGAACGTCCACTTTTATAAACCCATCCGTTGTTTGTGTTGGCTCAAAGTCTACGGCGTAGTAAATGCTTTCAAGTTTTTTTCTCATCTTGTGAGACTTGCTGGTTACTTTTCTTGATACCGGCCTCACGGTATACCCCATTTCTCTTAGAATTTCAATTGCCCCTTCTTTTCCTGGTAGGTGAGCAGCACCAATACCTGCAAATACAGATTGCGTTTGAATGATTGAATCTAGCCGCTCCATCATATTTCTATTGCGTTCCACAATGAAATACTGGTGGTAAACTTTCGTAGGATTATTAGACTTACTGAGTGAATCTATTTGATCCAGATCGCCCCGACGGTATGCTTCTTCAAGCATTACAAACTTTCGCTGGCCATTGTTTTCCAGGTAACTATTATTGCTGTTGTCTCTCTTTTTGTCTTTGTCGGGAGTCATTGATTTAATAGAAAGCTCCATAACTTCTTTAAATGTCTCCAGACTGTGAATGGGTTTACCATTTTTTGCTCCTGCCTGAAAAATGAACATATCGAGATATGTGTTTTCCTGATAATCTTCATTTCCAGGGTTGAACCGGTATAAAATTTGGTTCATCAGCCCATTTTTATTTTCTAATAGATCAAATATGACTTCTGTTCGAGGGGCTTCAATTTTAAATGCTCTTTTGTAAAAATCACTCCCAAAATTGTATCCTCCAAAGGAAAATACTCCCATATCTCTGTACTCTTTCATCCATGATTCTGGTGAAGATTCCAATGCAACGGCGTCTACATTATTTAAACAATAATAGAAGGAGTCGCTAACGTTAAAGGCCAGTTTGTTGGAAACGTGCATTGTTCCATAGAGATAACTCGGTTCTGACAATCCATTACCGGAGATCTCCCATAGAAGTCCCTGGTATTTTTTCTGGCCATTTGCCAATGGCGATAAAAACAGACAGAGCAGTGTGATCAATAAAATTTTTTGCATAAGATATGGGACCTTGATAAAGTAGGGTTATACGTAAAAATAACTATGATTATTGTAAAAGTAACAGAAATCCAGCGCTATTACCAGCACCACTTATTATTTGTTGTCTTTTTTTGAGTGTTGGTTCCTGTTCTGCTGGTTTTTCGGTTTTCCTTTTTTATGGAAAGGTTTTTTCTTTTTGTGTTTGGAATGGAAACTCTTTTTCTTCGAACTTCTATCCTTCCAAATTGGCCCTTCACCTAATTCTGCAGGAGGTTGTTGCTTCTCAATCTTTCGTTCGATCAGTTTTTCAATCCGGGAAAATTTAGACATGTCCTTAGGATTGACAAAAGTATAGGCTTCTCCTTTCGTATTTGCCCTAGCTGTTCGCCCAACCCGGTGGACATAATCTTCAGCATCTGATGGGACATCATAATTGATCACCATATTGATCTCTTTGATGTCAATCCCACGGCTCATAACATCTGTTGCTACTAGAATTCGAATACGCTTTGAACGGAATCCACGGAGTACTTCTTCTCGTTCATCCTGTTCCAGGTTTGAGGAAATACCATGAGCCTTGTATCCAAATTTTTTAAGAGCTTTAACAATGTCAAATACCTTATTTTTTGTTGAAGAGAAGATCAGAATACTTTCGTAATGCTGACGTTCCTTCAGTATAACGTCTAGCAATTTGTCTTTTTGCTCATCATAGGCCAGGTAAACATTCTGGTTTACACCCTCAGCCGGTTTAGAGATAGAAAGTGATATCTCTACCGGGTCGTGCATGATGCGTTTAGCAAGATCACGAATCGATTTAGGCATTGTCGCTGAAAACATCAGCGTTTGGTGTTGTTTAGGCAGGTATGAAATAATTTTTTTAAGATCATCAATAAAGCCCATATCCAACATCCTGTCGGCTTCATCTAAAACCAGGTGTCTTACGTGTTTGAAATTTACGTAGCCTAATTTTAAATGGGAGAGGAGTTTACCCGGAGTGGCGACAATAATGTCTGTACCGTTCTTGAGCGCTTCTTTTTGTACGTCCCAGTCTTTTCCATCTCCACCGCCATAAACCGTCTGTGACCCAACACTCACAAAATAGGATATCCCTTGTATCTGTTGTTCAATCTGTATGGCAAGTTCACGCGTGGGGACAATAATAAGCGTATCAATATTTGTATTTTTCTTATGAACGAGTTTATTCAATATGGGCAATACAAAAGCACCAGTTTTACCTGTTCCTGTTTGGGCACAGGCCAAAACGTCTTTATCCTTTAAAATTTCGGGTATGGCCTTTTCCTGAACTGGTGTGGTATTTTCAAACCCCATCCAGGATATGGCTTCCAGTAATTCATCTTCCAGGTCTAACTCCTCAAATGTCATATGGCGGTTAAATTAACAATTTTTTCATTAGTCGGTCTTAAATAGTCAGCCGAACTAATTATTTAATCCAATCAAAGGATTACTTTAATATAACCGTTGACACTGAATGTGTCTACTTCATCTTTGAAAGAGGCTTTTATCCAATAAATATAAGACCCCGGTTTTTTAAAATTATCTTTGGAATTCATTTTAGTATTTGATCCCATTACATTTGTGGAGGAATCTCTGAGTACTTCTTCACCATTTTTATCGTATAGACGTAAGAAAAAGTATTCCAATGGACAGGTCGGTTCTATTTTGAAAGGATCAAAATTTGTATTTCCAGGAGCCGTAAAGCGTGGGATGTCTAACCCGCATTCTTTTGCTCGTTCAAATCGCTTAATTCCATCTCCCCACGTGAAATTATAGACGTACTCATCATTTGAATACACTTGTGAAACTCCTGTGGTATCTTCTTCGATAATTGGGATACAACTAAAGCCCTGTAATGAATATTCAATGGCGTAGGATTTGTGAATACCATTTTTCCAGGTTCCCATTAATAAAAAATAGTCATTGAAAGTTTTGAAGATATTCAGTGAGTTAACATTGCCAAAAATATTCAATTTAAATTTTCGCCAGTTTTTATCTCCCATGTAACTTCTGAACAGATAGTTTTCGTTTTCACTACCTCCAACGGCATAAATTTCATTCTCTATAAATGCCAAATCCCAAATCATTACATCTTTCTCATAAATTACTCTATCCCATGTTTCACCGCTATTAATACTTTTATAAACTCCGTTGTCAAAAGTTAGGGCGTACAAAATATTATTTGATTTTGGCGCTATGCACAATTTCCAACAAGCCAGTTCATCAATGAGTTCTGCGTCATGCGTATTCTTCCATGTTTTACCACTATCCTCACTGGCTAATATCCCATGGGATGTCGTTGCGACAAACAAGGTACCCATTGGTGCTCTAACAACACTTCGTATGTCTTTAGCCGGGAATTTTTTGATTGGACTAAAAGTCTTACCATTATCTCTAGAAATAAAAAGACCGTTTTTCCATGTACCAGCTAAAAACGTTTTGTCATCAAGAAAACAAACGGTTTGCACGTCTTCACAAGAATCACACAGTGGCTGATCACTATTAAGAACTTTCCAATTTGTTCCGGAGTCAGGACTGTGATAGACCTTTGCATCTCCAGGCTCACCCTTGATACCAACCAACATGTGATCAGGAAATTCATTATTAACGGCGTACGATCGAACAATAGTACCATTGAAGAACTCAAGAGGCTCTTTGGTCTTGTCAATTTGGGCCAGGGAATTTACCCAAAAGATTAATCCGGCTATTAAGAAGAAGGTTCTCATGCTTGCGCTTGTACAGCAGCTTCCGCCATCATTTTGTGTTTTCCTTTAGATTTTCTGATTTTACAAGATACTACTTTATACTCTGGACACATTGATTCTGAACAGTGTTCATCTGAGGTAATAATATTCAACATGATCTCAGGGAAATGGAAGGTTGAACTCAATATTCCCGGTTTCATTTCATCTGTAATAACAGCTTTTATATCAACTTTACCACGAGGTGATTCAACACAAACCATATCGCCGTCAGAAATTCCGTTGGCCTTTGCGTCATCCGGGTGTATTAATAGTACATCTTCCTTCAGGATCTCAACATTTCCTGTTCTTCGGGTCATTGCCCCACAATTGTAATGCTCAAGCTCCCGGTTTGTAGTAATGATATACGGATAGTCATCACTATGTGCCGCTACTTCATGCGATTCCTCATACGGGAAGAATGAGAATTTTCCTTTACCACGTTTAAATTCATGGATGTGTAGCATGTCAGTATCACTACCGTCAGCCTGAATTGGCCATTGCTTACCATTTTTTCCTAGCTCTTCCCAAACAGCACCTCTAAAGAATGGTACAATTTGCGATACTTCTTCCAGTACGCCGGCTGCAGTATAGTCAGGTTGCTCATATCCCATTCGGTTCATGATATCTACTATAATTTGACCGTCTGGCTTAGTACCTTCAATTGGCTCAACTACTTTATTTACGCGTTGAACTCTTCGTTCTCCATTCGTAAATGTTCCTTCTTTTTCAAGGAATGATGCTCCCGGAAGAACAACGGTAGCGTGTTTAGCTGTTTCTGTCATGAACAATTCCTGAACGATTAACAACTCCAGGCTGTCCATAGCTTTTTTAACCTTATTGGTATTTGGGTCCGTCTGTACAACGTCCTCACCAATAATCCATAATGCTTTTAATTTTCCTTCAATTGCTGCATCAAACATTTCAGGAATTTTGTACCCTATGTGATCAGGTACTAAATCTGAACCGTAAAAAGCTTTGTATTTAGCATTGTTATCCGGGTTGGTTACATCCAGGTAACCCGCGCCCTGATGGGGTTGTGCTCCCATATCAGCTGCTCCCTGAACATTGTTTTGTCCACGAAGTGGGTTAACTCCGGCACCTCGTTTTCCAATGTTTCCGGTGATCATAGCCAGGTCTGCAATTAGTTGAACGGTAAAGGTTCCTTGCAAATGTTCCGTAACTCCAAGACCATGGAATTCCATAGCAGCTTTTGCGTTGGCATAAGCCAGTGCTGCTTCGCGTACAAGTTCTTTATCTACTCCTGTAACCGCCTGGAGTTCATCCATGTCTAACTGGAGAATTTCTTCTTTGAACTCTTCGTAACCTTCACATCTGCTTTCTACGAAGTCTTTATCCTCAACTCCTTCTGAAATTATATAATACAGCATCATATTTAATAATGCTACATTGGTTCCAGGGGTTAATTGCAGGTGGTATGTTGCGTATTTTGCGAGTTCAATTTTTCTAGGATCAATAATAATACTCGTGACATTTTTCATGAGTTTCTGCTTGATCTTAGCTCCGGTAACCGGGTGAGCGGCGGTTGGATTTGCTCCGATAATTAAAATACAATCTGTGTAATCCAAATCTTTTATTGAGTTCGTAGCTGCTCCTGTTCCGAACGCTCTTTGCATTCCAAGCGCAGTAGGAGAGTGGCAAACCCGTGCACAACAATCAATGTTGTTAGTCCCAACTACCGCACGCATAAACTTCTGCATGAGATAGTTTTCTTCGTTGGGTGTTCGTGCTGAAGAAATTCCAGCAATAGAATCAGGCGTTCCTTCTGCTAATATACGTTTCAGTTCACCTGCAATAAAGTCATAAGCCTCATCCCAGCTAACTTCTTTGAATTCACCATTTTTCTGTTTAATTAATGGAGAACGCAATCGATCTTCGTGATTATAAAACCCAAAAGCATACCGCCCTTTAAGACAGGTGTGTCCTTCGTTAGCGGTAGCATCATACGGCGCTTGTATAGATAGGATTTCTCCATTTCTAGTTGAGACATCAAGGTTGCAACCCACTCCACAGTACGTACAAACGGTTCGCGTAACTTCGGATGTCTTAATGGCTTTAGACTGGAAAATGTCGGATATCGCAGAAGTAGGACAAGCCTGAGAACAGGCTCCACAACTTACACAATCCGAATCCATAAATGATTGGTCAAGTCCTTTAACGATATGACTATCAAAACCTCTTCCAGCCATATTTAGGATAAACTCTCCCTGCACTTCATCACAAGCGCGTACACATCTGTAACAATTAATACATTTAGACAGGTCAGATGTCATATAAGGGTGAGATAGGTCTTTTTCTTTATCAAGGTGGTTGTCACCTTCTTCGTAACGCACATCACGAATTCCCACTTCTGCTGCAACATCCTGAAGTTCACAATTTCCATTTACTTCACAGGTCAAACAATCCAATGGATGATCTGTCAAAACAAGTTCGATTATGTTCTTTCTCAACCGTTGAACATTATCTGATTCAGGGTAGATATATTGTCCTTCAGCAATAGGTGTGTGACATGATGCAACGGTTTTTGTGCCTCCGTCTTTATCGAGTGCCACATCTACACTACATACACGGCAAGACCCAAAAGGATCAAGGTTTGGTGCGTCACATAGGGTAGGTACTTTTTCTGAATGGTGTCTTCGGAGAAAACTTAAAATTGTTTCTCCTTCCTGCATTTCAAATGGAATATTGTTGATGTATGCAACTTTCATTGAGGTGATGTTTGTCTAAAGTATATCTGTTAAAGGTACCAAAATCTGAGGACTTTTCCATTAGTTCCGGTCCCATTTTTTTTCGTACGAAGCGTCTATCATTTTATTGCGCTTATTGTCATTCAAGGCAATATTGAACCCTTCATAAATGCTGTAACAGCCAAATTCTCCGTTTTTGTTTAAAGCGATAAAACCAACCTGCATATCTTTTTCCGAAGGATGTTTGGCAAGAATTCGTTTAACCATTTCTTTACAAGCTTCTTCTGGTGATTTACCTTGTCGCATTAATTCTACGATCATGGCGCTTCCGGCAACACGTATTACTGCTTCTCCGACTCCCGTTGCACAAGCGGCTCCAACTTCATTGTCTACAAAAAGCCCTGCTCCGATTATGGGAGAGTCACCAACGCGGCCATGCATTTTATATGCCAAACCACTGGTTGTACAGGCTCCGGATAAGTTTCCTTCAGCATCAAGTGCCAGCATGCCAATCGTATCGTGATTCTCACGGTTGATAACGGGTTTGTAATCTGCTTTTTTGAGCCATTTTTGCCAGGCATCTTTTGCTTTTTCCGTTAGCAAATCTGTTTTTTTAAACCCACTTTGTAATGCGAACTCCAATGCACCTTGTCCGGCTAACATCACATGTGGTGTGTCTTCCATGACTTTTCTTGCCACAGAAATAGGGTTCTCAATATGTTGTAAAAAAGCTACTGAACCACATCTGCTTTGATGGTCCATGATACAGGCGTCTAAAGTAACATTTCCATCCCTGTCAGGTAATCCACCAAGTCCAACCGTCATATTCTCAGGGTCAGATTCGGTAACCCGAACACCTGCTTCAACTGCATCAAGGGCAGTCCCATTCTTTTCTAGAATTTCCCAGGCAGCTTTATTTGCCGCTTCTCCATGATTCCAGGTAGAAACTACTATGGGTTTAGTGGTTCCCTTATCTTCAAGAACTCCGGTAGTATTATCTTCGGAGTCGTTTTGGGCACAAGCTGTATTTGTCAGGAGACCGACCGTACCGAGGGCGCCTATTTTAATAAATTCTCTTCTGTCTTTCATGTTAATTTTTGTCCTACATTAATACATCTCAGGATGAACTGAGATTAAAGTTCTAATTGAGGTTTAAGGGAAATAGTTTTTAGCTGTAAGACTACTTAAACATAGGCTTCAATTCTTCTTCAAAGTAGACAAGTGCATTTTGAATTGGTAATGGGATTCCACCGCCGTGTGCACAAAGTGAACCTGTTTCAAGGGTGTGAAGAAGGTCGTCTATGAGTTCACGATCTAATTTTGATTCCCCAGATGCTGCTTTTTTAAACATTTCGTGTCCTCTCTTGGTGCCTAAACGACAAGGGAAACATTTACCGCAACTTTCGAAAGATGCAAAGTCAAAAAGATGTTCAATAAATTTAACGATTGGAAAAGATTCTGGTACGGATACCACGGATGCATGGCCCAATAAGAAACCTTCTTTAGCGAAAGATTCAAAATCAACGGTAAGGTCATTAATTTTTGATACCGGAACGAGTCCACCGAGTGGGCCACCAATTTGCATGGCTTTTACCGGAACTTTGAATCCGCCTCCAAGGTCATTTACAACGGTTGACAAAGGCGTGCCCATTTCTACTTCATAAACACCAGGGTTGTTGAAAAGGCTATCCAAACAAATCAGTTTTGTACCACTGGATCGCTCGGTTCCAATGGCCTTATATTTCTTACCTCCATTTTCAAGAATCCAATGAATGGCAGCTAATGTTTCAACATTGTTAACGATTGTCGGTTTATTGAAAAGTCCTTCTTGTGTAGGGTAGGGAGGTCGTGTCCGAACCTCAGGGCGCTGGCCTTCAATCGAATTAATTAATGCGGTTTCTTCACCACAGATATACGCTCCCTGCGCATGTATTATCTTAAAATTGAAATTAAAACCAGAACCGAGAATGTTCTCTCCCAGCATGTTCTTCTCATAGAGTTCGTCAATGGCATCCTGTACTATTTTTACAGATTCAGGATATTCTGCTCGGATATAGACCAGTCCCCAATCGGCTCCAGTGACATATCCTGCTATCATCATTCCAAACAATACGGAATGGGGTTGTTTTTCTAACAAATATCTGTCTGAGTAAGCTCCAGGATCTCCTTCATCTGCATTGCAGATAATGAACTTTTGATCGGAATCCATGTTTCTGCAGGATTCTAACTTCAAACCCATTGGAAAGCCTGCACCCCCGCGCCCTCGAATATTGGAAGTTTTTATTTCTTCAAGTATTGCTGTTGCATCTGTTTTGAGTGCAGTTTTTAATAATTCGTAGTACTTATCTACACCCGGAAAGTCCGCTGTGAGGATAGCCGGCCCGGATGCTTTGACCGTGTAGGAATCCTGATTTTGATCTGAATCTGATTTAATAATATCTGCAATATCATCTGCAGATTTAGCGGAATAATTTTTACCGTTAAAGTGGAAAGCTGAGTTTTCATGACATCTTCCCAGGCAAGTCATGTGACCAATTTCATCCGCTGAAAAATGAGTTTCTAAAGCGCTCTGAACGTTGTCTTGCGTACCTGCGCACAGACAAGCTGTACCATTACATACATACGCCTTTTTACCTTGGTTTTCAGGCTTCATAAAATCGTAGAAGGTAGCTGTTCCATACGTGGATGATAATCCAACCAGAAACTTTTTTGCCAACTGCTCAAGTTCCTCCTTTGAAGGAGTTCCTGTAGTTTTGGATGCTACCCCTAATTCTTCAAAAAGGCTTTCCTGAACGCCCTTTCTTCCAGCTAATTCACTGAAGTTTTTTGACATGTGTAATGATGTTTACTAAATAAGGTCTTAAATATACGAAAAAAAGGAACTGAAACCACCTCATCCCTTTAAACATCAGTATTTCAGATGTCTTACTGATTTACCTTTGTTTTTTATCTCTTTCAGTGAGTCAACTCCAATCTTTATGTGTTCTTCAACAAAATTTGCTGAAACACTGGCATCACTTTGAGAGGTTTTGACACCTTCAGGAACCATAGGTTGATCAGAGACGAGAAGCAAAGCACCAACAGGAATTTTATTAAAGAAGCCGGTGCTGAATAATGTAGCAGTTTCCATGTCAATGGCCATTGCCCTGATTTTTCTCAAATAAGCTTTGAATTGAGTGTCATGTTCCCAAACTCTTCTGTTGGTGGTATACACAGTACCTGTCCAATAATCTTTGCCATATTCCCGTACCGTGGTAGATACGGCTCGTTGAAGTGTAAATGCCGGTAGAGCCGGAACTTCAGGTGGAAAGTAGTCATTGGAAGTACCTTCACCTCGTATGGCAGCAATCGGTAGGATCAGGTCTCCAATCGCAGTTTTTCGTTTAAGACCACCACATTTACCAAGAAAAAGGCATGCTTTGGGTGAAACAGCACTGAGAAGATCCATTATTGTTGCTGCATTAGCACTCCCCATGGTGAAGTTGATCATGGTTATTCCTTTATGTGTAACCGTAGGCATTGCCTTGTCCTTACCAATGATTGGTGCATCATAGAGTTCAGCAAATTTCTCCATGTATCCCCCGAAATTGGTCAACAGAATATACTTTCCAAACCCTTTAAGGGGTGTACCCGTGTACCGCGTCAACCAATCATTTACAATTTCTTGTTTTGTCTTCATATTTTACGTTAAAAAAAAGCTTCTTCCGATTACCAGAAGAAGCTTTGGAATATTTTATCAGGCCTTTTATTCGCCCGCTGGAGACCCAACTTCATTGAGATGATCGTGACCGCCACAACATGCTTCAGTGCAGTCATCACAACATTTTTGACCATCTGTACAACAAGCATCACCTGTTGCGCAAGCTTCTATGCATTTATCACAACATTTGTCACAATTCGCTTCAGAACCATCTGCTTTATCTTTTGAGCAGGATTTCTCACAATTTTTATCTCCTTTGCAACATTTCTTGTCTGCTTTGTCACCACATGATTTATGACAGTGTTTTTTGTCTTCGGAATCCTCATTTTCTGCAAGCTCTTCCGTGTTTGCTTCTGCATTATCTTCAGTCGTTTCTTGTTCTTCTCCTCCGCAGGAAACTAAAAACAAACTAAAACAAATTATAGGTAAATACCAGATGAATTTCATATACAATTTTATCTAATGATTTGTACGAATTTACTCATTTTTATTGAATCTCTTTTGGAGTAATATTCCTAACTTCACGCGGTTATATGGAAGTGAAGAAACATCATCCGGTATTCAATGCACTCTTACTAGCTTTGGTGTTGTATGGTCTTTTTGTAGGTAAGCACTTACTTATACCTCTTGTAATGGCCATTGTTGTATGGTATTTGATCAATGCAATTGGCGCTCAAATAGGCCGTATAGAGATATCGGGAAAGCATTTCCCAAAATGGTTGAGAACAACATTGGCAGTTTTAGTCGTGTTTTCGTTTTTTTGGTTTGTTGGAAGATTGGTGATTGCTAACCTTGAGGAGTTTGAAGAGGTTGCTCCGGAGTACAACGAACGGATTAGGTTTTTATCGGCTGAAATAAGCCAGCGATTTGATGTTCCAACCTTCGAAGAAATTAGTCGTGAGGTCGATTTGCGTAAAATCGCGGGGGGGTTGTTGAATTCGTCATTTGGTTTTTTAAGTGCGCTGTTAGTAGTGATTTTTTATGTGGTTTTCCTCATGCTTGAACAGAACATCTTTGGTAAAAAACTTGACCTCATTTTTACACATAGAAAGAACAAGGTTCAGTTTTTTCAAATCATGAATCGCATAGATCATTCCATGAAGACTTATCTATCTGTAAAAACATTAATGTCTTTATTGGTTGCGGTTTGTACATATATTATTATCATCTCCTTTGGAGTGGACTTTGCCATTCTCTGGGCATTCTTTACGTTTCTTCTGAACTATATTCCATTCGTAGGTTCCTTTATTGCCATTTTATTGCCGTCACTACTTTCTTTGTTACAGTTTGGTGATCCGGTGATATCCCTGGTTATCTTTCTTATTTTAAATGGAGTTCAGGTGATTGTAGGTAATTATTTGGAACCGAGACTTGTGGGGAAATCACTGAACTTAAGCCCTTTAGTGGTTGTGCTTTCTTTGGCATTTTGGGGGTCACTTTGGGGAATTGCAGGAATGTTCCTTTGCGTACCTATTACTGTAGCAGTGATGATTATACTGAGTCAGTTTCCGAGTACACGAACAGCAGCAATCTTGTTGTCAGCTGGTAACGATCCTGCCGCAAGGGTTAAAAAGTCTAGTTCTGACGATTCAAAATCGCAATAGCAACACTGATTTTTGGATAAGATAGCTCACCCTTTAATTCATCATGAATAGGTTTCAGCTGAAAAGTATCATTGAGGTTTTGACGAATTGATTTTACCTGTTGTAACTCATATTCAGAGATAAATTGAAATAGATTCACGCGCTTACCATCCTCAAACAACTTAATCAGATGATTGATGATCGTTTGCTGTTTCAAATTACGTGCTGTCGCGATTTCTTCAACAGATTTTCCGCTTTGATATAACAGGAATGTTTTTTCATAGGTATCGCCTGATGGTTCTCCTTTTGAAAGGATAATATCCAGCACATCCTGACCCAATCGTTCAATTTTGACTTTCCCAAAGCCCTGGATGTCTTTCAACTGATCAAGAGTAGTGGGTTGCTTTGATGCCAGGTCCATAATAGAGGAGTCATGCAGTATTACATAAGCTGGAACACTGTTTTCTTTTGCCTTATGTTTACGCCATTCCTTTAAAGCTACCACCAACTCCTCGTTAGGATCAGATTTCGATTCCTGTTTTTTAGTTTTAGAAGCAACTTTTCGTTCTTCGTACGCCGTAAGGTTTATGCTGTCCATTCCTTTGATGATAGCGTTACCTAATTCAGTTACTTTTAATTTGAGTTGATCATCATAAGCTATCTCCAGAGCACCAAGACTTATGAGCTGGTTAATGAAATGTTGCCATTGTTTAAAGGAATATTCGCCACCAGCTCCATAGGTTTTGATGGTATGATAGTTTCTTTCAAAAATCTCAATGGATTTACTGCCTCGTAGTATACCGATAAGTAAATTAATACCAACTGATTCCTTTGTGCGAAGTATTGCTGATAAGGCCTTTTGAGCGACGACGGTACCATCAAAGAAGTCAGGAGGGGAGGCGCAAATATCGCAATTACCACAATCTTGAGTAAGGTGTTCCCCAAAATATGCGAGCAGTATTTTTCGGCGACATGAAGTTGCTTCTGCATAATTCAGCATGCGGTTAATCTTCTCATGATAAACCTCTTTCAGGTTGCTTTCTTTTACAAAATCTTTCAGCAATATAACATCCCTCATATTGTAATATAAGACAGTGTTACTCGGTAAGCCATCTCTTCCGGCCCTTCCTATTTCCTGATAATAACCTTCAATATTTTTAGGGAGATTGTTATGGATGACCCAACGTACGTTAGACTTATCGATACCCATTCCAAAAGCAATCGTGGCACAAATTACCTGGTAATCGTCATTAATGAACCCCTCCTGAACACTGTCTCTTTCTTCAGCGGTCATCCCGGCATGATAAAAGCGACTTTGAATCCCTTTGGAGTTGAAAAAATTTG
This sequence comes from Crocinitomicaceae bacterium, assembly GCA_014762645.1. Lineage (GTDB taxonomy): Bacteria > Bacteroidota > Bacteroidia > Flavobacteriales_D > Crocinitomicaceae > Paracrocinitomix. The sequence continues at coordinate 117,151 of JABURP010000017.1, forward strand.
ACCAGGATTCCGTTTCTTTTCGGCTGAGGCAATACACAATTCCAGATTCACCCGGACGTTCAAGAATAAACTCTACAAGCTCTTTTTCCTTTTGCTTTTTCGGAACTTGAGACCTGACGGATAAAGACAAATTTGGTCGGTCAAATGACGAAATAAACGTAGAAGGATTATTGAGCGAAAGTTTTTCGGAAATATCCTTTCGCGTTATTTTATCTGCCGTAGCGGTAAAAGCTAAAAAAGGAACATCCGGAAAAAATTTTCTAAGTTCTCCGATTTGCTGATATTCTGGTCTAAAATCATGCCCCCACATGGATACACAGTGTGCTTCATCCACTGCTATCATTGAAACCGGCACAGAACGAATCCATTCTAACCCGCCCACTAAGGTTTCCGGTGACAAATAAAGCAATTTGAGGTTGTTTTGCAGCGCTCTGTTTCGAATAACATTGCGTGCAGAATCGCTCATGGAACTATTGTAATAAGCCACTTCTACGCCATGTGCCCGTAAAGTTTCTACCTGATCCTTCATTAATGAGATTAGTGGTGATATGACCAGGGTGATATTCGGTTTGATTAGCGCTGGTATCTGAAAACAAATTGATTTCCCCCCTCCAGTTGGCATTATTGCCAATGCGTCTTGTCCGGACAATGCATGCTCAATGATTTCTTGTTGATTTTCCCTGAAATCACTATAACCGAAGATATTTTTAAGGATGGTTTTTGGTTGTTGCATGCGATCAACAAATCTACAGGAATTTTCACCTGAAACTGCAATTGTTGATAAGTCAGGTAACCAAAATGAGGCTAATTTCGACGCCAGTAATAAGGGGTAAAAAGTAGCGCAACCGTGAAGAGTTCAAGCCTTCCGAACAACATAAGGAAGCTTAGGATCCACTTACCTGGGTTAGAGATGTTGGAAAAAGTATGTGACGGTCCAACATCAGAAATTCCGGGGCCGACATTACCCAAAGTAGTGGCCACAGAAGATAAGGCTACATCAAAGGATTCGCCGAGTGCTGTCATGGCAATGGACCCACAGGTGAAAATAAATAGGTAGAGAAAAATGAATGCCAATAAGTTGTAAATAATGTGTGGAGGAATTGTCTGTTTATTGAGGTGCACTGGTATTATGGCATTTGGATGAAGCCGCTTTTTAAATTCCAGAAACCCATTTTTCATCAATGTTACAATACGGACAATCTTTATTCCACCGGAAGTTGATCCTGCAGAAGCCCCAGAGAAAAGCATCAAAAAGAAGATAAATGTTGCCAATGGTCCCCATGTCGTGTAATCAGCCGTCGCATATCCTGTTGTGGTTATCATACTGATAACCTGAAAAGCGGTTTCTCTCAATGATGTCCAGTAGGAGTGATCAACCTGGAAGTGTACAATGGGAGTAATTATGATGATCAAGCCCAGGACTGCACCCAGATACCACTTGAATTCATCATTGTGCCAGAATCGGGTAAATTTTCCCTTGAATCCAAAGTAGAGTAAGGTAAAGTTTGTACCTGCAATAAACATGAACACCATTATTACAGCCTCTATCAATGGCGAATCAAAGGCGCCAATACTGTCTTGTTTTGTAGAAAATCCTCCTGTTGAGTTCGTGGTGAGTGCATGATTGATAGCATCATAAAAACTCATGCCACAAAACATCAAAATAATTGTTTCAGCCGTTGTCAATAACAGATAAATTGCCCAAAGCCGCTTCGCAGTTTCTTTAATTCGCGGGTGAATCTTATCCTTGGTTGGTCCCGGTGCTTCTGCAACAAAGAGTTCCATTCCACCAATACCTAACAACGGTAAAATGGCAATTGTCAGTACAATAATACCCATACCACCTATCCACTGGGTCATACTTCGCCAAAAGAGAATGCCCTTGGGCAGAGATTCGATATCGTCAAGAATTGTGGCGCCTGTAGTGGTTAAACCTGACATTGATTCGAAAAATGCATTGGATATATCCGGTATCTCTTGACTCAATAAATAGGGGAGGGTACCAAAAATTGCCATGGATACCCAGCTGAGCGTTACAATGAGGTAACCATCTCTCTTCTTTATTTCATCATCCTTACTGCTTCGTGTAACTAAACGCATTCCTAGTCCAACAGACAAAGTAATGATAGAGGAAAGTGCTATGGCCCAGAAGTCATCTTGTCCGTAGTAATAAGAGAAACCCAATGCAGGAAGCATGAGTAATCCCATTATGATAATGATATTCGCTACAACATGAGCAATGACGCTCCCGTTAATCAGCTTTTTACTCATTTACTGAAAGAATTTCTCAATTTGATTTACACTCTCTGTTAATGCAAATACTACGGCACGGTCTCCTGCTTCTAACTGAAATTCACCAAAAGGAATGAATCCAACATTGTTTCTCACAACTCCTGAAATATTTGCAGTTTTAGGGAATTTCAGATCCCGAATACGTTTCTTCGTTACTTTGGATTCAGGCTTAACGATAAATTCAATTATTTCAGCGTCTACACCGTGCAAACTGGCAATAGCTTCAACCTGACCTTTTCTGACGTATTTGAAAATGTTACTGGCGGCAATGATTTTCTTGTTGATCAAGGTATCAATACCAATGTTTTGAGACAGGTGGATGTAGTCAATGTTTTCAACTCGTGCAATAGTCTTTTGAACATCATGGTTTTTAGCAACCAGTGAAGACATAATATTTGATTCTGAATCCCCGGTTACCGCAATGAATGCATCCATATTGCCCAATCCTTCTTCTTCGATTGCGCGAACGTCACGTCCGTCAATGTTCAGTACGAGCGTGTTTTTTAATTTACCTGCAATTTCCTCACAGACAGATTTGTTCTTTTCTATTAAAGTAACATTGTAGTTATCCTCGAGCATTTGGGCAGCTAATATGCCTATGCTACTACCTCCCAGAATCATAATATCCTTGATGTCAAACCTCTTTTTGCCACAGATTTCAATTACATGATCTGTCGACTCATCATTTGAGATAAAATAGACAATATCATTCTCCATTATTTTCGTTTCAGAGCGAACTATTATCGTGTCCTCTCTTCGGTGAAGAGCGATTGGTTTGAAAGAGAGATCCGGGTTCAGATAAGCACTTTCAGAGATGGTTTTATTTTTTAAGGGGCTGGAGTCATCTATAGAAATACCAAACACGGTTAATTTTCCATCTTCAAACTCATGATCATCCGTAAATACTGAATTTTTCACCAGTCGAATAATTTCTTCTGCTGCTAGTTTTACCGGAGAGATAAGTGCGTCAATGCCTAATGAATTAAATAATTTTATGTTCTGTTCTTCATTAAGCTCGAGATTATTGATTCGCGCAATTGTTCTTTTGGCGCCAAATTTTTTAGCCAGGATGGATACTAAGAGATTAGTTTCTTCAGATGCAGTTACCGCAATGAGAAGGTCACAGCTTTCAATTTTTGCTTCTTCCAGGATAGAAATAGACTTGGCATCACCATGAATAGCATAAACATCAATATGGGATTGCACATAACTAAGCCGGTCCTTGTTTTTATCAATTAGATAGATATCCTGAGCTTCACTCGCCATCAATTTAGCGATATGATAACCTACCGCACCCGCTCCTGTAATAATGATCTTCATTAATTAAGTCTCAATAACAGCAAAGATAATGGAATTGTCAAATCATTTCAGCACTCCTAAGCTATCCAGTTCTTCTTCTGAAATAGTTGGTGGGAATACTCCATTTTCAATCTTGTATATGGCAAAGTTACCGGTTTTTATAGCATCATCTTCGGAGGCAAAACCCTTGACTCCGCTAATAGCTGGAATATGTGGTTGATTTATAAAGGGTTGCTCGTTGTTTAAGATTTGATATCCCCAACCAATACTGTCTGTATAAATCGCAGTTACTGTATAATGATCACTATTTTCCGTATTGTTTTCTGTACTGAGATGGTTAGAATCAATCTCATTAACGACGGTATTTTCTTTTGAAATCACCGAATCGGTTTGATTATTTTGTTCGTCATTTTCACAGGAAAATAACCCTAGACCTAATAATACAATTGAAATTAATTTCTTCATTTTGCCAATATAACCGGCTGCGAAGTTAAGAAGGAATTATCAGATGTAAGCACAATCAGATATTCACCCGGAACTAACCCATTTAAGGAAATAGAGTAGGTAGTAGCAGAAAGTTGGTCAAAATACGTTTCTGATATGACCTGCTGACCAGAGATATTGTACACAGATATTGCAATATTTGAAAGGTTTTTATCAAGACGGATGAACAAATTGTCTGTTGTTGGATTAGGGTAACAAATCATTTCAATCAAATCATTCTCAGAAGTACTGGCAGCAAAGGCATATTCATAAAAATCGTCATAATAGTTACCATTTCCGTAACCGGTGCCTACGTAAAATCTATTGGCGATTTCAAGTGCTATTGCTCCTGCTCTTGGGTCTCCTGGAAAATCGGTCATTTGGAACCAAGTGTCCCCAAAATAATTGTATTGCCATGTGTCATTAAGAAAACCTAAACCATCTTCTCCTGTTGTAACAAAGAATTGCGGAAATCTTGCGAATGAGCAAGCATTGGCTCTTGCTGTACCCGGAAAATCTGTTTTTTGAGCCCAGGTATCATTTGCCGGGTAATACTCATAAAAATCTACGGGATAACTTGTTGCATCTCGCCCTAAACCAACGTAGGCTTTTCCACCCATTTGCGCGCCAACGGCATCAATTCTGGCGGTACCTGGGAAGTCGGCTACTTGCGTCCAGGAATTAGTAAGGTAATCATACGACCATAGATCTTTTAGATACGTCGCAAAATCTCCGGCTTTACCTAAACCAACATAACCTATGTTGTCAACTTCAAAAGATACACCTTGGGTTCTTGCTGTACCCGGGAAGTTTGCCATCTGTGTCCAAGTTTGAGTGTAGTGATTATACATCCACAGATCAGAAAACACAAAGCCTTCACCTTCTCCCATACAAACAAATCCGTACTCCCATGCTTGAAATGACATTGCAGAGGTTCTGTTAAGTCCATCTCCGGATGCACCGCCGAGTGATAATTCATCATCCCAATCATCTTGTAATGGATCATAAGAAACCATGCTTTTCTTCTTGTTAAAGCCATCATATCCGCTGACTACCCAGCCGTTATCTAAAATAACGAATGCAGCCGCATTGGCTCTAGGAGGTCCGTTTAGTGAATCTGCTTGAGTCCATAAATCTGACTGAGCATGTGCTTGCGTAACAACAGCAATTGCAAAGAGAAGCGTAATTATTTTCATCTGCGAATGATTATTTTGTCTGTTTGTACAGGAGTGTTAGTGGCATCCGAAATCAGAATGACATATGTCCCTTCAGACAAGGAAGTAATATCAATATAAGTTGATTCAGACTGAAGAACTTTAGTTCCTCTCATATCATATAGCTCAACTGAAGTAAACAACTGCGAATTACCGTCAATCTTTAAATAATTACTGGCAGGATTAGGATAAACTTCAATGCTCAATTGATTTTCTTCCGTGCCAACGGGTAGAAGAGGGTAGTACCTGTAAAAACTTCTTTTCTTACCGGAATATCCTTTACCTGTTCCTGCATACGCCGAATCACCAATAGCAAATGCGATTCCATTTTTACGCTCACCTCCAGGGAAGTTAGCTCTGATTTGCCAAGAATCATTGAATGGGTTGTATTCCCATAATTCATCCTTATAGCCGCCATCTGCACCAAACACAACAAATCCCCTTTGACCAAGAACAAATGTTGCCGAGCCGCCACGTTCTACACCAGGTAAATCGGCAACCTGTTGCCATGAATCTAATTGCGGATCATACTGCCACCAGTCTTTTCGATATAGGTCATGATCAACCCCCATTCCTACATAACCCTTACCATCAATAGAAAAACTTGATAATTGATACCTGTCTAACCCTGGAAAATTTGCCTTACGTGTCCACGTATCTAACAAAGGGTCGTATTCCCAGAGGTCCGTGCCATAAAAGTCAGATCCCATTTTACCGCCACAAATATATCCTTTGCTTCCAATAGAAAATGCAGTTGCGAAATACACACCACCACTAAAATTGGTGTTGTTCCACATATCATATCCACCCGGATAACTCGCTTTGCCGGTCCATGTATTCAATACGGGATCATATTCCCACCAATCGCTAAGAATGTTTCCCATCCATGACGTAGCACTGTCTGCTCCAGTTCCAACATAGCCTTTTTCTCCAATGGCTACACCAACCGCATTTCTTCTTGTAGATCCCGGTATACTCGCAACTTGCGTCCAGGTATTGAATGAAGGATCATACTTCCATAAATCATTATGGGTCATTTCAGCTGTGTCCAATCCGGTTCCTACATACCCATAATCTCCAATAGCAAAGGCTACAGCTCTTGTTCTTTTCAATCCACCGAATGATGCACGTTTATCCCAATCATTCTGGGTTTGTCCAAATGAAGTGAACCCCAGCATGAACGATAGTATGAATAAAAGTCTTTTCATCTAATTAAAAATTATTTTCCCTGAAGAAATGACTTTGTTTTCTTCAAGAATTTGATACACAAATGTTCCAACTCCAAAATCTTGTTTGTCTAACTGTAATGAATTCATGGTCAACGGCGTGCTTTGAATCATTTTGCCGCTAAGCGAATAGAACTCTATATTCATTTCACTGTTAATGTTTTGAAAAGTCATGGTGATTTTATCGTTGGATGGAATGGGATAAATTCGATTGACAATGTCAACAGAAAACTCTTCGGCTCCCAGTGTCAGGTCATATTCCCATAGATCATTCATATTGGTTCCATTTGTTCCGGTTCCAATATATCCTTTGTTCCCGATACTGAATGAAGATGAAAATCTTCTGGTGTTGCCTGGGAAATCTTCTTTGCGTGTCCAGGTGTTTTGAGAAGGATCAAACTCCCACACTTGTCTCGAGGTGGGGTTTAGGAATTGAATGTATCCAGTAAGTGCGTAGATTTTACCATAAACACAAAACATGGACCATCCACCAACGGCATCTCCTGGATATGGCGCTCTCACTGCCCATTGGTCTGTTGAAGGTTTGTATTCATAAAAACCACCACCAGCATCAAGAAAATAACCTTTCTCACCATCTGAAACTGCTTTAGACCAGGCTGAACCTGAAGCCGGAGGAGGAGTTTTTGCAGTCCAGGTATCATTTTGTGGATCGTAAGCAGACATACCACTGTATCCAATAAAGTATCCTAATCCACCAACAGAGAAAGAAGTGAGATCCGAGCTACCATTTGGACAAAAAGCTATAATAGACCAGGTATTTTGTATCGGGTCAAATTCATAAAATTCACTTGGCCCGTAGACATGCGCACCTACATAAGCCTTATTACCAATCGTAAATGCTGTAGCCCCGTAGGTGCCGCCACCACCATAATCGGCTTTTTGTGTCCATGAGTCATTGGATGGGTCGTACTCCCAAATATCAGCCTTTGTTACATTGCCAGCCGGTCCTGAATTATAATGACCTAAGCCAAAGTAGCCTTTATTACCAATTGAAAAGCCAACTGTTCTGTGTCTTCCCTCTGCCGGAAAATTTGTTTTCTTATTCCACACACCACTGTCAGCCCATGAAAATGAAATGCAAAATAAGGCGAAGAGTAGAAGTAACGCTTTCATATTGGTTTATTGAAATAGAAATTTACCTTGCTTAATTGATTGTCCTTCATATAAGATATGGTAAAGGTACAGTCCTGAAGGAGCATGATTTCTACTTAACTGTGTTTTTTCAGAAGTAATCGTTTCTTCCTGCCATATTTTTCCTTGTAGATCAACGATCCTTACTTTAAGATCTTCGTAACTAAGACCTTTGGGCAGATTATTTAAGTTGATCACTACATTTTCAATAGCAGGATTCGGATAAAGCTTGACATCAATATAACTTTCGTCTCTTTGAATAGTAGATAGGGTTTGATCGTATTCCCATAGATCATTGTAGTTAACACCACTGGTACCTGAGCCACAATAAACTTTGTTCCCAATTACAAACGCAGCCATGTATCTTCTTGCTGCACCTGGGAAATCTTCTAATTGCACCCATAAATCACTTTCAGGATGATATTCCCACATGTCACTGTAATTTGTACCTGAAGAGCAATTATCTCCCGTGAGGATATAGCCTTTACCGTTCACAGAAAAACCACAAGCCTCATTTCTAATAACCGTTCCAATATCAGCTCTTTGCAGCCATGTATTTGCACTTGGTTTATATTCGTAAAAATCGGTTGTACCGCAGCCAACACCACCAGTACCTACATAGCCTTTGCCATCTATAGCGAATCCAACTGCAGAAGTTCTCTGGCCACCCGGGAACGGAGGAATTCCTGCAATCCACTGATCGTTGGCGATATCATAGGCATAAAAATTTGCTGTGTAACCACCTGAAACCTGTCCGGTACCTACATAAATAAAGCCGTCAATAAGAAAGGCAACTGAACCTCGGCAAGGTGCTCCAATAAAGTCTGCTTTAGGAGTCCACGTATTTGCAATTGGATCAAATTCCCACCAATCATTTTCTAATGTAAAGCTTGGTCCCGATCCGATCAAATCTCTTCCGGTACCAACATAAGCCACATTTTGATAACCTACGCCAACAGCATGATATCTTGGTCCGCCGGCAAAATTGGCTTTCTGTGTCCATGTGTTCATTGATGGATCATATTCCCAAATATCTTCTAAATAGATATTACCATTTGGCCCGGAGTTGTAGTGCCCCAATCCAAGGTATCCTTTATTTCCTACTGTAAAAGCAACAGTTCTGTGTCTGGCAACAGCAGGCATATTTGCCTTTTTGTTCCATACGTTATAGGCATCAGCAATAAATGCGCTACCAATAAATAATGCTGTTATGATAAGTCTTTTAGTCATGGCGTTAAGATTATCTTTTTTCTAATTGTTTTCTGTCCTGCAGCAGTAATTTCAATTAAATAGACACCTGGCTGCATATCTGATAAGTCAATCTCTGCTGAATTGTTTACCTGATGTTTACTGACAATTTGCCCATTTATACCAATTACTGAAACGTTAGTGTCTTGTCCAAGTCCGTTGATATGAACAATGCCATTAGTCGGATTTGGATAAATTGAAATGTCATTTTCTAATGAGGTTAATCCAACCACTTCACCGTCATTAATACTGATGGAATAATCCCCTTCCTGGTTATTCCAACCTTGAACTACTACAAACACGGTGTCCTGATCCCCTACAAATAACGATAATTCTGATTGAGGGGCACATGGTCCGTAATCATCATTGTAGTGGAGTACGTTGCCTCCTGTATCCAATACTTGTAAATAAGTGTCAATGGTGGAGCCACACAATGAAACATTAATATAATCTACTCCATACAGTTGCGGTGTGATTAAATAGAATACATCTGAAGAGTTGTATACCGGGACATTGTTCGTGTAGCACACAGAATTGTTATAATCTTCCTGAAATGGAAGGGAGGATACAATTCTCGGATCGCTCATGTCGTCACCAACATATCCACTACAATCTATTTGTCCACCTATTTCAATCCCAAAGTCAGTTGTTGACCCCCATGTAAAAGTTGCACAAGGATTTAGCGGAGGTGTAACTGATTCCTGATGAACAACACGCATTCGCGTGGTGCCATCAATAGCTGTTAGCGGAACAGTAAAGTTAAAATTTTGTGCGCCCGGAGGTGCCCCTTGACAACTACCTATGCTTTCAGACGGTTCAAAAGTACCATTTTGGTTGAAGTCTATCCATACTTCACCAGCACCGCCATAATTGCCACCACAGGTTCCGAAATAAGCCTGTAGCGTATAAGAGGATCCTTTTGCAAGATTCACAGAATGTATAGCTGTTTGATCGTCTAAACCAACAACTCCAGGACAACCTGTAAAATTGATTTGCGAACCACCCTCGCCTTGTATATCAAGAAGTTGAAGATTAGAATCTGCGGTTGAGGAAGGACCTACACTTGTACAATATCCTGGTGCGCCACTGCCACCGCTTAGTACTACTGTAAAGTCAATAGCGCATCCCCAGGTGAATGTTCCACAGGGATTTAACGGTGGAGTAGAATTTTCTTGTTGAATAATTCGCATCCGAACAGAGCCATTTACGCAATTTGAAGGTACTGTAAAAGTAAAAGAGCTTAAAGCTGTAGGAGGTGTTCCTTGCCAGGTTCCAATTGATTCACCTGTTTCAAATAATTGATTTCCATTAAAATCAATCCAGGCTTCTCCACTTCCGGACCAATTACCACCACAAGTCCCAAATTGTACATTAAGTGTATAACTTGAATTAGCAGATAAATTAACGGACTGAGTAGCTGTTTGATCATCCAGACCTGTTACTCCAGGGCATCCGGTAAAATTTATAGATGTAGCACCGTCTCCTGTTAATTGTGCACTTTCAACGTTTGAATCAGCTGTTGAGCTGGGACCTACATTTGTGCAGTATTGAGCAGAACTTGAATGGTGATACAAAAGGCACATTAGTGCCGGCAATATAGCAGGGCGAAGAAAATTCATACTTATCCAATTCAACCAGTAATGTATTAAAGTTAGGTGAATGTTATAGTATAGACGCAAAAAATTCGTTAAAGTTGACACCTTACTCGTTGAATGGAATAAAAAAGTGTCTGAAGTCTCTTCTTCATTACTCTATTACAACCTTTTGCGTGCTAAAATTTTTATTGTTATCTATAAATTTTAAAATATAGGTTCCTCGACTAAGCGTACTTACATCAATTGTCTCCTGAACAATGCCAGACGTGCTAATCAACTTGCCATCTACGGAATAAATCATCAACTGGTCAAAGTCAAAATAATTGACAAGATGTATGACTTTATTAGCCGGATTAGGGTAGAAAAAAGGGCTTACATTTTCTTCTTCTTGTATACCAGCCGGAGCTGGGTTCGAGTGACTAAATTGCTGCAAGAATCCCCATTCAACTGCAAAACTACTGGTATCATTATATGGCTGGAACAACAGTATATGTCCTGCGTTATTCATCCTCCATAATTCTAATGGGGTTATACAGTTGTATACAATTCGGTCAACTGTAATTCCATCTGCAGCATTATCCGGGATGGTTGTCACAGTAGAATCACCCAGCCAGCCATTTGAGGATTTTAGCTTATCAATAGTTGCTTGTACAAGACTTAGTGAAGGAAATGGCGTTCCGCTATACGGCACTGTTTGATCATCTGTTCCATGTTTGTGAAGTACAGGAACCGGATATGCCGGATTGTAATTGCCTAATTCCTGGTTAGACATTGTGCCAATGTGGCAAACAGCAGCAGCAATTCTATCGCTCATATACCTGCAAGCGGTATAGGTCATAATTGCTCCCATGGAAATGCCAGAAAAATAGACCCTTGACAAATCAATGCTTTCTTCGGTATTCACCGTATCAATTAGATTTGATAAAAAGGCCAAATCTTCTGCAGTCGACGCCACTAGTGTGTTGTTGTTCCATGCATTATTACCTTGTGAATTGGGCATGCCTTGTGGGTAGATAACAATGAACTTCTCACTTTCAGCAATGGTATTCATGCCATAGGTGCTGGTGTTTAATGCGTTGTCCCCCAATCCGTGTAATAAAAAAACCACTGGTAACTGGTCGGTTTGTGGATCATAAGTTGAGGGCAAGTACTGGTAATATTCTCGCTCAACACCATTCACTATAACTGTTTCGTAAGTCTGCTGAGATAGGGTAGATGAAGTGGTTATTATTAAAATAAGTGCAGGTATAATATTTTTAATCATGCATTGTCAATTTTGTATTGAAATATAAACATTTTAACAGAATTGATGAATAAAATAAAGTATAGTTAGTAACTTAGAAACCTTAATTTTTATTGACATTTTTACAAGACCTATGAACGTTAGAGACTTAGAGCCTAAAACAGTTTGGAACCACTTTGAAGACCTTAATGCCGTTCCTCGTCCTTCGAAAAAAGAGGAACGTGTACGAAAGTTCATGGTGGATTTTGGTAATAGGCTTGGTTTGGAAACGTTTGAAGATGCTGCCGGTAACGTAATCATTAAAAAGCCTGCCACCAGCGGAATGGAGGACCGGGAAACGGTCATTCTTCAATCGCACATTGATATGGTGCATCAAAAAAATTCAGATACGGAATTTGATTTTGACTCTCAGGGAATTGAATCATATATTGATGGAGATTGGGTTAAAGCAAAAGGAACAACTTTAGGAGCAGATAATGGAATGGGTGTGGCTGCTGCCATGGCTTTACTTTCATCTAAAGATATTCCTCATCCTGCGATTGAGGCCTTGTTTACAATTGATGAAGAAACAGGTATGACAGGAGCAAAACAGTTAGATGCTTCAAAATTGACAGGTAAAATATTACTAAATCTGGATACGGAAGATGATGATGAGTTTTCCGTTGGATGTGCCGGCGGGATTGATACCAATACGCTTTATGAATATCAGGAAGAAGAAGTTCCTGATGGTTTTGTTGGTCTTCAGGTAGTTTTAAAAGGATTAAAAGGAGGTCATTCTGGAATGGATATTCATTTGGGTCGGGGTAATGCTAATCTACTTATGAATCGGATTTTGTACGAGTTGACAGAAGTTGCGGATGTTCGGATTTCAGAATTAGAAGGTGGAAGCTTGCGAAATGCAATACCCCGTGAGAGTTTTGGAACAATTGTTTGTCCAGCTAGTTCTGCACCCGAAGTAAAAAACAGGTTTCAGCAGGTTTTTAATGAGATTGTTGTTGAGTTTTCCGGTGTGGAAGATGATATAAAGGCATCCATTACAGAAACTGATTTGCCAGCAAAGATGATTTCTAAGTCAGATATGAAGACAATGCTTGGTGCTATCTATTCTACGCCAAATGCGGTTTGGAAAATGAGCACTAAAATTCCTGGATTAGTGGAAACATCTTCCTCTCTTGCAAAGGTAATTGTGAAGGATGGGGAGTTTAGAACACAGTCACTACAACGAAGTATGTCTGAGTCTGGTAAGAGAGATGTGTCAAATGCAGTGCGTTTAAATTATGAGCAAATTGGCGCAGAAGTTACTCAGGGAGGAGATTATCCTGGCTGGGAGCCCAATCCATCTTCAAGGATATTAAAAGTCATGAAGCAGAAATATACACAGCTCTTTAATGAAGAGCCAAAAGTGGAAGCCTGCCATGCAGGACTTGAATGCGGGATTTTGGGAAAACATCTCCCTGGATGTGATATGATCTCATTTGGGCCAACCATAAGAAATCCGCACTCTCCAGATGAAAAAGTGAACATTAAATCAGTTCAGAAATTCTGGAACTTTTTTGTTCATGTAATACAAGATATACCTAGTAAGAATTAGATGAAACAGATCTTTGGTGTTAGTATATTGCTCGTTTTACTTGTAGCATGTCAAAAAGACCTGAAACACGAAAAGTATGTGGCAAATATTTCATCTGATACCTTGACGGTAATTAATCCTGATTTTGATACGATATATACTATTTTACCTGGTAAATCGGCCTTGATCTATGCTTTTCAAGTAAAAGACACCAAGCAGGAAAAGGAAGATTGCAGGTGGTTAGGAGATACACTGATTATTAAGAATCAGTTAGATTCAGCTTGTACTAAATTTCCTAGTGTAGAGGAAAACTGGACTTGGACGGTAGAGGGCCCCGAAAAAGAAAGAACTCAAAAATGTGTTTTTACAGTACGGGATGAAGATTTTAACCCTTGAGCAATGATTTTCCCAGAGGGTCTGCATTCAACTGATCATGATCAATCATCCATCTTACTTTTTCCAGAATCTCGTCTTTTGAATAGTTATTGAGGGCACTGATTAAATCTTGAATTAACACCTGATCTTCATTATTAAACCTAGTCTTTAGATAAGATTCTATATCTTTTTTAATATCAGATAGTTGGTGTTTTTCTTTTTCTCCGATACACCTGTTACATTTTTCGCATCTGTAGCCATCTTTTTCACCGAAATAATTTAGTAAAAACCGGCTTGTGCAATCTTCCGCCAAAAGAAAATCAACCATAGCATTAAGTTTCGAAATAGCGGCTACTTTACGCTTATGATAAATTTCAGCAGGTAAGGACAGGTTGCTTTCTGTTAAACGCTCTGTGAGGAACGTAATATAGGTTCCATTGAGTCTGGGAATATAACGAACAACCTCCTGTGTATCTAAAAATTTCAAGGCTGTTTCTATGTCTTTCTTTGAAACACCTGTATGCTTTGCTATTTTGAATTCGTCAATTGTTTGCAGACCTTCAAATACTCCCATTTGTGTGCGTAAGAGGAATTGAATAATCTTGTTGTATTTCTGATCCTTCACCTGGTACTGGTAAAGGTTTTTGGGGTCAGTAATGATTTGTAGTTTACTTGGGCTGCTGAAATTTTCAGAGAGAGCAAGATATCCTCCAATTTCAAGGAATTTTAGTGAATTATAGGCTGTAATCAGGTCAATATTAAACCTGTCGCAAAAATCTAACAGGTTAATTTCATAGGTTTCGCCTTCACCAGATCCCACGGCAAGCTGAAAGTGGCTCCCTAATGCTTTGTAGATTTGCTTTATTTCCGTCAACGCAGGGAACTTTGCATGTACTTTTTCTTTCAAATCATCAATGTCTGAAGGTTCAAAAAACAATATCGTTTCTGCGGGATTGCCATCTCTTCCAGCTCTACCTGCTTCCTGAAAGTATGCCTCAATGGTTTGGGGAATATCGTAATGAAGTACAAATCGTACATCTGGTTTATCTATTCCCATTCCAAATGCATTCGTGCATACCATTACCTGAATTCTATTTTCTATCCAATCCTGTTGACGCTTTTTTCGTACTTCAGGGTCCAGTCCGCCGTGGTAAAAGTTGCTCGAAACCCCTTCATCCAACAAGTGTTTGCAAAGATTCTTCACTCCTTTGCGAGTACTACAATAGATGATTCCGGAATCTTTTGTTTTTCCCAGGTATTCCAAAATACGATTGAGTTTGTTGTTGGATTGATAGGTATTATAGGTGATGTTTGTCCGTTCAAAGGTGTCACTAATGAGGTGCGGCTGTTTAAATTGTAGTTTAACCTGAATGTCTTCAGCAACTTCAGGTGTAGCCGTAGCGGTCAATGCCATTACTGTTGTGTCAGGTTTGATGGTTCTGAGATCAGCTATATCCAAATACGCCGGACGAAAATCATAGCCCCACTCAGAAATGCAGTGTGCCTCATCTACTGCTATGAGATTTATGTTCATTTTGGCAAATCTTTCCCTAAACAGTGATGATTTAAGGCGTTCTGGTGATACATAAAGAAATTTTGTTGATCCGTAGATAGCGTTGTCGAGTTGAATATCGATTTCACGCTTGCTCATCCCAGAAGTGAGTGCAACTGCTTTTACTCCTCGTTTCTTTAATTGTTCAACCTGGTCCTGCATGAGTGCAATCAGGGGTGAGATTACCAGGCAAACACCTTCAGCCAGGAGCCCAGGAATTTGATAGCAAATTGATTTTCCTCCGCCGGTAGGCAAAAGTACCAATGTATCATTGCCGTCTATTACAGATTGAATGATATCATCTTGTTTCTTGCGGAATGCGTCGTATCCCCAGTATTTTTTTAATATTCCTAATGTTTCTTGCATGTAAATCCAAAATGAGGAATTATGCTTTAATTTTCTTAGATTTAATAAAATTAAGAACAATGTACCGATTAACGGGCTTCGCGAGCAGTATTGTGAATAACTCTTTCTTGAAATAAAGGGATTTAATCATTATCTTCGCGCAACATAAATTTTCCCTAAACATGGATACCACACTCAATAATATACAAATCTCAAAAACTGAAAACTCTCGTCTTGCTTCGGTAGACTTTGATAATCTGCCATTTGGTAAGATATTTTCAGATCACATGTTTGAGATGGATTTTGTTGATGGAAAATGGCAGACTCCAACGATTGTGCCATTTAGAAACCTGAGCTTACATCCTGCTACATCAGCTTTACACTACGGCCAGGCTATTTTTGAAGGCTTAAAAGCTCAAAAAAATGCCAATGGTGATGTCTTAATCTTTAGACCGGATATGAATGCCAAGCGGTTCAATGCATCTGCAAAGCGAATGTGTATGGCTGAAGTGCCGGAAGAAATGTTCCTGGAAGGGTTAAAAACGCTTATTGATTTGGATAGGGATTGGGTTCCCGGCAATGATGGCCAGTCTTTATATATACGTCCATTTATGATTGCTACAGATGATTATGTGGGTATCCGTCCGTCTGAGCGTTACAAGTTTCTCATTATTACGTGTCCTGTGGGTGCGTATTATGCAGATCCTGTCAAGGTTAAAATCGAAACCTATTACACGCGTGCTGCTGAAGGTGGAGTTGGGAAAGCAAAGGCGGCTGGTAATTATGCGGCATCTTTGTATCCGGCAATGTTAGCTCAAAAAGATGGATTCAGGCAGCTGATCTGGACCGACGGTAAAACGCATGAGTTTATTGAAGAGGCAGGAACCATGAATGTGGTATTCGTGATTGACAATAAAATTATTACTCCAGATGAAAGCAAAGACACTATCTTAGAAGGGGTAACCAAAAGAAGTGTGTTGCAAATTGCGGCTGATTGGGGGTATGAAATAGAAGAAAGACCAGTTCGGGTTGACGAAATAATTGAAGCAATTAATAACGGAACCCTTCAGGACGCCTTTGGTGCTGGTACAGCTGCAACTATTGCGCCGATTAGTCATATTGGATATGAAGGAACTACCTATGAGTTACCAGCAATAGATAATAGGGAATTTTCAAATAAAGTAAAAGAGTACATTACAAAGTATAAAAAAGGCCTTGTTGAAGATAAATTTAACTGGCTAATGAAAGTATAATTGAATCAAATTCAATGTAAGGGGATGCTCAGTGATCCCCTTTTTTTATGCCCATGAGTGAACAGAAAATATATGGTTTAATTGGTAAACAATTGTCACATTCTTTTTCGCAAAATTATTTTAGAAATAAGTTTGATAATCAAGGAATTGAAGGTGACTATTTAAACTTTGAGTTGAATGATATTTCTGAGGTAAATGACGTCTTGTACAGAAATGATATAAAAGGATTGAATGTAACAATTCCGTATAAAGAAACCATAATTCCTTACTTGAGTGAAGTGTCAGCAGAAGCAAAAGAGATTGGAGCGGTGAATACCATTCAAATTCAAGGGGAAAAAAGAATAGGGCATAATACAGATGCTTTTGGATTTGCGCAGATGATTAAGCCTTTTTTTAAGTCACACCATGAAAGAGCCATGATTCTCGGTACTGGCGGGGCTTCTAAGGCTGTTGATTTTGTACTTGAAAAGTTGGGATGTGACGTCATTTTTATATCCAGAACGCCGACTGATGACAATCACTTTGGCTATCCTGATATCAATCCCGAAATGATGGATGCAATGAAGTTAATTGTCAATACTACACCAGTTGGCATGTATCCGAAAACGACTGATTTTCCTGAGATTCCATACAATCTATTAACACCTAATCATTTAGTTTTTGATTTGATTTATAACCCAAAAGAAACCGAATTTTTACAAAAGGCAAAGGCAATGGGAGCGGTTACTTTAAATGGTCAAACCATGCTCGAGCAACAAGCCGAAAAATCCTGGCAAATTTGGAATGAGTAAACAACCACATGTACTTGTAATACTGGGGCCAACAGCGAGTGGTAAAACAAGGTTGGCTTGTGGTGCCGCCCTGAAATTGGGTGGAGAAATTATCTCTGCGGACAGTCGACAGGTATATAAGTTCATGGATATTGGTACCGGTAAGGATATTGAGGAATATTCTGTTGACAACCAGACAATACCTTACCACCTTATAGATATTCACAATCCTGGTTATAAGTATAATATTGCTGAGTTTCAACTGGATTTTTTGAATGTAATGAAAGAAATACACGATAGAAAAGCCGTTCCTATCCTTTGTGGCGGAAGCGGGCTTTATATTGAGGCCGCACTTCAGGGAAACTCGTACCTGGGTATTCCAATGAATAAAACCCGGCAAAAAGAGCTGGAACAATTGACAGACAAAGCGTTGGGACAGTTGTTTGATCAATTATCTGATCGTGTAAAGCAAGATCTCAACAAGGAAACCAGGAGACGAATCATTCGTGCAATCATTATTGATGAATACCTGAAGGAGCATCCGGATTTTAAGACGGTAGAAATTCCAGCGTTTAAGTACACCGTTGTAGGTGTTAAAATTGACAGGGAAACACGCAGGGATAAGATCAGTAAACGACTGAGCTATCGCATGAATAATGGATTGATTGAGGAAGTAGAGTGGTTGCTAGATAATTACCTCACACATGAAGATCTTGATTATTACGGTTTGGAATATAAATGGGTGGGCATGTACTTGAGAAAAGAGATTTCAAAAAAAGACCTGTTTGAAGGTTTGCAAACTGCAATACACCAATTTGCCAAGCGTCAAATGACATGGTTCAGAAGAATGGAAAAGAATGGTTTTGAAATTCACTGGGTAAATGTTGATCAGGATTATGATAAAATGGTAGGAGAGGTCGTTGATCTTTATCAGTCATAACTGCCGTTGAAAACTCTTCAAAACCGAATTCCTATGGAGGATTATCCCTGGCAGAATTATTGATATATTCGCTTCGATTAAATTGTATTATGAAGTCTATAAAAATATCCCTGTTTCCGTTATTACTGTTATTCATTAGTTTTAGTAGCAGTGCGCAAGAAAAAGAACTGGACAATGAGTTGATTTGGTCATCTCGTGAGTTTTCTCCGGAATACGTGTACAGTGTTCGTTCTATGAACGACGGTGAGCATTTTTCGGCGTTGGAAGACAATAAAATTGTCAAATACCAATACACTGATTTTGAGAACCCCATTGAAACCATATATGATGGTGCTGATTTAAAGGGTGTATCTATAGATGATTATTTTTTTAATGCGGACGAAACGAAACTGTTGGTTGCCACACATCTTAAAAAAATATACAGAAGAAGTTTTACGGCAAAGTACTATGTGGTTGATTTGAAAAGCAATAAATCGGAAGAATTGTTTGATAAGGATCCTAAAGAAATGCTCGCCGAATTCTCTCCAGACGGTTCAAAAGTGGCTTTTGTCTATGAAAACAATCTGTACTACAAGAATTTGAGTAATGGCGAAGTCATTCAGGTAACCAATGACGGTAGTAAAAATGGAGTGATTAACGGAAGCACGGATTGGGTTTATGAAGAGGAGTTTTCGCTAACGAAAGCATTTTACTGGTCTCCTAAAGGAACAAAAATAGCCTACCTTAAGTTTGATGAATCAGATGTTAAAGAGTTCACCATGAAGTACTACAGGGATGATATTTATCCGGAGTATTACACGTTTAAGTATCCAAAAGCCGGTGAGGACAATTCAGCGCTGAGTTTACACATATATAACCTTGCAGATGAAAAGACACTTGAAGTCGATAAGGGACCTTTTGAATATTGTCCTAGATTAAAATGGACCAACGACGATAATAAATTGGTTTATTTGGTGTTGAACCGACATCAAAATCACTTGATTTATGCCACCGCCGAATGGCAAGATGATAAGATCAAAGGAGCAATTATTCATCAGGACCAATCTGAGCAATATGTTGAAATTGATGACAATCTTATTTTTCTCAATGATGGAGCCTCCTTTCTGCGAACTTCAGAAAAAGACGGATTCAATCATATCTACAAAATAGGTTTTGATGGTTCTGAAACTCAAATAACTTCCGGAAACTGGGATGTAGTTGAACTCAAGGGAGTAAATGAAGAGAAGGGGATAGTGTACTACACATCCGTTGAAGAGGGAGCTATATACCGTGGTTTATATTCAATTGGACTTGACGGCACCAAGAAAAAGAAACTTTCTGAACGAATGGGGAGTAATGATGCAGACTTCAGCACGGGAATGAAGTATTATATAAATTATTATTCCAACGGAAATGAGCCGCCGAGAATTTCGGTACACAATGCCAAAGGGAAAGAAATAGACGTTTTAGTAGACAATGAAAAACTGAAAGAGAAGCTAGCTTCGTACAACTTTTCCAAGAAAGAGTTTATCACCATCAAAGGAGAGGAACACGACCTTAATGCCTTTATCATCAAGCCACCTAATTTTGACGAAACAAAGAAATATCCGGTTTATTTTAATATTTATAATGGTCCCGGGCACAATACTGTTGTAGACAGTTGGGGAGGTGCAAACTTCATTTATCACCAATTACTGGCTCAAAAAGGATATATCGTTATCTCAGTGGACACAAGAGGAACTATGTATCGCGGGGCAAAATTTAAGAAATCGACCTACCTGCAATTAGGTAAACTGGAAACAGAAGATATGATTGCTGTGGCTAAGGAAGTGCAAAAGTGGGATTATGTTGATCCTGAAAGGATAGGAGTCATGGGGTGGAGCTATGGGGGTTATATGACCTCACTCTGTATGACTAAAGGTGCAGATGTATTTAAAATGGGAATTGCGGTAGCCCCCGTCACCAACTGGAAGTGGTATGACAATATCTATACAGAACGGTTTATGCGTACACCAAAAGAAAACAATGATGGTTATGAGGATAATTCGCCAATCAATCATGTGGAAAAGATGAAAGGGAAGTATCTAATAGTACACGGGTCTGCTGATGATAATGTTCACGTACAAAATACAATGGAAATGGTGAATGCCCTTGTTAAACATAATAAGGACTTTGAAATGTTCATCTACACAAATAAAAACCACGGTATTTATGGAGGTTTCACCCGTTTGCACCTTTTCAATAAAATGCTGAATTTTACGCTTGAGAACCTGTAGAACAACATTGGAACAAAATTTGTCGTCTTAAGCGTATGAAAGCATTAACTCTTACACTCACTGTCTTTTTATCTTTAACTCTTTATTCAAGAGAGTTAAATAGCTGTCCATATCTTGTTCTGGATGATCAGGATGAAGAAATTACCTGGTATGATTTTGAATCAGCGATTGATGAATGTGAAAAGAAGAAGAAGCCCATTTTTATTGATGTATACACGGATTGGTGTGGTTGGTGTAAAAAAATGGATAACTCGACATTTAAGAATCCACAAGTGGTTGAATTCATGAATGAAAATTTCTATGCGGTTAAAATGGATGCTGAATCTAAGGAGCCAATTGCCTACAAGGAGAAATTGTATGAATATAAAACATTCTCTGGCGGTAAAGGGTATAATGAATTGGCCGTTAATCTTTTAGGAAGTCAAATGAGCTTTCCTTCTTTTGTAATCCTTTCTAAGCGTCAGGTAAAAGTTGGTATTATTCGTGGTTATCAAAAACCTAAGGAGTTAATATCAAAACTTGAGAAGTATAGTTAATACTAATTTACTTCCTCTGCAAAGCGAATCTAATTAGGTTTCAAATCACTATATTCAGAGCCGATTTAAATTAACGGCCAGTATGGGATTTTCTTTAAAAGAAAGATTGAGATACAGATTCCAACGCTACCTTAGCAAAGGTGGTGCATCAATCTTCATGAGTCTTTTTGTGGTATTCATGATCTTATTTGTATTGATCATTGCCATTCGCTTTATCATGCTTCAGGTTAGTCCTGAACTCGGACATCCGGAACATACATCATTCTGGGATGATATCTGGAAAACCTGGCTTCAAATGACAGATCCTGGGAATATGAATCAGGATAATGAAGCACCAACCTGGTTAAAAATTACGACCATTCTTTCAGGTGTTGTTGGGGTAGTCATTCTGTCCATGTTAATTGCATTTATTACAACTACACTTGAAAACGTCTTCTATAATTTCAGAAAAGGTAGGGGTAAAGTGATAGAGGAAGATCATACGATTATTCTCGGTTGGAACGAAAGAGTTGTCGATATAATCAGGGAGTTGATTATTGCCAATGAAAGTGAAAAAAAGGCCAGTGTTGTCATCCTTTCCAGGGAAGACAAGGAAGAAATGGATGATTTGATTGCCAAGCGACTTCCCAATACCAAATCAACGCGCGTTGTAACAACTACAGGTGATTACGCAAATATTAATGAATTAAATCGGATTAATATTCTGGGGGCAAAATCAGTGATCTTGTTAGCTAATTGTTCCGAAAGTAGTTCAGATGATGAGAAAATGGATTCAGATGTTCAGTCCGTTAAAGCGATAATGGCGATTATCTCTTGCCAGGATGGTAAAAACCGAATTCCTATCATTGCGGAAATATTTCATGAAGAGAAACGTGAATTGATTTCATTTTTCAAGGATGAAAACATTATCGCCCTGGATAGTTGGGACATCATGGGTAAATTACTCGTTCAAACTTCTCTTACCAGTGGCTTGGAAATGGTATATAATGAAATGCTGTCATTTGATGGCTGTGAAGTTTACTTTTATCAGGCAGATTGGTTTGGAGTGGCTTTTGGCGATTTGCCATTTCATTTTAAAGATGGTGTTCCACTGGGCGTATATAACGAAATTGATGGTCTGCGATTACGACCTGAGGCCGATTACAAATTAGTTCCAGACGATCAGGTAGTTATTCTTGCCGAGGACGATTCTTCAATAAATTTTGAATCATCAATGTTCATTCAGCCGCAGGAAATTGAGTTGTCTAACAAAAAACTACAGCAAAAAAGTAAGAATGTCCTTATTTTGGGTTGGCATAACGTGGCAGAAGTTTTTATTCGGGAATGTTCTGATTATCTCTCTGAAGGAACACGCGTTGATATCCTCTTTAATAAGCCGAATGAGCAGCTCCGAAAAAGAGTAGATGAATTGAAGGCCTTGTATTCAGGTTTTGAAATTACATTGACAGACACGAATCCTTTAAAACTGGAGATGTTGAAAGAGGTAGAACCCTTTTCGTACGATAACATCATTATCTTATCGCAGGACATGAGCGAACTCAGAGCTGATAAAATAGATTCGGACACGCTCATTATCCTGCTGTTGTTGCGGAATATTAAGGGGGAGGGAGATAATGTCAGTGAAACAAAAATCATTACTCAGGTACTAAACTCAGAAAATCAGGAGATTATCACACAAACAGACGTAGATGATTTCATTATCAGTAATAAATTGATTACTATGATTTTGGCTCAATTGTCTGAAGAGCCATTGATCAAAACATTGTATGACGACCTGTTTTCAGAAGATGGCAGTGAGATTTATGTAAAACCTGCAGATTTATACATTACTTCATTTCCGCAAAAATTAACTTTTGCTGACCTCATAGGCTTAGCTGCTAGAAGAGATGAAGTTTGCCTTGGAATTCGAAAAGGCAATAAAAGCAAAGATGCATCCTCTAATTTTGGTGTGCGTTTAAACTTGCGAAAGGACGAAATAGTGGAGATTACGGACGAAGATTTTCTGGTTGTGCTTTCAGAAGATGAGCTTTAAAGTAATGCCCTAACTTGTTCGTTTTGAAGCATTGTTTTTCAACGAAAAAAGATTTTCTAAAAAAGTACGCCCAAAGCTGGATTTTTTTTTAAAATTCATGCTATCTTAGGGGGACTAATTTTTTTTACAACGGATAAGTATATATGGAAACGAACACGGATCAGCAAGTAGCTAAAATAGAGCTTGATGGACAGATAATAGAAGTTCCTATTGTCGTAGGAACAGAGAATGAGAAAGCACTTGATATTTCTAAGTTAAGATCTCAAACAGGTTATATTACCCTGGATAGAGGTTTTAAGAATACAGGATCATGTACCAGTGCCATTACATTTTTGGATGGTGAAAAAGGGGTTTTAAGATACCGTGGATATCCGATTGAACAACTGGCTGAACAAGCTTCTTTTCTTGAAGTGTCTTATTTGATACTTTATGGAGAATTACCGACACAGGAACAATTAGCCAATTTTGAAGATGAAATTGACCATCACACTTTGGTGCATGAGGATATGAAACGATTTTTTGAAGCATACCCTGCAAAAGCACACCCAATGGGTATTTTAGCTTCTATGATTTGCTCCATGTCTACTTTTTATCCAGAGTCACAAGATCCGAATCGTTCACCGGAAGCTTTCGAATTATCGATACACAGGTTAATTGCCAAGTTGCCAACTTTGGCTGCTATGGTATATAAGAATGCGGTAAGACATCCATTTATGTACCCTAAAAATGATTTAGGATACATAGAGAACTTCATGTACATGATGTGGGGTATGCCAACAGAAGATTACGAACCAAATCCAGTTGTGGCTCACGCATTGAATAAACTATTGATTCTACATGCGGATCATGAACAAAACTGTTCGGCGTCCACAGTTAGAATTGTTGGATCTTCACAGGCTAACCTTTATGCTTCTATATCTGCAGGTATTTCTGCTTTATGGGGACCTTTACATGGTGGTGCAAACCAGGCTGTAATTGAAATGCTTGAAATGATTCAGGAAGATGGAGGAGATCTTGAAAAATGGATCGCAAAAGCAAAAGATAAGGAAGATCCGTTCCGTTTAATGGGATTCGGTCACCGAGTATATAAAAACTTTGATCCGCGAGCAACTATCATTAAAAAAGCATGTGATGATATCTTAGGAGAGTTGGGTATTAAGGATCCAACTTTGGATATTGCCAAAAAACTTGAAAAAGTTGCTCTGGAAGATGAGTACTTTAAATCAAGAGGCCTTTATCCAAACGTAGATTTCTATTCAGGAATTATCTATCGTGCAATAGGGATCCCAACTGAAATGTTTACTGTCATGTTTGCTCTTGGAAGATTGCCAGGGTGGATTGCACAGTGGAAAGAAATGCTGGATAATGGTGATCCGATTGGAAGGCCTAGACAGGTATATACGGGAGAAAACGAAAGACAGTTCATCCCTCTCGATCAACGATAATAAAAACCACATATTTAATAAGAAAGCCTTTCCAATTATGGGAAGGCTTTTTTTGTTGAATTAGTTGAGGCTTTTAATATCTTTATAACAATTCAGAACTGATCTTCGGGAGAATATAATTTTTATACCATCCCAGTCAACTATAGTTGGATAAGATTCGTCTTTGAGTTAATATTACACACAGCACATTTTTATCTATGAAAAAACTAGGTCTGCTCTCGCTCTGTTTCCTTACTGTTTTTGCATATAGCCAAACATGGCAAGATGTAGGCGGCGGAACAAACAACTCAAGCCATGGTATGCTTGTGTACGACGGAAAACTCATCAATCTGGGATCTTTTAATAACCCTTGTAATAGAGTTGCGGCCTGGGATGGCTCTACATGGTCCTGCCTCGGTGGAGGTGTAGGGATTGTTGCGAGAGCCGGTTGTGTTTGGGATGGGAAACTTGTAGTTGTAGGGGATTTCTGGAACAATTTCCAGCCATGTCCCGGATGTAACGGGGTGGCTGTATGGGATGGTTCGACATGGTCAGCACTTGATCAGGGATTTAACAATGATGTATTAACCTGCACCGTGCATGATGGAGAACTCTATATTGGTGGAGATTTTACCGCTGCGAATGGAGTTCCAATTAATCGGGTAGCTAAATGGGATACGCTTACAAATTCATTTGTGTCTGTAGGTAATGTGACAGCAATGGATAATGACGTTAGATGCATGGTTTCTTATGATGGACAACTATGGGTTGGAGGAGACTTTAACAATGTTGACGGATGTTCTCCTTGTGATGGATTGGTTAAGTGGGATGATGTGAATCAAGTATGGGAAGGTGGTAATTCCGGTGTTGATCTGGTAGGAGGAGTAAATGAAACGGTTCGTGTGTTGTTTGTAAATCCCGGAGATGGTAATCTATACATGGGGGGACACTTTCCGGAGTTAATTGATGGAGACGTTGGAGTAATGGATTTTAACATGAGTGGAATTGCCATGTATGACGGTTCAAATTGGTTTCCGCTCGGTACTGGACTAAACGAGTATTGTCGGGCCATACACCACTATAATGGTTACGTCATTGCAGGTGGATATTTCACTGATGCCGGTGGCGTTGCAGCAAATAAAATCGCTAAATGGGATCCTGTTAATCAG
This sequence comes from Crocinitomicaceae bacterium, assembly GCA_014762645.1. GTDB lineage: Bacteria > Bacteroidota > Bacteroidia > Flavobacteriales_D > Crocinitomicaceae > Paracrocinitomix. The sequence goes on from JABURP010000017.1 coordinate 143,124, forward strand.
ACCTGGAGCGCCATGGGGTTAGGATTTGATGGAGTAGGAATAGATGAATACGTAAAATCCGCCTATACCTGGAATGGAATTTTCTTTGCAGGAGGAGCCTATACGCAGGCTGAAGGTGGTCCAATGAATTATATTGCTCAGTGGTATGAGGCTCCGACGAATCCACCTTTAGCTTCCATCAATGCTTCAACAACTGCAGTTTGCGAAGGAGGATGTATTGATTTTATGGATAACAGTACAAATTCTCCCACTTCATGGTCCTGGACATTTCCTGGTTCCGATACACCAACATCAACCGCACAAAACCCGGGAAGTGTATGCTACTCAACAGCTGGGTCTTATACGGTTTCATTACAAGCATGTAATGCTAACGGATGTAATACAACAACAATGACCATAAATATTGAGACAGTTCCAACTGTTACCGTTTCAGATCAAACCATTTGTGAAGGTAATACGGCAACATTAACAGCTGTTCCTTCAGCAGGAGGGGGGAATTACAATTGGTCACCTGGTGGACAGACAACAAGTTCAATAAATGTCTCACCAGCAAGTACGACAACCTATACTGTCAATTATGATTTAAATGGATGTCCGGCTGTTCCAATTACAGCAACCGTTACGGTGAATCCTGTTCCAACAGTTTCGGTGAACAGTGAAACAATATGTGAAGGCGATATGGCTATTTTAACTGCAGCTCCTTCTGTTGGAGGTGGTACGTATAACTGGTCCAGTGGACAAACTACATCTTCTATTACAGTATCTCCAACAATCACTACTGTTTATGACGTTGACTATACGTTAAATGGGTGTACAAGCCCAATCGCACAATCAATCGTACAGGTGAATCCAACCTATGCGCTTAATGAAGCTGCCGAAGTGTGTAGTGGTAATTCAATTACTTATCCAGACGGTTTCACAGAGACGATTACAGGCCCAACTTCTCATACGAGCAATCTAACTACCGTTGATGGATGTGATTCCATTATTACAACAAATGTGACGCTTGGGACCGATTATAATTTATCGGAGTCCGTCGAGGTATGTACAGGTTCTAATTATACGTATCCTGATGGAACTGTATCCACAAATATTACTGCGCCAGAATCCCACACCTCTAATCTTACGAGTTCGGCGGGATGTGATTCGGTTATTACAACGAATGTTTCGCTTGGTACGAGTTATAATTTAACTGAAGCGGTACAGGTTTGCTCGGGAGCAAGCCATACCTATCCTGACGGAACAGTATCTACCGGAATTACTGCTTCAGAATCACATATTTCGAATCTATTAAGTACCGCCGGGTGTGATTCGGTAATTACAACCAATATTAGTGTTATAAGTTCCTATAATCTGACAGAAAGTGCAAATGTTTGTAGTGGTGATAGCTACACTTACCCGGACGGGTCAACTTCTGTTAATATTACTGCCGCGGAATCACATGTCTCAAACTTAACTGCCGTAAATGGTTGTGACAGTACAATTACAACTAATGTTACCATTACTGCTTTACCGTTGAATACGGTAACAGTATCAGGAATCACATTAACGGCTGATGAAGTTGGTGCTGCTTATCAATGGCTGGATTGCGATAATAATTATGCGGTTATAAATGGAGAAACTAATCAGACCTTTACACCAATAGCAAACGGAAATTATGCAGTTGACGTAACCCTTAATGGTTGTTCGGACACTTCAGATTGTCGGGCAATAAATTCAATTGGGTTTGATGAAGAATCTATACAACTCAGTATTTATCCGAATCCTGTAAATGGCGAATTAATGATTTCATCTTCTGTTCCAGTAAAAGGTGTTCCGTTTGAAATTCTTGATGCCAGAGGTCGGGTAGTGCTGGAGGGAATGTTATCAGAAAACATTATCAGTGTACAGCAGCTTGAACGCGGTGCTTATATTCTGCAGTTGGATCACATTCACCGTATTCGGTTTATAAAACAGTAAGTTATTTTTTAGGCTTAAGTCGTAGTTCAGGTCGGTATACCCAAATTTCAGCTAGAATACGTGAATCGATAACTGCCATAAGTATGGCGAATCTATGTTTTTCACTATCAAGCTCTTTCTATCACTGTCGCATAGCCTTGTCCAACTCCAATACACATGGTAACAAGCGCGTAACGCTTGTTAGTTTTTTGAAGTTCAATAGCCGCAGTTTGAAGGATCCTACCACCAGTCATTCCCAGAGGATGACCAATTGCAATACCTCCGCCATTCGGGTTAATTCGTGGGTCGTCATCAGCTATTCCCATTTCACGTGTACAGGCTAAAGCCTGAGCTGCAAAAGCTTCATTGATTTCAATGATATCCATATCATCAAAAGTAAGTCCTGCTCTTGCCAGTGCTTTTTGAGAAGCGTATACCGGTCCAATTCCCATAATTCTAGGTTCAACCCCGGCCACGGCAGCTGAAACGATTCGCGCAAGTGGTTTGAAATTATTTGCCTTTACGGCATCTTCGGAGGCTACAAGCAGAGCAACCGCCCCATCATTTAGACCCGAACTATTTCCAGCGGTAACCGAACCTCCTTCTTTTCGGAAGGCAGCTCTTAACTTTCCAAGAACTTCAAGGGTTGTATTAGGTTTTATAAATTCATCCTTATCAAAGATCAGGTCATCTTGTTTTCTTCTAGGGATTGCAACAGGCGTTATTTCTTCTGCCAGACGTCCTGATTCCTGAGCTTTGGTGGCTTTCATTTGACTCCAGTAAGCAAACTTATCCTGATCTTCTCTTGAGATCTTGTACATTTCAACCAAATTCTCTGCGGTTGATCCCATACCTTCAGTTCCGTATAGTTCTTTCATTTTTGGATTGATGAATCGCCATCCGAAACTGGAATCGTGCATTTCGGCGTCTCGCCCAAAAGGTTTGGACACTTTTGATATTACCCAGGGGCCTCTTGTCATGTGTTCAACACCACCTGAGATGTAGATATCGCCATTGCCCGTTTGAATCGCTCTGGCAGCATTAATAGTGGAAGCCATACCAGATGAGCAAAGACGGTTTACCGTTTCACCACCAACCGTCCAGGGAAGACCAGCTAACAGCAAACTCATTCGTGCAACATTCCTATTGTCTTCACCTGCCTGATTGGCACAACCGAAGAAGACGTCTTCAATGTCTTTTGGGTCCATGTTGGGGTGTCTGGCCACGAGTTCTTTCATGACATGAGCCCCCAGATCATCCGTTCTTACCGGAGCAAGCGTTCCTCCAAAATTTCCAATTGCAGTGCGAATAGCGTCAACTATAAAAACGTCTTTCATCTTCGTGTTATATTTAGTTTGTGGAATTCATTTCTGATTGCCCCAAATTTAATAAGTTTGGGGGATATCATGAACAGGATAGGAGATAGAAAGATCGTAATTGGTCTAATGCTGTTACAAGTTGCCGTTTGTGCTCCTTTTCTGAATTCCTTTCCTATTGATCTGGATGAACCGTTTTCGGTGTTTATAGCACAGCAAGACATGAGTGAATTTATTCCTGAACTACAGGAAGGAAATAATTCCCCCTTGTATTTTATACTCTTACATTTTTGGATAAAAATATTTGGTATCGGTGCGGTTGCAGTTCGTTCGTTGTCTTTATTTTTTAGCGTATTGACGTTACCAATATTATATAAACTTGGAAAGTCTTTACTGGAAAGAGAATATGCCCTTGTCGCTTGTCTGTTTTTTATTTTTTCAACATTTATGCACTACCATAGTATGGAAGCGCGTATGTATTCTTTGTTTGTAATGCTTACCGTATTTGCATATTATGATTTAAACAAGTTCATATTTGATAACTCAAAAGTATTTTGGCGCTTAGCTATTTGGAATGTGCTGCTATTTTATACGCATTATTTATCCATCTTTATTATAGGAACTGAAGTAATAATCTTCTTCTTTCTATTTAAGAACATAACACAGAAAAAACTGCTTCATTTTATTATCTCGGGAGTAATATCTCTTATCCTTATTGTGCCAGGGTTATCTCAATTATTAACTCGTTCTGCTGAATATACTGATGGCAGCAATTGGGTTCCTGAGACCAATTATACAGCGCTTTACGGTAATATTATTCGCTTTTTTAACCATACAATATCGATAAGTATACTCTTTGGATTATGCACCATTTTTATTTTGATTAATCGAAAAAAAATACTAGCTGTAGTCCGTAACTATTGGAGAGATCAGAAAGTTCATTTTGTCATTTTAGCTTTCGTTGTTCCCTATGTAGGTATGTTTGTAGTTTCAAGATTGGTAACACCTATTTTTCTTGATCGTTATTTACTTTTTACGGTCCCGTTTTTATACTTGTTGGTTGCGTTTATTATTAAGGTATCCCTTCAAGACTATAAAAAATGGTATTTCTTGGTTCTATTTGTATTACCCTTGGTAATTTCTTGCGCCTATGTGCCGGATACAAACAGGGAAACAGATAAAGTTGCAAACTATGTGCATGAGAATGCAGGTAACAATGATTTGATAATCCTATGTCCTCCATTTTATGATCTTACGTTTATTTATCATTTTGATCAAGCGATATTTTTTGATTATAAGAATACCCGAAATAGAATCTCAGAAAGTAACATTTTGAGGGTATATTCCTGGGATGAAGTTGGTGAAACAGAATCATTCAATAAAATCATATTTGTGGATTCACATGCAGAATTCCTCTATCCAAATAATGGTATTATCAAGGGTTTAGAAGAAAATCGAACATATTTTACATCAAAAGAATTTAAAGGTAATTGTGTAGTTTATATATACAAATAGTATGGAAATTAAAAGTGTAAATATTGTAGGGTCGGGGAATGTTGCGAGCAAATTATTCAAGATGCTCAATGAAAAAATACGAATCCCTTCAATATATGCCAGAGATATTACTTGTGCTAAAAATATTGTTCGTGGAACTACAACTGTGCCTGTTGATCAACTTTCAAAATTAGATTTAGCGGATTTAACAATTATTGCGGTTTCAGATTCAGCTATTTCACAAGTAATAAATGAATTATCCGGAGAATTTTCCGTGGTTCATACATCTGGTTCTATAGATATCCAAATTTTGGATAAATTCAATAATTATGGCAGTTTATATCCTTTGCAAACAATAAGTAAGGATTCCGCTCATGATATAGAGATTCCTTTTTTAATAGAAGGCTCCTCAAAAGCTTTCGAGAAATTTTTGGCCGATTTTGCCCAAAATATTTTAGGAACTAGAACATTAGTTGTTAATAGCCGTAAGAGAGCTTCAATTCACTTGTCAGCTGTAATAACAAGTAATTTCACAACCTATTTACTTCGTGAAGCAAAAGTTTTATTGTCGGAAGAGAATGTAGATTTGAATATTCTTAGACCATTGTTAGAAGAAACTGTTCGAAAAGCATTTGAGCTTTCTCCTGAAGTTGCACAGACAGGTCCTGCGCGAAGGAAAGACACTTTAATTATTGAGAAGCATTTAAAACAAATACAAGATTCAGAATTACGAGAGGTCTATAAGCTGATTTCAAAAAAAATTGCTGACTATTATTAATTCTTTATGATTTTATGAGAATAGCGTTGATCATCAGCAATTATTGTTACGATATATAAACCTGGGGCTAGTTCAGATAGATCCATGACCATTTTTAATTTTTCATTAGGAATTACTATTTGACCATTCATTGAGGTCACCATAACATTTGCATTTGGCGGAAACCCGGAAAAATTTAAATTACTTTCAACAACGGTAGGGTATATAAGTAATTCTTCGGCATGTATCATTTCTTCATAACTCAAGGTAATAATGGAACTGTCAAGTTCATTAAGTACTGAAATTCCACCACCAGAATTAAATTTATCTACCCGAACTATAAACATGTTCATCCCACCAGATGAACCGTATTTGAGCTTGCCACATCCAACAATTCCAAGATCATAACAGAAATCTATAGCATATAATACATCCTCTCCAGCATGGCCAAAATTATTGACATACGCAGATTGATAGTAGTTATTGAGTAGTTTTCCAAGAAATGCATCAGGCTTATTATCATTAAGAGAATATCCAAAGGATTTGGTTTCACCTCCGTAAAAAATATTGTCGACCATATCAACAGTAATATCATGAGCAATTTCTACTTCATGAGACCCACCTGTCAATGATGTGTCTGCAAGTAATGTATTCCCATCATCTGTAATATTATAAATCCAAAAATCTGCCAAAAATCCAGTCTGGTCATAATAATAATGTCTTGAACCACCAATGAAATATTCATTACCCGGATTTTTGACAATAGAAGTAAAAAAGTCATTTCTTTCTTTGCCAACATATTGTACCCAACCTAAACTACCATCAATATGATATTTTAAAATTATTCCATCAGACATTCCTGCACCAAAGGACTCTGTTCCACCAACTACCACAAGTGAGTCGCCATCAAGTATAACGGCTTTGGCATAGTCATTCTCCGTACCACCATAGGTCCGGGTCCATAAAGTGTCTCCAAGTTTATCAGTTCTAATCATATATATATCACCATTACCTTGACCATAACTATATGTTTCTCCTACTAAGACATAACCACTATCCGGCATTTGAATTAGATCGAATGCTTTATCCCAATCCGTTCCACCATAGGTTTTTTCAAACTCTGGAGTACCGTCGTTCAGTGTTTTTATTAAATAGAAATCAAATCCACCATTTCCGAAACTGTTGGTGAATCCACAAAGTGCGTAAGCAGAATCATTTGTAACAACGACCGATTCACCCCATTCTGAGCCAGATCCTCCATAGTTGTACGACCATTTGAAATTACCTAATGAATCCACTTTTAATAAATAAGCTTCGCCATTATCTGGATAAAAGCTGCTTGAACCACCCGTACAAATATAGCCGGTATCAAGATCTTGCTTAATGTCTTTAGCTATATCATACCCAGAGTTACCGTAAGTTGTAAGAAAATTAATATTCTGCCCATAAACAATACAGAAGAACAATAGTGCCGATATACTTAAAATTCCTTTCATCACTTAAACTTTAAAATACATAGAAAAGTTAATTCCCCTGCCGTAACCTATTTTCTTGGAAAAGAGACCTATGAGATCAAATGAGCCCAGTGAAAAATAAGCTTTGTCTTTTATCCAGTAATTCATATTCAATCCCCATCTTAACCCCGCAAATCCACCATAGGACAGGCGTGAAGACATGCTAAAGTTGTCTGTGGCTCTAAAATATGCGCCACCGAATAGATATGGAAAATATTCGGGTATCATTATGGCTTTGAAACCGTAAATAGCTTGCCACTTGGCATCAATTCCCTGGTCGGGCAGTTTTTGTACAACTAATTCTATAGGTAAAACATCAACCTGGAACCCTGTACTTTGAGATATTCCTAATGTATCCATCCAGTCAACACCGTTGTTTGTAGTTGAATCCTGATTCATTAAATCCTGAATATCAAACCCCGAATAAGTTGCATTGGAAGATATCGAATATTTCTGTGTGTTTCTATTCCAAAAAATCATTCCTAAGTTGTTGATTTTGAAATTTATAATCTGCCTATTTTTAACCTTTCCTTCAAATACGAAATTATAGTTGATGTCTATGGCAAAACCGCTTCCCTGAAAAGCCCAATAAGGGAAAAATCGATCGGTCATAAAGGCATTTCCATTTGCAAATACGTCAATGGAATCCACATTTGGGTCTGTGTACATCCAGGCTTCACTAAGCGCAGCTTTTACGGTACGGGATCCCATTACATAATTGATCTGTATACTTGACATATTGTATTCATTATAGAATCCCAGGCCAAATTTTTGGAAATGTAGATATTGAGCTGTGCTAAAATCAAAATTCATGGTGTCTCCTATATACGGCGAATTGCCATACATGGCAGTATTATAAAGATCTTCGGTGATATTGAAAGAGGCAAAGTGGTTATCCGAAAAACTCAACATCAGTCCCAGTGATTCTTTTTTGAAAATGTTGATACCAGGAGAATAATTATCTATGCGTTGTTCAAATTCAGCACCAAGCACATTACGATTTGAGAGCCTGGAAGCGTTATTGTCTTTCAATTCTGTAGTGATTTCTCCTCCAAACAGAAATTTATCCATGAACTCATTGTTGAATTTATTACTGCTATAAGTATTGAAAGAAGAGAACTTGATTATACTTTCACTGTTTACAGTATCTTCAAATATCATGAAGGGTTCCTGTGCATTACCGTGATATGCCCACAAAGCAAAAAATACACCTAAAAGAGTTCTCATAAGTGCAGATCAATTTGAAGGTTAGACCGAACAGCAAAATCAAATGCGGCACTTGCATCAATTTTGACTTTTTGACCAGAATCTGTAGTAAATGAGACTATTAGTGCCATTCGTTGTGTTGATTGGAGGTTAAGTATATCCTGATCAGATAAATTAAATACAACGCTTCCTATAAAAGGCGTAGTTAAATATGACCCGGGATTATAGGTTCCGCTTTGTATACCTGTATTCCCTTGTAGATCATCAATAAGAATGTCATTTTCATCCAGCATGTACAAGGTAGCTTCAGCTCCCATAGGGAAGCCATTTTCGTACGAAAGTGTAATCTGCGCATTTTTACCCGTATATAGCTCATTTCCGTTATATGAAAAATTAAATGTATCTGTTAGTGTAAGGTTGTTAGCACCTATATCAACAGGGAACTCGCCATTTACCATTAAGTCAATAGTAGAGCCAGGAAAAATTTCATCAGTACCGGCTGTTACATTTCCATCAGGGTTTAATAATATCTCATATCCTATTAATATAGAATCGGATAGATTCTCAATAAATTGGTTGATGTTAGAATTAGTGTTATTTATTGTGATTGGATAATTTGAATAATCCCAGTCATATAATCCGCCGGTTGCAGGATTGATGTTTAAGCTTGCGCCTAATAAAGGAAAGTTAAGGTCAACCTCTGTTCCAGTCTTAGAGTTAATACCTCGAAGCAAGGTGATTTTTGCCTGAGATATGATGTTAAAGCCATTTCTGATATTGATCGTCATATCAATAGAATCGATATCAATTGTTCCGGCTAACACTGCATCCATAAAAGGAAGACTGACTGCCGTTGTGTCTGCAAGTTCGTGCTTGCCGAAATAACCTCTGGCATAATCAAGTACAACATCCGAGAAATTGATTTCATATTCTAATGAATCGTAAATAGAAACAAAGTATGAGTTTACAGGTTCATCTGATTCTACAATAAAGTTTCCAGAAAGCGTATTCACTTGATTCCCGTCTAATCCCTTTAAATCGATCCAATATCCTGCCATATTAACTGCATCTACTTCTACAGTTGGGTTGGTAACACTCCCGGCTTCTAAGTAATATGATTTATTAAATGGTACTCCTTGTAGAATGACCTTAGGGAAATCCAATGTCATTATTGTTTTACCACCCCATTCGGAGCGACAAATAAAGGTTATAGTACCTTGTTTTGCTAATATTTCTTTTAATTCAATTTCAGGAATATCCAGAACTTGATCCGCAGATTTTACCCAAATAAAGCCCGGGTTAATATCCAATCCAAACCCTAAGGCAGTTTTCTCAACAATTGATGTATCAGGGAAGTCTACTATTGAATCCAATGAGATACCAAAAGCCTTTTCGTTGTATACAATAGAGAGATAATTATCGCCATTAGTCGTGGTGTAATCTGACGGGATTAGGTCGTTAATGGTGAGTTGTCCATGTACAATAGGGGCGCTCCAATCCGTGCCCCAGGTTGTTTTTTCCTTTTTACACGATCCAAACAACAAAGTAAGACAAACTATTACGAGTGATAATTCCTTCATGGATACTTTCAATGGAGAACGAATTTACATATAAAATAGTTTGGTCGTTAAAACTTCTATTTCTAATTCTTTACAAAGTTGGAATCAAACAAGTATTTAACTTTGTAGTAAAAACGGATGCCTAAATACAGAATTCTCACTTCAGACGAGTTAAAGGAATTAGAAGATGACTTTGTAAAATACCTTGTCGTCAATGGTATAACCGCAGACGAATGGGAGCAGATTAAGTTGGATGATGCTGATAAAGCTGGTAAAATAATAGACTTATTCAGTGATGTTGTATTTGAAAAAATACTGCGACAAGCCATGTTTCTTGATAAAGTTGATCCAGGTGTGATTCAATCCATACAATGTTTAAAGGATAAAATGATTTTGGTAGCTGCAAAGCGGAAGGACGTTAATACAGACCTTACCAAGGTTGATCTGAAGGAATTAACTACAGAAGAGGTAGAATTAGTGAAAGGGGAGAAAGAATACTCAAAAACCCGCGAAATGGAGATGTTTAAACTGATTGAATCCGGTTATGAAATTTCAGATGGGAGTTTGTTTAAAGGGTTGATACTTGCAACTGTCTGAAATAATACATTAAATTCATCAAAAATTTACTCATGGCTAAAGAAGAAGCTCGTACGGTCGATTATTCCAGAACAACCATCACAGAATTGATGATTCCCTCGTTTGCTAATTTTTCGGGGAAAGTACACGGAGGAACGTTACTTTCCTTAATGGATAAAGTGGCTTATGTATGTGCCTCCAAACACTCCGGGGCTTATTGCGTTACTGTTTCTGTTGATGGTGTTGAGTTCAAAGAGCCAGTCGAGGTAGGAGAACTGGTGAGTTTATATGCTTCTATAAATTATGTTGGAAATTCATCTATGATCATTGGAATCAGAGTAGAGTCACTCAAACCGAAAACAGGTGAAACAAAACACACCAATTCGTGCTATTTCACCATGGTGGCTAAAGAGGAAGACGGTACTTTGAAGAAGGTTCCACGGCTCATTCTAGAAACACCACAGGATGTCAGAAGATTTTATGATGGGCGGATATTGAAAAAAATGAGGCGTCAAATTTCCACCATTCTGGATACTGAAGTAAAAGCGTTATCTGCAGATGAAATGATCGGATTAATGGACGAGGAAAGGTGTATAATCGGATACACGTAACAGTGAAACTCTTGTCAACACTATGATTACGGCGCTTCTGTAACCATGATCATTCAATCGCGTTATTTTTGATGTAAATACCAAATGGAATTTGTTTTAATAACAGTTGCATTTAGTGGAATATTTATTTATGTGGTTTTAAAAGGAGTTCGTTCGTTTTTCGTGCGAGCTCTTTTTGATTAGCAGAACCAGTATACATCAAGATCAGGGCGTCGTTCCAAGCGATTCTTTATAGCGATTTGGTCTTCCGGTCCGGCAACCGCAATTATTACCTGAGCATTTTGGGCCAAACCAGCTATTTCATCAGGCTCCAGCGTTACATCATCAATTTGAAGCCCTGCTTTCCTGGGGTTATTCGTTACCCATTTATAGGGCGTATTGTGTTCAGCTAGTAGTCGGGAAATAGCTTTGCCTTTTTTACCTGCACCCCATAAAACCAGTAGATTATCATTATTATAGTCGATATCTAAAAAGTGATGCACCTTTAATGGAATAAAGGCATTGTCTTGATAATTTGGATCATTCCTTGACGTTCGTTCGGGATAATCTCTCCATTTGTGCAGAACCTCATTAATTCCAATTAAGGGGATGCTGTTAGCATACAAGCGAAAAGCTAAATCGTAATCTTCTGGATAAGTAAGAGAGTCAAATCCTCCAATTTTATCTAGTATTGATCGCTTCATCAACCAATTAGGGGAGGGCAACACACACTCTTTGTAAATATGATCGTAATGATTCCTCTGATCAACCAGGGCATTGAGCCACTGTTCATATTTTCTGTATCCACTTCCAAGTGAATGCTCTGAAAAATACTCAACGTATGACGTCACCACACTTTCAGGCTGCTCTTCAAGGGCTGAGAACAGAGTTTCTAATTTATGCGGTAACATAATGTCATCTGCATCCATTCTGGAAATAGAATTTCCTATTGATAGTGAATAAGCTGTACTCAATGCACTAATTATCCCGGTTTCTTTATTTTGAACAGGCTTAATGCGGTTGTCTAACTCAGCATATTTATGGAGAATTTCTGCTGAATTATCTGTTGAGTGGTCATCTACTGCAATTAATTCCCAGTTTTCAAAGGTTTGGGAAAGCACTGATAAAAGACATTCTTCTAAATAATCAGAAGCATTTTTAACCGGCATCAGTACTGAAATCATACCTCAAAATTAACAATAATCCTGGGTTTGATAGAATTCGTAAATCCTGATTACTTTTATATCGTGAGTAAGAAAAAACTGAAGAAATATCTTGCAGAACTTTCCAAACCTGAGCTTGAAGAGCAAATTCTGGAACTTCACGACCGATTAAAAGAAGTACGGGAATTCTATGCCTTTGTGTTTAACCCTAAGGAGGACAAAATGTTAGACGAGGCGAAATTTAAGGTTTCTAAAGAATATTTTCCACCGGGTAAACGAAAGCCAAAACGACGCAGGTCTGTAGCGCAGAAATTTATCAAGGAGTTTCTGAAATTAGGCGTTGAACCTGTGCTAATAGCTGATTTAATGCTCTATAACTTGGAAATTGCATCTTCCTTCACAGCAGAAAAGCCCATAAATCAAGACGCCTTTTATAAAAGTATGCTAAAGTCCTTTGACGAGGCCGTAGGATATATTGATGCCAATGGGTTACAGCCTCAGTTCAACGAACGAATTGAGCGTATTCTTGATGAAGTTTACCGACAAAACTGGATCAACCGATCAGCTTTTGAGGATGTTATGAGCAAGCGAATAATTTAATTATTCTACAATAGTCATTTCATCAATTAGACGTTGTGCACCGGCGTATTTGTCTATAATGAACAAGATATAACGGATATCACAACTAATGGTGCGTTGAAAGTCTTCTTCAAAGGCAATATCACCACTCATGGCTTCCCAGTTTCCGTCAAATGCACAACCGATTAGCTCACCTTTACTATTCATTACCGGAGAACCTGAGTTACCGCCGGTAATATCATTGTTGGATATAAAATTAACCCACAATGTACCGTCCTGACCATATCTGCCATAATCTTTCTTATTGTACAGTTCTTTTAATTTCTCAGGTACTATGAATTCGTCATTGTCCGGATCTTCTTTTTCCATCAATCCCTCAATGGTTGTGTAATACTTGTAATCATTACCCTGCGCAGAGTAGGGTAAAATATTACCATAGGTCAGGCGTAAGGTGAAGTTAGCATTCGGATAAAAGATTTTCTTCGGATACATTTGACGAAGTGCTCTGATAAACAATCGATTCGCTCGCTTCAACTTTTGTTTGGCTTGATTTACATCAGCACTAAAGTTTACTTTTCTATAATTGTCTAACAGGTCACAATTTAAGAGGAATACAGCATCTGTTTCCAGGGCAGAGAGGGTTGGATTATCAAGAAATTCATTGTAGCGGTTTTCATCTGTAAACACAGAGTTCTTAAGGTTTTTATTAGCAAACTCCTGCCAACTTGGATAAGCTTCTGAAAGTGAATCGAGAAGTTCAGTATGTTGATCTTCAGGAACACCGTTGTCATACATCTCCAGCATTTCACCTACAATTTTCACTTCGGTATCAGCATTAAATGTTTTCCAAAACTCTTCAGATCTCTCTTTTAGTTTATCTGTTAAAGAGCGTATGGCCTCTTCATCTATGGATTCCTGCGATAATAGCTGATATAAACGATAATGAGTAATCATAAAGCGATTTAATCCGACGGAATAGATTGCTTCAAAGAAGTAAACGGTGGTAGGGTTCACTTCTGAAATTACTTCATACGCTTTTTTGATATCATAAAGGACATCCTGGTACTGTTGTCTTTTTTCAGGATCTTCCTTAATCCACTCACCAAAGGCAAGCTCTAGCTCCCTCTTTTTTTGTAAAACATTGTTCTTTTTAAGTTGTTCAGTTTGTCCAATGAAATACTTCCAGTAATTACTAACCTGCGCATAAGTTGACGCATATTTAATGCGTACATCATCTGAAGCTTTCATGTCCTGCTTCATAATCTCTAACTTTTTTCCTCTAATGTCAACACGTGTAGGTTGGTCCTTTTCTACGGCCATTTCAACACCATAAGAAGTCAGGTATCTGTCAGTTGATCCCGGGAATCCCATAATAAAGGAAAAATCTCCTTCTTCAATTCCACCAATATTTACCGGTAGATGATGTTTCGGAGCATACGGTTGATTGTCCATTGCAAATGGGGCAGGTTTATTGTCTTTTCCGGCATAAATTCTAAACATTGAGAAATCTCCGGTGTGACGCGTCCACATCCAGTTATCCGTGTCTCCACCAAACTTACCGATAGAAGAGGGCGGAGCGCCAACCAATCTTACATCCGTAAAAATCTCTTCAACAATCAAATAAAACTCATCTCCTTCATAGAATTCTTCAACATAGGCAGAGTAGTGTGTTCCTTCAACTGCATTCAGAGCAATTTCAGATGATTTATCTTTAATGATTTTTGCTCGCGTGTCTGGGTCCATATTTTCATTCAGCACACCTTTGATTTGATCAGTAACATCTACCATTTTAACCACGATAGTTGCGGTTAAACCTGGTATCGGAATTTCATCTGAGAAGTCTTTTGCCCAAAAACCATCCGTTAAGTAGTCATTCTCAGGGGTTGAATTCTCTCTAATCGCATCATAACCGCAATGATGGTTCGTTAGCATCAAAGCTTTTGGAGAGATAATTTCTGCGGTACAAAACCCACCGAGTGATACTATTGCGTCTTTTACTGAAGGTTTCTTGGTGTGATAAATCTTCTTATAAGATATCTCCAGCCCTGCAGCCTTCATGTCTTTGTAGTTCTTTTTTAAAGCAAAAGGCAGAAACATTCCTTCGTCTGCGAAAGAATGGAATGAAAATGTAATCAGTAATAAAAGCGCAATTTTTCTCATGATGATTTTCGTTAGTCGGGGCAAAAATATAGTATTAACCCAAATCAGGCCTAATTTGTTCACGGATTTATGTGAGTGGTCAAAATAAGGTGGTGAATTGTCTATCTCTTAATGAGCCCTTTCGTGACAGCACCTGCATTGGTTTCAATGATGACATAGTATTTGCCACTGGAAACGGTGGAGATATCAATGGATTTTTGAACAGAGGACAGAACAAGTCTTCCACTCATATCATAGAGTCGTGTAGAAACGTAATTATCAGCAACGACCGTGAAATAATCTGTGGTTGGATTTGGAAACACATAAATCTCTTCACTGCTGTCTTCTTCTAGTCCTGTAAAATCCGACACTTCCAACATAATATCATCTAATTCCAGAATGAAGCCATCTGACGTGTTATGGCAAAAAGCAATGAACACATCCTGATTTGCAAACCCCATGGTATCCAGCATTAAGCTCATGCGTTCCCATAGATAATGCTCGGCATCCACTTGCATTAAGGTATCTGTGAAACTCGTAATATTTGAATCTGTCGTAGATAGAAGCACCAGGTAACCATCCGGGTAAGATGCATCAACAGAGCGTGCTTCCCAACTCAATTTACTATGGGTTTGTAATGACTGTTTCGGTAGAATAACATAATCTTCTGCATTGGCAATAGTATCCTGAAAATAGGAAGTCGTAGCCAGGGTAGTATCCGGGGAATTGGTATACCAGATCCAACCATCTGTGAACATGCTGACGGATGTATGTGGCGTGAAGCCATCTGCGTCAATTATTTGCCAACCTGCAGGAATCCCTGAGGAAAAATCTTCCTGAATAAGAATAGTTTGTGCAGTAGTTACTGTTTGTAAAGCCAGTGTCAGTAAGGCAAGTAGGGTGATGCGCATATTCAAATTTTCTACGAAGTTAACGAATACAGGTCAAAGAAATTGCGATTTAAGAATTATTAAGTGTTTTGTTCTGCACGCAGATTGAATTATTCAAATGAAAAAATGAAGATGTCTTCGTCTTCTTTTTTGAAATAGTGGTATTCCCTTGCATACTTTTCAAGAGAGCGGGGGTCTTCTAGTTCGTTAAGGGCAATTTTAAGCTCCTGAATATCCTGCTTTTTTAATTCAATTTGCTGCTCCAGTTCAGTGACCTTGGTTTTTTTATTTTGCAATGAAAAAATGTCTGTTTCATGCAAGATTAAGATGTACAGAATCACTACCAGTGTAGAGATAAAGTATTTGTTTTTTAATATGGGAAAAACCATCTTCATCAGTACAAAAATATGGTGAAATAGCTTCGGTTATTTCATTTTATATGGAAAGTATTCACAAACGAAAGTGAAAAGAGTCACGTAACAATAAGTAAGTTTACTGCAGAAATTGCTAAATTTCAGTTTAAATTACTTCTATGAAAAAAGGCATCATTTTATCCCTTGTACTGTTTGGACTTATTTTTATGAGTTGTAAAAAGAATGCATCTAAGTTTCAGGGGCGTGTACAGTATGTAGATTCTACTGGTGCCTGGTTCTACGCAGATTCAGCAATTATAACCTTTCACGACAAGGATACAAACGCTCCGGTATCATTAACGGGAGCAACAGATGCAGACGGCATTTTTCTTATTGAAAACGTTCCGGATGGTCAGTGGGTATTGAAAGGTACGCTAATGATTGATTCGAATACCACCTATATTGGTATATCCGACAAATTGGAGTGCAAGGGGAAAGATTTTGTTGCAGCTCCAATAGACATGGTAGAAGTTGATTAAAACAATCTTCATGATTTCCTATGCCTCGTAAAAAAATGAAGTTTTCTATTGGGGCTTTACTTAGTTTGATTATTGGTACTTTCTTAGTGGCGATTTCGGATTCAGCCATCTTTGACAAGAGGTCATGCGGCCTGGAAGATTTTTTATTTAGTACTGTATATATAGTGCCTGCATTAATAGGTCTTATTGCTGGAATTGTTTTCCTGATTATAGGAATATTAGGGGTTAAAGATCTTGGTTCGAAATACTAATGCTTCCTAAATCGCGTTGGATAGGTTATAAATTCAATACTTATGAAAAACTACGTGGTCTATTTTATTCTGTTAACCCCTTTAGTTTCCTGTAATAAAGATGATGAGATTTGTGATACAGCATTATCTGAATTATCCTCTCAGCAATTTGACGGTACGATTTACTTGTGCAATGGTGACGCTAATAATGCGCAGTGGTTAGATGCAACTGCAAATGTAACTTCATACACCGCTGCAGACATCACTGTTCACGTGGCATCTGACTCCGCATTTATTGATACCACCGTGACGTACAGCTATAATTGTGATGTTGTTGAAGATGATATTCCCTTGATTTATCTATTGGATGGTCAGGGTAATGAAATGGGCCAGTACAACAAGAATCCCGATAGGATATTACTCCGATTTGATCATGGAAACTGTCAGGGGAATACACATTTTGAAGGTCAGGCGATTTGAATCAAGGTTTGTAGTTCGCTAATACCTTTTTGCTGGCAACCTTTGCTGTGATATAATCTTTGCTCAGGCTAGGCGATCTGGCCGGAGAATATTCTCTCCCGTATAAAATTATCTGAATGTGTAGTTTATTCCAACGCTCTTTTGGGAACAGGCGCTTTGCATCCTTTTCGGTTTGGGCAACATTTTTTCCGTTTGTTAATCCCCAACGTGTCATTAATCGGTGAATATGGGTGTCTACCGGGAATGCGGGTACGTTGAAAGCTTGTGCCATAACAACGGATGCCGTTTTATGACCTACTGCAGGAAGTTTTTCTAATGCCTCAAAGCTTTGAGGAACTTCCCCATCATGCTCATTGATAATGATTTCGGATAATCCGTAAATGCCTTTTGATTTCATTGGAGTTAAACCACAGGGACGGATAATTTCAGCAATTTCTTCTACCGACATCTTCACCATGTCATAAGGGTTATCCGCCCTTTTAAAGAGGGAAGGAGTAATCTTGTTTACCCGTTCGTCCGTGCATTGAGCAGACAATAATACGGAAACTAATAAAGTGTATGGATCTTTATGATCTAACGGAATATCAACTTTTGGGTAGAGCTTTTCCAGCTCGGTCATAATGTATTCAACTTTTTCCGCTTTGGTCATTTTTATCGTCTTTGGATGTGTCGTAATTGTCATCTTTTAATTTAAAGCCATTACCAATAAAACTCAGGAATTCCTTAAAAGCAGATTTACTCGTAAAAACATCTTTTGCGAGTTTTTTACGTTTCTTCTGGGTGGTGTTTTTATCGTCTTCACTTGTTGGAATAGCTGATGAGTCTGGTTCATTGGATTTAAGCGGTACCTGCTCATCAACCATATAGGTTCCTTCTTTATTTAACTTCCGTTTTTCAGGGTCATAACCAATGAGTTCATCTCCTTTTTTTCGGATTTTTTTGGCCATATCCATGCTGCCAATCTGTTCCAGCAACAAAGCCATGTTGTTATAGGTAATTTCGTTTTGTGGGTCCAGTTCCAATGACTGTTCATAATCATCAACGGCGCCATCCATATCTTGCATACGGGTTTTAAGAAATGCACGACATGAATAAAAGTACGCATACTGATCATCCAGATAAATGGACATATTCATATCAAACATACTCAGGTCGTAACGGTGCAGATTAAGGTAAGCTACGGCCCTTTGATTGTAAAAAAACGGATTCTTAGGTTCGTCATTAATGGCAAGTGTGAACAATTCTATGGCCTCCTCAAAGTGATTTTCGTTAATTTTGGCCATACCCTTTAAATAATGTGCATTCTCGCTCATATTACAAAGTTATATAAAAGGAATGGGATCAGTAGCTTTTGAATATCCTCAATATCGTAAATATACTGGGATTGACACCTGGTTTAGAATTGAATCAGAAAAGAAATTTACGGAGATTAAACGGATTGGTGAGAATTACCTGAGCGTAACCATTTTAGCCGTACAGTATCCCGAAAAGGTATTGATCAATGATATGCTTAACTGCCACGAAAACAGATGGGAGATCATAGACAAAAATGAGTGGGATAGAGTAGATGCGCTTGTTTAAGTACAGCTACTTCCATTCAACACGTTGTCCTCTTTTATCTGATTGAATTTCGTTAGGTAAAACAGCTTGCAAGGTTCTTTGTAGTGCAGATAAAACACTTTGCTTCACAAAAATACGGTTGGTGACTAGACCAATTTCGCGTACGGGCCTCATATCCTTTATTGGTTTTACGCCCAATTGTTTTTTAGGGGTCAAATCGGGGATGGCTAATTCTGGTATCAAAGTAAGCCCTCCTTCTTTATCCACCATCTTTATAAGGGTTTCAATAGATGCCGATTCATAGGTGAACGGTAGTTGATTTGCAGAATCTTTAAGGGCACAAATATTAATGACCTGGCTTCTGAAACAATGTCCCTGGCTAAGTAGCCATACATTCTCAACGGCCAATTCTTTCAGGGAAACTGCCTTTTTTTGATAAAAAGCATGTTTGGGATGACAATAGATATAGATCTGTTCATAATATACCGGTATCTCTTGAAAACCACCTTGCGGAACCGGAGTAGAGATAATCCCGACATCCAGTAGTTCTTTATCCAGCTCTGTCAGAATATCTTCTGTGATTAGCTCCTTTACCTTAACTTCAAGTTCAGGGAATGCTTTCGTGAGTTTGCCTATAAACAAAGGCAATAAATAGGGCGCAACAGAAGGAATTATGCCCAGTTTCAATTCACCCGACACCGTATTTTTATTGGTTTGAACAATTTCATCAATCTTTTTTGATTCCGCAAGTACAATGCGTGCCTGCTCAATTATTTTTTTGCCAATTTCTGTTGGAACCACAGGTTGTTTAGAACGATCAAATATGACAACTCCCAGGTGGTTTTCCAGTTTCTTAATCTGCATACTTAGTGTGGGTTGTGTAACAAAACACTTATCTGCAGCAATGGAAAATTGACGGTAGGTATCTACTGCTATAATGTATTCAAGTTGAATTAAACTGTGCATGGTTTAAATATAGACAGAATAGATGGTAAATTAAAAGAATATCTAGTACGTCTATATTTAAAAAAAGAAGTAACCCCATGTTGAATGCTAACATGGGGTTACGAACTTGCCTTCACGCAAGTAAACTCAAACTATGTCGGTAGCTATTTAAAAAAGTTTACAAAAGACGCGTTTGTCTTAATGTGGACTTCCTGAGGAAACTCTGCGTGTAACACCAACTGGTTTTCATGGTGGTGTTCCAGCAATGATAACTTTTTACGATCGAGCAATATGATCGTAGAATGTCCATAATGATCGGTTTTATCTAAGATGGTTTCCCCGTTAAAGTCGCACTGCCAATGTGTTTCAGGTACTTCTTCTTCATATTCTACTTCTATAGTTGGAACTCTGTAATAATCGAGCTCTGCAATTCCTTCAAAATCAAAGACCATTCGTAAAAAACCGCCTTCAGTTTTATAATGGTCATTTTTTAATCCTAATTGCTTGAAAGAAGTTTTTCCGGTTTTTGGTGAGTCGAACTTTATATAAACTTCTCCTTGATTGATGTCTATCTGATTCATATTACTTGTGATTATTTGTGTTGAACAAATGTAATTTTCAATGCATTAGTATATTATGACGATTGTCAGTTGAGTATGCGATAGTTGTCAACTATATTTGTCACCATGTTAAGCAAAGAAGAAGTAAAGGAATTGCGAATTGACTTTTGGGGAAGGTTAGAGCATCAAATGAAAAAGTTGAGAAATCCTCACGGTAGTAAGGTGAACTGGATGAATTATAATACGGGAATTAAACACCTTTATTTCAGGATGGAAGCGGATGAAAGTGGGGCAAGGCTTTGTATAGATATACAGTTTCCTGATGAGGGCATTAGAGCATTATACTATGAGCAGTTTGAGGAGTTTAAAAACGTGTTGTCCTCTAAATTTAAGACCTTGAATTGGTATCCGAAATGGGATCACTGGAATGGGAAGGAAATAGCTCGGATAGCAATAGAAAAGGGTGGCTGCAGCCTGCGAAATACAGATGATTGGGATAAAATGCATCTCTTTTTAAAACTAAACTTTGTAAAACTTGATGAGTTTTGGACTGAGTTTGGCGAAGTGTTTCACAATCTCAAGTAAAGCATAAAAAAAGCCTCTTTCGTTACAAAAAGAGGCTTAAACCAGTTAAAAGATTATCCCAATAAAGTTCAACGCGGGAGTGGGGTAAAAGTAGAAATTACTTCCAAATCCACTTTTCAAAAAATTATCCAAACTGTGAATCCTAAACTAGAAATATCTAATGTTTACTCAGGGTTAATAGTCCAGATTACTCCTTTAGTTTAACCTGGATTGAGTCTTCTGCATAGCGAGTTGCGACAAATTTCCGTTGTTCAAAATATTCTGAATAGGAAATGATATTCTTGTCGTTCTCTTTTTCTGAGATAATGAAGTATTCTTTAAGCTTTTCATTCAGGGAACTAAAATTTACCCAAAATAGTTCTTTTTGACCCACAATTTCATGATATGAGTTACGTTGATTGACTACTGGTGCAATCGCATCAATTTTCTTTGATTTCACTTTTGTCTTTTTATCCAACAACCAACTCTCTTTAATTTTATAGGCGATTATATCCTTGTCTTCATAAAAGTATGTCGGGCGAGAGTAATAAACTAAATTACCGTTCACGTCAATTGAATCCTCTCCAGGAAATTGAATACTTTGAATAGGCACTCTGTATGAACTATAGTCTTTATAACCAATTACTTCCATTTTATGAATATAACTTCTATATACAGAATCCGTAAAATAGGATTTATTTGTTCCCGTTCCATAAATTTCAGGATTTAACGGGTACAAGAGAAACCCTCTGTCTTGAGTTTCAAACCAATTAGGATCAAATGGCAGGGATACCTCTATTTCATTCAAAAGAAAATGATAGAGAATGATGTTCCATAAATGATAATTGCTTACTTTTTTGTGCTCTTCAAGGTTCTTTTTTGAATAACCTGTATAGCGAAGTTCATCTCTGATAAGAGGGTATTCATTATGTGGAAAAAAAAGAGGGTGATTGGCAACATCAGCAGTATCAATAATGCTCCATACATGCTTCACGAAAACCTGTCCGCTTACAACGTGGTTTACAAGGTTAGTGGCTGGTGCGTAGTAAATGGTTACTGATTTTAGACCACCACTACCTGGATCAGAGGCTTTCATGTAAAGTGGAGAAAAACACAGTAGCCCAAATAAAAAAATCCTATTGATCATAATTTAAATATAATCAATAGGATTTAAAGTTAATGATATAAGTAATCTAGTAATAGATATGTCTTCTCACTTTGGCAATGTATTTTGCCATTCTGATAACCTGTTTTGTATAACCATATTCATTGTCATACCAGGTGTATAGCACTACATTTTTTCCGTCAGGAGCTACAATGGTAGCTGGTGCATCAAATACTGAACAACAAACATTTCCAATAATATCATTGGACACCAATTCCGGATCAACTGAATAATAAATTTGATTTACCAGCGGTCCGTTAAGTGCAGCTTCTTTCACTTTTGCGTTGATGTCTTCAACACTGGTTGCTTTGTTCAGTGTTAGATTCATCATGGCAAGTGAACCGTTTGGAGTAGGTACCCGAACTGCGTTGGCCGTAAGTTTGTCAGCCAGGTCAGGAATTACTTTCGTAACTGCTTTACCAGCACCTGTAGAGGTGATTACCATATTAATCGCTGCCGATCTTCCCCTTCTTGGTTTCTTGTGCATGTTGTCCAGGAGGTTTTGATCGTTGGTGTAAGCGTGTATGGTCTCAATGTGCCCCTTCTCAATACCAAATTGATCATTCACTACTTTAAGTATAGGTGAGATTGCATTGGTGGTACACGAAGCCGCAGAGAAAATATGTGTACTCTCCAGGTCAAGGTCTTTATGGTTAATTCCATATACAATGTTAGGAATACCAGATCCGGGAGCAGTAAGCAATACGCGACTGACACCTTTGGATTTTCTGTGTCTGCCAAGCGCTTCTTTGTCTTTAAATACACCAGTATTATCAATTACCAGGGCATTATTAATTCCGTATTGTGTATAATCAATGTCTTCCGGGTTAGAGGCTTCAATCATTTTAATGATTTGCCCGTTTACGATTAGGTTTTTGTTTTCAGTATCTACATCAACCGTTCCTTTAAAGGCGTTATGAACAGAATCATTTCTCAATAAAGCAGCTCTTTTGATCAATTGTTCAGGAGATGCGTTTCTTGTAACAATAGCTCTAAGTCGAAGTTGTTGACCTTTTCCTGCTTGTTTGATCAATTCACGTGCTGCCAGACGTCCGATACGTCCAAAACCATAAAGGACAACATCTCTTGGTTCAAATTGAACAGCTCCGGCCTGGATAACATCACTTAACTGATTTTTAAGGAAGTCAGTTTTAGATTCGAATTTTTCTCCATCCTGAATCCATTCATAGGCTAATTTTCCTATATCTATTTTAGATGGTGGAAGATCAATGTCATATAAAAGTTCGGCTAAAGCTGCTGTAGTTTTGATATAAATCTTTTTTCCTACAGTTTTCTCGGCATAATTGTGGAGGTTGATGATTTCAGAAGTGGTAGTATCAGTCAGGTGATTTCTGAATAATACGAGTTCCACACCTTTGTCATAAAGCAGGTTGCCAACATAATTGGCAAGTTTTACAGCTGCTTTTTCAGAGTCAATGTAATTTTGAAGTTCTTTTTCGTATCCAACGGCAGATTCCATAATTGTAATTTGAGTCCCGAGCAGTATCGGGAAAATTTTGCTGCAAAGGTACAGTGTAAAACTCTAATAGCAACGATTTAGCCATAAAAAAAGCCGTTCAAATATGAACGGCTTTTCAACAATTGAGTTAGAATTGCTTATCCCAAATAAGCTTTTAACAGCTTATTTCTGGAAGTATGTCTTAACCTTCTGATTGCTTTCTCTTTGATTTGTCTCACTCTTTCTCTTGTCAAATTGAATTTTGCTCCAATTTCTTCAAGTGTTAATCCGTGATTCATTCCAATTCCGAAAAACAATCGGATGATCTCTCTCTCTTTATCCGTAAGTGTAGAAAGTGATCTCTCAATCTCTCTCTGTAATGATTCAGCCATCAGGTGTTTATCTGCTTTTGGTGAATCACCATTTGCCATTACATCCATTAATGTTCCTCCGTCTTCCGAAGAAGAAAGTGGAGCATCCATAGATACATGACGACCCGCTACCTTCATAGATTCTTTGATCTTATCTTCAGGTACTTCCAATACTTCAGCCAATTCTTCTGCTGAAGGAGGTCTTTCATACTCTTGCTCTAATTTAGAGAATGCTTTGTTGATTTTATTCAACGAGCCTACCTGGTTTAAAGGTAGACGAACAATACGAGCTTGCTCTGCCAACGCTTGCAAGATTGACTGACGAATCCACCATACGGCGTAAGAGATAAATTTAAATCCCCTCGTTTCATCAAACTTTTGCGCAGCTTTGATCAAGCCTAAATTACCTTCATTGATCAAATCGGGAAGTGTAAGTCCTTGATTTTGGTATTGCTTTGCTACCGAAACAACGAATCTTAAATTGGCTTTCGTTAACTTTTCAAGTGCCTCCTGGTCTCCTTGCTTGATTCTTTTTGCCAATTCAACTTCAGTCTCAGCAGTAATTAACTCCTCTTTACCAATATCTTGTAAGTACTTATCTAATGATTGACTTTCGCGATTTGTAATGGATTTTGTAATTTTTAACTGCCTCATGCTTGAATTTTCCTTTCTTTATTTGAAATAATAAGTAAATAGAGAGCAAATGTAAACTAATACAGTATGCGTGTCAAGTGTAATTTGCTTCTTTCTTTAAAATTATTGTATCCTCTTTATAACTCTTTTTCATAATAAAAGGTTACAAGAATTAAATCCTTTTAGATAATAGACGATCAACTCTCAAAAAAATTTCAAATTAATTTCATAATTAATGTTAAGATTGCCAATCACTTATAGAAATACAGGATGAGATTTTTTGCTTTTTAAGCAATCTTCAAGACCTAAGTTTAAGTTACACTCAATCACCTAATGTTCAATTGATAGCCACTTAAAAAAAAACATAAAAATTTTTAACCCTGGAGTGAAATTCAAAAATAACAGGTTTGCAGAAAGTTATTCGAAGATCAATTTCTTTGATCCCTGGCGTATACATAATTTTCCAGGTAAGCGAAATCAGGCATTAATTCACCTTGAAGATTTGTTTCGCTAGCACGTTCTATAATGCGATCCGGATCGTCTCCAAATAAATAAGGAAACACCTTTTCAATAAGCACATTTCCAAAATGCTCAGAGGCATCTTTAGGAAGCTCACATGGCAAATTATCTACAGCCATTACAGCAATTGCTCCCGGTTTCATGAAATCAGTCTCGGATTCAGATTGCGGATCATAACCAAAAATGGGGTCTTCAATTGTTGATGGGCGAATGGTGCACGCCACCGGGCCGTCAATATCACAGGAGATGTCCGCAACTACAGAAGTTTTAATACTTTCTGATTTAAGATCAGTTCTGGAAAATATATAAGGTGAACTTGAATCCCAGTAATGCGCTGCGATATATATGTCTGCTACTTTTAGGTAACGACTGAAGGTAGATTCATGTCCTTCACCCGATTCAAAGAAAGCGTGACGATCAAATGGCTTACCATCCTTACGGGCATAATAGTCTTTTGCCTTTAAATGTGTGTATACGGGTTCGTTAAATTCTTTGGTCAAAAACTCTTCAGGACTTACTTCTCTTAAACCAAGTGTCGTGAAGATCTCTCTTGCTCCATATCCAACTCTTCCAAAACCAGTGGCGACAATTTTGGTATTCGAAGGTAACTTGACGTTGCTCAATTCACGATCCAGTTCCTTGCGATCTTCGCATTCATGCGCAGGCTTTAAATTGTAGAGTCCATGCTTTTTACCGTAGGTCAAGAAGCCATTGTAACAACCCACAATTCCGGCAAATCGTCCGAACCCTATTATTCGATTTTCATTTATATCGGTAAGTACTTCGTAATCGATTAATTGAATCTTTTTTTCGAGAATTGCGCGCAAAAGATCTCTGTTATAAGGCTGTTCCTTAAAGGTATGCGAAAAGAACATGTATTTCTTATTGGGGATGAGCTCCTTAATCGGCACTTCTTTAATTCCCATTAGAATATCACAATTTGAAACGTCGTCTACGACAGGAATTCCTATCTCTTTATATTGCTCGTCTTTGTATGCACGTACTTCTGAGGATTGAACATACACTTCTACCTGCGGAAATTTCTGTTGAACCTCCAAACACTGAGACGGAGTTAATGGAACTCTCTTGTCTGGGGGATTTTTACCTTCACGAATTAAACCAAGCTTAATTGACGACATTACTTACTACAAATTGAAGTGGCAAAAGTAGGAATAAATTACTTTTTACCGGTGTAATTATTCTATAGGACACAATATTGTTATCAACATCCAAAATTTAATGTAAAAGACGAGTTTAACACCGGAAAAGGATGCATCAAAAAAGAATTTTTTAACAAATTAAAGAAAGAATCAGTTTGTTATAGAATCAGGTTGTTATAAAAGAGAATTGTGAATTAAGCGTCATCACTTCGGGAGCGTTGATAGTTAGAACCGGAATTTTGTATTTGTTCATCATCATAGTATCGAGAAAAGAGTGATAGTAGGAGAGGAATCCCTTCACGAAGTAGGAAGCAGCAATCAGATCTGCGTTCACTTCATTAGCATATTCGATTAGTTCTTCTTCATAAGACCGTACACCCGGGAGGACGTGTGTTACGTGTTTAATGTGGTGCTCTTCAAGGTGGGATTTTACAATAGTTTCGTTGGTTTTCATGTCTCTGAGCAACCATTCGTCTGAGTGTCTGAATCCTACCAGGTGCATAGTGGCCTTATATTTTTCTGCAATAGCTGTTGCCAATTTTGTTACCTGTATACTTTCGCGGTCAAAACTAAACGGCATTACAATCGTCTCAATATGATCCTTATCCAGACCTTCCTGAATGAGAATGAAAGGAGAAGAAGAGTGATCTACCATTTTTTGGGCGTGACTTCCAAAGATTTTTTGAAAACCACTGACGCCATGAGTTCCCATAACAATACAAGTAGAATGGGTAAGGCGCGCAATCTTATCCAGATCGGTGAACAAATCACCTATAATTACTTCGTATGAAACATGGGTATGATCTCTGTCGTGGAGTTTTTTGATTTTATCGACCAGTTTAACTTCGGCATCATAGGCCTCATCATGGGTATTCGCAACGTGTGCTATGATAATATCTCCACCTCCAATTCGAGTTAAGTTTAACGCGTATTTTAAGGCATCTTCTGTAGCTCGTGTAAAATCGAAGGGAACCAAATAGAGGTCTTTTTTTTCTGTCTTTATATTTTTCATAGCCGTCACATTACGCTCTACATTAAGTTAGGATATAATAGGCTAAGCGAGTGAATGTCAATGGTGAAGTGTTCCAAAATTGTTGTCAAATAGCCTTAATTCATTATTTCATTTCTTCATTAATCAAAAAAAGAGCGAGGTAGTAAGGGAATTTTACTATCTCGCTCTGGGGCGTGCAATGTAATGTGAAGACAGTGCACTTATGTGTATATGTAGGTCAGGACTTATGATAAGTCCCTACGTGAGTCCGCTACATGTGCAGTTTTAATTCATAATCCACAGAGTGCTTTCCTGATCCGAAGAACAAGAAGAACACCGCAAACAGGAGTGCGATACTCGCCATAATTAAGGCTTGAGCATCTGTTCCCATTTTAATGTGGATTATGAATGCACCTATTATAAGAGGTAATTGAACTAAGATTGCTAATCTGGTGATCAATCCGAATATAATTAAAAGGCCGCCTGCAAAATGAGCCATTGTGATATAATGCGCAATTAATAGGGATGCCCATTCAGGGTTTTGCGCATTGATTAGATCAACCAGATAACTTGAGTCTTGCGCAAACTGAATTCCTTTGACAAACAGCAGGATACCCAAAGCTACTCGCAATAGGTCCGTACCTAACGTTGTATTGCTATTTGCCCATTTATTCAGTTTACTTATTAGCTCTCTCATAACTAGGTTATTTAAAACTACTCTTGTCACCAAGTTACTATTAATCAGGTATCAAAAGGTTCAGATTTGGTAAACTAAACCATTCGCATTGTAAATCGGCTGAGATGCTTGGTGAAATGAAAATGTCTTTATTTAATTGGTTGAAGCTGCTTAAATACATACATTTGCTAGCTGCAATTTAAAGATGCAAGCAAACGTGTATGCAAACGTCTAAATTGCTAAGTTCTTTGGGGCCGACTTGGATTTGACTGCAATAGCGGTAGATATACAAGCATGTCGAGTAACGCATTTGATCTCGTAAAACTCTGAGTGCAAATCAAGAATAATTGACAACAATAATTCTTACGCGTTAGCTGCGTAATCGGATAAATTCTGATTGCCTTAATCCACTCTGAAGTATAGTAGGAGGGACTAACTACTCACCACAATTTTGCCTGATGGTTGCGGAATTTGGGTATCGATAATTGGGCTGGTCAGTACAGGGCTGTGATGTGCTGACGAGATTTTACTGCAGCTTAGGTTAAAAGTAGGGTGTCTGTGTCCGGCTTTTAACTGAACTCTAACCACAGAATAAACATGTAGAAATTATATAGACCCGTTGTTAGGACGAGGGTTCGATCCCCTCCGGCTCCACAAATCAAAAAATCCCTGTCTGCCGACAGGCAGGTTTGATTTTGTAGCATTTGTGAGAGTCCCGCCCAGGCGGGGCTCCATTAACCTCAAAATAGAATAGCAATCGTAGAACTAAAGTTCCACAACAACCAAACCACCACAGCACATCATTCAATTATCTTAAAATAATCAATATACATATTCTCACACTGACATTGTGTTCTTGGAATTAACCGCATGGCACCCCAATCATGCAAAAACAGGATGTCAAACACAAGTTTGTCTTCTTCTAATCTGTAGGTGAGTTGCGCGCCATTAAAACTAAAATTGCCTGAATTATTGCTGCTTAAATCAAGCGTGTCTATTGGTGTGAAATTAAGGGCATCATCCATTATTATGTTGCGGCCCTGTACAACCGGCTCTCCGCCCCGGGACCATAATCCTCCTTCTATACAGCTTGTGTCTACTTTGATTTGATCCAGTAGTTTTTGCTCATCTGTTATTTCACTTTCAACCAGGTAATACTGAATACTAAACTCCTCATTTTCAATAGCAATTTCAATAACTAAAGTGTCACCAACGTAATACGTGTTTTCCTCATAGTTATACCATGTGTCTTTATAATTTTTTCCCGGCTTTTTGCGGTTTTTTTCAATGAAACAGGGCTTGTAAATAAACAATGAATCTTTCGTAAAGGTCCACATCTCATTCAATTCCTCTACGGGTTGCTTTTTACCTTTTAATGATCCACCCATTTTTACCGCTAAAAAATTACCTACTATTTGTTCAGGTACTTTATTGCTTGAGCATCCTGATGAGATAAAAAGACAAAGAACCAATACTAAAAGTACCTTCATAACGCTAACTATTAAATTGCAATCTCAGTCTGCTTCCGGGGAATTCAGATTTGTGAAAGCAAAGAAAGAAAAAATTAATGATACCTTGAATTAGAAGTAAATAAGCACGTAATCCTCTTCCGCATTATAAAGTGAATGGGTACATTTGTATAAACCCAATGTGATTTTTTATAAAACTCTTCGTGATGTATAGATTGTTAGTGATACTGTGTTTAGGCGTTTCTGTTAGCGTAACTTCTTGTAATAGTGATAATGCGGATAATAGCTCTGGTGAAGATGAAACCAACACTACCGTTGATACAACATCTACGGATGAAGTAGCCATTGCGGATTCATCTAACATAACCTGTCCCGTTTGTGGGTATCAAACCAGAGAAGAACTTCCAACTGAATATTGTCTGTTTAAATACACCTGCAAAAAATGTGGGGAAGAGTTACACCCAAAAGAAGGAGACTGTTGTGTCTTTTGTACCTACGGTGATGCCAAATGTCCTTCCATTCAGGAAGAAGAGGGAAAATAGGGAGCAATCCGGCTTTGTTTTTGTAATGATCCTTGTAATCAATTTCTTTTCGTTCTTTCTAAAAAGAAAAATACTGTTATTTTAGATAGCAAAATTTCAACTATTTACTTATGAAGCGTATTTTACTCATTCTTAGTTTAGTAGTAGCCACAGGTATTTCGGCACAAAATCATTCTGAAAAACCCATTCGGTTTATTTTCGAATCGATTCATGATCATTTGGGCAATCTTGAAATGAATTCCAAACGGGTACAACTGTTTAGCCCGGATCACCGATTGCTGTATGAGGCTGACTTGTATGATGGTAAAGAACTGGATGAACAATTCTTTTATTATGATGAGGAAGGTCGCCTTTTGAGGGATCACCGTATTTTTCATCAGCCTCATGAATCGGGTGATTTTAGAATGAAGTATGATGATCGTGGAAACCTGATTGAAGAGGTGAATGTTGATGACCTGGATCGTGTTTTGGAACGCAAAACAATGACCTATGACAATCAAGGGAACATGATCACAAAAAAGGTGGAGTTTCTTCATAAAGAACAGGGACAGATGATCCCAGAAAGTTATTTTGAATACACATACGCTGATGGTAAAATTGCCAGTAAAGAAGGTTGGGAAAATGAAAAGGAAGATGAGACGGTTAAATACGCCTACGAACATGGCGATAATCAGGAAACCGTTTCAAAATACAATTCTTCTGGTAAAATAACTGAACAGTGGGTTCAAAAATGGGATGACAAGGGACGTCTTATTCAGGATGTTCACACAACGTATGAAAGCGGGAGCCCAATTTCAAAAACCATTGACTTTATGTATGATGAATTCGGGCATATCGTAACTGAAACCATGCATAAGAGCAACAGTAAATTACAGAAGCAAATCATTTTTGAATACACTTATGATGAATATGGCAACTGGATTGAGCGTAAAGAACAAAAAATTATGGGGGCCAAACACAGTCAGGGAGTGCATTTAATCAGACACATTGAGTATTACGAACACAGTGAATATGAGCATCCTCCTATGGAGCTTGACGAGAGCTTTGTGTGGAAAAAAGAAGATGGGGAAGATGTGAAAGTATTTCAGGAAACACATGTTCGCATTAATAATAATGATGGGCAACTGGAGTGGGTAGTTAGAAGAAATGGTCCAACACTTTACCAGGTAGATGAATATGAGTATAAGGACGGAAAGTTAGACCGCATCAATCATCTCAGTAATTCTGAAAAAGAGAACGCCTATACGCTGGCAAAATACAACGACAAGGGTGAGCAAATTGAGATTACATCTTATTCTTTTGACGGGCACGTAGATGAGCGTGAGACATTTGAGTATGATAGTAAGGGACGATTGATAAAAAAAGAGGAGTACGGCATAGATCCAACGCATGGTGGGCTACAAGCAGTGTTTACAGAAGAGTACAAGTATAACGGAGAAAATCAGATTACAGAAGTGGATCTCACCGAGTACGGATCAGAGTACGTTGTTACTTATGAGTATGATGCATCCGGTAACGTGATAAAAGTGGTTCTGAATCCTCAGGAAAAGGGTGAGGAGTCTTTGACTACTACTTATACCTACAAGAACGGAAAATTAGTGGAAAGTGCAGATTTTGAAGGTAAATCAAAAGAATCACATGATAAAACCACTTACGAATATGATGATCGTGGAGAGTTAATTCGGTCTGCACGGTACAAAGACGGTGTTTTATACAGTGAAGTGGACTATGTGTATTTTGAATGATCGCCAAATCGATCTGTCCCTGAAATGCGATAAACATGAAACTAATAGCACTTATATATTAATTTGAATTTTAAAACCAACGATTATGTCAGCAAGAGATATAGAAAAAAAATACCCTAAAGAAGAATTTGTAGAAAAATTGCGAAGATTAGCCGATTCTATTGAACAAGGTGAGAATTTCAGAATCTCCATAGCAGGAGAGGCTATTTATGTTCCGGACCGAGCTGAATTCACTATTGAACATGAAAGAGGAGATGGGGAACACGAAATTGAATTCCAGGTAAAATGGAAAGACGAAGTAGAAGCAGAGGAGGAAGAGTAATTAATAACAGAATAAAAGAGGTGGTTCAAACCACCTCTTTTTATTATTTCAGGAGCAATTTTTTTAAGATTGGTTTTCTATTCTCTATTTGAATGTTAACCATATAAACGCCTTTCGGAAGGTTGTTTAGATCAAATTTTGTTTTTTTATCAGATGCTTCGGTAAACACAACTTTTCCTGATGCGTCTTGAAGTTCAATAACGTATGGCTCATCAACATTAACCCATATTGTTCCATCTGAAGGATTTGGATAAATAATGGCATTATGTTCAAATTCACCGATAGAATTATCGTCGGTAATAACGGTGACAATAACAGTATCAGTGGTAGTACAGCCATTGGTGTTCACAGTAACAACATATTCATTTGTACCGACCGGAGGTGTAAATCCAACACCATCACTAACTCCGCCTGACCAAGTGATTACACCACCTTGTGGATTGCTTGCTGTTAGTGTAATTTGATCTGTAGAAAAAATTGTAGTATCGTTACCGGCACCCACCGTTGGCAAATTATTCGTAATAATTACTTGTGATGACCCCGGGCAATTAACAGAATCGTTAGATTGATACGTAATAGTATAGGTTCCATGCGGATTTTGATCTGGTGTAAATACACCGGAACTATTTATGGAAAGTCCATTATCTGCGGTAAAGTAGCCTCCTGTAGAGCCAGTGATTGTAGGAGAAACTGCTGAACTTTCAAAACAAAAGTTTTGTTGGATGTACGAAAATGACGGATCAAAAGGAGTAATAGTTATAATTGCTTGTTGTGATCCTGGACAGGATGCTATTCCAGATTGATAAGTCACGGTATACGTGCCCGGTGTATTGTTAGATGGAAAAATGTCCCCGGTGATTGGGTCAACCTGTAGTCCTCCTGCAGCCGTGAAAAAACCACCCTGATCTCCTGTTATTGTGGGTGAAATAGCCGAGGTATCACCACAACTCGCATTGGATAAGGTATAAGTAAAGTTGGGATCAAAAGGGGTAATGGTTACGGTAGTTTGTTGGGACCCCGGACAGGATGGGATTCCAGATTGATAAGTCACGGTATAAGTGCCCGGAGTATTGTCAGACGGAACAATATCACCTGTAAGTGAGTCAACCTGTAGTCCTCCTGTTGCTGTAAAATAGCCACCCGGGTCTCCAGTTATTGTAGGTGAAATAGCAGATGTGTCTCCACAGCTGGTATTTGATTGGACATAATTAAAGCTGGCATCAAAAGGATTAACAGTCACTGGAATTTGAACTGAACAACTATCATCAATACCATTGGTATAAAGAATATCATACGTAGTGCTGCTATTAGGGTATAATGTAGAGTCAGCATCACCTGCTGAACCGTTCCATGTATAATAATACCCAGGATTTCCAGCGCAATTATATGCGCTAATCTGAACATTATCTAATCCCCAGTGGTCCCAACCTAGGCCAGAAGTATTCGGCTGTATCCACTGAAACTTTGTATTCGCCGTATAAGCAGATGGTGGTATATCAAAACAGAAATTTGTCCAACTGTAGTACGGCGCATTACCGCCGCTAACTCCAGCAAAGACGTATATATCCGTCCAGATAACTCCATTATCTGTAGAATACCTTAAATGAACACCCTCTGGTAAGGCGTCTGGGTCCTCGCATGACGAACAACCGCCACAAGGGTCGTCTCCTGCAAAGTCCAGGTCAAAACATATTGTTCCTCCGCATTGAACATCTAAACCTACAGTAGTCATCTCACGAGGAATCGTAGAAACGCTTCCCATCCAGGCAGTTGGTGTGCCATCTAATGATGGGCCGCATGGGTTTGTAGATTCGAAAGGAGTAACAAAAGACCATCCACTTCCGGCAACTCCTGAATTAAAGTCATCAAATAGTACGGGGGCTCCAACAGTAGCGAAAGATATAGCTACACTGTCACCACACGATATGGTATCTGCAGATACTGTAGGAATTAGTGTGCATTGAGCGTTTCCTTTAAAGTTAAGTGTACTCAATAAAAATAAGATAGCGAGATTTATGAAGTGTTTGGGCATGTGTATTACTTTTTATTCTCTACCAAACTAATAAAATTCACATAATCATCCTAATCTTATTAAAAATGGATATCATATAGATTCAATCTATACACTTCTTTTGATGATATATAATATCAATTGAATCAACCGTTCAAAAACTTGATATTTAGTTGACATCTTGTAACTTATATATAGAAGTGAATGTTTAATCAACAAAAACCAAACGAATTATGAAACCACTAAAATTTATTAAAACAAGTTTAATAATAGCTCTATTCACATTGGGCTTTACAGGATTCTCGTTTGGTCAAACTGATCAAACAGAGGAAGCTGAAGCTGATGAAGCAGGAGCCATTACCGAAGTAAAGCTACAAGATCAAGCAAAAGCAAAACGCGATAAAACTGCAGTTGCCATTCAGAAAGATCATTTAAAACAGAATATTCTTGAAGAAATTGAACAGGTCAATGATGCGTTATACATTATTGAGGTTAAGATGAAAGAGCGACAGAAAGAATTAGAGGGAAAATGGATGTCAGCGGTCAAAACCCTTGAAAGGATATAAAAAAACTAAAAAAAAAATTTGATTCAAAAATAAAAAAAAAAA
>JABURP010000030.1 GCA_014762645.1 Crocinitomicaceae bacterium
TGAACTGGGAGGAAAGAACCCCAACATCATCTGTGCTGATTGTGACTTTGACGCAGCCGTGTCTACTACAAGGCGTTCCAGCTTCGCAAATCAGGGGCTGATTTGCCTATGTGGGTCGCGCATATTTATCGAACGCCCCATCTATGAAAAATTTAAAAAAGCATTTGTAGAGAAGACTGAAAAGTCAAAAGTGTCATTTCCGGAAGACCCTGAGGCAAAATTGGGTGCTGTTGTATCTAAATCTCACATGGAAAAAGTACTTTCTTATATAAAACTTGCTCAGGAAGAAGGCGGAACAATTTTGACGGGAGGAGAACAGGTTAAACTGGAAGGTGAATATGCAGAAGGTTTTTATTTACGCCCTACAATTATTGAAGGATTGAGTTATGATTGCCGGACGAATCAGGAAGAGATCTTTGGTCCTGTCGTTACCATCACTCCTTTTGACACGGAAGAGGAAGCGCTAATGATGGCCAACTCCACCGAATATGGTCTTGCGGCAACCGTATGGACCGAGAGTCTGAAAAAGGCGCACCGGGTTGCTGAACAGTTACAATCGGGAATAGTATGGGTCAATTCATGGTTGGTCCGTGATTTGCGGACACCTTTTGGAGGAGTAAAAAACTCAGGAGTAGGTAGAGAAGGAGGATTTGAAGCTTTACGGTTCTTTACCGAACCTAAGAATATCTTTATTAAGAACTAATGAAGCAGACACTACTGGCCATTACCTTGCTGATTACCCTAAGTACATTGGGGCAAACCACACAAGTTGGCAAAACTTCTTATAGAATTGATCGGCTGGTGCAACGTTACCATTATGAATCCAAACCCTTGGATGACTCCCTTTCACATTATGTTTTTCATGAATTTATAGATGTGATCGATCCCAGCGGTTATTATCTTCTCAAAAAGGATATCGAACAACTCAAAAAGTATGAGTTTGAAATAGATGATCAGATAAAAGAAAGTTCATCTGTATTCTTTGATGAATTGGCAGATATCTATTACAAACGATTACTGGCTGCTGATTCACTGGTGGATGAAATCATGAGTAAGCCCTTTGATTTTGAAGTAAAAGAAAATTTGGTGTATGAAAATGAAGAAGTAAGTTTTTTAGAAGATTACCCGGCCTTAAAAGAACGTTGGCGATTATGGTTGAAGTCCAGTATTCTGGAAGAGTTATTTGATGGTGATTATCTTGAAAATCCCGTCACTGCACCACTTGACTCACTTAAGCTTATGCTTCCGGAGGCAAGCAAAACCGTTCAGGACTATGAGAAATTTGAAATCAGTTCGTATGTCAATCATCCTTCGGGGTATAAAAATTACCTGGCTACCTACTACCTGGATGTCATTGCGTCCTATTATGATCCACATACCACCTACTTTTCAAATATAGACAAGGAACATTTTGAGGCAAGCCTGTCTAAAGACAATTATGCCTTTGGATTTTCTTTGCGAGAAGATGAAAAGGGTCAAATTCTGATTGCAGGTTTAACACCGGGTGGATCTGCGTGGATGTCAAATGCAATAAATCAGGATGACGTCATACTCAAAGTTGAATTTGATAAAGGCAGACCTGTTGATGTTACACAATTGAGACTGGATGATCTCATGCTGATCTTTGAAAACACCAATTCAGAGCGACTAATCTTAACCCTGAAAAAAGCAAATGGAAGGGTAGAAGAGGTGGAACTGCTTAAATCTGAGATTTATGTGGATGATGATGTGATTAAAAGTGTCATCCTCCAGGGGGACAAGAAAATAGGCTACATTACCTTGCCAGACTTTTACACCGATTGGGATCAAACAACAGGCCTGGGTTGTGCCAATGATGTGGCCAAGAATATTGTAAAGCTTAAACAAGAAGATATCGACGGGCTCATATTGGATTTACGAAATAATGGCGGTGGATCTTTAAAAGAAGCCATTGATTTAGCAGGTATTTTTATAGACGCAGGTCCCATCACGATTGAACAAGGCAAGTATCGTGAACCGAAGAGCATTAAGGACATGAATCGTGGGGCCATATACCTGGGGCCATTAGTAATAATGGTAAATGGTTTAAGCGCATCTGCTTCGGAGTTATTCTCCGCTGCCATGCAAGATTATAACCGCGCAATTATTGTTGGATCGAAGACCTATGGAAAATCCACCGGTCAAGTTGTGTTACCACTTGATCCTACCTACAGTCTGACATTGGACAATATGGACGAAGTTGATGAAAGTTATGGCTATCTGAAGTTAACGCGAACTAAATTTTATCGTGTTACAAAAGAAACACACCAAAAAGAAGGCGTAGTGCCGGATATTGCGTTGAGGGATTATTATGAGCTATACGAATACTCCGAAGCATTGAATAAAATGGCACTGGAAAAAGATCAGGTGGACAAGAAGGTTTATTATACACCATTTGCAGAGTTTCCGGTATCAAAATTGCAATCCAACAGTAACTTTCGTATGGGGATGAACATTTTATATCAACAGATGTGTACAGTGATGGATTCAATCAACAATTTCACCGCATATTACGAAAATTCACCATTAAACCTGGCTGATTATCAAGAAAATGAACGGATAATTACTAATTTGTATGATCAGTTATTCACCGAAGAATTAAATGTATCAGAACAGTTTGAAGTGATAAACAATAAGTTTGATGCCGAAATAATGAAGATCAATGAGTATCGTGCTGAGTTAAATAAGGAATACCTTGAGAATGTTAGCAAAGACTTGTATATTTCGGAAGCCTACAACGTGCTTGTAGATTATATTAACTCAAAATAATAAAGATGAAAAAGTTTGGAATACTAACCCTGTTACTTCTAGGAACTGGTATTTTGTTTGCCCAATATGAAGGGCCGGGACAATACCTGGATGCAATAGGCGAAAACTACAAAAACATTCAAAAAGAAATGTGGGATTACACCTCGGCTGCAGCTCATGGCAAAAATGCGCGAACTGTGGACAAGAAGCGTGTAAAACTGATTCAAACCACTAAAGAAGCCAAAAGCAAGGTGCGATCAATGAAAGGGTACGAAGGAAACACGGCCTATCGTGATTCTGTGGTTTCTTTTTTGAATATCTACTATTTGGTACTCACTCAGGATTATGCCAAAATTGTTGATATGGAAGATATTGCGGAGCAGTCTTATGACCTTATGGAGGCTTACATGTTGGCAAAAGAAGAGGCAAATAATAAATTAACCGAGGCCTCAGAAATGTTAATTGCTGAGCAAAAGAAATTTGCCGAACAGTTTGATGTAGAGTTGGTCACGACCGAAGATGAGCTGAGTGAAAAGATGCGAGTTGCGGATGAGGTATATGACTACTACAATAAGCTCTACCTCATTTTCTTCAAAAGCTATGTTTCCGATATTTATTTGTCAGATGCAATTGCTAAGGGAGATGTTAGTGCTATTGAACAAAATAAAAGTGCGCTTTCAATGGCTTCCGCTGACGGGTTGAGTAAACTGAAGTCGGTAGAACCATTTAAGGGAGATAATAGTTTGGTGGCGGCGTGTCAGGATATTCTTAAATTTTACCAGGATGAAGCAGACAATCAGGTAGATAAGATCACAAATTATCTGATAAAAACGGAAAATTTTAATACGATAAAAGCTTCATTTGATCAAAAAAAGGAAAAAGATAGAACGCAGGAAGATATTGACCAATATAATAACGCGGTGAAAGAGGCAAACGAAGCTGCCCAAACGTATAATTCCACCAATCAAACAATATTCGAAAACCGTAAGTCGAAGATAGCAGCCTGGAATGAAGCTGTGCAATCATTTACGGATAAACACGTTCCGAAGAAATAATAATTTGAACCCAGCTCTGCAGTTTCCAGGGCGGGTTTTCTATTTTAATTTAGAAAATACGCCATCAAAACTGGCGTAAGCACCGTGCCAACCGTCACAAGAGTGTTCTATTACAATGATCTGATCTTCTTCGCTTAAATCAAATTCAATATCACAAATTTCCCATTCTTCTTTTTCCTGAGAAAACCGGGCTTTATCACCTGTTATTTTTGCCACGCCACTCACTGATCCAACATGACCATTAGTTCCTGTGACGTCTATAAAAAATGCGAGAAACTCATCATTGATTATGGCCACTTTTAACGCATCAGTGACTAAATCGTCATCTGTACCGTCTCCATTATAAAACATGATTTCATGTTCATAGCCGTATTCACCAAACTCTATAGCAATATTCATATCATCTGCCGAACCTCTATCCAGCAATTCAGAATGCAGTTCCTGTTGATCCTCTGAAGATGGTGAGGGTGCCCAAAATGAGTGTTCAGCATTACCAATAACAAATTCCATATATCCGGTTTCTTCTCCTTTATAGGATTCCGTCAGTTGATACAAACCGGTTTTTGGCGTGAACGTACCCTGAAGATCGAGGAATTTTTGATGCTTTACATAAAAATAATAGCCATCTACGGTAATAACTCCTTGATTATTAATAGGAGATTCTTTGAGCACCAGAATAGCTTGTTCCTGATAAGTTCCAATTTTTGCCGAAACAATTCGCTGAAAATCTACGCTATATTCTTCTTCATTGCTATTATCTGAAACAGCAGTAGTCGTATCATTTTCTGTAGATTCATTAGTCTCATTCGTATCATTTTGCTCTGCTTCAGAACCAGTGCATGAAACCAATAGAATGCTAAAAATAAGGGGATAGAATAATTGTTTCATAATTGCTTAGTGTGAACTTTTCGAAGATACGAATTACTCTTTAAAGCTATTTGAAGCAGAATGAAAACGGAAGTGGGTTAATTGTTGGTCAACTCCTTGAATACTTCTTCCATGCTTTTTTCTTCCAGTCTCATGGTTAAAGTCAGAAGGTTGTTTTGTTGTGCGTACTTGGCAATATCTGCCCGTATATCTCCTTTGGCCTCAATGAGCCACTGGTTACCTTCTATGTTCTTGATGTCCTGAGCACCCTTGATTTTTTTCAATTGGCTGCGCGATACTTCCTGGTCAAATTCCACAAAAATGATCTTTTTCTCAACCACCTTTATGTGTTGCATTTGATCTGTTTTGTCATCTGCAACGATTATACCGTCTTTGATAATGATGACCCGATCACAAATAGCTTCAACCTCTTGCATAATATGTGTGGACAGCATCACTGTTTTTGTTTTTCCAATGTTCTGAATAACTTGCCTGATTTCTACCAGTTGGTTGGGATCCAAACCTGAGGTGGGTTCATCCAGTATCAATACTTCCGGGTCATGAATTATGGCTTGCGCCAAACCTACACGTTGACGATAACCTTTGGATAGGGCACCAATTTTCTTGTTTTGCTCTTTTTCCAGGCCAACAAGCTTGATCATTTCAGCAACGCGTTCCTTTTTGTTTTTGAGTTTGTAAATACCTGCTACAAAATGCAAGTACTCCTTCACATACATATCAAGATAAAGCGGGTTGTTTTCTGGTAAGTATCCTACCTTCTTTTTAACCTCAATCGCATGTTCTTCAACATCTAAGCCACAAACCTTTACTTCACCTGCAGACATAGGAATAAAGCAGGTAATAATCTTCATCATGGTAGACTTTCCTGCGCCGTTCGGTCCTAGAAACCCAACTATTTCACCGGATGAAATATCGAATGACACCCCACCGAGTGCAGCTTGTTCACCGTAATATTTGAAGACATTTTTAACCTGTATTGACATCTGAGTAAAGACTTTTCAGGATTCGTTCACGAAAATAACGGATTTATTCGGGTTAATTACAGGCAGAACTTTAAAATATGTGAAGAACTGATTGATCGGGACCAATTTTCAATATTGTTGGTTCTTCACTACTTTTTTTTATTCTTCCTTTTTTGTCGAAGATAAGATGAAATAAGAACGAATATAACACCAACAGAAATAAAGAGAAGATACATATCCCATGTTGAGAGTTTCTTTTCACTGAACCCGGACCACAAGTAAATTTGGATGAGAATAACACCTAAAACAAGTGCAATCAATATCTCCAAAAAGCGCATCACGCGATTATAGTTTGCTCAACCACATTTTCTCCAAACGAATACGGAATATATTCCAGAGATGGGATTTCTTTGGTAAGGATCAAATTAGCTTTTTTTCCTACAGTTATGGACCCCAGTTCGTCACCCAGTTCCATAGCATACGCACCATTTATGGTTGTTGCATTTAATGCTTCTGCAGGTGTTAACTTCATCTTTATGCAAGCCAAAGCATTGACAAATTGCATATTTCCACTTGGCGTGGATCCCGGATTAAAGTCAGTTGCCAGGGCACAAGCAATATTGTTATCCAATAATTTTCTTACTGGTGTATAAGGAATAGATAAGAAGAAAGAACAAGATGGCAATCCGGTAGCAATAGTACTTGAACCTTTTAGGGCTTCAATATCTTTTTCATCCAGTTCTTCCAGATGGTCTACAGAGACAGCATTGTGTTTTACGCCGATACCAACTCCACCCATGACAGAAAATTGATTGAC
This sequence comes from Crocinitomicaceae bacterium, assembly GCA_014762645.1. GTDB lineage: Bacteria > Bacteroidota > Bacteroidia > Flavobacteriales_D > Crocinitomicaceae > Paracrocinitomix. Next base: position 6,489 of record JABURP010000030.1, read on the forward strand.
ATGGATCTTTGGTTTGAGTCCCGCTTTCACACCAGCTTCTAAAATACGATCGGTTTGTTCAGCTGTAAAATAATTCCGTTCGCAAAAAACATCAATGTATTCTGCAAGGTCTTCGCCTACCACTTTAGGAAGCATCTCATTAATAATAAGGTCTACGTAGGCATCCTGGTTTTCTTTGTATTCAGTAGGAAAGGCATGTGCACCCAGAAAAGTGGCCTTTATGGCTACATCAGATTGTTGTTTCAATTTTTTTACCACCCGGAGCATTTTGAGTTCAGCATCCACAGAAAGGCCATACCCACTTTTGATCTCAATGGCACCTGTCCCATAAGATTTTATAAGCTCCAGCCGCTTGAGTGCATCTTCTACCAATTGTTCTTCGGGCATGTCGGCTAATTTCCGGGCCGAATTAAGGATACCTCCACCTTTTTTACCGATCTCCTCATAAGAAAGGCCCTTGATCCTGTCAACAAACTCATCTTCACGGGTTTTGGCAAACACCAGGTGTGAATGTGAATCACAGAAAGCCGGTAACACGTACTTCCCCTCAGCATCAATGACTTCCAGGTCATTCCAATCCGTAATTCCGGCCAGGTCTTCCATTTTTCCGTACATGGAAATACGTCCGTCTTCAATCGCTAAAAAGGCGTTTTCAATAACCGTTAATTGATCCAGTTCTGACCCTTTTAATGGGCCATTGTTGTTTTCAAGAACTCCGGCTAATCCTTTGATGTTTTTAATGAGAAGTTTGCTCATAGTGCAAAGTTGGGAATAATTTTCATCTTTGTTTGATTGTGTAAAAATGTACAACATGAAATATTCAACAATTATATTGATAAGTTTATTTTTCCTGTCTTGTGGAGGAAGTGACACAAATGATAATACGAATGATGATCATGAACTTGTAACCTCTGAGCAGACAGTTGATATGCTTAATTTTTCGCAACCGGACTCATTGATAGAGATGTATAGAACCATTAGGAAATCAACGTTACAGAATTCAACTGAAGTGCATATTTCAGGTAGTTTGTATTTCCAAAATGATGATGTATATATCATCAATTTCAGTGAATTGTGGAATATAGAGAGTTATGACTTTGCTCTTGTGTTTGGCACCAAAGAAAAAGTTAATGAGTTAGTAGGTGAAGAAAATGTATTTAGTGATATAGTGGAACTCTTTGAACGTCATTCTGACAAAGATTACTCCCTTTATCGGGGCAACTTTGAAGAGGCTCCTCCTTATGATATTGGTGGTCATCCAATATTTAAAAATGTAGAATGTATTGCTTATAGAAGTTCAATTGATTGCAAAAAGAGAATCTTTGGTTTGAACAATACCGACTTGTTTGAACTAAAAGCGACGGCATATACTATGGGGGAAGTGGGAATATGCGAAGATATAATTGGGTATAGGGAGAATTTTATTTTAGGTGAGGACCCAAAGGATATTCTTGTTGAAGTTGTAGACAATAAATACAAAAATATGGACGATTGCCAGGTAGAGTGTTCTATTCGATATACAAAATTAATTGATGATTATTGGGACAGTAAAAGCTATGCTCATAATATTTTTATCACCAACGTTTACGATAATCCAACTTATCAGGAAATAAGCTCATTGATATTTTACCCGATTGAAGAAATAGATGGAGATTCAGTAATTACAACCGAAGTGATGAGTTTCTCAGAATATACAATAATGGATGAGAAAACTGGGGTATACATAACTTTTCAAACCTCAGATGCCTTTGTTTCACATATTTTATTCGAAGTGGTAAAGTTGGATGATTTCACGTATCTTTTATACACACGTGAAGCTATGATTTCGGCAGAGCCCAACGAAAGAATTGAACTTAACCCAGTACAAATTAAACAAAATCCTACCCGGAAGGACATGTTTCAGGTTCTATTTTATAATGATGTCCAATGGTATACGACTACGAAAGATAAGTATCCTGTCCTTACAGAGCATGGTTAGTTAGAACTCCGGCTAATCCTTTGATGTTTTTAATTAGAAGGTTCCCCATGTAGCAAAATTGCGAATAATTGAAGAAAGGAGGTGAAATATCCTGTTTTTCTTCTCTAGAGTGGTCGTTTACTGGCTTTCATATCCTTCACCATTAATTGTAGATTTACGTAACCATTCCAATGGTTTTCCTCAATAGTGTAGGCAATATCTACGGGTCCGTTTTGAAGGATTTCGTACCAGTGAGCCATACCAAAGGCAATACCATTCAGCACAATATCCGGATACTCTTCCTGAACAAGTGATAATTTCAGGTGTTCATCTTTTAGTACTCTTGAACTACCGGCATCCCTCACATTTCTTGATACAAAAACAGGGCGCATATTTCCTGGCCCGAACGGAGCCAATTGCTTCAAAATTCTATAAAAACGGGGTATACCACTCCTTTGTTCTTCGTAGATATCGCGAAAATCTATTTCACAATCAATTTCAATTTCCGGCACAAGCATTTCATCTGATATTGAAGATTCTACCACTTCGTTGAAACGCGTCTTGAAATCGTCTACTTTTTCCATTTCCATTGTCAATCCTGCAGCATAGAAATGACCGCCAAACTGTACCAAAAGATCTGCACAGGCATTGATCGCCTCATAGACATTGAACCCTTTTACGGATCGCGCAGAGCCTACGGCCATTCCGTTGGATTCTGTTAACACAATAGTGGGCCGATAATAAGTTTCAGTTAAACGTGAAGCTACAATACCCACCACACCTTTGTGCCAATCTTCTTTAAACACTACTGTAGATTTAGCATTGAGCAGCCAATCATCATTGACAATCATCTCCAGTGCCTCCTTAGTCATCTCACGGTCCAGGTCCTTCCGTACCTCATTGTGTTGGTTGATTGCCTTGCTGATATCATCCACTTCATCCATGGTTTCGGCCAACAAGAGTTCTACAGCTTTATTTCCGGTATCTATCCTGCCTGCAGCGTTGATTCGGGGAGCAATGGTGAACACCACATCAGTTACGGATAACTCACCGGTCTTTTGTGCAAGGGCCAGCAATTGTTGAAACCCGATTCGCGGATTGTTATTGAGAACGTGCATGCCGTAATACGCCAAAATTCTGTTTTCACCTGTCATGGGAACAATATCCGCTCCGATAGCTACCATCACAAGGTCAAGCAGGTGGTAAATATCTTCAATTGTACCCCCTCTTGTTTGGTTAATGGCTTGTGCTAACTTAAACCCTATACCGCATCCGCAAAGTTCATCATAGGGATATTCGCAGCCCTCTTGTTTAGGATTGAGAACGATAGCATCCGGTAATTTGTCTCCCGGAGTATGGTGGTCACATACAATTACGTCTACACCATATTCTTTGGCAAAAGCAATTTGTTCTATTGCTTTAGTTCCACAATCCAATGCTATGACGAGTGAAAAACTATTGTCAATGGCAAACTGCATTCCTATTTCGGATATACCATACCCTTCTTTATAACGATCCGGGATATAATACCCCACCTGATCATAGTCCATTGTGAGATAACTATACATTAACGCCACTGCTGAGGTTCCATCTACATCATAATCACCATAGATTAATATATTCTCATTGGCAGCAATCGCTTGTTCAATCCGTGTTACGGCCTCCTCCATATTCTTCATCAAAAAGGGATCATGAAGGTCCTCTATTTCCGGTCTGAAAAATGCTTTGGCTTCTTCGTAATTGGATATACCCCTTTGCGCCATAATGGTAGCTAAAGGTTTGGTAATGCCTACATCTTCAATGAGTTTTGCAATGGTCTCCCGCTTGGGTTCTGGTTTGATAACCCACCTTTTTTCCATACTTAAAAAGAAATTTAATGTGTTGGAAAAGGAATTATTTCCTTCTCATAAGCGCGAGTTGATCGCAAGATAATTAATTTAATTTTTTCGTGACAAAAATGTCAAGTGAACTTTTCATCTGTGACGTTGTATGAAATATTGCGCAACTAAAATCTACAGATCATGATCCATTCTATTCGTCTAGTTTTTTTATGTTCACTTTTATGGTGTTCACAAGTAGTTGGTCAAACCAAACTAATAGCCTGGAAAAGTCATTCGGGTGCTATGCATCATTTTTATAAAGCGGTAAAAACCGGGACATTTGATTTGTCAAATCACAACCTGGGAATGGCTCCTCAGAAAATTGTCAAAGGTGCACAATTGGATTCGGTGATATATGTAGACGACACCACTACAATTATGGTAACAAGTGAAGTTTGCTGGAATGTTAACAGACCCAAATATTCAAAAAATGTATGGAGAGCAGGTAAAGATACGGTTAGCAACGACACGGTTTGGAATCGGGAGGATCCTGAAGAAATAAAGAAAGAATTAAAACGGAGTTTTCATTTTCAAAACAATATTGATAGTGTCACCTTCATAGGATTTCCGGGAGCACCAATTGTTGAACCTGCGCCTCCCGGGCGAGAAGAAGGGAGTATAATACCAGAAGATAGAGAGGACGTGGTTATACCTGTTGTACCGGATCAAAAACCTGGAATGATGTTGCCTCTGCTCATTGTGGGTGTAAGTACGCTGGCTATTTTTATTGGGCTGATTTCCTGGCGGCGTTCATTGGAAAAACAACAACGATTGGAGCGTACGATTTAAAGAAGTCACTTCAGGCAATCTTTGTAATATTGACAAATGAGATCGATCCTCAAGACGTTCATCTATTTCTTTATCTTATTGGGTGTTGTATTCATCCCCATGGAATCTTACGTCATCCCAATTCAAGGTGAACTGGCCATCTGGGTATTTGGTGATTTGGCTAACCTTCTTGTTGAAGATCATCTGGCATTTTCTTCAGATACGCTGGGTTTAAATGTGCTGATATTCTTTTTGCTCCTACTGGCCTTGATAATTTCATTTTTTTTATCCCCAACTAAATATTGGTCTGAGAAGAAGACAAAAATTCTCCATATTATAAGTTTGATTGGAGTGTATTATCTCTCAAGTCGATTGTTGATTTATGGGTTTGACAAAGTTTTCCAAACTCAATTTTATACACCTGAACCTAATATTTTATATACACCCTTCGGTTTCTTATCCAAAGACATTTTATTCTGGAGCACCATGGGGACATCCACCTGGTATTGTGTTTTAAGTGGTCTTGCTGAAATTATACCAGCAGTATTATTGTTGTTCAGGAAAACCCGGGTTGCAGGTTTGCTACTTACATTGTTTGTATTGCTACATGTCCTTGTAATCAACATTGGATTCGACATTTCAGTAAAGTTGTACAGCACTTTTTTACTTCTGATAACGCTAGTTTTAATTGCACCATATTATAAATCTCTGATTGCCTTCTTCTTCAAAGAGGAAGCGGTAAGGATAAAAGTTTTACCAATCACATTTGTCAATCATCACTGGCGCAAAAGTTTAAAATTTTTCGTGGTTGGTATGATGTTGATTGAAGCATTAAAGTTTCCTATATCGACTGGTTATTTGAGTGATGATCGCTATCCACGTCCTTACCTGCATGGTGCCTATGAAGTAGTGGATATTGAAGAGACAGAGCATGAAGACACCCTTGTGTCATCTACGATTAAACGAATATTTGTTCACCGAAGAGGGTTTTTAATCTTGCAGTATGCAGATGATAGAACAGAAGATTTTCAATTGAACATTGATAGGGAACAAGAAGTTTTTGAAGTCCAAAGTATGGATGGTGAGTTGAAGAAGTTGCCTTATCGTGTTGATAAAACTGAAACCATTCTAAAACTTGGAGATTATACGTATGATGATCAGTTGGTATGGATTGTGTCAGAAAGATTGAACTGGGAAGCCCTTCCGGCATTGCAAGATGAATTTCACTGGACCATTGACGAATTTAAAGTGGACGGAAATCATTAAATTTAAAGCGTATGAAAAAGGTATTGTTGATTTGGATGTTGTTGGCATTGCACCCCGCATGGTCACAAAATGAACAGGAGGAAGTTTTTTCCTTTTATTTTGATGAGGCAGCTGTTTTTGTGTTGAATAGTGTCAAGGTGATTAATCCAAGATTGTATGGTAAATATGAGTTGAGTGACACACCTCAAAATGAATTGCGTAGGGCTGCGGGTGAATTTTTGGTTGTAGATGAGACTGGCGTTTATCTGGAGAAAAACCGTTTATTATCCATCAGCAGGGAAGAAGTAAGGGAAAATTCGCAATACAGAGTTTCAAAAGGGTGGTTACATGGTGTTGTAGAGAACGACTCTGTTCCATGTGCTTTGGATGGTGACAGTTATTTTTTCCTCGTGCCGGCAAAAACCTACCTTTATGGAAGAAGTGGAGGAAGACCGGAACGATTGGTGCAAATATCCGGATCATCTTATGCCTTGTTTAATCAGGCAGATAACGGACACTTTTCAGCCATTATTGTCAACTTTATTCAGAATGGTGTTCAGTTAAAGGATATCGTCTTTTCAACAAAAGAACCTAACGATATCAACCAAATTGAGAAAAAGAAGAAGAAGGAAGTCGAGGGCAACGACTTTATCACGTATATTTTGTCCCCAACTAAAGAAGAGTGGGACTCATTTGTATTCAAAAATTGCCTGGAAACCTATGATTCCTATTCGCTTGTAAAAGAATGAAAGGAAAACTATTTATTGCCGGAATATTTATTGGAGTTTATACGTACGTGTATTTGAGTTCCGCATTGGTAAGTGCCACAGGTGATGCCAAAATAATGGCGAAGTATTGGTTGAATGATTTACAAGTTCAGCTCGTCCTCTATTCAATAATTATTGTGGTTCCGGCACACTTATATTTGGCGTATGTTGCCCGTAAAAAACACCATATGGACTGGGCCGTTTTAATACCCTTTGTGGTGCTTCCTTATATGTTAGGCGTAACTGTGCAGGCAATGATCTTATGATGCGTTTTATAGCTGGTGTATTATCAATCTCTTTGTTATTCTCAGCTTGTGATCAGCAGGCAGATGATTTAAATTCTCAGGATAATTCCTCTTCAGATCAAACTCAGAAAGGAGGTTCTAATTTCGGAACACAAAATTTCATTTGGGAGTTTAAGGGCGAATTCACTGCTGACGAAAAGGAAATGCTGAAAGAGTGGATTACAGAAGTTGGAGCAGCGACAATTGAAACGTTAGGCCAATACCCTTTTGATGTGTTGGTGGTCTTTCACGCGTCTGAATCCAAAAGTGATAACGAACCTGTTATTTTTGGTCATACTGATCGCGGACCGCAGGAAACAGTACACTTTTATGTAGACCCGGATTATCCACTTGACAAATTTCTTCAAGGATGGACCGCTCCGCATGAGATCGCACATCTTTCTTTACCTTTTGTTGGAAGGCATAGTCGTTGGTTTTCGGAAGGTTACGCAACTTATTTGAGCCGAAGAACCATGATCAATATGGGCTATTATTCAGAGGCTGAGTTCGACTCCCTTTATCGATCAAAAATTCATCAGGCCATGGCATACTTTAGCAGCACTACTAGTACTCATCTTGAAGTTGCAGATAGCCTGATGGAAAATCATGATTACGGCAGTATGTACTGGGGAAGCAGCAGCTTTTTTATGACTGCTGATTCGCTCTTACAACAAGAACACCACATGCGTTTTGAGGATGTTGTAATGGAATATCAATCCTGTTGCCGGTTAAAGGACAAAAGCCTGCTTGAAGTAATAAAATCGTACGACAAAATTATCGGTGATACGCTTTTCAGTAACTTAATGTACCGTTATAGGAACTTACCAAGTAATGAAGTAATGAAAGGTTATTAAGACGATTGTTTAGACTCATCTTTTGAAGCGTCATCCTTACCGGATTCGTTTTTTTCATCATCATCCTCATCACGATCAAATTTATCTTCAATCTTGTCACCCAGGTCTTCAACTTTGTCTTCTACCTTGTCACCGAAATCTTCCATGGTGTCTTCAAAATCTTCAGCACTATCTTCAATGTCATCCGCAATTTCTCCGGGAGTTGCCATTCCAAGGCTACCATCTTTTTTAAACATATAAGGAATAGTCAGGTTGATCAGTGATAGTACAAAAGCTACATAAACACCATAGGCTGGTGAATAGTGACTTTGTATAAGAAAAATGCTTATTACGATAACGTGATAAAACACACCAAGTCCGTTGGTGAGAAGCAGTGCAAATTTCACTGATCCTGTTGGGATCACGGCTTTTCGATTACCCATTAATGGTATAAGTAGTGCAACAGCAAAGATAAATAGGGTGCCATAACCATATCCGCAGCCAATACCAGTTTCAGTAGCCACTTTGTCAACATTTGTGAGGGCAGATAATCCGACTTCACTTAACACGTCATGGTACCTCCATACAAATAAGGTGGAAATTATTGTAAGGCCGGCAACAACCAGCATGGCTATTCTACTCTTGTGCATAATTTGAATTTTCTACTAATCTAGAACAAAATTATATGTTATCTGCAACGGGGGGTGTTTTAATTGGGGTTGATGACGTCAATGTGTTCTACTTCGTCCGCTAAACGCGAACTCCTATAACACAGACCCGCAAAGGCGGGATCAGTTAGATCTGGGGTTCGATCTTTGATCTACGATCAAATTCTCACCCCGATAACACAGACATCATCAATCCCGAAAAGTATTTTCTACGTCAAATTAATCCTTGAAAATATCTATCGGGATTTATTCCGTCATGTGTTCTACTTCGTCCGCTAAACGCGAACTCCTATAACACAGACGTCATCAATTTGTTCGAAATCTCCACGCCAGTTTTGAAACTCTTTTCCTACCTCAGATAATTGATCTTCCATAGATTTGTCCTGGACGGAAACGAGGAAATTTTTAAAGGTTTTGCTTTTGTATTTCTTGCCATTATCGCCTCCGAATTGGTCTGGGAAACCATCCGAAAAGATATAAAATGAATCTCCTTTTTCCAGTTTAATTTGATGCGAAGTAAAAGGCTGTGCTTTTCCGTATTTACCAATGGGTTGTTTGTCTGCTTTGATTTCCTCCACTTCATTTGCGCCCTTTCTCAAAATCCAAAGCGGATTATTTGCACCGGCCCACTGCATGGTGTTGGTCTTAAGGTTGATAGCACATAGTGAAATATCCATACCGTCTCTGATCTCTTCATCACTCTTTCCGAATCTATCAATGACTAAGTCTCGCGTTCTGTCCAGTAATTTACCAACATCCTGAATTTTTTCTTCAATCAGGGCTTTGGATAAGGCGTTAGAGCACACAAAGGACACCATTGCTCCAGGCACTCCATGACCTGTACAATCTGCAGCTGCAAAATAGATGATATCATCCACTTTTTCCATCCAGTAAAAGTCACCAGCAACCACATCCTTCGGCATGTAAAAGATGAAAGACTCGGGAAAGTATTTTTTGAACTCATTCCGTTGAGGGAGTATTGCATCCTGAAGCCGTTTGGCATACGCAATACTTCCCAAGATATCCTGGTGTTGTTCTTCAATTAATAACTTCTGGTTGAAGATTTCTTCGTGTTGTTTGGTGATTTCATCCCGTTGCTTAGTGATCTCCACATTTTTAGCCGATAGTGCTACGTTGGCTTTTCTCGTTTGCCCATACGAGTACAGTACAAATCCGGTGAGGATAAGTACAAATATGAAACTTCCTATGATAATGCGTTTTGTCTGTTGTACTTTACTTAGTATGTCTTTTTCCGGAATGATTACCCCGACAGTAAAATGGCGGTCATCAGCTATATTATAACGGATGAGTTTTCCCCACCAATATTCACCTTCGGTTTTGAATTCAAAAGCTTCATTTGATCTGTTTGAATCTTTCCAGGATTTAAGTGCATCTTTTACTTCGGGAATATCAACACTATCCGGATGTTTAAGGACGGAAGATTGAATAGATTCATTTGAACTGAGCAGTTCATCCCGTGGTAGTCCAATATATTCGTCCTTATCAGAGAGCACAAAAACTTTTCCGTTTTTACTTACCTTGAGGTTTTGCGTGAAAGCTGATACATCTGCCAATGTCAGATCAAAGGCCATTATGTATTTCAAACTATCTTCAGGGCGGTGCCACCGTACAGAAGCTGTCATTCCTATTTCGAATGTGGTATTGTAGACATACGGTTCGGTCCAATTAACCTTGTTTCTGCTTTTTTCCAGGGCTCCCGTGAACCACGGACGGACACGTGGATCATGTTTTACAACATCTTCCCAGGACTTTATATTACTCCATTCATGAGTAATTGAATCATATTTCCATGAGCTCCATTTTTCTACATCACCCCAGCCATCTATCCAAACCACTCGGTGCTGCCATGTAGCATCACCTGGTAAGACATCATACTCATAGCCTGAAGTATTGGCCAGCCCCATAGAGGACAATTGTGGAAAGTTCTTTATGAGGGGAGTAAAGTAAGTATTCATTTTGGCTGAGGTAGCCGTATCAAAGTAACCAAACGAACCATGATCTCTGCTGGTTTTAAGGATGTTTTCGACGGGTTCAAAGAATCCATCCAGGTGAACTTCAGCACTTTCCATTGGCTTTTCAATCAACGAATGCGCCAGCGACTTTTCCGTGCTATTGATGTCGTAAATCAGGAAGGTCATTAACCCACCGGCTACGATCAAAATAATTATGGCCAGGTTGCGTAAGTTCATGGATTTCAACACCAATATAGCAATAATTGAAATGTGACTAACATTAAACACACTGTGCTCAGTGTATCATACGCGGACTCCTATAACGCAGACCCCGCAAAGGCGGGATCAGTTAGATCTGGGGTTCGTTCTTTGATCTACGATCAAATTCTCACCCCGATTACACAGACGTCATCCAATTGCTCTAAATTTCCTTTCCACTTTTCAAATGTACTATTCAGGTACTCTTTTTGCGCTTCCATGGATTGACTTTGCACTGAGATGAGGAGTTTTTTAAAGTTGGAGGCTTTAAATTTTTTGCCTTTTTCTCCACCAAACTGGTCAAGAAATCCATCCGTGAAAATGTAAATAGAGTCTCCTTTTTTGAGTTCAAGAGAATGCGTGGTATAAGGTTTTGGATTCGGATAATCTCCAATAGGTTGTTTATCTGCTTTTAGTTCAACAAATAGATAGTTTTTAAAGCGTTCGACTTTGGCCTCAGGTGGAAAGTGATGTTTAGCATTTTCATCCTGATTTGCCAATGGTCTAATAATCCACAAAGGGTTATGAGCTCCTGAATATTGGACTTTGGTTCCATTCAATCTGCACAAAGCGATATCCATTCCGTCTTTTACTTCATCATCAGACTTTTCAAACTCCTGCAGCACCAATTGTCGCGTTTTGTTGAGAATTTCACCTGGATCAGTAATGAAGTGTTCACGCACAGAACGATTGAGTGCATTATTACAAATTACGGAGACCATTGCACCCGGTACTCCATGACCTGTACAGTCTGCAGCAGCAAATAAAACAGTACTCTCTTCCTGTGTAGTTCCATCTGAGCCAGGAGCACCTTCAGCTGTTTCAAGCCAGTAAAAATCACCAGCAACCACATCTTTAGGTTTATAAAGTACGAATGAGTCTTTGAGGTGGGTTTTAATAACGCGTAAAGGAGGTAATATGGCGGCTTGAATACGTTTGGCGTAAGTTATTGAATCCAAAATTTCGTTATTCTTTTCTTCCAATTGATCATAGGCCTCATCTACCGCCAATTTTTGTTCCTCAATAATCGTTTTTTGCTTGTTAGATTCTCTCAATCGGTAAAAAATAAATGCACCTATTAATATGACTATGCCCAAACTACCGAACAGAATTAATTTTTGCTTTTCTTCTTTCTGTATTTCTGCTTGATGTTGTAGTTCCCTCATTTCTGTTATTCGAACGTTTTCCAGGCTATCTGCGAGTTTTTGCTTCTCAAAGTCAAAATTCATCTCCATTTTAGTGACTTCTACGATATTTTCTTTGTTGAGTAATGAATCTTCGAGGTCTTCTGTCAATAATAGATAATGGTACGCACTATCGTAGCGTCCTAACCCGGCGAAAGCATCTGTAAGACAAGAGCACGTAAAGAAATAGGCTGAATGAGATTTATAAGCTGATGTAATCTGCTTTGCTTTGCGACACCAGCTTAAACCTTTGCTGTAGTTTGCTTTTTTGTTGTGGAAAATCCCCAGATTGTTATAGATGGTGCCAACACTTTGGAAATCTCCAACTTCATTAGCTGTTTTCAGAGCATCTTCATACATCTCCAGGACTCCGCTATCTGCTCCCATGATATCATAAGTTGCCGCAATATTGGTTTCTAAAACAGAGCGCATGTAGTCATGCCCAATTTCTTTGGCTATTTCAAGGGCTTTTTTGTAGTATTCGATAGCTTTTTCTTCGTGATCAGTTTCTCTCAGGAGGCCCGCATAATTAATATACGCTTCGGCTTTACGTTGTGGATCACCAAGTTTTTCTCCTATTTCCATGGCATCTTTCAAATGCTTTTCGGCATTTTTATAGTCAGCTGTTTGAATATACGCGTATCCCAGATTATTTTTAACTGCAAGGATGTCACTTTCACTTTTTGCTTTTTCGTGGATGCGAAGTGATTTTAAATAGAGCTGTATTGCCTGGGGAATATTACCCTGATCGGAATATACAATCCCCAGGGTATTATGGGCATAAGCCAACCACCGGGGGTCAGGAATTTTTTTAGCAAACTCAGTTTCAATTTGTGCATACTTTAACGCGGAGTCCAAATCTGTATAAATGTATTCCCAGGCTATGTCTTCTACGGCTCTTACACGCACGGTGTCATGCTTTTTAGGGTCATTGAATATCTGCCACTTTTCTTCAATATAGGCTGTGTCAGCCTGTGAGAAGTTATTGCCACAAAGCAGAATAAGGAATAAAGTGCAGAGTATTGTCCTCATACTTAGTGCAGTTAAATTGATTAGCAACTATCCGTAAAATATCTGATTTTACGAATAGGTTGAGAACGTCTAAACTAAGGATTTTTACTTGTTGATTTTAAATGCAGAAAATTTAGGCCCATATTTGTAACGAACCAAAACGTTAAGACTATGGAAAAATTCTTGATGGGTATTTTGTCAATCTGCTTGTTATTTAACTCATGTGGAGGAGAAGAAGAACAAACTGAAGAAGTTTCTGAAGACCATCCTGAAATAGACCTACCGTTTGAAGAAGGAGGTGCAAAGACCCCCAATGCTTATTTTGACGGAGTTGTATTACAGGTAAAAGCAGTTGACAATAAATTACGCCATGTATTTGATTTGGATGAGATGAATGCATCTACTGATTCTATTACTTCAGAATTAGATTCAATGAAGACAATGATTGCAGAAGCCAAAGAGGTGTTAAAATTATATGAGGACAAAGATTGGCCGAAACGTGATGAATTCCAAAATTTGACATTGGATTGGTATAATGGGATGGAACATCTGGTAATGGATTATCTGTATGCAATGGCAGAGCCCATGTCACGACCAGATAAAACCTGGACGACTGAAGAGCAGGACTTCTATGACGAATATGCTGAAGCTTATTATGAATTTTACGAAGTCGATCAAGCCTGGGTTGAGTTTCAGGCTGAGTTTGCCGAAGCCAATAATTTTAAGTTAAAAGAGGAAGAAGCAGAACTTTAGTATTGCTTTTCTGAGATTACGTCACCTTCCTGGTTATAAAGTCTCCATGTACCAGTACGACCCACTTTTTTGTTGAAACCGATATTTAATAGCGGAATAATACCAGCGCTTTTCAATTCCCGGTAGGAAGCGGTATCGATTCCGTATTCAAAATAAGAGGGCGTTAAAAATGGCTCGACAAGATTGTCGTATTTCAAGAAGCTTTTATCTAATTCCGGGTCGTAATGGCCTTTTTCATTGATGGATCCGTCATCAAAATAAAATGTCCATTCGCCACTTTTTTTATTGTTCTGATAAGTTCCGGTGCAATAAAGATTTCCATCATTGGACCAAATTGAAATAGGTCCGTGGAGAACGCCATTTATGTAAGTAGCCTCCATCTGAATCGCACTTTCTGCAAGGTCTTCAGGGGTATTGTAAAAATATGTTATCTTACCATTAAGAGATTTGTCAACTCGGGGTTTAACAGGGTAATAATTTGAAAAATCCGGTGACTGAGCTACAAACTTGTGTTTGTCCTCATCAAGTTTAAATTTAGATGGAATTACTGGTGTTAACATATTTAATAGAAGCCTTTCTTATAATAACGACTATTAAGTCCTAATGGTTAGGTACGTTAACAACTATTTAACAGAATGTTCTTTTTCGAAATTTTTGTGCTCCGGTTGAATCTCACAATTTACCATCCAGTTAATACCGAATTTATCTTCACACATTCCAAACCAGGATTGCCAAAACGTTTTGTCAAAGGGCATTGTGATTTTACCATTTTCTGCCAATGCATTGAAGATACGTCTGGCTTCCTCTTCGCTATTGGAGTTAACGGAAACAGAAAAATTGTTTCCCTGAACGATCTTCTTTCCCCAGTCACCTCCCGAGTCACTTCCCATAATTGATGTTTCGTCACTAATTGGGAGGCTAACATGCATGAGTTTTTCACCTTGTTCAGGAGGCATTTCCGGTGCGCCATCTACTTTTGGCATCTCTTTGAATCTTCCTATGTATGAAAATTCACCGCCAAAAATGTCCTTATAAAAATTAAAGGCTTCTTCACAGTTTCCGTCAAATGTCAAATAAATATTTACCGTCGGCATAATTATAGTTTAGCTATTATACAATGTAGTAAATTTTACTGACGACCACCGCTACCTTCTCCTTCTCCACCTGTACGTTTCTTCTCTTCTTCTAATCCGGTTTTACGATCTTTAATTTTTTTCATTTCATTATTCCCAAAGTTATAGCTCAGATTAATACCAACTTTTCTACTTTCCCATCCACCGGATCCATCTATGAAGAGACTACCATATTGAAGGTCTGCCCGCCAATATGAAGTGAAGAATATATCATTGGCAAATACCCGAACAGACAACCGGTCTTTTAGGAACTTCTTCTCCACGGCCATATTTACGGATCCCATGCTGCTCACCAGATATGTTCCGCCCCAGATAGAAGGAGAGTTAAACCAGCCCGAAACTTCCAGTTTAAATCCTGCAGGTAAAAGGAATGTATTAGACGCAAATGCATTTCCAGTGAACCGATCTACCGCAATAAATTTTTCATCTTTTGAAATATAAGAGGTGTGGTAACCACTTAGGTTAATAAACAAGCTCCACCACTTGGTAATTTGGAATGGTAAACTTGCTGTCAATGTAATAGTTTGCTCATCAGCAACATTACGGGTTTGCATAAAGTTTTGTGCATACCCCAATGTATCGGTGACCTGCGCAAAATAATTCTGTACATAACTATAGCTGAGAGCCGTTGTAAACCTGAACTTAAATGTGTGTGATACACGAACATTGTTTGAATAAGAAGGTTGTAATGTTGGATTTCCCTGTCGGTAAGACAGTTCATCCAGCTGTGTCTGGAATGGATTTAAAGTTTGATAGTTGGGACGTGTAATTCGACGACTGAATGTCAACGACCACATGTGTTTCATACTCGGTGTATACGTTAATCCTCCTGAAGGAAAAAGCTGACCGTAAACCAGGTCAACAGTATCCGTACTTGTTCCCTGGGTGGTGATCAAGTCACCTTTTGCAAATGTATGCTCATAGCGCAGCCCCAATTGTAGATTCCATTTCATTCCAAACTTCTTGGCGTAGTTGACATAAGCGGCACCAATTGTTTCATTGTAGTTAAAGTCATTACTACGATCACTGTATAAGGAGTCTTGACCGTCAAATACTTCGTAAAATCTGAAGTTATTTTTGGTGTTCACCAGTGAGTACTTACCTCCAAAACTGATTTGTCCACCCCAGGCATATTGCGAATAATCAACTTTTCCGGATATAATTGAAATTTGAGTAGGGGTCACTATACGGTAATTGTTTTCATAAAGGGTATTTCCTGCTGTATCCATGTAGACATTGGGCTGATATGAACTGGCTTGACGGTCAAAATACGCGTAGTCTGCGTCTGCTGTCAATTCATGTCCCAGTGTGTCGGCAAACCGGTAATTGATGTTTCCTGAACCTTGAATATTTCTTCCGTCTGTGATATTGTCAGCCGTTAGTATTTGTACCGGATCTGAATTTTCCGGACCGATATACGTTCTGGTATCACTTACAGATCCTGCATTAAAGAAATTACCAGAAGCCAAAATACCAACTGTGTGTTTTTCATTTAGCAACCAATCAAACCCAAGTCGTGAACTGTGATTGTTCAGCAAACTGGTGATATAGGATCTGGAATCATAACGATAATCATTTTGTCTTCTATCAAATAATAAGAAAACCCGGTGTTTACCCTGACGGGTGTTGTACGAGCCGTATAGGTTGGTTTTTTTTGTTCTGTTGTTAAAACTAACAGATCCATTATACCGGTGGTTGAGTCCTTCGCCTTCCTTACCGATACCATATTCGTACCCGCCAGTCACTGTTCCATTCGTACCTAGATTTTTATCTCTTTTTAAGATGATATTAATGATCCCGGCATTACCGGCAGCATCATATTTGGAGGATGGCTGTGTGATGATTTCTATATTATCAATATCACTGGCTTGCATAGATTTTAAATAATTGACAAGGTCTTCACCAGCCAGTTGTGAAGGCTTGTGATCAATATACACCTGAACACCAGATTTTCCTTCCAATAGTATATTGTTGTTGTTATCTATAATAACACCTGGTGCTTTTCTCAGTAGGTCAAATCCATTTGAACCTGTTGCATTAAGTGTGTTATCCACATTAAAAACCATCTTATCAGGATGAACCTCTACTATAGGACGGATCTTCACAACTTCAACCACGTTAAGATCTGCATTGATTACCATTTCAATTTCACCCATATCAACATTTGCACCAGCTACTTCAAAGTTTTCCGAATAATATTTTTGCAAGCCAACACTGGAAATTTCCAAAAAGTAGGAACCATTTGGAACACCAACAACATTAAAAATTCCGAGTGAATCGGATAATCCAAATTTTACTATGGATGAGTCTGCAATACTCCTCACTTTGACCTGGGCAAAAGGAACGGATTCTTCATTTGAAGTAATGAGCCCTTTGACTTTATAAGTAGATTGTGCTTGAGCAGATAGACTTAAAAACAGTAGAAATAATAGTACGAGCGAATTTTGTATGGTTTTCATTACGCAGGTTTTTTGTATGGTACAAATATCTGACATGAATCAGGTAATAAATGTTAAAATAAGATGAGCGATCAACAAAACGTTCAAGCGCAAAATAGTTTGTTTAATTGGTTTTTGTAATAAAAAAGGGAGTCAAACAAATGACTCCCCCGTTTTTCATTTCAAAATAAAGTTTTCGTTACTCACACTCTTGTGTACAGTACTCGCTATACCATCCCCAGTTATTTCCTGAGAATCCGGTTCCTGAACTCCAACCAGTTTCAGTTTGAACTACTTCA
Organism: Crocinitomicaceae bacterium; assembly: GCA_014762645.1. Classification (GTDB taxonomy): domain Bacteria; phylum Bacteroidota; class Bacteroidia; order Flavobacteriales_D; family Crocinitomicaceae; genus Paracrocinitomix. Next base: position 23,940 of record JABURP010000030.1, read on the forward strand.
CCTTCTTCATTGATCATCATTACTTCAGCATGAGCTGCAATTGCATAGCACTCATTCAATCCAGCCAATGGAATCGTGTAGGTGTATGATTGTACAGCTGGGTCATGTGATTCCTGATAAGGGAATTGACCTGGCATTGGGTTTCCACCGCCATTAACCGGGATACCAGCAGCATCACCAACATAAAGATGGGTGTGTCCCATGTACCAATCACCTGTGAAGTTGAATGTTACATATAAGTAATCTGCATCATTTGTTACATCCAGCGAACCAATTTGAATATTTTGTCCGGCGAAATACTCGTACGAAACAGTTTCGTACTCACATCCACATTCTAACAGACAAAACTCAGAGTAAGTAGCCCAGCTACCACCACTATTAATTTGTGGTCCGTTACTCCATGCTGTTTCCTGCTGTACAATTTCTCCCCACTCATTCATAAGTGAAACAGAAGCGTGTGCAGCAATTGCATAGCACTCCAAATTTGGATCGATTGGAATGATCACAGTAAATGACGTTGCACCATTGTGTGTGTCATTATAAGGGAATAATCCAATTTGTGGATTTCCAGAGTTGTTGGTTGGAATTCCAGCAGGATCACCCGCATAAACATGCGTTTCATTCAACACCCATCCACCTTCAGTATTGAAGGTCACATAGATATAGTTTTCGTCATTGGTAACAACAACTTCACCTACATCAATGGATTGGCCTGCGTAAAGCTCAAAAGTCTCTTCGCATCCTTCGGATGTTTCATTAAAACTAGGTTCTACTAATAGATTGGTTTCGTTCTCAAGCGCAATAGGGTTTGCGGTTTGAGTATTTGAAGGTTCAACAGGGGCGATAACTTCTTTCTCGCAGGCTACCAGTGTTAAAACTGTAGCGGCAAGAAGCAGTGGAAGTCGTTTCATGCCTGTTTGTTTTTAAAGGTTTCGGGCGCAAAAGTAGTACAATAATCGATTATTCCAAACAACTTATCGAAAAAACATTGTGGAAATAATTGGATTGCTATCGGTAGATCATGGTCATAATTTGGTTCAGGAATGTAGTTCCATCAATGTGATCTCCGGCATAATACCTAGACGCCCAGCGTAACCTATAAAGCCAAATCCGCGATTAACATAAAGATATTGGCCATTCTCATTATACAATCCCGCCCACTTTTCATAGCGCAACGATATTGGGCTCCATTTGAAACCTCCAGTTTCAATTCCTATTTGGGCGCCGTGTGTATGACCTGAAAATGTTATATCTATATCCTTAAATTCTTTTGTCACAACTTCATCAAAGTGAGTTGGATCATGGGATAATAACATTTTTACCGGAGCATCACATCCCAGATAAGCTTTGTGCAAATCACCTTCCTGATGAAATCCTTTCCCCCAGTTTTCTACACCGATCAGGCAAATTTTTTCACCATCCTTCTCAATGTAGACATGCTCATTTAATAACAATCTCCAGCCTAGGCGTTGGTGGAGTTCGCGTATTTTCCTGTTGTTCTCCTCTTTTGCTTCTTTGGATTCCCAACGAACATAATCACCGTAGTCATGATTTCCGAGAATGGAGTAGACTCCGAGCGGCGCCTGAATCTTCGAAAAAATATCCATATACGGCTCCATTTCTTCGGCACGGTCGTTAACGATATCACCTGTAAATAAAATCAGGTCCGGTTTTAAGGCAAGTAGCATATCGATACCACGTTCCACAGCTGAGGTGTTGTAAAAACTGCCGGAATGAATGTCAGAAATCTGCACTACTTTAAGTCCGTTAAAGGCAGGTGGAAGATTTGGAAGGTTGACTTTTTCGTGAAATATCTTGTAGCGATAAGGTCCGGCAATCATTCCCCAGCTTAATCCCATTAAAGGAATTGTTGCAGCTGCCATTCCTGTTTTTACTAAAAAATCCGACCTAGAAATCCGCTCATCATCTTTGGTCTTCATAAGTTTTGATCGGGTTAATAGTCCAATCCTTCTTAAATCATCTAAGGCAAGAAAAAATGCAAATGTCAGTTTTGTAAATAGGTTACACATTAAGAATGTAAACCAGAAGTTCAGAGCTGCCCGGGAAAAAAATGATTCAAAAACAAAGAGCATAAGAATGGACACACCAAAAAAGCCCAACAATATGAAATAGGTAATTTTTGTGGTGGTCTTGAGCCAGGAACTCCATTTTTCCCAGCGTTTTGCCAATGCTGCATACGTATACCATTCCAGTAATCCTCCGATTACGACAAATGAGATGATTAATACAACAAAACGCATAAAGGGGTTATTAGTAGATTACCTATGACGATTGAGGGGTAAAGATATTTCAATTCACTGGAAATTTTAAAACTATATAAGTAATAGGATTTCCCGGTATTTACTATCTTATTCATTCAAAAGGCTTACCACATGCAAACGAACAAGCTCAAGAAGGATCTTACACTTCCATTACTGATTTTTTACGGAGTAGGTACCATTCTGGGGTTAGGGATTTATGTATTGATAGGTAAGATAGGTGGGGAGGCTGGAATGTTATCCCCTTTCGCCTTTTTAATAGCAGCCATTTTAGCTGGATTCACAGGCGTTTCGTACGGGGAATTATCGGCCCGTATCCCCAAGAGTGCAGGGGAAGTCAATTATATGGATGCCGCTTTTGGAAAATTTACCTTATCAGCTTTGGTGGGATGGTTGATCGTCATTTCAGCCATAATATCTACATCAACTGTTGTAAATGGTTATGTGGGGTATGTGCAGATATTTGTAGAATGGCCCTCATGGCAGATTATTACCCTCTTTACACTCATTCTCGGAGGAGTTGCTATTTGGGGGATAAAAGAATCTGCGCTTTTGATCATGGTCGTTACAATAGTGGAAGTTATTGGTATTGTGATTGTCATTGTGGTGGGTTCTGATCATCTGACCTCAGTGCCTGAAAAGTTACCTGAATTGTTGCCCGGTTTTGTTTTTTCAGATTGGCAGGCTATAGCCGCAGCTGCTTTTTTGGCATTCTTTGCCTTCATTGGGTTTGAGGATATGGTCAATGTGAGTGAAGAAGCGCGAAATCCGCAACGGGATATGCCCCGTGCGATTATTATTTCATTAGTGATCCTTACCGTATTATATATATTGGTGGCTCTAATCTCGGTTATGGCTTTGAGTCAGGAACAGCTGGACCAAAGCGAGGCTCCTTTAGCCGATATTGTTGCTGAGTACGGAGATTTTTACCCGGAGATGGTCGGTTTAATTGGTCTTGTTGCCATTATTAATGGTGTGCTGGTGCAGATCATTATGTGCTCAAGAGTGATGTACGGTATGGCAAGGGATACAACATACGGTAAGCACATGGCGCCAAAAATTTTAGGAAAAGTAAATCCAAAAACGCGGACACCCATTTGGGGAACCTTATTGACCGTGTGCCTGGTTTTACTCCTGGCGCTCAACTTTGAATTGGAATGGCTGGCGCGGGCAACGAATTACGTCCTGCTTGTTGTTTTTATTATGGTGAATCTGGCTTTGATCAGAGTAAAGCGAAAAGACCCTAAACCGAACGGTGTACGTGTTTACCCCTTATTAATTCCATGGCTAGGATTCATCTTTAGCTTAGCGGTGCTTATAATGGAAGTGCTGTCCAATTTTATTTCTTAATCAACTCTTATTTGGATGAGTGAACTTCCAGCGTTGCCCATCCTCCCAGTCCTTTGGTGAGTTGCCATAATTGGAATAGCCATTGTTTTCTTTGAGTAATTGGGCGAGATGAAGAAGATTATAAGTCATGAAGGTGGTATTTCGATTGGTAAAGTCATTTTCATGTGCATGTGCTTCTTCATCCCGATAGCTGGGGCCTGGACCTATTTCTCCTAGCCATCCACAATCAGCTTGTGGGGGAATACTATAACCGACATGTTGAAGTGCATAAAGAATCCCCATGGCGCAGTGTTTTGCTCCATCTTCGTTTCCGGTAATTACACATCCACCTACTTTACCATAAAATATGTATTGCCCCTTTTCGTTTAGTTTCCCGCTCATGCTGTAAAGCCGTTCAATTAGTTTTTGTGCCTGTGAAGATTTTTCTCCCAGCCATATTGGTGTACCAACTATGAGAATATCCGCCTCCATAATTCGTTCAAACAAGTCGGGCCATTCGTCTTTTTCCCACCCTTGTTCAGTCATGTCCGGATAAACACCTGAAGCGACGTCATGGTCTATAAAACGAATGGAATCTACCTGAACGTTTTCTTTTGCCATAATGTCTTTGGAGACTTGCATAAGTCCTGCTGTATGACTGGTTTCTGGTGATTTTTTTAATGTACAGTTGATATAAATTGATTTGAGGTTAGAAAAGTCCGGGGTGGTCATGTTGATATGTTTAAAGGTATTCCTTATAAGGTAATAATTTTTAATGAGTCACCTTTAGTTGTTATGGATACCTCCATCTATTCGGTTTGCGTATTTTTTGAGTAGTCGAATGGACGATCGGTAGAATAATGCGCGTTCAGGAAATGCATGTTTATCCCAGAAATCGGCAATTTTTTCAAAGCGATAAGTTTCTTCAATCTCAAGTCCCTGACTCACCTTCATAATGTCATGCGGGCACAAATAGTAAGGTTTATTATCAGATTCTTGTAAGCTATTTGATCCATTCATCAGACATTCGTATTCCACGCAATGCCTGAAACCAAATATATGTCCTAGTTCATGTGTAGCCAATTTTAATGTACGGGATAGACACTGACGATATGCCGTAGAATCCCATTCAGGAAAACCCAACCGATTTATGGAGTAAATACCTAAATAACCACCAATTTTACCCTGTCCGAAGACAAAATTATAGCTGTCGTTGGGATAAAGATCAACATTGGTAAATCCCATATAAGCTCTGGCATCTTTTGGCAATTTTGGCTGCAGAATCTCATTCATAATATAGGTTGTTTGAAACTGCTTCCGTTTAAATTCATCTCCTGGAAGCAATACCATTCTTGTGTTTTCTTCTGGTATTTCTGAACTTGAAATTGAATCCAAAATAATGCACTCCACATGGTAAAAAACACTTATATATTCACTTGTAGTTTTCAATATTTCAGTTTGCTCTTTTGAAAATGAACCAATAGGTTGGATATAAACTTTGTTACGTTTTTCTTCTAAAATATTGGGATGTTCCTGCAAAAATTGATGAGGGTATTGCTGTAGTTCCCGATTGTGATACAACCACTCACCCGGAATAGGATTGGATTTAATATGGTGTAATGAATCAAGGCTACTTTCCAGGTACCTCAAATGGTCTTTGTATTTTTTGGGAGGCACTGTGACTTCCGGACACGGTTCTTTATCCTTAGAAGTAATGGTTGCACCTACTGTACAGCCAATTGCTAGTAATATTATTGCTGATAGAACTAAGAAGATCGACCTTTTCATGTGTTTTGGTATAGAATTACACAGGTAATATAATCGATCAAACTACAAAAAATCGGGGTTGATGTGTAGAAAATGTCGGATTAGTCGAAATAAATTTGGTTCAACAAGGTATTTTGCGTAAATTACTATGCAGACATAAGAACCTTTTAATTGTTTTACCCTTAAGACCCCCGCCATGAGAACCCTCAGTCTAATAATAGTAGCCTTGTTTTCCCATACCTCTCTCCTTGCACAATTTGCAAAGGACACTGATGAACTGATAGAAAAGCATGTTGTTGGCAAGTGGATACATGAAAGCTCTTCTTTTCCCAACGGGGACGTAGTTGTTTACAAACGAGACCTTGAACTGTTTGCAGATGGTAGTGGTGTGTGCACCAAATACCTGCAAGATGACACCCTAACCCTTAACTTTAATTGGGAAGTAAAAGACAGTGTGGTTTACATTTTTGTGATGAACAAATTTGGTAAACGCGTTGACACAGATTCCCATTACATCACTTATGTAGATGAAGTAACATTGTTACTCGACCAGAATTACGGTCCGCTGGATTTACGAAAAAACAGTTATTACCGTAAGGAATCTCAAGAAATGGCAAAGTACTAGGAGCTTGCCTGTTTACTAGTTTCAAATCTAATTTACAGTACCTCACCAAAGGCCAGGTAGAAATTGACCACAGTGAATAATAGCGTGGATAACGCAATGATCAGGAAGGTTCGTTCCTTTTTATTTTTAAAGACAATAAAGGCCAAAATGGATGAAATAAATAAAAATACACATCCAAATCCTCCAACAATATCATCAATTCTTCCATCTGTGGCTTCAGCCATGGATTGAATAAAGTTTATGTCTTTTACGACGCCAATATCTAATAGGATAGTGAGGAAGCCAATGATCCCCAAAATGGCAAATAAATAGGTGAGAAATTTTGCTAGTTTCATAACCTTAAGATAAGGATTAATGCGCTTCTAACCAATTGTTCGCGAATTTGTAGTCAATATCAAGAGGCACTGCCAGTTCAACGGCATTTTCCATTCCATCTTTAACCAGTTTTTCCATTTCTTCCTTCTCTTCTTTTACCACATCAAACACCAATTCATCATGTACTTGCAACAACATTTCAGATTGCATTTTTTTGGCTTTCATCTCCTTGTGGATTTTTATCATGGCAATTTTTATGATGTCAGCAGCTGACCCCTGAATAGGTGCGTTTACGGCATTTCGTTCAGCAAACCCACGGACTATTGCATTAGCAGATTGAATATCCTTAAGGTATCTACGGCGTTTCATAATCGTTTGTACGTAGCCTTTTTCACGTGCAAATTCTACAATATCTGACATGTATTGCTTAATCTTCGGGTATTGCTCCCAATAACTGTCAATGATAGCTTTTGCTTCTTTTCTGGAAATTCCAAGGTTTTGTGATAAACCAAATGCAGATTGACCATAAATGATTCCAAAATTCACAGCTTTGGCAGATGATCGCTGTTCGCGAGTTACATCTTCGATTTTATCCACGCCAAATACGCGGGCTGCCGTTGCTGCATGAATATCATGTCCTCTTCTAAAGGCATCTATCATGTTCTCATCTTCACTTAATGCAGCTATAATTCTTAATTCTATTTGTGAGTAATCAGCTGCGAGTAATTCATGCTGATCATCTTTGGCAATAAATGCTTTTCGAATTTCACGCCCTCTTTCAGTTCGAATGGGGATATTTTGCAAATTCGGATTGTTAGAAGCCAAACGACCGGTTGCAGCTACGGTTTGTAAATAGCTGGTGTGAATTCGGTGATCGTTTTCGTTGACCATATCCGGCAAGGTATCCACGTAGGTACTTTTGAGTTTGCGCAATGAACGGTAATTCAATATAAGCGGAATGATGTCGTGTTTTCCTTCAAGTTTGGTTAGGACATCTTCGGACGTTTTGTATTGACCGGTTTTAGTTTTTTTCGCTTTCGCATCAATCTTCAAATGATCAAACAACACTTCTCCCAATTGCCTTGGTGAATCAATATTAAAGTCACCGATACCGGCTATTTCTTTTATTTGTTTGTCAAGTTCTGCTATTTCTTTTTCAAGTTCCAGTGAGAATTTTCTGAGCGCTTCCACATCCAGATTTATTCCCGACATTTCCATGTCTTTAAGGACACGGACCAATGGCATTTCAATTTCATAAAACAGGTGCTTTAAATGATCCTTTTTGATTTCCGGTTCAAATAACTGTTTTAATTGATAAGTAATATCGGAATCTTCGCATGCATAATCCGTGATCTTTTCCGGTTTTACATCTGCCATACTGCCCTGGTTTTTACCTTTTTTACCGATCAAAGTTTCAATGGAAACGGGCTTGTACTGCAAATACAATTCTGAGAGGTGGTCCATTCCGTGCTTTCCTTCCGGAGTGATAAGGTAATGCGCTATCATGGTGTCAAACAAAGGGCCTTTGACCACAACACCATATTTCTCCACTATTTTGAGGTCATATTTAATATTATGCGCAATTTTTTCAATGGATTCATCTTCAAAAAAGGCTTTAAAGTCCTGAACAACTTCTTCTCGTTCTTCTGGAGCGGCATATACATAAAAACCTGTTTTCTCTTTGAAAGTGAACGATAACCCAACTATTTCAGCTGAAATGGGATCTACCCCTGTCGTTTCGGTATCAAAACACACTGATTTTTGCTGAAGCAAAGCCTCCAGTAATTCTTTGCGTTTCTCTTTTGTAGTAATAAGCTGATAGTCGACCTTTACATCCTGGATAGTTTTTAGCTCACTACCAATGGCTGTTTCAACTGCCACTGATTCAATAGCAGGACCGCCAAAAAGATCGAGTTGTCCTTCTGAAAGTTGACCTTGTCCTACAGCAATTTCTTCACCAAGTACCCGCTTGGCTAGCGTTTTAAATTCGAGTTGCGTAAAAATTTCCTTAACCTTTTCGGTATCCGGTTCTTCCATGATAAGCTTATCCGGTTCAAACTCAACGGGTACATCCAAAATTATGGTTGCCAGCATTTTTGACTGAAGTCCTTGTTCTGCAAATGCCGCCACATTCTCTTTCTGTTTGCCCTTTAGTTCATCCGTATGTGCAATCAAACCTTCAACAGATCCATATTGCTTGACAAGTTTTTTCGCCGTTTTTTCACCTATTCCCGGGATACCAGGAATATTATCGGCAGAATCTCCCCATAGTCCCAGAATATCAATAACCTGTTCGGGCGTTTCTACCTCAAATTTTTTCTGTACTTCTGGGACACCCCATATTTCTGCAGGCTTTCCACCTCGGCCTGGTTTATACATATAGATGTTTTCAGACACCAGCTGGGCGAAATCTTTATCTGGCGTCATCATATAGGTGAGGAAACCTTCTTTTTCAGCTTTTTTGGCTATGGTTCCGATAATATCATCCGCTTCATAACCGGGTTTAATTAATACCGGTATGCGAAAGGCTTCTACAATTTGTTTAATGGGTTCAACCATACTGGCAATATCTTCCGGCATGGCTTCCCGGTGGGCTTTATAATCCGAATATTCTTGTTGACGATTGGTTTCCTCCGGTGCATCAAAAACCACTGCAATATGCGTTGGGTTTTCTTTTTTGATCACGTCCAGCATAGCAGTAGTAAAACCAAAAGCGGCAGAGGTGTTTTGTCCTTTGCTGTTCATACGCGGGTTTTTTATAAATGCATAATAAGCCCTGTAAATAAGTGCATAAGCATCAAGTAAAAACAGCTTTTTCGGATGGTCGTCGGTCATTTTTTCAAATTAAGGGTGAGCCTTTAAAGATAGTAGATTAAATACAAAAAAACCGGATACTCCAGGTGAACAATCACTTGATTTGTTTCACGCGTAGTATCCGGCAATAAGTTTAAATGTGATGAATCAGTATATTTTAATTTACACGGATCAAACTGTTGTGTGTTTATACTGCCACACCGGCTTTTGCACCGGCTTTTTCACCAGTAAGTTTGGCAATCATGTGCCATGACTTAATGATTTCGGTATACGTCCAAACGTCACCATCTTCTGCCATTCTCTTAATATTGTCCGTATCCAGTTCACTAGGATGCTTGGCTCCAGTTGCTCCCATTAATTCAAGGAATGAGTGAACTGTATTGTGGTGGAAGTTAAAACATCTCACATACTTGTCATTGACATTTAATCCTCTCATCAAGGAAGTGTTCTGTGTAGCTACACCAACCGGACATGTGTTTGTGTTGCAAAGTTGAGCATGTATACAACCAATGGACAACATAAATCCTCTGGCAGATTGTGTTAAATCCGCACCCATTGAAATTGCTTTAACCATATCAAAACCGGTGAATATTTTTCCGGATGCGATAAGTTTTATTCTATCTCTAAAACCATATTTTTTTAGCAAGGTATCCGCCATTACCAGGCCTACATAAAGTGGTAGTCCAACGTGATTAGCGAATTCAAGGGGTGCTGCACCAGTACCACCCTCACCACCATCTATACTGATGAAGTCAGGATAACTTCCTGTTTCTTTCATGGCTGCACAGATTGCTTCAAATTCCTGAGGTTTTCCAATACAAAGTTTAAAACCTGTTGGTTTTCCTCCGGATAATTCTCTGAGACGGTTACAAAATTCCAATAACCCTTTGGGGTCTGAAAATGCCGAATGGGATGGAGGAGAAAGGATTGTGATCCCAGGCTCAACACCTCTAATAGCCGCAATTTCAGGTGTGTTTTTCTTGCCGGGAAGAACGCCTCCGTGTCCGGGCTTAGCTCCCTGAGATAGTTTTACTTCTATCATTTTTACTTCAGGGCGGGTAGCGTTAGCGACGAACATCTCATCTGAGAATGTACCGTCTTTATTTCTGCAACCAAAATATCCTGTTCCTATTTGCCAGTTGAGGTCACCACCTTGTAAGTGGTAAGGAGATACTCCTCCTTCACCCGTATTATGAAAGAAATTTCCTTTTTGTGCTCCTCTGTTCAATGCCATTACTGCATTTTTTGAGAGCGATCCAAATGACATGGCGGAAATGTTATACAGTGACGCAGAATACGGTTGTGCGCATTGCCCTTCACCGATCATTATACGGGGTTCTTCTGTTACGTGAACAGGATATAGAGAATGCGTCACAAATTCATAACCTTCTTCATATACATCCATTTCTGTTCCAAATGGGTGAGTAGCTCCGAGATTTTTTGATCGCTGATAAATAATTGCTCTTCGGTTTTTATTTATCGGAGAGCCATCCGTTCTTCGCTCTACAAAATATTGTTGGATTTCAGGAGAAATTCCCTCCAGCAAATATCTTAAATTTCCAATTACCGGGAAATTTTTCTTGATGGCATGCTTGGATTGAAACATATCTCGCAATCCAATCAGGATTAACGGTCCAAATAGAATGAAAAGAAACATCCAGTTCCAATCTATAAAATATCCAAGAGCAGTTATACCCGCCGAAATTGAAATGGCGGAAAGTAAAAAGATTGTTCTAACCATTAGTTTGAGTTTAAGTGCCCATTAAAAATACAAGAATTGTAGTGTTTTAAGGAGATAACAGCTAATTTAGAATAATTCTAAACAAGAATCAAATCAAATCAGGGTTAATTTTACTGAGAGGAGTTGGTACCAGCAGATTCTGTTGGTTTTAAATGTACATCCATCTGTGGGAATGGGTAGGTAATACCGTTGGCTTTGAATTCTTTATCAATAGCAAAGCGAATTTCACTCTTATGTCGTTCAATATGGAAATTTTGGTTGGCCCAGAAGACAAGATCCAGTTTATAACCATTATCTCCAAATTCCAACAAACGTACAATGATATCCATATTTTTGAGCACCTTCTTATGTTCCTTTGCACACTTAAGTAAGCATTCCCTTGCTTTTTCAAGATCGGTTCCATAGCTGACCGTTACAGTAATAGCGAACCGATTGGTATTGTCACCACTTGTCCAGTTATTTACTTGCTGATGTGTTAATTGGGTATTAGGTACAATCAATATTTCACCATCTCTGGTACGTACTTTTGAGGTACGCATATTGATTTCTAATATTCTGGCTACAAAGTTCTCCTCTCCTTGCTTGGTGCGATCAATCTCTACAATATCTCCGACTTTCACCGAACCTTCAAACAATAATAAAAAGCCACCGAAAATTTCTTTGAAAATATCCTGTAATCCCAGTGCGATAGCAACTGATAATGGGATCATTGCCTCGATAAAAGTGTTGAGGTCAACGCCCATACTGCGGAGCATCAAAATTATCCCAATAGAGATGACCAGGTATTTTATGAGCTGGAAGTAAACGTATTCCGTCCCCTGATCCAGTCTATTAGAACGTTTAATTCTACGCAGAAGATAGATTCGGATAAGGCTGAAGGTGATTCTACCGCCAAAATAGAGCATGATCATCACAAAGATGTGATACACTGCCAGGTGGAACTTGTCAAACCGGAAAAATTCGTACTTCAATAATTGGGAATACTCCAAATGCGGGTTGTTTACCGCAAGTGTTTTAAAACCAATTAATAAAATGGCCAGCCAAATAATTTGCTTGGTTAGTCTCCAAACCGGAATTTCTTTTCCTTCAACAGTCAGTTTTTTACCTGATAAATCTTGCTGTTTAAAGAATCTCTTAAGATATAGAATCAGGACCTTACCAACAATGAAGAGCGCAATGAAGATGATAAGATTGATCAGGCCCAACTCCAGGTCCTCGATTTCCAGCAATGGATAAAATAATATGTCTTTTAAAACTTCCATCTTAATGAATCACTCGTCCTAAACTATCATTATTGGTAAGTAAATTGATCACTTTATCCAGTTGTTTTTGCCGTGCCATAAGGGTCATGATCTCATCATAATTGCTCTCATAACTACCCTCGCTTAACTTCTTAATTTCCGTCTGGATAACTTCTTTTTCTCTTTTAATCCTTGCTGTTTTATACGAGTAGATAGATTGCTTTACGGCCAGTTCCAGGTTATCAACTTCTGTGTTGGTATATACTTTTTTATCCGTCCATTTTGGAGATAGTTCATACCGATTAGAAATAATATCAACCGCGGTTCTCGCAATCTCAGGATCGGCGTATTGTACGAAATACTTTTCCCCTCGCAATTCGCCCAGGTCAATTCCTTCTTTTATCTCGTCAAATATTTTTCTGAACAGCGGGTTCTCCAATTCTAGTTCATCTTTATCTATTTCATGAACAATTAGTTCGGAAACCGCTACTTCCACTTCTGTAATTACCTCGTTCTCGTCTTCATCCAACTCAACATGTTGTGTTTTTACCTGAAAAACTCCATAATTCAGCATAATTCGAACAAGGTCCAGCTCGTGCGAATAAATATTCTCATCCGTACGTTTTTCTCTTTGCTGGTGGTCAGATTGCTCTACTTGTTCTGTTGGAACCTCGAGTGATTTTATTTCAGGAGCCCCGTGCTTTTTGGCAATGACATTACGTCTTAATTTGGTAATTTCAGTCACGAGAATTTGCTCCTCCATTCCAAACATAGAAGCACATTCTCTGGTGTATACCTGTCGCGTAATGGCGTCCGGGATTTTAGCAATAGATTGAATAATATCGCGAATCAGAGAAGCTTTTTGAACCGGATCTCCACCCGCTTCTTTTAGAAGCACATCCGATTTAAAGACAATAAAATCTTTGGAATGTTCTTCAATGTATTCTTCAAGCTCAGTTGCGGTAGATTTCTTGGCAAAAGAATCGGGATCTTCACCTTCAGGAAACAGTACAACTTTCACGTTCATTCCCTGTTCTAGAATGAGGTCAATTCCCCGAAACGAAGCTTTTATACCGGCCGGATCTCCGTCGTATAGAATTGTAATGTTTTCGGAATATCGTTTAATGAGTTTAACCTGATCCTCTGTGAGTGCTGTCCCGGATGAGGCAACGACATTTTCAATCCCGGATTGATGCAGTGAAATCACATCTGTATATCCTTCTACCAGGAAACACCGGTCATATTTAATGATGGCGTTTTTAGCAAAGTACAGTCCGTACAGGATTCGTGATTTATTGTAGAGTTCACTTTCCGGAGAGTTAAAATATTTAGCTGTTTTTTTGTCAGAACGAAGTGTTCGACCTCCAAAACCCAGAACTTTACCTGCAACGGAATGTATCGGAAACATTACCCGTCCTCTGAAAAAATCAAAGGTCCGTTCATCTTTTTTCTTCGTCAGCCCGGCCTCAATGAGGTACTCGAGCTTGTAGTTTTTCTCCAGAGCAGCCTTAGTAAACGCATCTGACTCATCCAAACAATAACCAAGTTGGAACTTCTTAATAATATCTTCTCTGAAACCTCTTTCAAGAAAATATGATAATCCAATGGCCTTACCCTGTTCATTATTGTGCAGATTATGCACGAAATAGTCCCGGGCAAATTCGTTGATAATGCTGAGGTTCTCACGAAGGGTATACGCGGCTTTTTCTTCCGGCGTTTTTTCATGATCTTCTTTGATCTCAATATTATACTTGTTCGCCAACCAGGTTAACGCCTCAACGTACGAATAATGTTCGTGTTCCATTAGAAATGAAACCACATTTCCTCCCTTACCTGAACTAAAACATTTCCAAATTTGCTTGGATGGAGAAACCATGAATGACGGCGTTTTTTCATCCACAAAAGGACTTTTCGCTTTCAGATTAGAGCCTGCTTTTTTCAAATGCAGAAAATCGCCAATAACTTCTTCTACTCTGGCGGTCTGAAAAATTTCGTCTATGGTTTGCTTAGGGATCACTTTTTCAAAGTTAATTTATTTACTTTTAATCCGTGACACAGAATAACAAGAAGAAAGAAAAGAAATTTAAGGTTGATCGTGTTTGGTTCATTGACAAAGGCATTGAGCTTAGCATTTTTGTTTTAGGATTCCTGATTGCCCTGTATATTGATGATGTGCGTGATGCCAACAACATCAAACAACTCAAGGAGCATTATATGCATATTGTGCAGTCAGATCTTGAAAAGGATGTGAAGAGTTATGAGAATGCGTACAATCATGATTCACTAAGAGTTGACGGATGTGATTTTATCCTTAAATTCTTAATCAAACGACAAAACTCAGAGTTTCATTCGTATGGTAAATTGCGTCACAACTCAAAAGGTAAAATTGGGCCCGGGTTTGACTTTGAAGACGGTAGAGCTTATTCAGCAGGAGATACGATACAGATTGTCGCAGAAAAAAAAGGATGGTTCCTGGATACATCAGGTTATTGGGTGAATAAACAGATCGTAAGTAATCTGGACAATACGTTCAACTGGTTTTCGGAAGAAATAGATGATTCGGTGCGGGCAAAAATTGATTTTTATGAGCATTATTTAGATGAAACGCGATCGGTTTTTCAACATACAACAGGATATAAAGGATTAATGGCACAAAATACTTCTGCTTTTTTAAATACAACAACCATTGAATCAGAACTTTCTGATTATTACAGCTTTGGTAGTTATCTAAATTGGTTGGAGGATTATTACAGGGATAGTCATTATCCGAAATTTTGTGAATTGCGTTATTCATTTGGGGATATAAGCTTTTTTCAGTTTTTATATTTGTTGAACAATGAACAAAACAATGAGTTGATTCGACAATTAACGCTGGCGGGAATTCACGCAAAAAAAGAAATGCGTTATTATCAGAAGGCCCTTAAAATGAATGGTGGAATTCAGCAACTCATTAAGGATAGAAAATATTAGTGGAGAGAACGGAGAAAATAGTTGTATTTAGTGAAAAGTTAAGGCCATTTTTACCTGCCGGTTCAGAGGTTTATGTGGCCGAGTTTATCGTTGAAAAGACGGTTCACTTTACAGTGTCAAAACCGAGAAAAACCAAGTTGGGTGATTATCGCCAACCCTGGGACGGCAAGCCACACCGCATCTCTGTTAATGGCAATCTTAACAAATATGCATTTTTGATTACAACGATTCATGAAATGGCACATTTAACCACTCATGAAAAATACGGAAACCGGGTTAAATCGCACGGAACCGAGTGGAAATCAGAATTCAAAAAACTGTTTCAACCTCTTATTACGAGAGAGTTACTCCCAACTGATGTGAGCATGGCCGTTAATAATTATTTAAAGAATGCAAAAGCAGCATCTTGTTCTGATGATAAACTTTACCGGGTGTTGCGACGTTACGATAAAGATCCAAGTACTTTAGTGGAGCATTTGGAACAAGGTGATATTTTTGAGCTGAAAGGAAAACGCTTTATTCTTGGAAAAAAATTACGAAAGCGCTACGAATGTAAAGAAGTAAATACAGGTCGAACCTACAGGGTTTTAGGACTGGCAGAAGTTGAGGAAGTTGTAACCGCAGAGATTGAGGACAGCATACGACGCTATTAATGAATTGTGAAATAAGATAGATGGAAAATAATTTTGGAGTGATAATGGCCGGTGGAATTGGGAGCAGGTTTTGGCCCATGAGTCAGGAGGACAGGCCCAAGCAATTTTTAGATGTTTTGGGTATCGGTAAAACCTTAATTCAAATGACGGTAGAAAGGATGAAGCGAATAGCTCCGGCTGACCAGATCTACGTCATGACCAATAAAGATTATGCTGATCTTGTACACGAACAAACCGGCCTGCCTTACGATCAGATTCTGACTGAGCCTATGCGAAAGAATACTGCTCCATGTATCGCTTATGCAGCTCATAAAATCCACGCATTAAATAATGAAGCTAATCTCATTGTTGCACCGGCAGATCATTTGATACTCAAAGAGGGTGAATTTGTCAAAACGATTGAAACCGCCATTCAATCTGCTGAAAATGGTCAAATTGTTACGCTGGGAATTAAACCATCCAGGCCCGATACAGGATATGGCTATATTAATTTTGATTCCAGTATTACCTTTCCTAAAATCGGAGAAGTAAGCAAAGTTGTAAAGTTTACGGAAAAGCCCGATTTAGAAAAAGCACAGCAATTTTTGGCCAGTGGTGATTTTTACTGGAACTCAGGAATTTTCATTTGGAAAACAACCACGATTATAGATGCATTGCAAAAATTCAAACCAGAAATTCACACGTTATTTTGCTCAAAAGGGAATGATTATAACACAGGAATAGAACAGGAATTTGTGAACAATGCATTTGAAAAGACGGAAAGTGTTTCTATAGACTATGCAGTGCTAGAACAAGCTGCTAATGTCAGTGTGGTGTTGTCCGATTTTGGCTGGTCTGATCTTGGTACATGGGGGTCATTATATACACACTTAAATCATGATGAAAATGGAAATGCAGTAGTGGGTGATAAGGTCCATCTGTTCGAATCAAAAAACTGTATTGTTCATGTTCCTAAAGGGAAAAAGGTTGTTTTGCAGGGTTTGGATGATTATATCGTTGTGGAGGCTAACAATACGCTCATGGTAATTCGAAAAGAAGATGAACAGAAAATCAAGGAATACTCAGCGATAGCAGATAAAGATTAACAGCCGCAATACCAGGACACGGTGTATAGACTATCATCATCAAGCTCAATATTGTAGTGACACCCTGCACCATCTGGTGAATATTCTGTGGAATCCTCATTCCAAACATTATCCTCACTATAAATCAGAACAGAAAGTGTTTCATAGAATTCTTTCCGATTTTTTATTGTACAAGAAGTTCTAAGTTCAGCATTTGCTCCTGCTTCAGGATGTTTGATATATTTAAAGACAAGACCATTTGAAAAATTCTGGTTCCATTCCAGTATTCCCCAATCAGGATCAGTTTTGTCTACTTGCTTTGTATTCAGTGAATCCAGGTGGGTGATCAGGTAGTTGTAGATCAATCCATAAAAAATGCCATTCTTTCCAAAAACTTCATAAAGTGAATCCGTTTCACACCAGGTAAGAAAACGTTCGTGTGGATAGGGGAGACAATAGTCACTTTCTACAGTAAAACGCGGGATTTCAATAGGCGGCTCAGGTAATTCTTCCTGCTCCTCTTCAGTTGCGTCAGTGGAATCACTATCACTTTGTGCCGTGATATTCTTATTCTGAACGGATCCATTTTCCGTATCTTCATTTGCCCCGTTACAAGCAAACAGAAGAGCAACTGGTATGACAATAAAGAAAATTCGCATTACTCAACCCAAATTAAATAAGGTAACCGGGCTTGAATACTCTTTCTTGTACCCATGGTTCGGAAATAATTACAAATTTCCAGTAACTGCGCTTCTACAGCTGAACGACTTGAAATAGACACTTGCTCATCCATGTCTTCCATGACTTCAAGCATCTCCATGAAACCATCTTTTTTCCGTTTAGGGAAGAATTGAATTTCAATTTTATCTTCAGAAATATCAGCTTGTTCAGCGGCGTAGTTAATAGCGTCATAGATTCCGCCAAATTCATCAATCAACCCAATTTCCATGGCGTCAACGCCCGCCCAAACACGACCTTGACCAATACTGTCTATCATCTCTTTCGACATGTCTCTGCCTTCTCCAACTTTTGTTATGAAGTCATCATAAATATCGTCAATTTCTTCCTGAACGATTAGTAGCTCTCTGTCAGTTAGTCGTTTATTAAGGGACAGGACGGCATGGTTATTTGTTTCAACCCGGTCAAAGGTGATTCCCAGTTTATTTTCAAACATTTTACCGGTATAAGGGATAATACCAAAAACGCCAATTGATCCAGTAATTGTATTTGGTTGAGCATAGATTTTATCTGCGGCGCACGAGATATAATATCCACCAGATGCCGCGACGTCACCCATTGAAACAACTACGGGTTTACCAGCTTCTTTGGTCAAAATCACTTCTCTCCAAATCATGTCACTCGCCAAAGCAGACCCGCCTGGCGAATTCACACGCAAAACAACTGCCTTGATATCCTCATCTTCACGGGCTTCACGGATCATTTTTGAGGTTGAACTTCCGCCAATTTGACCATGCTGACCGTTGCCATCTACTATCTCTCCTTCAGCAAAAATCACTGCAATGTTTTTCTTTTTGAGTTTATCCAAAACCCGGTCGTTTTTAGTCTTCTTTAATGCATACTTTTTAAAAGAAACCAATTGCAGGTCCTTATCTTCTTTTGTCTCTGATTTTTCCTTTAACAAATCCAGGATCTCGTCATAATACTTGACACCATCTGCCATTTTATAGTCTACTGCATCACCAGACTTTCTAATAAAAACACTATCTGCAATAACATTTAAGCGTGATTTTTCAACCCCCCTGGATTCAGAAACAGCATTAAGGACTTCATTCCATAATGCATCTACATATTTTTGGGTTTGAATTCTGTTGGCTTCACTCATTTCAGTATAAATAAGTGGTTCAACAGCAGATTTAAATCGGTTGTTGGATCCACGAATAATCTGCATTTCAACATCCAGTTTCTCAAGAGCACCCTTAACAAACATCAATTCAGCTCCTAAACCTAAAAAATTAATCATTCCGGTTGGGAAAACATAAAGTTCATCTGCAACGGTAGATAAATAATAGGATTTAGTACTGTAATATTCCGAATACGCCAAAACAAATTTGCCCGACTCCTTGAAGTCAGCAATTCCATCTCTGATTTCTTTAACGGATGCAAACCCGGCATCCACACCATCACACTCAATGAAGATTCCTTTTACCTTGTCATCCTCTTTAGCAATTTTTAAAGCATCAAGAATTTCCATTACACCAAACTGTTTGTCAATTTGAAAGGTGGACGGGTTAAAATCAGCTTTAGAGTAATCACCTATTTCTGATCCTAACTTCATGTGTAAAACGCTATTTTCTTTGATTTTGAAGGGCTTTGGTTTAAACATCCCATCAAGATTAGAAAGCATAGCGTTAAGGATGGTAAAGAATAACACTGTTACAATAATTCCAGCCAAAACAGTTGCTAATAAACTCGCCCAAAAGGTTTTCCAAAATGTCATATTCATACTTGAGTGCTTTATCGTAATGTAAATATACAGTAAGAAATCGCGTTAAATAACGGATTTATTTAAATGGACAATGATAATGTTAAAAACTTAAAATTGAGGATAATTGGTAGAGCAATAAATCATGGTTAAATCAGTTAAATTTGCCGCGTGACACCTAAAAAGAAAATAATAGTCTCAGTGACCAATGACCTGTTCACCGATCAAAGGGTTCGAAAGGTTTGTGAATTTTTGGTAGCGAATAATTTTGATGTCACCCTCGTTGGTCGCAAACTGAAGCATAGTCAAACTATGCCGGAGTTGCCGTATAAAACAAAAAGGTTTCGGCTTTGGTTTACGAAAGGTCCGCTCTTTTATGCAACATATAATCTGCGACTGTTTTTTTACCTTTTGTTTCATAAAGCAGATGTCTTGTTGTCGAACGACCTGGATACACTTTATGCCAACCATTGGGCGCGTAAATTTAAACGTAATTGTACGTTGGTGTACGATTCGCATGAATACTATTGTGAAACTCCTGAGTTGGTGGATCGGCCAAAAATTCAACGGTTTTGGAGAAGAATTGAAAAGAGGTGCGTACCGAAGGTGGATATAATGTATACGGTTAATGAATCGATTGCAAAATTATACCGGGAGGAATACCAACGAGAGGTATTTGTGGTCAGGAATATTTCAGACAGAAAAGATATCCCCTTGACAAAAACACGAGCTGATCTGGGTTTACCCGAAAATAAAAAGGTCGTGATCATGCAGGGTGCAGGAATTAATATCCAGAGGGGTGCTGAAGAAATGGTAGAAGCTATTCCGTTTGTGGATAATGCCGTGTTGGCCGTTGTAGGTGATGGGGACGTAGTGCCTCAATTAAAACACAAAGTACAAGAACAAGGTTTGGGTGATAAAGTGCTGTTTTTTGGTAAACGACCGTATGATGAGCTTCTTCAATTTACAATGAATGCCGACGTGGGAGTATCAATGGATAAAGACACGAACATCAACTACAGATTTGCACTGGGCAATAAAATATTCGATTACATTCATTCCGGCATTCCCTTGTTCGTATCAGACCTACCAGAAATTGCAGGGATTGTAAGAAAGTATGAACTGGGTGTAGTGTGTCCATCTCATGACCCGGATGTTATTGCGACTAAATTGAACGAGTTGTTTCTAAATCATGATATTTACAATCACTATAAAGAAAACACAAAAGCCGCAGCAAAGGAACTCACCTGGAATAACGAGAAAAAGATGCTTCGAATGATCTATATTGATCTGCTTCAAAACTTTCAGCCATCTTAATATTTAAAATTGGATAAACCTAAAGTACATATTATAGCTTTTGATGTGCCATATCCGCCAAACTACGGAGGCATTGCAGATGTTTTCTATAAACTGAAAAGCTTACACGAAGCAGGGGCTGAGATTATCTATCATTGCTTTTATTATAAAGGACACAATCCCCCTACAAAAGAATTGGAAAAGTACTGCTCAAAATTGTACTACTACGAGCGAAAACAAAGCATTTTTAAACTGCTGTTTAGTAAGTTACCCTATGTGGTTGCAACACGGAATGATTCAATTCTTTTGCTCAATATCCTATCAGATCCGGCACCGGTATTAATGGATGGAATCCAGTGTACCTACTGGTTGTTACACAATGACGTACAGGATCAAAAAATACTGTACCGTGCCAACAATATTGAACATGAATATTATGAAGGTCTGGCCCATGTGGAGAAAAATATCTTCAGGAAATGGTATCTGAAAATGGAAGCAAAAAAGCTTCGAAATTACGAATGGCAGATTCGACATGCAGATATAACCCTATGTGTAGCAAGACAGGATATCCCACATTTTGAGCAGTACGGTAAAACGATTCATTTGCCGCCTTTCTTTGACGATACACACACGCTGGATTTTTCACAACCACAACCCGAAGAAAAATTTGTGCTGTTTCAGGCAAATCTTTCCGTAACTGAAAATGAAAATGCAGCAACGCATATCATAGAGCAAATTTCTCCATTAACGGAACACAAAATAATAATTGCAGGACGTGGACCTTCTGCTTCACTTAAATCTTTGGCGGGTTCATCTGCAAATGTTGAATTGATAGATACACCTGATCAGGAAACTATGTCTTCTTTGATTCGGGATGCTCAAATCCATTTGTTGCTAACATTCCAGCAGACCGGAATAAAGTTGAAACTACTTCATGCGTTGCAATCGGGAAGGCATATTATTATTAATAAATACATGGATGATGATGGCATTTTTGCTGAAATGTGTGATGTTGTAAATGAGTCAAACAAAATTGCCGATCGAATTGATGAATTGATGAATCTGGAGTTTACCAAAGAAATGAAAGCAGATCGGGATCAAAAGTTCAACGCTATCTACAGCAATAAAATCAAAGCTGAAAAAATCCTAAAATTTCTGAAGAGTTAGATTAAGCTAAAAATTATTCAAACCGAACTTGTTCAAACGGATTGAATTCATTCATAGGGTTAAGTTCTACTACTGTTTCATCTTTTACCTGCATGGTACGAGATGGGAACTGCTCCATAAGTGCAAGGTCATGCGTAGCCATAAGTACGGATGTTCCTTCTTTCGCAATAGCCATTAACACGGCCATTATTTCTTTGGATGTTTCCGGATCAAGGTTACCAGTAGGCTCATCTGCTAAAATAAATTCAGGTTTGTTTACCAGAGCACGGGCAATAGATACACGTTGTTGTTCACCTCCTGATAGCTGGTGCGGCATTTTTGATTCTATGTGATCCAAACTTACCAGACGGAGTACTTCTTCCGCTCTTTTCTTAATGTCTTCCTTCTTTTTCCAACCTGTTGATCGCATAACAAACTTCAGGTTTTCAAAGATAGATCGATCTGATAGTAACTGAAAATCCTGAAAGACTATCCCCAGTTTTCTTCTTAAAAACGGAATCTCTTTGCGTTTTAGTGTTGTGAGATCAAAACCTGCAACGTGTCCTTTCCCTTTTTTAAGGGGTAATTCACCGTAGAGGGTTTTAAGTAAACTACTTTTTCCGGTTCCGGTTCTACCAATCAGGTAAACAAATTCACCTTTTTCAAGATAAATATTTACATCCTTCAAGATCAATTGATCTTTTTGGTGAATTTCTCCATGTTCTATAGAAAAGATGTGGTTTGTCGTTTCCATCAATCCGTAAAAATAGCCATATCAATGTTTTTTTGGCAACATTCTTGATAAAAGTTTGGGGAGAGTTATCAAACACTTTTCACATTAATACAATAAACTTAACAGACTTGCGTTTATAACTTTCGAGTACCCCCCTTAAAAACCCTACTCCTCGACGTTAATTTTACAAATTTAAGCAGGGCATTGTAAACACAAATTAAACGCTTTGCTAAAACTACAAACCATTGATGTTGAGATTGAGCCTCATACTTATGCTATTCGTCGGCTTTTCTGCAACAGCCCAGTTGACAGATAAGTACACTTCGGATTATGCCAATTTTTACCGTGCAGAAGAGTTGTTTGAAAAAGCAAAATTCTCAGCTGCACAGGAAGAGTTCAAGGTATTCATGAAGGATATCAATGAACCGAATCATCCTTTTTACATCAAAGCAAAATACTATAACGCACTTTGTGCACTTTACCTGTATCATGCAGATGCAGAACTACTTTTATTAGGCTTTCTTAAAGAGTACCCGGAAAGTATTTATCGTCAAACCATCTATTTTGAGTTGGGGCGTTACTACTTCAGTAAAAATAAATTTAAAGACGTCATTAAATGGATGCAATTGGTTGATGTCAATGAGCTGGACCCGGAGATGCATCCTGAATACTATTTCAAATTAGGCTATGCCTATTTCAGAAAAGACCAGCCAAAAGCAGCGCGTGATGCTTTCTATGAAGTGATTAATGTTGAATCTCAGTATCAAAATCCATCTCTTTACTACTATTCGCATATAGCCTATACTGAAGAAAACTACGAAGTGGCACTCCAGGGATTCAAAAGACTGGAAAATGACCCTGCATTTAAAAAGTCAGTTCCAAAGTACATTGCTCAAATACTTTACCTGCAAGGTAAGTATGATGAATTGATTGAATATGCACCGGATGTACAAAATGATCCTAGAAGTGATGTAGAAATGGCGCATCTGATCGGAGATGCATTTTACAGAACCGGCAAATATGATGAAGCAGTACCATTTTTAGAAGAGTACAATAGTAAGAGTGCTACTACGCGTGATGAAGATTACCAATTAGGATACGCATACTACAAAAGCGGTCAATACATGAAAGCCGTGCGCATGTTTGATAAAGTAGCTAATGTTCGTGATGAACTGGGGCAGATGTCGCTTTACCATATTGGTGAGTGTTACATGAAAAAAAATGAATATCTCTATGCACGAAATGCTTTTGAGTTGGCTGCAGCAATGCATTTTGATGAAGAAATTGCTGAAGATGCCTTGTATAACTATGCCATCCTTTCCTATAAGTTAGATTTTAATCCTTTTGATGAGGCTGTTGAAGCTTTAAACCTGTATTTGGAAAGGTACCCGGACTCACCAAGAAATCAGGACATTTACCAATATCTCGTAAACGTTTACACCACCATGAAAAATTATAAATCGGCCATGGAGTCTATTGAACGTATTGAGAATATTGATTTTAATATGAAGAATGCCTACCAGATGATGGCGTTTAATTATGGGGTAGAGTTATTCGAAAATGGCCGTTTCATGGAAAGCATCCAAAATTTTAAACTGGCCAGGAAATATCCGGTTGATCCCCAGGTAAATGCTATGTCTCAGTATTGGACAGCAGAAGCGTATTATAAAATGAACAAGTTTGATGATGCTATTTCAGTGTACAAAACATTTTTGCAGGTTCCCGGAAGCTATAACTTACCACAGCACAATGATGCATATTACAACATTGCCTATTGTTACTTTAAAAAAGAGGATTATAGTGCGGCTATCCAGAATTTCAGAACCTTTACGCAAGACCCTGGAGAACCCTCTCACACTAAAATTGCAGACGCTTACCTGAGAATAGGTGACGCGTATTTTATAAGCAAGCAAGATGAGCAAGCCATAGATTTTTACCGCAGAGCTATTGCTGAGAATGGCGGCCAGGTTGACTATGCTAAATATCAGGTGGGATTGACACAGGGATTTCAGGGGAATCAGGGGGCAAAAGCAAGTACTATGCTGGATATCGTGAACAATCACAAGGGATCCACATTTGCGGTTCCAGCACTTTATGAGGCTGCAGAAGCATTCAGGTTGAATAACGAAAATGGCAAGGCCAAGCAACACTATGAAAAATTGATCATTGATTATCCGAACCATCCTCAGGCAGTGTTTGCGGTCTTTCAAATTGCAACATTGGATTTTATAGAAGAGAGATATGCCGCTGCTGAAAAAGGATACTTAAGGGTGCTGAATGATTACAATAATGAAACTAAAAAACGTGAAGCACTCGCACGATTAAAAGACGTCTACACGGCACTTAATCAACCTGAAAAGTATATTGCCCTTGTTGAGAAATTCGGAGGAATGAACAACATGGAAAAAGATTCACTCCTGTTCTTTAACGCTTTCAATTTATATGAGGACTCACTTTATGAAAAGGCAATCAAAGCATTTGATGATTATTTAAAAGAATTTTCGAATCCAACTTTCTATCTAGAGGCAAATTATTATAAAGCAACTTGTCATAACAGATTAGGCCAAAAGGATCAGGCCTATAAACACTATACAAACGTGCTGAGTCGTCCCGAAGGAATTTATACCGAGGTGGCAGCCATGTTTACCTCTGAGTATGCATACGAACAAAAAAATTACAACGAAGCCATTCGGCACTACGAGAAGTTGGAAAAAGTGGCAACATACCCGGAAAATAAATTGCGAGCACATATAGGGATAATGCGTTGCAAGGCCTTACAGGAAAACTATCAAGGTGCTAAACCTTATGCGCAAAAAGTACTGGATAATGATATGTCGCTAGATAACGTCATTACTGAAGCACATTACGTTATTGGTAAGGCAGCATTTGAAATGGCAAACTACCCCGTTGCTATAGAAGCTTTCCGAAAAGTGGCAAAACGCACGAAAGGTGTTATAGGAGCAGAAGCCCAGTACCGGGTAGCAGAGATCTATCACTTACAAGAAGAGTATAAAAAGTCTGAGGATGAAGTTAGAGTCCTGATGAAAGAGCACGCCGGATATGATTACTGGTCAGCCAAAGCTCTAATCCTCCAGGCTAAGAACTCAATCGGGATGGAAGATTATGCCCAGGCAGAGTATACTTTGCAATCCGTGTTGGATAACTATTCTGTTCAGGATGACGGCATCCTTGATGAAGCCAATGAAGTGATGCAATACCTGCAAAGCCTGAAAAACAAAGAGAAGCAAATAGAAAATAATGGTAATAACACTATTGAGATAGGAGGTGAAAAATGATTCGTAAGGCATTATATATAGCTCTGCTCGCTTGCTGTACAGTTCAGGTTGGAATTGCACAGGATGAATTTACCATTGTTGCAGACGCCGAACGTAAGGTTACGCCTGCGTATCGTATCACCGAACAACCTAAAGTAATCGACACGGTTATTCCAATTCCTGATATCCACTATCCGTTATTAGTGAGGAATATGGACACGGAGATACACTTGAAAGATATAGAAGCATCAAAAATTAAGATTCGAGATAAACTGGATAAGCTCTACCCGGGTTATGTAAAAGTAGGGCTGGGTATGTATACTTCACCGCTTGCAGAAATTTATTATAACACCAAACGTAACCGAAGGATGAATATGGGAGCACACGTCAAGCACTTCTCATCCTGGAGTAATCTTGAAGGATTCGCTCCCTCATCATATGATCAAACCAGTGGAAAGCTATTTGGTGAATGGTTTACAACCAATTTCAAATTAGAAACAGAGCTGGATTACATGAATAACGGGTATCACTACTACGGGATTGTAGACACCACTGATTTCTTTAATAAAGATACGTTGAGAAACCGTGTGCAACTAATAGGAGGAACTTTCCACATGGGTAATTTCTCTAAAAAGGACAGTGCAAAACTGTTGTGGGATGCGCATATCGGCAATCATTACTTTCATGAATTTGAGCCATATTGGGATAGCCTGGGAGACAAGCATGCCCGAAATAATAACTTTTTAATCGGAGCAGATTTTGCCTATAAACAAGGTAAAAACACGTATCATCTTGATTTTGATTGGCAACATAACCGCTACTGGTATGCTGAAGATGATGCTTCTTTAGCTGTAGATGAACGATTCAACATCAGAAATGCCCTGGTAACTTTCAGGCCAACCATTTCAACTTATGGAGATAAGTGGAAAGTCGTCTATGGTTTGGATATCAACTTTGACTTCCCGGTTCAGGATAAAATCTTTAAAGTCGTTCCGGTTGTGGAAGCAAAGTACAGTTTGTTTAATGATATGTTTATCCCGTATGTGGGAATTGACGGTGGTGTTACACAAAATTCCTTCTATACTATTAACCGTCTAAACCCATATATATATTCCGGGCAGGAAATGATGAACGAAACGGAGTATAATTTTTACGGAGGGATAAAAGGAACACTGTCAAAAACTATTTCGTTTAATGTGGCTGCACATTACAGAAATTATAATAACAAGGCATTATTTGTTAATGAAAATACATGGTCTGATCTCAACAAATTTGACGTCCGATATGAAGATATGCGCGTTTTTAGTGTAGAAGGAGGTATATCCTACCAAAATGGAGAGAAACTAAAAATTGACGCCATGGCAGAATGGAATAAATATTCACCGGAAACACAATTATTTGCATGGCATTTACCGGAATTAAAAACAACCGTTCGAGGTAGCTACAACCTCTTTGATAAGATATATGCAAAAGCTGATTTTACGTTAGAGTATGGTCGGAAATCGCCGGTTTATCTATTTAATCCTGCAGATGATGACATCCCCGTTGATATGCCAGTGATTGCAGATGGTAACCTAAGTGTAGAGTATAGGTACAACCCAAGGGTGTCTGCATTTTTACAACTGAATAATATTGCCGGACAGAAATATGATCGCTGGATGAATTACCGCGTTCAGGGCTTCCAGATTCTAGGTGGGGTTACCTTTGGATTTTGATCCGACTTTTCCAACTTTCTATCGAACAAACCCTTAGTTGCAATATTTAATTTTTACTTTGGTATGATAATTGTCTAATGGGACACATAAATTATTAATCAATTAAAAATTAAATTATGAAAAAATTATTCCTAGTAGC